>DASVNT010000043.1:0-3173 GCA_036383715.1 Sphingobium sp. | reverse complement strand
ATGTTCCGCCTCGACATGGGGCGACTTCACCAGATCGGTGCGGCGCGGGTCGATGACGATGAGCTTCGCGCCCTGCCTCAACCTCTTCTTCATGCGAGACGCGAAGACCGGATGGCCATCCGTGGGGTTTGCGCCGATGACCAGGATGACGTCCGACTGCATCACGCTGTCGAAATCCTGCGTCCCGGCCGAAGTGCCGAACGTGGTCCGCAGGCCATAGCCGGTGGGCGAGTGGCAGACGCGCGCGCAGGTATCGACATTATTATTGCCGAAACCCTGACGGATCAGCTTCTGGACGAGGAAAGTCTCCTCATTGGTGCAGCGGCTCGACGTGATGCCGCCGATGGAGCGCGCCCCATATTGCGCCTGGATGCGGCGGAACTCGCCGGCGGTGTGGGCGATCGCCTCTTCCCAGCTGACCTCGCGCCACGGCTCGTCGACCGACGCGCGGATCATGGGGTTGAGGATGCGGTCCTGATGCCGGGCATAGCCCCAGGCGAAGCGGCCCTTGACGCAGCTGTGGCCGCGATTGGCCTTGCCTTCCTTCCACGGGACCATGCGCACCAGTTCTTCGCCCCGCATTTCCGCGCGGAAGGTGCAGCCGACGCCGCAATAGGCGCAGGTGGTGATGACGGCGCGGTCCGGCGTGCCAATCTCCACCACTGACTTTTCGATCAGCGAGGCGGTGGGGCATGCCTGAACGCAGGCGCCGCAGGACACGCATTCGGAGCCCAGGAAATCCTCGCCCTGCGAGGGAGCGACCTTTGACTCAAAGCCCATATTCTCAATGGTGAGGGCGAAGGTGCCCTGCACCTCCTCGCAAGCGCGCACGCAGCGCGAGCAGACGATGCATTTGCTGGGGTCGAAGTCGAAATAGGGGTTCGATTGGTCCTTCGCCTGCCCCATGTTGGTCGCGCCATCATAGCCGTAACGCACGTCGCGCAGGCCGACCGCGCCCGCCTGATCCTGCAATTCGCAGTCGCCATTGGCGGCGCAGGTCAGGCAGTCGAGCGGGTGGTCGGAGATGTAAAGTTCCATCACCCCGCGGCGAAGCTGCTTCAGCCGGTCGGTCTGGGTGCGCACGACCATGCCCTGTGCGACCGGCGTGGTGCAGGAGGCGGGATAGCCTGCGCGTCCCTCGATCTCGACCAGGCACAGGCGGCAGGAGCCGAAGCTTTCCATATTGTCCGTCGCGCACAGCTTGGGGATGGAACATCCCGTCAGCGAGGCGGCGCGCATGATGCTGGTGCCTTCGGGCATGGTGACGCTCTGCCCGTCGATGGTGAGCGTGACGCTCTCGCCCGTTGTCGGCGGCGTGCCGTGGTCGGTTTCGCGGGTGAAGGTCATTCCGCAGCTTCCTTGACAGGACCGGGCGCGCCGAAATCCTCGGGGAAATGATCGAGCGCGCTAAGCACCGGATAGGGTGTGAAACCGCCGAGCGCGCAGAGCGATCCGAATTTCATCGTGTCGCACAGGTCGCGCAGGAGGGTGGTTTGCGCTTCGAGTGACGTGTCGATGCGGGAGGGGGAGCGGGAGTATAGGGCATAGGCCAGACTCCCGTGCTCCTGCGAAGGCAGGAGCCTAGGGCCAGATTGCGCTTCCACACCCTGGGCTCCGGCCTTCGCAGGAGCACGGAGAGTCATAATCCGATCCACAATCTCCACCCCGCGCGTCGATCCGATCCGGCAGGGCGTGCATTTGCCGCAGCTTTCCACCGCGCAAAATTCCATGGCGAAGCGCGCCATATGCGCCATGTCGACGCTGTCGTCGAACACCGTGATCCCGGCATGGCCGATCAGCCCGCCCGCCTGCGCGAAGGCTTCATAGTCGAACGGCAGGTGGAACATGGACGGCGGGAAATAGGCCCCCAACGGCCCGCCCACCTGCACCGCGCGCACCGGGCGGCCGCTCGCCGTGCCGCCGCCGATCTCGTTCACCAATTCGCCCAACGTCACGCCGAAGCCGATCTCGTAAAGGCCGCCATGCCTGACATTGCCCGCCAGCTGCACCGGCATGGTCCCGCGCGAGCGGCCAAAGCCGACCGCCGCATAAGCCTCTGGCCCCTCCGCTATTATGAAGGGGACGGCGGCGAGGCTCAGCACATTGTTGATGACCGTCGGCTGGCCGAACAACCCTTGCAGCGCCGGCAGCGGCGGCTTGGCGCGCACCTGCCCGCGCTTGCCCTCTATACTGTCGAGCAAAGCGGTTTCCTCGCCGCAGACATAGGCGCCGGCCCCTTCGCGCACCTCCAGCGTGAAGGGGGCGATCAGATGCGCCGCCGCGTCGATCGCCGCGCGCATGGCCGCAATGGCGAAGGGATATTCGGAACGGATATAGATATAGCCATGGCCTGCGCCTACGGCATGCGCGGCGATTCCCATGCCCTCTATCAGGCAGCAGGGATCGCCCTCCATCAGCATCCGGTCGGCGAAGGTGCCGCTGTCGCCCTCATCCGCGTTGCAGACGATGAATTTCTCCGAGCCCGGCGCATCGAGCACCGTCTGCCATTTGATCCCGGTGGGGAAGCCCGCGCCGCCGCGCCCGCGCAGGCCCGACGCCTTGATCGCGTCGACGACCTGCTGCGGCGACATGGCGCGGGCCTTGTCGAGCCCCTGCCATCCGCCCCGAGCGGCGTAATCGCTGAGGCTCAACGGATCGATGACGCCGCAGCGGGCGAAGGTGAAGCGCTGCTGACCGGCGAAGAAGGACAGTTTTTCTATCGGCCCGAGGCGGTTGTCATGGCTGTCGTCCAGCACCGCCGCGACATCGGCCGGACCGACCGGGCCGTAGCCGATGCGTCCTTCAGCCGTTTCGACTTCCACCAATGGTTCGATGCTGAACAAGCCGCGCGATCCGGTGCGGATCACCTCACATCCTGCTTGTGTGAAGGCGCGCGCCAGATCATCCGCGCCCAAAGCGGCCGAGGCCATGTCGCGGCTGATATAGACCCGCGTCATGCGCCGACCGCTCCGGCGATGCGCTCCAGCGCCGCGCTGTCGATGCGCGCCATCGGACGCCCGTCCACCAGCGCATTGGGGCCGATGGCGCACAGGCCCAGGCAATAGACCGGCTCCAGGCTGATCTGTCCATCGGCGCGCGTTTCGCCCATGGCGACGCCCAGCCGCCGCGCCGCCGCCGCTTCGATCGCCGCGCCGCCCCGCGCCTGACAGCTT
>DASVNT010000042.1:0-35092 GCA_036383715.1 Sphingobium sp. | reverse complement strand
CACCGTGCGGATGCCCATCAGGCGCAGTTCGCCGAAACGCTCGCGGATGCCCGCCTTCACGATGTCCTTGAGGAAGATCGCGCCGAGCAACTTGCCGTCCCGCGCCACCGCCAGAGGCGTGCCGCCTGCGCGCGCGATCTCGTCGGTGATGCGGCGAAGCTCGGTGGTCGCCGGTTCGCTGCCCAGTTCGGGATTGGCGCGCAGGATGGAGTCCACCGCTCCCTTCTGGATCACGATGTCATCGATGCGGACGCCGGATATGCGCGTTTGTGCGGTGAACGGGATCACCTCGGCCCCGGCGGGCAGTACGTCCATCGACTGGTTGAACTTCTCCCGCGCCAGCAGGACGATGGAGCGCCCCTCCGGTGTCTCATCCGCCAGACTGGCGAGCAGTGCCGCTTCCGCAAGCATGGCGGCGCTGGCCCCGCCGACGGGGCGGAACTCCGTAGCCTGCCGGTCGCCCACGGTGATCGTGCCCGTCTTGTCGAGCAGCAACACGTCGATGTCGCCCGCCGCCTCCACCGCGCGACCGGACTTGGCGAGGACGTTGAACCGGACCAGCCGGTCCATGCCCGCAATGCCGATGGCGGACAGCAGCGCCGCGATGGTCGTCGGGATCAGCGTGATGAGCAGCGCGGCCAGTATCGCCACGGGGATCGATCCACCCGCATAGCTGGCAAAGGCCGGGATCGTGCCCACCGCGATCAGAAAGATGATCGTCAGGCCGACCAGCAGCAGGGTCAGCGCGATCTCATTGGGCGTCTTCTGCCGCTCCGCCCCTTCGACCAGCGCGATCATGCGATCCAGAAAGCCCTGCCCCGGATTGACGGTCACGCGGACGCGAATCTCGTCGGAGATGACGCGGGTGCCCGCCGTGACGGCGGACCTGTCGCCGCCAGCTTCGCGGATGACGGGTGCGCTTTCGCCGGTGATCGCGGCCTCGTTGACGGACGCGACGCCGGAGACGACCTCGCCATCGGCGGGGATCAGGTCGCCGGTTTCGACCAGCACTATGTCCCCCATTTTAAGCACACTGGCGGGCACGGTTTCGCTGTCCCGTCCGTCGCCTTTCAGACGCTTGGCGGTCAGTTCGGCCTTGGCGGCGCGCAGCGAGGCGGCCTGCGCCTTGCCCCGCCCCTCCGCAATCGCCTCGGCAAAGGTGCCGAAGAGGACGGTCAGCCACAGCCAGATGACCAGTTGCAGCTTGAAGCCGACCGACAGCCCATCCTGCCCGACGACGAGCAGCACGGTGAGCAGGACCGCCACGACGGCGGTGGTGAACATCACCGGGTTGCGGATCAGTTGCCGGGGGTCGAGTTTGCGAAACGCATCGCCGATCGCCGGAACGATCAACTCTGCGGTAAAGAGCGATTTGGACGCTGTGCGTGCCATGAGAATGCTCCGATCAGAAAAGCTGGCCACGGACCATCGCGAGGTGATCCGCGATGGGACCAAGCGCGAGGCCGGGCAGGAAGGTGAGGCCGCCGACGACAAGGACGATGCCGATCAGCAGGCCGGTCCACAGCGGGCCGGTCGTCGGGAAGGAGCCTGCGGTTTCCGGCGTATATTTCTTCGCCGCCAGACTCCCCGCGATCGCCAGCATGGGAATGATGATGAAGAACCGGCCGACCCACATCGCGACGCCCAGCAGCCCGTTGTAAAAGGGCGTGTTGGCGGTCAGGCCCGCCAAGGCGGAACCATTGTTCCCCACCGCGCTGGTGAAGGCGTAGAGGATTTCCGAAAAGCCATGCGGCCCCTTGTTCAGCGGCCCCGCCAGTCCCGCGTCCGTCACCGATGCGATGGCGGTGAAGCCGAGGATGATGAGCGGCAACACCGCGATGGCGAGGACGGCCAGCTTGACCTCCCGGCTCTCGATCTTCTTGCCCACATATTCCGGCGTCCGCCCGACCATCAGGCCCGCGACGAACACGGCAAGGATGGCGAACAGCAGGAAGCCGTAGATGCCCGCGCCGACGCCGCCGACGACCACTTCGCCCAACTGAATATTGAACAACGGGATCAGGCCGCCCAGCGCCGTGAAGCTGTCGTGCATCGCATTGACCGCACCGCAGGACGCGGCGGTGGTGACGACGGAGAACAGGGCGGATGCGGCGATGCCGAAACGGACCTCCTTGCCCTCCATATTGCCGCCGGGCGCGCCCAGCGCGTGCAGGACCGGGTTGCCCGCCGCTTCCTGCCAATAGGTGACAGTCACGCCGACCAGAAAGATGGTCAGCATAGCGGCCAGGATCGCCCAGCCCTGACGGGTGTTGCCCACCGCCTTGCCGAACGTCCAGGTCATGCCAAAACCGATCACGAAGATCGACAGCATCTGCACGAAATCAGTGAGCGCCGTCGGGTTCTCGAACGGATGGGCGCTGTTGGCGTTGAAGAAGCCGCCGCCGTTGGTGCCCAGCATCTTGATCGCTTCCTGACTGGCGACCGGGCCGAGCGCCAGCACCTGCTTCACGCCTTCCAGCGTGGTCACGTCGACCGACCCCGCCAATGTCTGCGGCACGCCGCTGGCAATCAGGAACAGCGTGTAGACGATGCAAATCGGCAGCAGCAGGTACAATGTCACCCGCGTCATATCGCCCCAGAAATTGCCGATACCGCTGGCGCTGCGCCGCGCGAAACCGCGAAACAGGGCAAAGGCGAGCGCGATGCCCGTCGCCGCCGACAGGAAATTATGGATGGTCAGACCCAGCATCTGCGACAGGTTCGACAGCGTCGATTCCCCGGCATAGCTCTGCCAATTGGTGTTGGTGGTGAAGCTGACGGCGGTGTTGAACGCCAGATGCTCGCTCAGGCCCGGATAGCCCAAGGGATTGAGCGGCAACCAGCCCTGCAACCGCAGCACCGCATAGGTGAACAGCAGCAGCGCGACGTTGAAGATCAGCATATGCAGAGCATAGCGCCGCCAGCTCTGATCCTCCTGCGGGTCGATGCCGGACAATTTGTAAAAGCCGCGCTCGACGGGGCCGAGCACGGCATGGAGCGGGGTCCGCCGCCCTTCGTACAGGGCAAAGAGCCACAGGCCGACCGGCTTGGTCAGCACCAGCAATATGCCGACGAAGGCGAGGATCATGATCCATCCCTGGGATGTCATCGGATGCGCCTTTTCTAAAAGCGTTCGGGCCGCGCGAGGACGGCGACCAGATAGAGGAGAAGGCCGAGCGCGGTGATCGCCGCCAGCCAGAGGTCGAGAGTCATGATCGCGCCTCCCTCATGCCCGACCGCACAGCGCGGCATAGCCGACGCTTGCCACGGTCAGGGCGAGGATGAGGCCGATCCAGAGGATGTCCTGCATGGGATGCTCCCGCAGCGCGTGCCGCGGGAGGCGGCGCATGGCGTCTGCAGTGCTCCAGATAATGCAGCGCCCCGTTGGAATGCGAGACGGCGGCTATGTGCTGCGCATAGTATTTGCGTATGAATGTCCTACGGTCGGGACGCGGCCTCCCCGGCGGCGCGACCGTGGACGAGGCGATAGAGCGCGGGCAGGACCAGCAGCGTCAGCAGGGTGGACGACAGGATACCGCCGATGACCACCGTCGCCAGCGGCCGCTGCATCTCCGCGCCTGCGCCGACATTGAAGGCCATGGGGACGAAGCCCAGCGAGGCGACGAGCGCAGTCATCAGCACGGGCCGCAGCCGGCTGAGCGCGCCCTGCCGCACCGCATCC
The DNA here is from genome assembly GCA_036383715.1 of Sphingobium sp. Classification (GTDB taxonomy): domain Bacteria; phylum Pseudomonadota; class Alphaproteobacteria; order Sphingomonadales; family Sphingomonadaceae; genus Sphingobium. The sequence goes on along the minus strand of DASVNT010000042.1, from coordinate 31,410 downwards.
TCCATACCCGCCCCCTGCCCCCGCAAGTCCCGGATGAAACTCAGCATCACCACACCGTTCAGCACCGCCACGCCGGACAGCGCGATAAAGCCGACCCCCGCCGAGATGGACAGCGGCAGGCCCCGTATCAGCAGCGCCGCGACCCCGCCGCTCAGCGCCAGCGGCACGCCCGAAAAGACGATCGCCGCATCCTTCATCGACCGGAACAAGGCATAGAGCAGGCCGAGGATCAGCAGCATCGCCGCCGGTACGACCAGCCGCAGTCGCTGCGCAGCAGAGATCAATTGTTCAAACGTGCCGCCATAGGTGATCCAGTATCCCGGCGGCAGGTCCACCTCCGCCCCCACCTTTGCCTGCAACGCGCGAATGAAGGAGCCGAGGTCGCGGCCCCGAACATTGGCGGTGACGACGACGCGGCGCTTGCCATCCTCCCGGCTGATCTGGTTCGGGCCGATCACCACGTCCACGCGGGCCACGTCCGCCAGAGGAACGAAGCCGCGCACCCCTTCGCCCGTTTGCGGCAGGGGAATGCGCAGGCGGCCGATCTCGTCGGCGCGGGTGCGAATATTCTCCGGCAGGCGGACGATGATCGGGAAACGGCGATCCCCCTCGAACATCTGCCCCGCCTCCACGCCCCCGATGGAGATGGACACGACATCCTGAATGTCACCAACGTTGAGGCCGAGCCGCGCGAGCGCCGCCCGGTCGGGCGTGATCTGCAACACGGGCAGCCCCGTCACCTGCTCCACGCCCACGTCCACCGCCCCGTCTATTCCGCCCACGACCGTCTCGACCGACTGCCCCAGCCGGTGCAGCGTATCGAGATCGTCACCGAACAGCTTGATCGCCACGTCCGCGCGCACGCCGGACAGCAGTTCGTTGAACCGCATCTGGATCGGCTGGGTGAACTCGTAATTATTGCCGGGGACGGTCCGCGCGGCGTCCTGCATCTCCTCGACCAATACCGCCTTGGGCTTGCGCGGATCGGGCCATTGGCTGCGGTCCTTCAACATGACGAAGGTATCCGCGACCGATGGCGGCATGGGGTCGGTCGCGACTTCCGCCGTGCCGATCTTGGCGACCACCCGCTCCACTTCGGGAAACTGCTTCAACCGGCGTTCGAGCGCGGATTGCATCGCGACCGCCTGCGTCAGGCTGGTGCCCGGAATGCGCAGGGCGTGGAGCGCGATGTCGCCCTCGTCCAGATAGGGAATGAACTCCGACCCCATGTGCGTGGCGGCAAGGGCGGCCAGCGCGAACAGCCCGACCGCCGCCGCGACCACGGCTTTGGACCGCGACAGGGCAAATGCGAGCGCGGGTTCGTACAGGCCCCGCGCGCGGACCATGATCCGACTTTCCGCCTCCTCCACCGTGCCCGTGACGAACAGGGCGACGGCGGCGGGGACGAAGGACAGCGACAGGATCAGCGCCGCCGTCAGCGCCATGACGACCGTGATCGCCATGGGATGGAACATCTTTCCCTCCACGCCTGTCAACGCGAAGATCGGCACATAGACCAGCGCGATGATCAGGATGCCGAACAGCGACGGGCGGATGACTTCCGACGTCGCCGCCGCCGCGACGGAGAAGCGTTCCTCCACCGCCAGCAACCGCCCCCGTGCCTGTTGCGCCTCACCGAAACGGCGGAGGCAATTCTCCACGATGATGACGGCTCCATCGACGATCAGGCCGAAATCGAGCGCGCCGAGGCTCATCAGATTGCCGGACACCCCCGCCTGCACCATGCCCGTGATGGTCATCAGCATGGTGACGGGAATGACCGCCGCCGTGATCAGCGCGGCGCGCACATTGCCCAGCAGCAGGAACAGGATGACGATGACCAGCAGTGCCCCTTCAAGCAGGTTCTTCTCCACCGTCCAGATCGCGCGTTCGACGAGGTTCGTGCGGTCGTAGATCGCCTTTGCCACGACGCCCGGCGGCAGGGCCTTGCCCGCCTCCGCCAGCCGCTCCGCCGCCGCTCTGGACACGATGCGGCTGTTTTCCCCGGCCAGCATGAAGACAGTGCCCAGCACCACCTCCCGGCCATTTTCCGTCGCCGCGCCGGTGCGCAGTTCCTCGCCCATGCCGACATCTGCAACGTCCGCAATACGGATCGGGACTCCCCCACGATTGGTGACGATGATGGCTTTCAGGTCGTCGATGCCCGCCGCCTGTCCGGGGACGCGCACCAGATATTGCTCGCCATAGCGTTCGATATAGCCGCCGCCGACATTGGCGTTGTTGCGGCCCAGCGCCGCCACCACGTCATTCAGGGTCAGACCATAGGCGGACAGGCGTTCGGGCAGCGGAGTGACATGATATTGCCGCTCGAACCCGCCGATGCTGTTCACCTCCGTCACGCCCGGCGTGTTGCGCAGGCGGGGACGGATCACCCAGTCCTGAAGCGTGCGCAGATCCTCCGCCGTATAGGGTGAGCCGTCCGCCTTGCGCGCGCCCGGCTCCGCCTCGACCGTGTAGAGGAAAATTTCGCCGAGGCCGGTGGCGATCGGTCCCATTTCCGGCACGACGGCGGGCGGCAACTGGGAGCGCGCACCCTGCAATCGCTCGTTGATGAGCTGGCGCGCGAAATAGATGTCGGTGCCGTCGGCGAACACCGCCGTCACCTGGCTCAGACCATAACGGGACAGGGAACGGGTATAGTGCAGGCCCGGCAGGCCCGCGATGGCCGTCTCCACCGGGAAGGTGATCCGCTGTTCCGCCTCCAGCGGAGAAAAGCCCGTCGCCGTGCTGTTGATCTGCACCTGAACATTGGTGATGTCGGGCGTGGCGTCGATGCGCAGGCGGCTGAAGCTCCACACGCCAAGCGCACAGAGCAGGAGCACAGCCGCCATGACGGCCCAGCGAAAGCGGATCGCCGCTGTGACGATCCGTTCCAGCAGGGGAGAGGGCGCGGATTGGGGGGCAGCCTCAATGGTCATGGCTGGCCCCCGACTTCTCGATGTCGGCGCGGATCAGGAAGGCCCCGTCGGCGACATAGTCCGTCCCCGGTTCCAGTCCGCCCAGCACCTCCGTCCATTCCGGCGTGCGGCGTCCGATCCTGAGCATGCGGACTTCATAGGTGGTGCCGACGCGGGCAAAGACGACCTCGAAATAACGGAAACGCTGGATCGCGCGCGTGCGCACGGCCAGCGGCACGGCCCGCTCGCCCAGGGAGAAGCTACCCTCCACCCCCATGCCGGGCCGAAACGCGTTGGCGGAGGCTTCGGGCAGATGGACATGCGCCATCAGCGTCTGGCTGGCGATATCGGCGGTCGGCACGATGGCCTCCACCTCTGCCTTCAACCGGGTGTCGCCCGACAGGCTGCGCACCTCGACCTTCTGCCCCACGCGCACGCGCTCCGCATCGCGCGGATAGACGAAGAATTCGGCGTGCAGCTTGCGCGGGTCGGCCACCACGAACAGCGGGGTGTCGCCGGTCACGCCGCCGACATTGGCATTCTTCTCGACGATGATCCCGCCAATGGGGCTGGGCACGGGATAGGTGATGAGCGAATGCTGCGATTCCACGCGGGCCAGCACCTGACCGCGCGCGACCGGCTGGCCGAGGCCCCCGCCCATCCATGTGATGACACCGGGCAGGCGCGCGCGGATTTCCGCCCTGCCCTCCGGCGTGATCTCGATCCGGCCTGCCATCTCCACCTGTTCCGCGACCGTGGCGGGGCCGGCCCGTTCGACCCGGACGCCGCCCGCGCGGGCAGCCTCGGCGGAGATGGTCGTGCGCCCCTCATAGGAGGCATAGGCCCAGCGATGTGTCCGCCCGCCCTCCGTCGCCGTCACCCGGACGTCGAAGCTATGCGGCTCGTGGACGATGCCATTGCCGCGCAGATAGTCGTCCTTCGGCACAAAGGCGAAGCGATCGACACGGCCACCGAGGCGGGTCAGGGCGACGGCCAGCTTTACGTCCGCGGGCGCGACGGGCTTGCCGTCGCGATAGGCGTAGACATGGAACTCAGGTTCCACGCCATCCTCGAAGATAGTCATCTCGACCGCGAAGTCGCCATCGCGCAACATACGTCCGCGATGCGGGCCGCGCTCAAAGGCGTCCTGAGCGGCGCCATGGCCTTCTTCCTCATGACCAGTTTCGGGGGAAGCCCCGCAGGCAGACAACAGCGCACAAGCGGTGAGCAACAGAATTTTCGGGTTCATCAGCGGTTCTCCGCGCTGGACAAAAGACTGGCGTAGCGGCCCGTCAGGCGATCGATCCGCGCCCCGGCCAGATGATAGCGGCGCAGCAGGTCGATCCGCCGCTGCCGTGCCTGCGTGACGACGGCGCGGGCGTTGGACACCTCCAGATAGGTGAAGGCGAGGCCCCCTCGCCGCAGCCCGTCCTGCACCATCGCCACGGACCGACGCGCACCGGGCAGCACTTCCCGGTCGATGCGTGCCACCTCGCTGGCGAGGGCGACGCGCGTGGCGGTCAGGCCCGCTATCTCCCGCTCGCGCTCTATGCGTGTCACCGCCAACTCGGCCTCCGCCGCGCCCTGCTCTGCCATGGCGCGCTCGACATTGGCGCGATTCGCCTTGCGGGTGCCGAGCGGGATCGACGCGCCGACCACCAGCGCCACGTCATTGGTCTGCGCCAGATGCCGCACGCCTGCCTTCACTATGGGGTCGGCGACGTTCCGGCTTTCCTCCACGCGCAGCTTAGCGCCCGCCGCCGCCCTTTCCGCCGCCAGCAGGTCGAGGTCGGGCGATGTCTGAACCCCGGCAACACTGGCGTCACCGACCACCTCGAACGGCGCGGTGTCGAGCGTGAAATCAACCGATTCACCCCAATAGAGCGCCAGCCGCTGCCGCAGGATGCTCGCAGCCTGCTCCGCCTGATCCTTTGCGATGCGCGCCTGCGCCACATCGGTACGCGCACGCTGGACCGCGAATTGCGGGTCGAGCGCGGCGGACACGCGGCGGGCAACCTCCCCCTCCACCTCGCGCGTCACGCGCAGATGCTCGTCCGCGACGGCTATGGCCGCCTCCGCCGCCAGCGCCTCGACCCACAGGCCCTGCACTTTTTCGAGGAGGTCGAGCGTGCGGACCCGGCCCCGCTGTGCCGCCACGCCCAGATCGGAACGGGCCGCGTCGATGCGCGCATCCCGCTTGCTCGCCCGCTCCCATGTCCGCTCATACCATGCCGTCGTCTCCGCCATATTGGCGGGGGTGTAAGCGCCGGTCCCGGCGAAATTCTCCGCGTCGAAGGCGATGGCGTCGAGCGGCCTGACACCGGCCTGACGCACCCCGGCCTGCGCCGCCTCGACGCGCGCGGCGGTTGCGGCGACGGACGGATCAGCCTGCGCCGCCCGCTGGAGCACGTCCTGCAGAGTGAGCGTCCCGGCGGACGCCTGCCCGGCGGTCGAGAGAAGGATCAGCGCAGCACCGGCGCGCAGGGAATATGTGGCGTGCGCACCGGCACGCCCGAACAGGCATTGGAACATGGGTCGAAACCCCCGCAAAAGGCATGGAATCACCCGCGCCTTTTCAACCGGCGCGGATCAGGCGATGGCGGGCAGCTTCGGCGGACGTTCCATGACGGGGGCGATCATGCCGGTGACGGCTGCCACCTGCGGAATCCCGATGCGCGATGAGGCGTCCGCCCGTACCCCGTCTTCCGTCAGGAATTGCGCGGGCAGCCCCGATCCGTGGTCGGCATTATGGTGATGATGACCGGAGGGCAGGCCAGCCATATCCGCGCCCGGCGCTTCAGCCTGCGCATCCACATGCGCCTCCACCTCATCCAGCGTGACAAGGCCGGGCAGCGCGTGACGATGGTCGCCCAGCATGTCGCCCGACGAGATATGCTGGATACGATCGACCGCGTTCGATCCCTGAATCGCTGCGAACCACAGGACCAGGAACAGGCAAAGCATCGCGCATGAACGGCGGGCCAGAGTGAACGCCATGTCTGTCACGACCGCAGGACTAGAGAAACTCATGCCGCCGGGCAAGGCCATGATAGGCCACGTCAATCCACGGCGATCCCGGCCTGCTCGAAGAAACGCCGGACCGGCTCCAGCGCGTCGGCATGATGTTTCCAGCGCGCCACGCTGTCGCGGTACATGGGCCGCCGCACCTGCGCCGCGCTCGGCGTGGAGACGGGTGCGGCATTGCTGTGGAAGGCAAGGCATTCGTCCGCCCAGCCGAGGCCGCAATGGGCGAGCAGCCGCCGCGTCTCCCCCTCCTGATCCGCGACCAGATCCTCATAGCGAACTTCGAGGATGCGCCCCGACAGCATGCGGTGCCAGAAGGCCATGAGCCGGTCGAACCGCGCGTAATATTGGGCGATGTCCATCAGGTCGTAGCTATAGTCGTAATAGCGGGAGCTGATCGCGAACAGGTTGCGGAAATTGCTCAGCACCGTGTCCATCGGATGACGGCGGACGCATATCATGGTGGCGGCGGGCAGCGACCGGGCGATGAACCCCGCATAGTGGAAATTGCTCGGAAACTTGTCCGTGAACCGCCGTCCCGCCTCCCGCTGGTGATGGACCGCGCGGCGCAGATAATCTCGCCCGATGGCGCCCATGTCCGCGCGCGCCGCCGCCGCGATCGTGTCCGGGTCCAATACGGTACGGGTGCGCGTCTCCGCCGCCATCTTCACCGCCAGCGGCATGGCCTGCAACTCGCCCGCGCTTTCGACATCGGGATGCGAGGACAGGATGCGATCGACCAGCGTCGTGCCGGTGCGCGGCATGCCGATGATGAAGATCGGCGCGGCCGATGGCGGATCGGTGACGGGCGCCGCAGCCGCCACGGGCCAGTGGCGTTCGATGGCGTCGAAATTCGCGGCGTCACTGGCAAAATCATAGGGCAGCGTGCGGCGATGCTCCGCATTGGCGACGGAGAGGCGATCGAACGCCGCATCGCGATCCCCCACATCCTCCAGCTCCTTGGCAAGGGCATAGCCCAGCAGCAGCCGGTCGCGTGGCGCGCGCGCCGCCGCATGCACCGCCGTCAGCCGTTCGACATGATGATGCGCCGGGCTTTGCTTGCGCAGGCTGGCGAGGAGATGATGCGCGCGCGCCTCTCCGGGGACCAGCGCGATCAGGTCCTCCAGCGCCGCCTCCGCCTCATCGACAGTGCCGAGGAAGTTCAGCGCGACGGCCCGGTTATAGCGATAGTCGCTGTTGCCCGGCTCCAGCCGGACCGCTTCGGTGAAATGCGGCAGGGACGCGGCATGATCGCCGAGCCGGGCGTAGATGCATCCCATGGTATCGCGGCTCAGCGCGTCGGTGGGCAGCGCCGCCTCCGCATCGCGCAGCACCGCCGCCGCCTCGCCATCCTGCCGGGTCAGGATCAGGAGCCGGGCGAGATGCGCGCGATATTCGCCCTGCGGGTCGAGGGAGACGGCGTGGCCGATATGCTGGATGCCCGCCTGTATGCGCCCCGTTGCCGCTTCGGCGATGCCCAGCAGGAAATGGCCCTCCGCCCCGTCCGGCATGTCCGCGACCAATGTGGCGGCAAGGCGCTGTGTCGCCTGCAGGTCGCCGCGCGACAGGGCGCTGCGTCCTGCGGCGATCCGGTCTTTCACGGTCATCATGAGGCTGTACCGGGGTCCACTGTCATGACGATACAGATTTCATGCAGGAGGTGCAGCCCAAAGCTTTCAGGCCGCGATATTGTCCGACCGCTCGACCATGACCGCCGATGCGGCTTTCTCCCGCCGCGTCTTATACGCCGCGATCATCGGCTGGAACGGAAAGATCGTCTGCTCCCAGATCGACAGCCGCTTGCGCTCATCCTGCCCCACGACGCTCGCCTCGCCCTCCAGATAGGTGCCGAAGATACGATCGAGCAGGATCAGCGAGTTGCCGTAATTATGCCGTGTATCCTCATAGGGCACCGAATGATGCAGGCTGTGGTTGCGGATCGTCGTGAAGAAGAAGGAATACCAGATCGGCGGATCGGCCCGCACATTGGCATGGGCAAAGCTGGAGATGACGCCCATCACGTTGAACGCAGCGAATTTGGACGCCATCGGCAGGTCGAACAGCGCGACCACGCTCAGGCTGATCAGGAACAGTTCGATGGGATTGCCCACCGCGCCCTTCATCGCGTTCAACTGCGTGATATGGTGATGCGGCGCATGGGTCAGCCACAGCGGGGTCCAGTTGTGCATGCCCCGGTGCATCCAGTACTGGCCAAATTCGATCACCAAAATGACCAGCCCGATCTGCACGAGATACGGCAGGTGCATCGCCCATTCTGTGGTGATCCCCATGGATTTCTTGGCCGCCGCCAGCGGATCTTCGGCAATCGCCGTCGCCACCCACGAGACCACGGTGGCGCTCAGGATCATGTAGAAGACGTCCGTGAAGAACTCGCGCTTGTTCATGCGCCAGCCCTCATGCCGCTCATTCACCCATTCGAGGCCGAGCACGCACACCGTGATTAGGGGCGACATCACCACGATGGTCCAGGGATTGTCGATCAGCGCCTTTGGACCATAGGCCCAGAAGGCTATGACCAGCGCGATCATCGCGGGCGGCATCAGGTCGAAGAGTTTTTGCTTCATGGCGACTTACCTTGATCGTCCCTTGTTAGAGAGGGTACAGGCAAAAATGGAGCGGTTAGATACGTCAAACACCCTACTCCGCCCCTGCACCCAAAGGGCTGGCACAGGAGCGGAGAGGGGAGCTTCCATCAGTAATGGAAACGGATGTCGACACCCACGCGGCGGGGCGTCAGGACATTGTTGGAGTAATAACGCTCGACGACGCCGCTCCGGGTCTGGTTGTAGGAACTGACGTCGTTGTTGATCGCGGTGATCGCATATTTGTCGAAGATATTGTCCGCGAACAGGCCGATATCCATCCGTTCGCTATGATAGGTCACGGACGCGCGGTGCGTGGTGTAGCTCGGCATGATCTCGCCATTACCGCGCAGGCCGATGCGGGAATAGATGTTGCCCACATAGGTCGTCGCCCAGTTCGCCTCGATACTCTGACCATCGCCGACCGGATAGGTATAGCTGATCTGCGCGCTGCCCGAATGCTTGGGCGTGCCGGGCAGGCGGTCGCCCTTGTAAACATCTTCCGCGACACCCTGGCTGACGACGATGCCCGACGCATTCTCGGTCAGATGGGCATCCGTGTAGGAATAGGTGCCCTGGAACGAGAGACGCGGCGTGATCTTGAGCTGGCCGGATACGTCGAAACCTTGTGACACGGCGTTCTTGGCGTTCACCGTGACGCCGACGGCGCCGTTGACGGTCTGCGTCTGGACCTGAACATCCTTCCAGTCGATGTGGAAGCCCGAAACGGTCAGTTGCAGGCGCCTGTCGAACAGCGCGGCACGAACGCCGATTTCCGCATTGTTCGTCTTGTCCGGCGTGTAGACCAACTCATTGGGATAGGCGCAGACATTCTGGCCGGGCGGGACATTGGCCGGGGTGAAGGTACAGGGCGCCACGCGATTGACGTTACCGGTACGATAGCCCGTGCTGTAGGTCGCATAGACCAGGAGATCCCGGCTGAACTTGTAGGAGGTGTTGGCCTTCCACACGATACCGTCATCGGCAGTACTGCCCGTCTTGATTCGAGCAGAAGTGAACTGAACGAGCGGATAGGGCGTGCGCCGCTGACCACCCGCCGTCAGCGGCGTGTCGGTTCCGCCCTCTGCAAAGGCGTCATATTTGAAATAGCGGATACCACCCGTCACCTGCCATGCGTCGGTGATGTGGAAGGTGCCTTCGCCATAGACGGCCTTTTCCTTGGTCCGCGTGTTGACGAAGGACATATATTCGAGGTTGTCCGGCCGATTGATGAAGGCGCGCGGATCGCCGAAAGCATCCAGCATGCCAATATTGGCGTTGTTGAACTCGACATAACCCGGCGTATATTCGCGATACTGGCGGCTATTGCGCAGATTGTTGTAGAAACCGCCAATCGCCCAGTTGAACGGTCCGCCGTGGCTGGACACGAGGCGGACCTCACCGTTGAACTGACGATAATATTCGGTTTGCTGGTTGTAGGAGGAGAAGTTCGGGAACTGCTCATAGCCATAGTCGAGGTCGAGCAGCAGATCGGTGTTGTCGTTCTGCTGCTTGATCTTCTGGTTGGTAAAGGCGACGGTGGCGACAAGCTGCGCAAAACCGAGATTGGCGTTGAGTTCGCCAGCAAAGAGATCCGCTCTGCGATCGACCGGCTCAAGATAGCGCCACGGCCCCTCATATTTGCCGGTGCCCAGCACACCGACCCCCGTGCCCTGACGCCCCTCCGTCTTGGTCTCCTGATGCGCGAAGGTCAGGTAGAGCTTGAGGTCGGGATTGGCTTCGAGGAGCAGCTGGTTGCGCGTTGTGAACGTACGCTCGTAGTTCACGTCCTTTTTGGTGTAGAAGTTCGCCGCATAATCGGCCGCATTGCCGAAGGAGCCTTGCGCCGCCGTCGCGCCGCGAACCGGCTGCGGGTTGGAGACGCCGGGCGTCTGGAGCAGGTGCGTATAGTCGATGAAACCGGGGTTGTCGTACCAGCCGACGGTCGAGCGCAGGGCGACATGGTCCTTGATGATCGGCAGGTTGATCGTGCCATCGACGTTCACGCCGGGGTTGCCGCTATGCGACTGGCCAAAGCCGCGCGCATGGACGTCCAGCGTGATCCGATCAGTGGTCGGACGGTTCGGCATATAGCGCACCGCGCCCGACAATGTGCCCAGACCGTAGAGCGTGCCCTGCGGACCCTGAAGCACCTCGACACGGGCGACGTCCAGCAGCTTGAAGTCGAGATAAAGCGGGACTTCGCCCAGATAGATGCCGACGGCGTTGTTATAGTTGCTGCCGCTGGCATCTTCGGTCGAGATACCACGCATGACGATGTTGCCGCTCGACCTCGGACCCGTATCGGTCACGGTCAGGCCGGGCGTGAAGGCGGCGAGCGACTTGACGTCGTCGATCCGCTGCTTGGCGAGTTGTTCGGAACTGACCGCGCTGATGTTGATCGGTGCGTCCTGCAAAGTGATCGTGCGGCGCGTGCCGGTCACCACGATTTCATTGGCGTTGTCGTCGGTGACGGCATTGTCCGGCGCGCTCTGCGCGAACGCGGACGTTGCCGTGACGCCCACCAGCATGGTCGCGCAAAACAATGTTGTACGGAATGATCTCTTGGTCACTTCAGCCCCCTTTTGCTTCAGAAAGCCTCGCTAAGTGACATCCCTCCCGATGACGCTCTGACTATATGCCGGCGCCTTGGCCGTTTTCCGGCCTGTCATTTCGGTATTCCGTCGCAACTATCGTCATGATGGACAGGTTTTCTACGGTGCGACGGCCCGCCCTGTCTCTGTTCAACCTACATTCGGAGGGCCTGCGGCAGATCATCGCCGACCGCTAAGTAAACAATAGTATAGAGCGCAGGCCGACAGCAGTCTTTCGATCCATGGAAATCTCCCAAATCAGGCCGACGACCGGCTCAACGTTGGTGATTCAATTTCTTCGTTGCCTCCCTGACAGGGCGACAAGACATACGGTATCGATATTACATTATGCGTCAAGAGTAATAATTTTCAGTCGTTTTGGTATGAGCGACACTCATGCTGCATCGCAGAAAACAGCCATGTTTGTTACACGAAGAAGACAGGGACCCGGTGAATCTCCCGATTTTTTGAGCGATGAATCGATCGCGACCTTCCCATGCCACACATCATTTCTTCCGATTCGGGGCCTGCTGATTCTCCCCTGCTGGCTCAGCCTTTTTCCCTCAATAGCCCTTGGATTGAGGCGCATTGGCGTGATGGTCCGAGCCTCCAGTCCCGAAAACGCCGACTTATTACAAAAATGAACATCGGTAATATTTTCGCATGGACAACGGAAAAGTTTGCGGCGATGCTGCGATGCGAAAGGGGATCGAATCATGCTGAGACGGGTGGGACAGGCGAGCAGGTTCGCATTGATAGCGGGAGCATTGCTCCTCGCCTCCTGTTCGCAGTCCCCGAGCGGACCGCAGGAGCCGCGCCACGAGTTCAATATCGGCTGGTCGATCTACGCAGGCTGGATGCCCTGGCCCTATGCCCAGCAGGCCGGCATCGTAAAGAAATGGGCGGATAAATACGGCATCAAGATCAACATCGTTCAGGTGAACGACTATGTTGAGTCCGTAAATCAGTATACCGCCGGAAAATTCGACGGCGTTACTGTCGCGAACATGGACGCGCTGACCATTCCGGCTGCCGGTGGCAAGGACACCAGCGCCATCATCGTCGGCGATTATTCCAACGGCAATGACGGCATACTGCTGAAAGGCGCGGACAACCTCAAGTCCCTCAAGGGGCGGCAGGTCTATCTGGTGGAACTGTCCGTCTCCCACTATCTGCTCGCCCGCGCGCTGGGCAATGCAGGGCTGGCGTTCACCGACGTCAAGACGGTCAACACCTCCGACGCGGACATCGTCGGCGCCTTTGCCAGCCCGGATGTGAACGCCGCCGTCGCCTGGAACCCGCAATTGTCGGTCATGAAGCAACAGGCTGGCGTGAAGGAAGTGTTCAGCTCCGCCGACATCCCCGGCGAGATCCTCGACCTGCTGGTCGTCGATACTGCAACGCTCAAGGCCAATCCGAACCTCGGCAAGGCGCTGACCGGCATCTGGTACGAGACGGTCGCCCTGATGAAACAGCAGGACGCCAAGGGTAAGGACGCGCGCGCGGCCATGGCGAAACTGGCCGGATCGAAGCCGGAGATGTTCGACAGCCAGCTGGCGACCACTTTCCTCTATTCCGATCCGAAGGCCGCGGTTGCGGCGACCTCCGCCCCCTCGCTCCTGACCACCATGAAACGGGTGCGCGACTTCAGCTTCTCCAAGGGCCTGTTCAAGGGCGCGACGTCCGCCGACGCGGTGGGCATGGCGTTTCCGGGAGGCAAGACGTTGGGCGATGCGCAGCATGTGACGCTGCGGTTCGACGAGAGCTACATGAAGCTCGCCGCCGACGGAAAGCTCTGAGACCGTCCGACCTCGCTGCATTAGGATGATGTGACAATGCGTTGGGTGAACCGCCAAATCAAACGGAGCGACCGCCTATTGCTCGGCGCGGCTCCCATCCTGCTTCTTGCCATAACCTATCTGGTCTTTGCGGCAGATCGCCATGCGGCGAACCCGTCCGACAAGATACTGCCTCTGCCCGGCGGCATGGCGCAGGGCATGGCCGCCCTGCTGTTCCAGCCCGACCCGCTATCCGGCAATCTGGTCTTCTGGGCCGATACGCTGGCCAGTCTCCAGCGGCTGGGCATCGGCCTCGGCATCTCCACGCTGACGGCGCTGCTCGTCGGGCTGGTGCTGGGCCTGCTGCCACCGATCCGCGCCACCTTCGGGCCGCTGGTGACGGGCATCGCGGTCATCCCGCCCATCGCCCTGCTGCCCATATTGTTCATCGTGCTCGGGCTGGGGGAAACGGCGAAGGTCGCCCTGATCGTGGTCGGCATCGCGCCGGTCATGGTCCGCGACATAGCCGCCCATGTCGCCGCCCTGCCCCGCGAACAGATCATCAAGGCGCAGACTCTGGGCGCGAGTAGCTGGCAGATCATGATCCGCGTTGCGCTGCCGCAGGCCATGCCGCGCCTGTTGCAGGCGGTGCGCCTGTCGCTCGGCCCGGCGTGGGTATTCCTGATCTCGGCAGAGGCGATCGCGTCCGATGTCGGGCTTGGCTACCGCATCTTCCTCGTCCGCCGCTACCTCTCCATGGATGTCATCATCCCCTATGTCGCGTGGATCGCCCTGCTGGCCATCCTGATCGACGTGGCGCTGACCTTCCTGAGCCAGCGTCTGTTCCCCTGGGCCCATGGAGCAAGCCATTGAGCACCCTCCTTACCCTCCGCGACGTCTGGGTCGAATATGGCGACAAGGTCGTCCTCGAAAAGGTGAACCTCGACGTAGAGGCCGGTTCCTTCGTCTCGATCATCGGGCCGTCGGGCGCGGGCAAGAGCAGCCTGCTGCGGGTCGTGCTGGGGCAGGAAGTGCCGACACGCGGGACCATCCTGCTCGACGGCACGCCCCTCACCCCCGAATGTGGTCCCGACCGGGGCGTGGTGTTTCAACGCTATTCGGTGTTCCCGCACCTGTCGGCCCTGCGCAACACGGTCTTCGGGCTGGAATGCGAACAGGCGCCCTTTACGGCACGGCTGTTCGGCGCGGCCCGCCGCGCGGCCATAGACGAAGCGACCGCCATGCTGACCGCCGTGGGTCTGGGCGACAGCCTCCACCTCTATCCCGCACAGATGTCGGGCGGCATGCAGCAGCGGCTCGCCATTGCGCAGGCGCTCCTCAAAAAGCCCCGCATCCTGTTGCTGGACGAGCCGTTCGGCGCGCTCGATCCCGGTATCCGCGCCGACATGCACGCGCTCATCACCAAACTCTGGCGCGACTATTCCCTGACCGTGATCATGGTGACGCATGACATACGGGAAGCCTTCACGCTGGGAACCCGCGTGCTGGCGCTCGACAAGCGCCGTCACGATCCCCACGCGCCGCATCGCTTCGGTGCGACCGCCGTCTACGACCTTCCTCTCCGAAATCGGTTCGATCAGGCCGCCCGCGAAGACGCCGCCGCCCCGGTCGAAGAAGACTGCATATCATAAGCGAGAACCGAGCATGAGTTCCGACACCGCAACCCTGGCCCGGCTCAGCATGAGCCTCCCCGCAGACCTCCTCCGGCAGCTCGACATGATGGTCGAGGAGCGTGAACTGCCGTCCCGCTCGCAACTGATGGCGGAATTGATCCGCCACGCCCTGGCCGAGCATGAAGCCCTGACCCGCCCTGACGAGATGCTCGCGGGCACGCTGACCATCGTTTACCGCAGCGAACGGGGCCGCGTGCGGCACCAGCTCGCGCTGACGCAGGTCGATTACCTCAAGGAGATCATCTCCTCGCAGCATGTCTTTCTGGAGGACGATCAATCGCTGGAGGTTCTGCTGGTGCAGGGACCGGCGGTGCGGCTGAAGGAATTGTGCGACGCGCTGCGCCGGGTGCGCGGGGTTCAGCAACTGGAACTCGTCACCACCACCGCCCTGCTGCCGCCCCTGCACAAGCAGGAAGCCGGCAGCCATCTTTCCAAGGGAGCCGCCGCATGACCGAAGTTCTCGCAAATCCGCTGGCGGCCCGCGACCATGCGCGCAGCATGGCAGGCACGGTGGTCGAGGCCATGCCGGTCCTGCCTCCGGTCGCGGACGACCTGCCCGAAGGTGTCACCCCCTCCGACCTGCTGTGGGAGGAAGTCATCGCGGCGGGCGGCTATGCCACGCGCCGGCTCCCGCGCGGTTCGCGACTGCGGCTGATCGACCTCCGGGGCGACGCCTGCGCCTCGATCCTGATCTTCAACGCCGACATGCCGACCGAACGGCTGAACGTCGCGGACACGGTGAAGGTGCAGTGGAACGCCTATCTGGGTCAGGGCAAGCTGCTGTTGTCCGACATGGGCCGCGTGCTGATGAGCATCGTGGAAGACGATGCGGGCACGCATGACAGCTTTTGCGGCACCTCCAACGCGGCGACCAATGGCGCGAAATATGGCGACGGCAGCAACAGCGGCCCGCATCCCAATGGCCGCGACCGCTTCCTGCTCGGCGTGGCGAAGCATGGCCTCACCCGCCGCGACGTCCATCCGTCCCTGACGCTGTTCAAGGGCACCCGGATCGAGGCGGACGGCACGATCACGCCGCAGGTCGGCCCGTTCGAGCCGGGACGCAGCGTCGTGCTGCGCGCGGAGATGGACGTGATCGTCGTGATCGCCAACTGCCCACACGTCCTTGACCCGCGCGAGGCGTGGACGGTCACGCCGCTGCGCGCCTCCGCCTGGACCGGCCCCGTCACCGCCGAGGATGATCCGATCCGCACCGCGACGCCGGAGGGCCTGCGCGCCTTCCAGAACGTCGAAGACTATTTCCGTCGCTGAAAAAAGGAACAACCTGCATGAGCGTCGATCCCCATCTGGCGGGCCTGTCCGGCACCGTCGTCCATGACGTCACCGTTCCCGCCCGCGCCCCGTGGCTGCACCATGTCGCCGCTGGACAGACTCTGCGCATCGTCGATCTGAAGGGCAATCAGGCCGTCGATTTCCTGCTCTATTCCGCCGCCGACGATACCGAACGCTACAGCGCGCAGGACACGGTCGCGGCGCAGGGCAACCTGTTCCTGCGGCAGGGCACGGTGCTGCGCTCCAACGAAGGCCGCCCGATGATGACCATCGCGGCCAGCGCCGTCGACTATCATGACACCATCGGCGGCGCCTGCTCCTGCGAGTCCAACACGCTGCGCTACGGCCACCACACCAAGGCGCAGCATGCCTGCGTCGAGAATTTCCTGGAGGCGAACCTGATCGAAGGGCGCGGCAAGCGCGACATCGTGTCCAACATCAACTTCTTCATGAACGTGCCGGTCGAACCCGACGGCTCGCTCGGCATCGTCGACGGGATTTCCGCGCCGGGCCTGACCGTGGACCTCTACGCCGAAATGGATGTCATCGTGGTCGTCTCCAACTGCCCGCAGATCAACAATCCCTGCAACGCCTTCAACCCCACCCCCGTCCGCATGATCGTCGCCGCATGAGCTTCGACACGGTTCTGATCGCGAACAGGGGAGCGATCGCCACCCGTATCATCCGCACGCTGCGCCGCATGGGCCTGCGTTCCGTCGCCGTCTATTCCGACGCGGACGAAGCCTCGCTGCACGTCTCCGAAGCGGACGAGGCCGTGTGCATCGGCGGCGCGCGCGCCACGGAAAGCTATCTCAACATCGCCGCGATCATCGAGGCGGCACAGCGGACGGGCGCGGGCGCCATCCATCCCGGCTATGGCTTCCTTGCGGAGAATGTCGAATTTGCCGACGCCTGCGCCGCAGCGGGCATCGTGTTCATCGGCCCCACGCCGGATAACATCCGCACCTTTGGCCTCAAGCACAGCGCCCGCGCGCTCGCTGCGGCCCATGACGTGCCGCTGGCCCCCGGCACCGACCTCCTCACCGACGAGGCCGAAGCCATTGCTGCCGCGAACGCCATCGGCTTCCCGGTGATGCTGAAAGCCACGGCGGGCGGCGGCGGCATCGGCATGCGCATCTGCGAGACTGAGGCAGACATCAGCGAAGGCTTCGCCGCCGTCGCCCGCCTCGGCCAGAGCAATTTCGGCGATGCGGGCATCTTCCTCGAAAGCTATATCCGCCGCGCCCGCCATATCGAGGTGCAGATTTTCGGTGACGGCGAAGGCCGCATCATGGCGCTGGGCGAACGCGATTGCTCGCTGCAACGCCGCAACCAGAAAGTCGTGGAGGAAGCCCCCGCCCCCCTCCTCCCCGCCGCCGTGCGCAGCGAACTCATCGCCTCGGCCATCCGGCTGGGTCAGGCCGCCAACTATCGCTCGGCGGGCACGGTCGAATTTCTCTACGACGCCGACCGGGAGCAGTTCTTCTTCCTCGAAATGAACACCCGGCTTCAGGTCGAACATGGCGTCACCGAGGAGGTGATGGGCATCGATCTGGTGGAATGGATGATACGCGGCGGCGCGGGCGAGTTCGCCTTCCTCGACGCCGTAGCACCGACGCCCTCCGGGCACAGCATTCAGGTGCGCCTCTATGCCGAAGACCCCGCGCTCGACTATCGTCCGACCTCCGGCACATTGACCGCCGTCGAATTTCCCGCGGGCATCCGCGCGGAAACATGGGTGATGGCAGGGAGCACGGTCAGCGCCTGGTATGACCCCATGCTGGCGAAACTGATCGTCCACGCCCCCACCCGCGCGGAGGCCGTCGCCGCCATGCAGGCCGTCGTCGCGCAGTCCCGCGTGGACGGCATCGAGACGAACCTGCGCTGGCTGCGCGACGTGGTGCAGTCGCCCGCCTTCACCAGCGGCGAAGTCTCCACCCGCGTCCTCGACAGCATCGCCTACACCCCGCGCAGCGTCCGCGTGATCAGCGGCGGCACCGCGACGACGGTGCAGGACTGGCCGGGCCGCCAGAATCTCTGGGCCGTGGGCGTCCCCCCCTCCGGCCCGATGGACGACCAGAGCTTCCGCCTCGGCAACCGCCTGCTCGGCAATGCGGAGGGAACGGCGGGTCTGGAGATCACCGTCACTGGCCCCTCGCTCGCCTTTGCCGCGCCCGCGCGCATCTGTTTGATGGGTGCCGATTTCGGCGCGGCGCTCGACGGTGTTCCGGTCACACGGGGTGAAGCACTCAACGTCGGTGCAGGGCAGACGCTGACGATGGGCCGCGCTTCCGGCGGCGGCATGCGCGGCTATCTGCTGTTCGCAGGCGGCCTCGACATCGCGCCCTATCTGGGCAGCCGCAGCACATTCGAGCTGGGACAATTCGGCGGTCATGCCGCCCGCCGCCTGCTGGCGGGCGACACGCTGCATCTGGGCAATGAGGAAATCACCGCAGCACTCCCTTCGGTCGCCCTGCCCGCACTGTCGACAGAATGGACCCTGCGCGTCCTCTACGGCCCGCATGGCGCACCCGATTTCTTCACGGACGAGGATGTCGCCACCTTCGTCGCCGCCGAGTGGCAGGTCCATTACAATAGCAACCGCACCGGCGTGCGCCTCGTCGGACCCAAGCCGCATTGGGCGCGCAAGGATGGCGGCGAGGCGGGCCTGCACCCGTCCAACATCCACGACAATCCCTATGCCATTGGCGCGGTGGACTTCACCGGCGACATGCCGATCATCCTCGGCCCGGACGGCCCCTCGCTCGGCGGCTTCGTCTGCCCGTTCGTCATCATCGCCGCCGACCGCTGGAAGATCGGGCAACTGTCGCCGGGGGACAAGCTGCGCTTCGTGCCCGTCAACATCGGGGACGCAACGGCGGCGAACGCCCTGCAACGCGGCCTCGTCGCGAGCGGCACGGTCACCGCCACCAGCCCCGCCCGCCCGATGGAGACGCTCTCCCCGATACTCGCAGAGATTGCCGAGGGGCCGGGCCGTCCGCGCACCGTCTATCGCCAGCAGGGCGACCGGAACATCCTGGTCGAATATGGCCCCATCGTGCTGGACATCGAACTGCGCATCCGAGTCCATGCGCTGATGACGGAGCTGGAACGGCTCGCCCTGCCCGGCATCATCGACATCGTGCCCGGAATCCGCTCGCTCCAGTTCCACTTCGACGGCGAAGTGACGGACCAGCGGGCCGCGCTCGCCGCCCTGATCGCGGCGGAGGAGCGGCTGGGCGACCTCACCGACTTCTCCATCCCGTCGCGCATCGTCCACCTGCCGCTCAGTTGGCGCGACCCGGCGACGCTGGAGACGATCGAGAAATATATGGGCGCCGTCCGCGACGACGCGCCCTGGTGCCCAGACAATATCGAGTTCATTCGCCGCATCAACGGCCTGCCCGATGTCGCCGCCGTGGAGAATCTGATCTTCGAGGCGAACTATCTCGTCATGGGTCTGGGCGATGTCTATCTCGGCGCGCCCGTGGCGACCCCGGTCGATCCCCGTCACCGACTCGTCACCACCAAATACAACCCCGCGCGCACATGGACGCCGCCCAATGTCGTGGGCATCGGGGGTGCCTATATGTGCATCTATGGCATGGAGGGGCCGGGCGGATACCAGCTGTTCGGACGCACCATCCAAGTATGGAACACCCACCGCCAGACCGACGCCTTCATCGAGGGCAAGCCGTGGCTGCTGCGCTTCTTCGACCAGATCCGCTTCTATCCGGTCAGTGCCGAGGAACTGGCCGAGTGGCGGCGCGATTTCCCCAGCGGGCGTCGCTCCATCCGCATCGAGGAGTCGGAATTCCGCCTCTCCGATTACCGCGCCTATCTGGCCGACAATGCGGAAGGGATCGCCACGTTCGAGGCCAATCGCCAGGCCGCCTTCGATGAGGAACGCGCCGAATGGCAGCGGCGCGGCGAGTTCGACCGCACCGCCGACCTTGCGGAACAGGATGTGCCGCAGGCGGGCGCGGTTCAGGTGCCCGACGGCGCCGACCTGATCGAGGCGCCCTTTGGCGGCAGCGTTTGGAAACTGCTCGTCGCGGCGGGCGACGAGGTGAAGGCCGGCGACACCATCGCCGTGATCGAGGCCATGAAGATGGAATGCCCCGTGGAAAGCCCCGGCAGCGGGATCGTCGCCGCCCTCTACATGCAGGAACGCCAGTCACTCCAACCCGGCTCGCCCATGCTGGCGCTCAGGAGGCACGCATGACCGACCTCAGTCGCCGCAGCGCGACCGCCATCGCCGCCGCCGTCAACGAAGGACGGACCAGCGCCGTCACCGTGGCGGAGGAAACGATCGCCCGCCTCCTCGCCTATGACGCGATCCAGCCGCAAATCTGGATCAGCCGGACGACCTCGGAGGATCTGCTGGCCGCAGCCCGTGCCATCGATGCGCGGGTGGCGGCGGGCGAAGTGCTGCCGCTGGCGGGCGTGCCTTTCGCGGTTAAGGACAATATCGACGTCGCGGGGCTGGAGACGACGGCGGCCTGCCCCGCCTTCGCCTACAGCCCCGACACCTCCGCCACCGTGGTCGCGCGATTGCTGGCGGCGGGCGCACTGTGCATCGGCAAGACCAACCTCGACCAGTTCGCCACCGGCCTCAACGGCACGCGCAGCCCCTATGGCGCGCCCCGCAACGCCCATAACCTCGCCTATGTCAGCGGCGGATCGAGTTCTGGCTCATCCGTCGCGGTGGCGGCGGGACTGGTCGCCTTCGCACTCGGCACCGACACCGCCGGGTCGGGCCGCGTTCCCGCCGCCTTCCAGCATCTCGTCGGGTTCAAGCCCAGCAAGGGGCGGTGGAGCAACAGCGGCCTCGTCCCCGCCTGCCGCACGCTCGACTGCATCACCGTCTTCACCGACGACACGGCGGACGCGCGTCTGGTCGATGGCGTGGTGGCGGGCTTCGACGCCGCCGATCCCTATTCCAAGGCGCTGGCGAACCGGCCCTTGCAGCGCAAGACCATCGGTGTGCCGCGCCGTGACCAGCGGGTATTCTTCGGCGATGCCGAGTCCGAATATCTCTACGACCGCGCGCTGGAAAAACTGTCCACACTGGCCGATATTGTGCAGATCGACCTCGCCCCGCTGCAGGAAGCGGCGCAGCTTCTCTACAGCGGACCGTGGGTCGCGGAACGCACAGCCGCCATGCAGGACATTCTGATCGGCAACCCCGACGCCATCGACCCGACCGTTCGGGAAGTGGTCGAGCCGGGGCTGGAGATCGGCGCGGTCGAGCTGTTCAACGGCATCTATCGACTTGCCGAGCTCAAGCGTCATGCGGATATATTGTGGGAGAGCATCGATCTCCTCGCCTTCCCCACCGCCGGAACCACCTATCGCGTCGCGGAACTGCGCGCCGCCCCGGTCGCGCTCAACAGCGCCTTTGGCTTCTACACCAATTTCGTGAACCTGCTGGACATGGCCGCCGTGGCCATGCCCGCCGGGATACGGGGCAATGCCACCGGTTTCGGCATCACGCTGATCGGCCCGGCCGACACCGACCTTGCGCTGCTGGACACAGCGGACGCCTATCTCTCGGCTGCGGATCTTCCGCCGCCGCCGCCACTTGATCTGGAGGGCAAAATGCAAACCGTGAAACTCGCCGTCGTCGGAGCGCATCTGGAGGGCATGCCGCTCCACTGGCAACTCACCTCGCGCGAGGCGAAGTTCATCGGCGCGTCCGAAACCGCCCCCACCTACCGCCTTTACGCCATGACGGAGAGCGTGCCGCCCAAGCCCGCGCTGGTCCATGACGAGAGCGGCGGCGCCATCGCGGTCGAAATCTACGAACTGGGCGTCGCGGAATTCGGCAGCTTCGTGGTCGAGGTGCCCGCTCCGCTCGCCATCGGCACGGTGACGCTGGCCGACGGCAGCAGCGTCAAGGGCTTCGTCTCCGAACCGCGCGCCATGACCGGCGCGCTCGACATCACCAGCCTGGGCGGATGGCGCGCCTATATCGCACAGCGCGCCTGACGGCATAGAGGAGGATCAGCATCCATGCGTAGGATCGGCACATTGCTCATGCTGGCGGCGGCGGGCCTCGCCGCCCTCCCCGCCGCCGCTCTGGCGCAGGCGGAGGAGGTGATCTCCGTACCCGGCTTCGCCGACTTTCTGGCGATAGACGGCAAGACGGTGTGGGCCACGAACAAGGGCCGTGTGGAGCACTGGTCGCGGACCGGCAAGCTGGCCGAAGTCCCCATGACCCACCCCTGCGGCGCGATGGCGATCGCGCACAAATCCCTGTGGGTTGCCGACTGCAAGGACGGCACGCTCAACCGGATCGACATTCGCACCGCAAAGATCACCGCCACCATCCCCACCGGCATCGCCAATGCCATGGGCGAACTCAACGTGGTGGCGGGCGCGGGATCGATCTGGGTCGCGAGCGACGATAAGGGCGTGGTCGCCCGCGTCGATCCCAAAACCAACAGCGTCGCGGCCTCCATCCCCGTCGATCCGGGCACATGGTATCTCGCTTTCGGTTTCGGATCCGTCTGGGCAGTCAGCAGCGCGCAACAAAGCGTCCAGCGCATCGACCCCGCCACCAACGCCGTGGTGAAGAAAACCGCGCTCGGCAAGCAGCCCGGCTTTCTCGCCGCGGGTGAAGGCGGGGTATGGGTTCAGGAACAGGGCGACGGCACGGTCGCGCGCATCGATCCCGTCAGCGGCGATGTGACAGGCCGCGTAAAGGTCGGCGACAACCTGAAATATGGGGACATAGACACGGGCGGCGGCAAGGTGTGGCTGCGGACCACCGACGACCAGACATTCGCCGTGATCGATCCCACATCGCTCGCCATATTGGCGCGGGCGGGGAAAGCATCGGGCAGCGGTGCCCTGCGCTATACCAAAGCGGGCGTGTGGACCTCGGCGCATGACCTGCACACCTTGTCGTGGTGGCCAAAGCCCGCTTCCATCGTCCCCTCCGGCAAATAAGCACCCGCGCCGACCCGCCAAGGGTCGGCGCAGGCTCTGGATCAGGCGCCGAAACCGCCGTCGATCGTGTGCATCGCACCCGTCACCATCGCGGCCTCCGGTCCCGCGAGATAGGCGACCATGCCCGCGACTTCATCCCCCGTGGCGTGACGCCCGATCGCCATGAAGCTGTGCATGAAGCCAATTGCCTCGCCCGCGCCGGGGTTCATGTCCGTGTCGGTCGGGCCGGGCTGGACGATGTTGACGGTGATGCCGCGCGAACCAAAGTCCCGCGCCAGACCGCGCGCCATGCCCTGCAGCGCGGACTTGGTCATGGCGTAGGCGGATGCGCCCGCAAACGGCATCCTGTCGCCATTGGTCGACCCGATCACGATGATCCGTCCGCCCTCCGGCATCTGCCGCGCCGCTTCGACGGCGGCATGATAGGGCGCGCGGATGTTGATATCGATCATGCGGTCGATGGCGTCGGGGTCGAGTTCGAGCGGATCGCCCATGATGAACGCCCCTGCATTGACCACCACGATGTCGAGCGCGCCCTGCGCCTTGATCACGGATGTCAGGGCAGAGCGATCCGCCGCGTCGGACTGGATGGGCCGGGCGCTCGTCTGCGTGCCCAGCGCCTGCGCAGCGTCGGCGGACCCGGCATAGGTGAACGCCACGTCCGCACCATCGCGCGTGAAACGGCGAACGATGGCCGCGCCTATACCCCGGCTTCCGCCGATGACGAATACGCGCTTTCCGGTAAAGTCAGTCATTGTCTCTCTGCCTCATGGTACGGGGGTGTAATGTGTGTCGGAGGGGCCGAAGCCGCTGATATAGACCGTCGGCATCGACTTACTCCCCCTTTCCTTCTCCACAAGCATTTGACGACCCGCCCTACTGGAACTGACGGGCGTCCCCCTGAATGACGCAATCGACGACCGACAGCGGCTCAAGCATCGTTTCTCCTCTTCAGCCGGTCAACTCATGCGGGCTTTTTGGGAAGCCGGATTTCGGCAGTGCCCGTGGCCATGGTCGTGCCCTTTTGCGTCGCCATATGATGCTTGACGTGGATGAGGTGGCGGCCCTCCGCATCGACCGTCTTGTCGACGACCTCAGCGGTCTGGATGGTCACATCGCCCGACAGCGCCGGTCCCCGGAAATTGGCGACCGAGTGGAGCACCATGCCATATTCGCCGGCCCAGCCCGACATATAGTCGATCACCCATGCCCCCATCGCGCCGCCATAGCCATAGGCGCGCGGCATGCCGATCCGCCGCGCATATTTGGGGAACAGATGTCCGCGCGACGGACCGTAATAGGCGCCGTCGGTGATTTCCGGGTTTTCCAGCAGCACGTCCGGATCATTCTCGCAGCCCGCCATTTCCGGCGTGAAGCCCAATGCGATCATGTCGATCTTGCGCACCTGCACCGCGCCCCAGGTGTTGATGATCCACGCACGCCATTCGGTCGTGAAGCTGGCGATCGAATGGGGGCCAAAGACGCGCTCCGGCAGCGTGTCGCCGATGTTCACATCGTCCCACCAACGCTCCTTATGACCGAGGGCGTGGATTTCCTTGATCCAGCCAAGCTTGCGGTTCTCCAGCGCCTCGATCTCGTCGTCGCTCCACTCCGGCTCCTCGAACTCGTCCTTGTTGACGTTCTCGCCGCCTGCCGCCGCATTGTAGCGGATGGCGGTGGAACGCTGCTTCGCGAGCAACTGGCCATGCTGGTTGGTGTAGAAATTGTCGCCGCGCTGGAAACAGGTCGGCCCCGCCAGCTTCGTTTCCTTGACGACATAGTCGAACGGAATGCGCTCGTTATAGACCATGTCGCCAGCGGAGATGCGGCGATCCTCGAACCACCATTCCTCACCGCCGAACAACAGGTGGGAGTTGGGTATGCCGCCGACGCAGGCGGGCGATGTGCCCATGCCGTCGTCGGTCGCGCACGGAAAGCTTTGCGGCGCAACGAGCTTTCCCCAGCGGCTCTGCTCCGCAAAGGTCGGATCATAATGGACGAGGTTGGGATAGTGCATCGCATGCGCCCAGCGCCGGATGTCGTTGTTGGCGATCGGTTCGCGAATGCGCGACGAGGTGATCGCCTTGCCCAGATGCTGATCGATGTCGGAGCAGTCGAGAATGATGTCGCCCATGAAAATCCTCACCTCGGTATCGTTTATGAACAGGTCTGTGCATATGATGCGTCGAAACGCACTGCACTTGACGACTTTCGACACGCCACGGATTTTTTCGCTATCGCGGAGGCCCTGAGAATTTGCCCTTGGAAGACCTGATCGTCCGCTATGGTTTGATCGCCATTTTCCTGGGGTCGGCATTGGAAGGAGAACCTTTCGCCCTGGCAGGCGGCGTGTTCGCGCATCGCCAATGGGTGTCGCCCCATGCCGCCGTACTGGCGACGGTGGGCGGCGCCTTCCTTGTCGATCAGTTCTGGTTTCATCTGAGCCGCGTCTTTCGCGACAGTCGCCTCGTGCAGTCCGTCGCCCGGCGCCCCGCCTTCGGGCGGTCCCTGCTGATGATCGAGCGCCACCCCGTCCGGTTCATCCTTCTGTTCCGCTTCGCTTACGGTCTGCGCGCGGTGGCGCCGGTGGCGATCGGAGCTTCGCAGGTGTCGGCCAGAGTGTTCATGGCCCTCGACATGGTCGCCGCGATGTTGTGGGGCGGCCTCTTCACGGGGCTGGGCTATTTGCTGGGGCCTGCTCTGGAGAGCGCCGCGCACCGCTATGGCACGGCCCTCACCCTGGCGGGCGTCGGCCTCTCGCTATTTGTCCTGTTCCTCGTCATTCGCAAAGCCGCGAAGCATTGATCCAAGTCATGAGTCAACTTCATCGGTTTTCGATTTTTCATAACGATAGCGTATTTACTCTCCCAATATTCCCCGCTTAGATGAGGACAGGAAATCTGGGGGGATAGTTCTTGAAATCGCACCTTCGCGCACGGGCAGTGTTGCTCGCTGTTTCACTCTGCCTGTCTGCCGCCGCATCGGCGCAGGAAAAGACGGGGAACAAGCCCGGCTTCTCGCTCAAGTCCGGCACGGTTCGGATCATGCTGATGCGCCCGATGATTCAGGTCGGTGCCCAGTCCACGGGCGGGATGTACGAACCAAATGCCGACTGGACCGTGCAGGCGCGCGAAAATCTGGCGACCGCCCTCGGCCAAGAACAATCCCGGCTGGGCAATGAGGTCACGCCCTATGCGGAGGCAGCTACCGGCGAGGGCGCGCTGGTCACCCAATATTCGCATCTGTTCAGCGCGGTTGCGGACTCCGTGATCGAATATCAGTTCTTTCCGGGCAACCGCCTCCCCACCAAGAAGCGCGACAAGGGGTTCGAGTGGGCGGTCGGCCCCGGCATCGCATCGCTGAAATCCGTGGAAGGCGCGGATTACGCGCTCTTTATTTCGACGCATGACGAATATGGCTCGACCGGGCGCAAGATGCTGCAGATCATCGGCATGTTGGGCGGCGTCGGCGTGACGTCGGGCGTCCATTCCGGCTATGCGGGGCTGGTCGACCTGAAGACCGGCGAACTGGTCTGGCTCAACGCCGACCGGCAGATGGGCGGCGATGTCCGAACCGCCGAAGGCGCGCAAAAGCGCGTGCAACAGTTACTGGAAGGGTTTCCGGGCAAGCCGGTAGAAGTCGCCTCGGCTGGCAAGTAGCATGAGGCAGGTCATACTGGCCCTCATGGCAGCGATCGCACTGGCGACGCCCCATCCGCTCCCGGCGGCGGAGAACAAGGCAAGCCTGCCGCCCTACACGCCCGCCTATGAACCGACCACGGTCGATGAACGCGGCCTGTGGATGGAGGCGGACGAGCGCGAGCGGCGGCTGCGGGACAGTCCGCTGCGTATCCGCGAAGGGAAGCTGGAAACCTATTTGCGCGACGTTCTCTGCCGGGAAGTCGGGCAGGACAGATGCACGGGCGTCCGTGTCTACGCGATGGAAATCCCCTCGTTCAACGCAACGATGATGCCCAATGGTGCGATGGAGGTGTGGTCGGGCCTGCTGCTCCGCGCCCGCGACGAAGCGGAACTGGCGGCGGTTCTCGGCCATGAATTCGCCCATTTCGAACTGCGCCATGCGGTATTCGGATTCAAGAACCGCCGGGGCACGTCCGATGCGATGGCGTGGCTGTCCGTGCTGGGCGGGATCAGCAATACGCCCGTGGGGGACACCAACCTGTCCCTGATCGGTTCCATCTATCGTTTCAACCGCGAGCAGGAAACGCAGGCCGACCTGCTCGGCCTGAAATATCTCGCGGGAGCGGGCTATCCCGCCGGATCGGCTGCCCGAATATGGCAGTCGCTGATGGCGGAGGAGGACGCCAGTGCGCTGGGCCGCAAGCAAAAGGTTCAGCAGAAATATTCCGCCGGCTTTTTCGATTCCCATCCCGCGACCCTGATGCGAGCCACCTACCTAGCCAAGGAGGCCGCGAATTGGCCCTCAGGCGGCGATGCGCGGGGCAAGGATTATGACGCGGCCATCGCACCCTATCTCCCCCGTTTTCTGGCGGCGCAGATCAAACGCAATGATTTCGGCGGCAGCGAATATATCCTTCAGACGCTGTCCGATCGGTCTGGCTGGACCGGCGACCTGCTCTATGCGCGGGCAGAGCTTCACCGGGGGCGCGGAAACCCACGGGACCTCCAGCTTGCAAGCCAGTTCTACCGGCAAGCGAAGGACGCGGGAAACACCTCCGCCGAACTGGACCGCAATCTCGGCCTCGCGCTGATGCGCAATGGTCAGGCCGACGAGGGCCGGGCCGCGCTCACCACCTATCTCACCGCCCATCCCGATGCGACAGATGCCAAGGCCATCAACGCCCTGCTGGCGAACTAAGGACAGATATTATGCGCACGTCACTTTTCCTGTTTGCAGCGGCGACCCTCACGGCATCCGTGGTTTCGGCCAACTCCCTGATCGCGCCCGGCCCGCAGGCGGGCATCGCCAAGTCGCGGCTGGGCGCGAAACCCGATGGCGAATGGAACCGGCTGAGCCGCCGGGATGGCAAGCGCGTCGAGCTGTGGACGCTGGACGGCGACGCCCTGAACAAGGTCGTTTTCTTTGCAGGCGTACCCGTGGGCGAACCGATCCTGCGGGAAATCGACAAGAAGAACCGGCCGCTGCCGAAGGTCGCAGGGAATATGCTGATCACGGACATTCCCGCCCTGCTGGAAACCACCTATCGCAGCCAGTTCGCGGTCAACCAGATGCAGATCGACAGCCAGGAACCTGCCCTGCTCAGCGGCAACAAGGGCATCAAATTCACCTATTCCTTCATGCGCGCCGATGACGAGGTGCAGCGCAAGGGCGAAGGCGTCGGGGCCATGGTCAAGGGCCAGCTTTACCTCGTGATCTACGAGGCGCCGTCGCTCTATTTCTTCGACAAGGATTTGGAGAAGTTCCACAAACTGGCGGAGAGCCTGTCCCTGTCATAAGTCGGACCGGCCTCACTCCGCCATACGAGACACATCCTCCGCCGCGGTCGTCACCCTCGCCGCTTTTTCGCGTGCCCTGGGATCGGGCAGGTCAAGCGGGATGCGGAAATAGCCGCTCTCGTCCGCCTTGCCCTCCGCGCGAATTCCGCGCTGAGCGCCCCGATCCGCTCGGCGCGCGCCTGCGCGACGGCGATCATCGGGTCGCACCGGGCCCAGTCGATCGCCTGCCCATTAATCGGGAGCGCATAGGCCGCGACAGGGGGTGAGCCAGGCCCACCCCTGTGCATATCTTACAAGCCGTCGACGGCCTTGCTGACCAGAACGTTCACCGCGACGCGGCGATTCTGGGCCTTGCCCTCTACCGTGTCATTGCTGGCTGCCGGGTCGGCTTCGGCCATGCCGGTGGGGGTCAGCATGCGATAGGGCTTCCAGTGGCAAACCTGCTGAAGATAATTCACCACACGGCTCGCGCGCTTTTCGCTCAACTGCTGATTGAGTTCGTCGCTGCCGGTCGAATCCGTGTAGCCGACGACGAGCAGCAGGGCGTTGTCCATCCCCTCGGCAGCGGTTGCCGCGGAGCACAGGTCGGCCTTCGCCTGATCGGACAGGACCGCCTTGCCGGTGTCGAAGTTCACGTCCGTGGTCGTCTTGACATTATACTTGTCGATGTCACCCATCCGGCCACGCAATGCTTCCGTGGCGGCGCTCTGTTCGGCGAAACGCTGATCGGTGCCGTTGTGGATCATCGACGCGGTCTTCAGATCCTTGCTCTTGAGGTCGATGGTGCTCGCGACCAGTTCGCTGCCCGCCTGCAATGTCCTGACCGAAACCGGCAGGCCATTGAGCAGCGACGTGGCCGCCAGCTTGCTCCGGCTCAGGCTCAGAAAGCCGCCGCTCGACTTGATCCGGGTGGCGTCGGTGATGCGCACGATGGGCTTTGACCCATCGGCGGTCGTCACCTGCATCCTGTCTCCGCTGCGTGCAGAGATAATGCCTTCGATCTCCGGCCCCTTCGTCGTCGTCGTCACCTCAGGCGGAGACGTGTCCGTCACGGCCCCTCCGGTAAGGCCGCCCCCCTGAGACTGGGCCAAGCCAGCCGTTGCGGGCACGGCCAGCATTGCCGCCAGAAAGAAAGCTCTCGATTTTTTGGAAATGCCAGTCATTGCGCTACTCCTATAAAGATAGACCAACCAGCCCTGCGTCTCCGCAGATTGTCGTCCAACAACCGCCCTTTCGTGGCGAAACCGGCGGTCAAACACCCTCTCCATCTCGTTCATCGACGGGTGCGGCATTTCGCAGCACACGAACACTGAGGCCCCTTGGCTGTCCGCGTTAACCTTGCTGGCAGATGAACATATGCGTAAATCCTGCCTGCGGACCGGGTAATTCGCGCTCATTCTGCGATGAACTGTGCATCGGCACGCCGCATGATGTGGGACGGCGGGGGCTGTTTCACTTCCATGTGCACCGCCGCGCAGGGCCGGGCCGCGTTGCCAGAAGGGGAAGGATCGCGGCATCCGAAAGCACTTTCGCTTTCCCGACCCCCGCTCTACAAATGCGCGTGTCGAATGTTGAACAGGGCTCGCATTGATGACGAAACTGCTGTTTGTAATTCCGCCCTATTTCAACGCCGCCGATTATATCGGCAAAGTGCGGAACGCCGTCCTGCCCGCATTCACGATTCCGTACGGAATCCTGTCGATGGAAACCTATCTCAAACGAAATTGCACGACCGAGGTGGAAATCCAGCTCGTCGATCTGAACGTCACGCTGAAAGAATTGGTCGAAGACGGCAGGGCCGACAGCCACGAGGAAATATTCGCACGGCAATTGCACGATATTCTGGCGAATTTCCGACCGGATATTGTCGGGGTTTCCGCCCTGTTCAATTCGTCGTTCCGCTATATTCAGTCGCTCGTCGCCACGGTCAAGGCGTTCGACCCGTCGATCCTGACCATCGCCGGCGGCGGCCTGCCCTCTGCCGCGCACAAGATGATGCTGGAGCGTTGCCCCGATCTGGACGCCATCTGCAAGGGCGAAGGCGAAAATCCGCTCAAGACCTTGCTGGATGCAGACGACCGCGATGCGGTTCTGGCGGACCACAAGGCGTGGATTACGCGGGACGGCGTGGCCCGCAACAAGATACCGGCCCATGACTTCATCGACAATCTCGATGAAATCGCGCCGCTCAACTACGAGATACTGGACCTCAATCACTATAACAGCCGCAGCATCGACAAACGCTATGCGAATGAAGCGCGGCGCGAAATGGCGATCCACACGTCGCGCGGCTGCCCGTTCCTGTGCGTCTTTTGCTCCAACCCCTCGCTTCACGGCCGCACCGTGCGCTTCATGTCGATCGAGCGTGTGGTGGAAGACGTCCGGCGCATGCGCGACGAGTTCGGCATGACCGTCCTGATGGTCGAGGACGATCATTTCTTTCAGGACAAGGAGCGCGCAAAGGCGCTGCTCGCCGCCCTTGCCGACCTCGACATCCGGCTGGAATTCCCCAACGGCGTTGCCGTCTATGCGATCGACGAGGAAGTGGCGGAGCTATTCGCCCGCGCGGGCGTGTCCGCCGTGGCGCTGGCGGTCGAGTCCGGCTCCGACCATGTGTTGAACAACATCATCAAAAAGCCGCTGAAGAAGAAGCTGATCCGGCCCGCCGTCGAGGCGTTGCGCAAGTTCAACGTGCGCAGCCACGTCTTCATCGTGGCGGGCCTGCCGGGCGAGGAGGACGAGCATCGGCAGGAAACATTGGAAATGCTGCTCGAAAACGGTTTCGACTGGATTCACGTGTATCTGGCCATTCCGATATTCGGCAGCCGCCTCTATGACATCTGCGTCGAGAAGGGCTATTTGCAGTCCACCGACAACGACGACTTCGTCGCCACCAAGACGGTGCTCAATATACCCGGACAAGACCCCAAGAAGCTGGAGGCCTATGCCTATGAAACCCAGTTGCGGGTCAATTTCATCGAAAACTACAATATGCGCATCGGGCGCTACGATGTCGCGATCCATTATATGAAGAATGTGTGCGAGAAATATCCCGACCATGCGTTCGGGCAACTCTATCTGGCTCGCTGCTATGCCGCCACGGACGAGCAGGAG
>DASVNT010000041.1:0-1728 GCA_036383715.1 Sphingobium sp. | reverse complement strand
CACCTCGCCACCCGCCTTGAGGCAGCGGTCCGCCAGCAATATGTCGGCCGTGATGACGACCGTGCCTGGCGCCGCATGATCGACGATCCAGTCATCCGCCGCATCAAATCCGTCGCCCACGACCGTGCGCGTGATGCGCGGGTGACTGGGAATGCGCAGATGGCTGTTGCTGACCACGACGACGGGCGCGTCGTGGCGGAGGGCGACCTTGTAGATTTCCTCCTTCACCGGGCAGGCGTCGGCATCGATCAATATCTGGATCATGGCGCCCTGTAACCGAAATGCCCGCCATCGTCGCTACGGAAACGCAAAGGGCGTTCGGCACAGTCTCAAAGCGGCAATCCCACATAATTTTCCGCAATCGCCGTCTGCGCGGCGACCGACGAGGCGATATAGTCGAGGTCCGCCAGCTGCATCCGCCGGTCGAAGGCGTCATTGTCCGGGAAACGGTGCATCAATCGCGTCAGCTGCCATGAAAAGCGCTCCGCTTTCCAGATGCGCGCCAGCGCCCGGTCCGAATAGCCCGCGATCGCGTCCGCATCCTGCCGCCTGAACCAGCCGATCAACGCTTCGGACAGATAGAACACATCGGACGCCGCCAGGTTGAGGCCCTTGGCCCCGGTCGGCGGCACGATATGCGCGCTGTCCCCCGCCAGCATCAGCCGCCCGTGCCGCATCGGTTCGAACACGAAGGAGCGCAGCGGCGCGATCGACTTTTCCAGCGCCGGTCCGCGCGTGATCCGCGCGCCCGCCTCCGGCCCCAGCCGCACCGCCAGCTCGTCCCACAGCCGCTCGTCCGGCCAATCCTCCAGTCGTTCGTCGAGCGGCACCTGGATATAATAGCGGCTGCGCGTTTCCGACCGCATCGACGCCAGCGCGAAGCCGCGATCATGATTGGCGTAGATCAGCTCATGGTCGCACGGCGGCACGTCGGCCAATATGCCCAGCCATCCGAACGGATAGATTTTCTCATAGGCGCGGGCCACGGACGCCGGGATCGCCGCCCGCGAAGGCCCATGAAAACCATCGCAGCCGCAGATGAACTGCGCGTCGATCCGCCGCACCGCTCCATTCTTGCTGTAGGTCAGATAGGGCGCGTCCCCCGCCACATCATGCAGCGAGACGTCGCCCGCCTCATAGATGATCTCCAACCCGCGTTCCGGGGCCGCCTCCATCAGGTCGCGGGTCAGCTCGGTCTGGCCATAGACCATCACCTGCTTGCCCGTCAGCGCGGCGATGTCGATGCGGATCAACCGCTCGCCATCGGCCAAATGAAAGCCGTCATGCGGCAATCCCTCGCGCCGCATCCGCTCGCTCAGGCCCAGCCGGTCCATCAGGTCGGTCGTCGTGCGCTCCAGCACGCCCGCGCGGATGCGCCCCAGCACATAGTCGGCGGACGCCCGCTCGACCACAACCACCTCCAGCCCTTCGGCGCGCAGCAGATGGCCCAGCAGCAGCCCGGCAGGGCCAGCGCCCACGATGGCAACTTGCGTTTTCATGAAAATCCCTCTCCGGCTTGTCGCCCGGCTCAGCCCAGCTGCGCCTCCAGCTCGCCCAGCACCCGGTAGCAATCGAACACCTTGGCGACGCTCGAATTGGGTTCCCGCCCTTCGCGGATGGCGCTGATGAATTCGCGGTCCTGCAACTCGATGCCGTTCATCGACACGTCGACCTTGCTGACGTCGATCGGCTCTTCCTTGCCGTTCACCAGATCGTCGTAGCGCGCGA
>DASVNT010000040.1:0-23687 GCA_036383715.1 Sphingobium sp. | reverse complement strand
CGACAAGCTCAATGGCTACTCAGGACGAACGGTGATTACAGGACCGTTGCCCATGTCCCTTTACATCCGTTTCACCGCCCATCTGAACGCCGTCCTCGACGCGCTGGAGGCGGACGGCGCGCTGCCCGCGGGGCTGAACCGTAAGCCCGTCACGGTCGAGCCCCCGCGCGACGCGAGCCATGGCGACCTCGCCACCAACGCGGCGATGGTGCTGGCCAAGCCCGCCGGAACCAATCCGCGCGCGCTGGCGGAGCAGATCGTCGCCGGTCTTGAGAGGCTGGACGAGGTGGAGAGTGCGGCGATCGCCGGACCGGGCTTCATCAACCTGCGGCTGACCGACGCCACCTGGCGCGCGGAGCTGGCTGCGATCCATGCGGAGGCGGAGGATTATGGCCGCTCCGACGGGGGCGAGGGCGTAACGGTCAACGTCGAATATGTCTCCGCCAACCCGACCGGCCCCATGCATATGGGCCATTGCCGGGGCGCGGTGGTGGGGGACGCGCTTGCGACCCTGCTCGAATATGTCGGGCATAAGGTGATCCGCGAATATTATATCAATGACGCGGGCGGGCAGGTCGATGTCCTCGCCCGTTCCGCCCATGTCCGCTACCGCGAGGCGCTGGGTGAGGATGTGGGCGCGATCCCCGAGGGTCTCTACCCCGGCGACTATCTCGTCCCGGTCGGCCAGGCGCTCGCCGCCGAGTTCGGCGACAAATATGTCGGCGCGGCGGAGGGCGAATGGCTCGTCCCGTTCCGCACCCGCGCCGTCGCCGCGATGATGGAGATGATCCGCGCCGACCTCGCGTTGCTTGGCATCCATCACGACATTTTCTCTTCCGAAGCCGAGTTGCAGGCCGCCGGAAAGCCGGAAGCGGCAGAAGCGTGGCTGCGCGCCCATGACCTCGTCTATGACGGCGTGCTCGAAGCGCCCAAGGGCGAGACGCCCGAAGATTGGGAGCCGGTTGAACTGCCGCTGTTCCGCTCGACAAAGTTTGGCGACGATCAGGACCGCCCGATCAAAAAGTCGAACGGCGGCTGGACCTATTTCGGCGCGGACATGGCCTATCACTTCCAGAAAGCGCAATCGGCCGACCAGCTGATCGACATCTGGGGCGCGGACCATGCCGGCACGGTGAAACGCATCCAGGCGGCCGTCGCCGCGCTGACGGAGGGCAAGGCCCGCTTCGACGTGAAGCTTATCCAGATGGTCCGGCTGCTGCGCGATGGCGAGCCGGTGAAGATGTCCAAGCGCGCGGGCAATTTCGTGACGCTGGCCGATGTGGTGAAGGAGGTCGGCAAGGACGTCGTCCGCTTCACCATGCTGACCCGCAAGCCCGATGCGCAGATGGATTTCGACTTTGCCAAGGTGGTGGAGGCGTCGAAGGACAATCCCGTGTTCTACGTCCAATATGCCCATGCGCGGATCAGTTCGCTGGGACGGCGCGCGGCGGACACGTTCGGGGTGGAGTTCGACAGCGTGGCGCGGGCGGACCTGTCCCGGCTTGGGACGGAGGAGCTGGCGCTGATAAAAGCGGCTGCCAATTTCCCCCGGATCGTGGAATCTGCGGCCAAGAATCGTGAGCCGCACCGGGTAGCCTTCTACCTCTATGATCTGGCGGCGGCGTTTCATGCCTGGTGGAACCTCGGCAACGACCAGCCCGATCGCCGGGTGATCGTGGCCGACGCGCCGGAGGTCAGCGCGGCACGGCTGTATCTCAGCAATGCGGTCGCGCAGATCGTTCGCAACGGGCTGATGCTGATGGGCGTGGCGGCACTGACGGAGATGAGTTGATGACGAACGGCGTGGGGGACGGACTGAATCTGGACGAGAATGATCGTCTCCCCTGGCTGGAACCGGCCGAGGAGATCGACGAGGGGCGCGGTGTCGCCCCGGCCCGCATCTTGGGTCTGGTCGTGCTCGGTCTGGCGCTGCTCGCGGTGATCGTGGGCGGCGGATACTGGCTCAAGAACCGCCAGACGGACGCCGGCGAGGCGAAGCTGATCCCCGCGCAGGGCGGCGACTACAAGATTCCCGCAAATGACACCGACGGCAAGAATTTCAAGGGCACGGGCGACACCAGCTATGCCACCAGCGAGGGCGTGGACACGGATGGCAAGGTCGATGCCAGCCGCATCGCCGAAGCCCCGATGGAAGGCGTGTCGCGCGGCTCCATCGCCAAGGATGCGCCCAAGGGTGACACGCCGGGCGCCAAGCCTGCCGCCAAGGTATCCGCGCCCGTGAAGGACGAGACGAAGCTGGCCAAAGTCGCCGCTCCGTCCGGTGCGTCCGCTGCGGGCGGCGCGATGATCCAGCTCGGCGCCTATGGCAGCGAGGCGGTGGCGAAGGATTCGTTCAAGAAACTCGCCAAGCGTTTCGACTATCTCGCCGCGCTGGGCAGCACGGTGGAAAAGGCGGAAGTGGGCGGTTCGACCGTCTATCGCCTGCGTGCCGGAGCGGGAACTGCGGCAAACGCATCGACGCTGTGCGGTCGGCTCAAGGTTGCGGGCGAGAATTGCATCGTCGTGAAGTGATGGGATGAGGGGTATCCGTCCCCCTCGCCCTTTTCGACCTTATCCACAGAAACCTGCGCCCTTGCTGCCCGTGGGGGCGGGGGAAAGAGGTTCCGGCCCTTTCCCGGCGAAGGCTTCCCCTCTAGGATAGCGGTATGAAGCCCGTCATCTTCGGCCTTTCCGGCGAAACCCTGACAATGGAGGAGCGCGCCTTCTTCCGTGAAGCGGACCCGGCGGGCTATATCCTGTTCAGGCGCAATATCGTTGATCGCGAGCAGTTGCGCGCGCTGACCGACGAGCTGCGCGCGTTGGCGGGGCGCGACGACCTTCTCATCATGATCGACCAGGAAGGGGGGCGCGTCGCACGGATGCAGCCGCCGGTCTGGCCGAAATTCCCGTCCGCCGAACCGTTCGATCGCCTCTACGCCGCCGCCCCGTCCAGCGCCATCGCGGCGGCGCGGGCCAATGCGCGGGCGATCGCATCGACGCTGGCCGAAGTCGGGATTACGGTGGACGCGCTGCCGCTGCTCGACCTGCGGCTCGACGGGCAGAGCGACATTATCGGTGATCGTTCGCTGGGCGGCGATCCTCGCCAAGTTGCCGCTCTGGGCCGTGCGGTCATCGAGGGGCTGCGCGCGGGCGGCGTGGTCGGCATCGTCAAGCATATGCCGGGCCATGGCCGCGCGCTGGTGGACAGTCACCTCCACCTCCCCACCGTCACCGCCAGCGCGGAGGACCTGGAGGCCGACATTGCGCCCTTCCGCAGCCTGTCGGGCGCGCCGATGGGGATGACCGCGCATATCGTCTACACCGCCTGGGATGCGGAGCGGCCCGCCAGCCTGTCGCCCGTCGTCATCGGCGACATCATCCGGGGCCGCATCGGCTTCGACGGCCTGCTCATGTCCGACGACATCGACATGAAGGCGCTGTCGGGCAGCATGGGCGAACTGGCGGCGGGCGTGGTCGCGGCGGGGTGCGACATCGCGCTCAATTGCTGGGGCAAGATGGACGACATGATCGCCATCGCCGACGCCTTGCCGGAGATAAGCGTGGCGAGCCGCGCCCGCCTCGACCGCGCCATGGCGAGCGTCGCCGCCGGGCCGGACGATGCGGATATGGAGGTGGTCCTCGCCACCCGCGACGCGCTCCTCGCGCTTGTATGAGCGAAACGCTCGACCTCTTCCGCCCCGACGAGTTGCAGGATGCGGCGATCCCGGTGCGGCGTCGCCCGGAGGAGGAGGTGCTCACCCTGTCCTTCGAGAGCTGGGAGGGGCCGCTCGACCTGCTCCTGACGCTGGCGCGCGGGCAGAAGGTGGATTTGCGGGAGATTTCGATCCTCGCGCTGGTCGAACAATATCTGGTCTTCATCGAGAAAGCGCAGGCGCTGAAGCTGGAGGTCGCCGCCGATTATCTGGTGATGGCGGCATGGCTCGCCTACCTCAAGTCCGCGCTGCTGCTGCCGAAGGCGGAGCAGCCTGATCCCTCGCCCGAAGAACTGGCGCTGCGCCTGCAATTGCGGCTGCAGAGACTGGACGCGATGCGGGAGGCGGGGGCGCGGCTGATGGCGCGCGACCTGCTGGGGCGCGATGTCTTTGTCCGGCCCGAACCGGAGGGGCTGCATCGGCCCAAGGCGTCGATCTGGCAGGCGAGTCTCTATGACCTGATCGCGGCCTATGGGCAGGTGAAGGCGCGCAACCGGCCCGTCGTGCATGTCGTCGCCGTGCGCAATGTCATGACGCTGGAAACCGCGATCGAGCGGGTGGGCAAGATGGTGGGCAGCCTGATCGAGTGGACCAGCCTCGAAGCGTTTCTGCCGCAATCGGGCGACCCGGAATTGCGCAGGTCGGCGCGGGCGAGCAGCTTTGTCGCCGCACTGGAACTCGCCAAGCAGCGGCGGGTGGACATCAAGCAGGCGGGGCCGTTCGAACCGCTCTATCTGCGCGCCGCCGAGGCATGAGCATGATGCAGGACGACAAGCTGCGCCTGATCGAGGCCGTGCTGTTCGCCGCCGAAGGGCCGCTGACGCCGGTCGAGGTTCAGCGTCACGCGGGGCTGGGCGAAAGCGTGCTGCCCCACCTCACTGTACTGGCGGATTATTATGCCGGGCGCGGGATCGAACTGGTCGAGCGGGGTGGGCGCTGGCATTTCCAGACCGCCGCCGACCTGGCCCATATCCTGCGGCGCGAGCGGGAGGTGCCGCGCAAGCTGTCTCGCGCGGGGATCGAGACGCTGGCGATCATCGCCTATCACGAACCCGTCAGCCGTGCAGAGATAGAGGCGATTCGGGGATCGCAGGTGGCGAAGGGGACCATCGACGTGCTGATGGAGGCGGGCTGGGTCCGTCCCGCCGGTCGCCGGGAGACACCGGGCCGCCCGCTCATCTATGCGACGACGCCCGATTTTCTGACCCATTTCGGGCTGGAGAGCAGGCGCGATCTGCCCGGTGTGGAGGATTTGCGCGCCGCCGGCCTGCTGGAGCCGGTCGAACTGGCGCTGGAGGCGGCGCTGAACGGACTGGCGGATGAGGATGACGAGCCTGTGGAGCCGCAGGACGAAGAATGACGCCATCATGGCAGGAAAGCGGCGGCATTGTCATCAATCCGACCCGTTTCACCGCGCATGGGGTTTGAAATCGCGGTCAAAGGGTCTAAATCAGGGCCTATCAGGAGGTTTGTATCATGGGTTTCGGTTCGCCAATCCACTGGATTGTTCTTATGCTTGTCGTCGTTCTGCTGTTCGGCGGCGGTCGCATCTCGTCCGTGATGGGTGACGTTGCCAAGGGTATCAAGAGCTTCAAAAAGGGCATGGCCGACGACGATGACGATGTCGCGCCGCCGCGCAAGGCCGCTCCGGTCCAGCAGATCGAAGCCCAGGCCGAGCAGGCGCCGCAGCCCGCGACGACCGTTTCCAGCGAGCATAAGCAGGGCTGATTTGCGCCCCATCGGATGTCCGGTGGAGCGACGACCGTTTTGAAGACGGCGATTTAAAGACGGGACTGCCCTGCCATCATGCTGGACGTTGGTTCATCCGAGCTGTTGCTCATCGTTATCGTGGCCATTGTCGTGATCGGCCCGAAGGACTTGCCGCGCGTCCTGTACAAATTGGGACAGTTGATCGGCAAGGGACGCGCGATGACGCGCCATTTCCGCTCCGGCATCGACGAGATGATCCGTCAGGCCGAGATGGAGGAGATGGAAAAGAAATGGGCCGCCGACAATGCGCGGATCATGGCCCAGACGCAGCAGGCGCCGGTGGAAGAGGCGTCTGTGGAGGGCGTGGATACGGCATTCCCGGCCCTTCCGGCGCCGGAGGCATCCGTGGCGGATGATGAGCCTGCCTTCCGCGTCGATCCCGCGCAACTGGCGCAGCCTGCGTCCGAATCCGATCATCTGGTCCCCGACCCGAACCAGCCCCCGAACCAGTCCTCACCCACAGTAACGGGTGGTTCCGCCGCATGAACGACATTGACGAGACGACCGCGCCGCTGCTCGAACATCTCATCGAACTGCGGTCGCGCCTCCTGCGCTGCGTCTATGCGCTGCTGCTGTCCGGGATCGTTTGCTATTATTTCTCGGACAAGCTGTTCGCTTTCCTCGTCCATCCGCTCAAGGATGCCTATGGCGTGGGTGGTGGCAAGCTGGTCTATACCAAACTGTACGAGGCGTTCTTCGTCCAGTTGAAGGTGGCGATTTTCGGCGCGTTCTTCGTGTCGTTCCCGGTGATCGCCAACCAGCTCTGGGCCTTTGTCGCGCCGGGCCTCTACACCAAGGAAAAGCGGGCGCTGCTGCCGTTCCTGCTGGCGACGCCGATCCTGTTCCTGAGCGGCGCGGCGCTGGCCTATTATGTGGTGATGCCGACCGCCTTCCATTTCTTCCTGGGGTTTCAGGGGGATGCGGGCGGCGTGGAGATAGAGGCGCTGCCGACGGCGGAATCCTATCTGGCGCTGGTGATGCAGTTCACGCTGGCGTTCGGGATCAGCTTCCTGATGCCGGTCCTGCTGATGCTGCTCAATCAGGCGGGCATCGTGTCGCGGGCGCAACTTGTGAGCGTGCGGCGGTATATGATCGTCGCCGCCGTGGCGCTGGCGGCAGTGCTGACGCCGCCCGATGTCGTGTCGCAGCTGATGCTCGCGGTGCCGCTGGTGCTGCTGTACGAACTCAGCCTGATCGCCATGTGGTTCACTGACCGTCGTCGCGCCGCCGAAAAGGCGAAAGAAGAGAGGGAATTGGTCGAGGTCGATCCCTCCTGACCCCCTCCTGATATGGCCCAAACAAAATCAGGCCGGGATGACCCGGCCTGATAGATGACGTTCCGTAGACCGGACGCCCAAAGACTGTTGATGCTCCTTAATGGGCGGCGTCCGAAGCCGCACCGGAGACGGCCTGACCCGCGCTCGATACGTCTTTGCCAGCGCCTTCCACCGTATTGCAGGCGGAGAGCAGCGCGAACGCGGACAGCAGAACGGCGGCAAGGATCGGCTTGTTTTTCATAGTCTGCATCCTGATCTGATCGCCGTTTCGGCGTGTTTGGTTAGCATCCTCACGCAACATAACTCGGTCGATGGCGGGCGGTTCCGGCGGCGCGCCCGTGATCTCAAGATTTTTCCGGGCACAAAAAAACCGCTCAGGGAGCGGTTACGAGGCTCTTTTCCTTTTCAGGAAAGGGATGGCCCGGAACGCTGGTCGGGTGGGGGATGGCGTTCCGGGCCGTGTATTTGGACAGCAAGAGCGGGGGGGCAATGTTTGCTGTCCGAACTCTAAAACCAGAGGCGGTTTCAAAGGTTCCCAGACCCCGCACTTTTTTTGCAATTTTTTCGAAGTTTTTCAAAGGCCCGGAAAATACCCAGTCGTTCAGGGCAGCGGGCGGCCGGAATTGCGATATTCTGCCCGGATCGTGGATTGCGGCAGGCTCGCATCCCGTGCCGAAAGCGTGGCTTCTGGCGCGGGCGTGCCGACGGTCGCAAGCGACAGGGGCAGCAGGGGCACGTTCGCACCGGGGCGGACGGGCGCGCCGGGGGACAATGGGGCGGTGTAGGCGAGCATGTCCGGTCCCGGCGGTGCGGGTAGCGGGCGTGGCGGCGGTGTGAAGGCATAGGGGCCGGGCTGCGCAAACTCGCGGCCCGAATAGCGCATGCGATAGGTCGCCGGAGCGCCTGCCGCACC
The DNA here is from genome assembly GCA_036383715.1 of Sphingobium sp. Taxonomy (GTDB): domain Bacteria; phylum Pseudomonadota; class Alphaproteobacteria; order Sphingomonadales; family Sphingomonadaceae; genus Sphingobium. The sequence continues at coordinate 16,014 of DASVNT010000040.1, read as the reverse complement.
GGGCAGGCGATAAAAGATATGCGCGCCGATCACCGCGACCGGGCGCACCCGCTCGGCCCAGGGCGGACGGACGGCCAGCGTGTGATAGAAGGTGGCAAGACCGGCTGGCGCAAAAATGTCGCCAGACAGTGCTCGCGATGCGACCCTGCGTGCGCGCGACCACGCGGCGGCGGCGGGAATGCGGGCCATGGAGCCGTCGCAACTGAAGGTGAACTGGCACCCCCGGTCGGCGCGATCCCCGCCCTGATAGACGACAGCGCAGATGCTGCTGGGCCACTGGCCGGAGGCGAGGCGGTTGAGGATCACCTGCGCGACGCCGCGCTGCCCTTCTTCGGGTTCATTGCCCGCCTCATAATAAATCGCGTTGGTCATGCACTGGAGCGCACGGGCATCGTCCAGCGGCGTCTGCCCGCGCATCGCCATGGCCAGTGCCGCAGGGCCGCGCTCGATCTGCAGTACATGTGGGGTGTTGTCGCCGGGCGACAGGGTGGAGATGGTGCCATCGGCGGCGGCGGGCGCGAAGGCGTCCTGCGCGAAGAAATAGGCGGAGCCGGGGAAGGTTTCGCCGGGGCTCTCGGACGGGATGGCGATCATCGCGGCAAGCGGCGCAGGACCGCCGCGCGCGTCGTCCAGCACCTGAAAGGCGTCGGCGGGCAGCAGCCGCAGCGCCAGCAGCAGCATCAGCACGACGACGCCCACGGCCCAGCCCCGGCGAAACCGGGGAGCAGGTCGGGGCCATGCGGATGCGGCGCGGCGCGGCGGAGGGGACAGCGATGCCATTGCAGCCGCTCCTGCCACAAAAATCTTTATGATTTGGGGTGTGGGCGGTGTTTTCTCCGCCGCGCCAACCGCTTTTTGGGGTCTGCGCGCTTCCGTTGCTTGCGGTGCGGGGGGGCGAGGCGCTACATCGGCGTAATGACCCAGACCGTCCTGCCGCCCGCCGCCGATACCCTGTCCCTGATCGGCAACACGCCGCTCGTTCGCCTGACCGGGCCGTCCGAGGCCAGCGGATGCGACATCTACGGCAAGTGCGAGTTCGCCAATCCGGGCGCATCGGTCAAAGATCGCGCGGCGCTTTACATCGTGCAGGATGCCGAGGAAAAGGGGCTGCTCAAGCCCGGCGGCACGATCGTGGAGGGGACGGCGGGCAATACCGGCATCGGCCTCGCGCTGGTCGCCAATGCCAAGGGATATAAGACGATCATCGTCATGCCGGAAACGCAGAGCCGGGAGAAGATGGACACGCTGCGCGCTCTGGGCGCGGAACTGGTGACGGTCCCCGCCGCGCCTTACAGCAACCCCGGCCATTTCGTGCACACCTCCCGCCGCATCGCGGAGGAGACGGAAGGCGCGATCTGGGCGAACCAGTTCGACAATATCGCCAATCGCCGCGCGCATGTGATCGGCACGGCGGAGGAAATCTGGGCGCAGATGGATGGCCGCATCGACGGTTTCACCTGCGCGGCGGGTACGGGCGGCACGATTGCGGGCGTCGGCCTCGGCCTCAAGCAGCGCGACGAGAATGTCACCATCGCGCTCACTGACCCGCATGGCGCGGCGCTGTATAATTATTACGCGCATGGCGAGTTGAAGGCGGAGGGCAATTCGGTCGCGGAAGGCATCGGGCAGGGACGGATCACCGCAAACCTTGACGGTGCGCCCATCGATACGCAGTTCCGTGTTTCCGATGAGGAGGGGCTGTACTGGGTCCGTCGCCTGCTCGCCGAGGAGGGGCTGTGCCTGGGCCTGTCGTCGGGCATCAACGTGGCGGGCGCGGTCGCGCTGGCGAAGCAATTGGGGCCGGGCAAGCGGGTGGCGACGATCCTGTGCGATACCGGTTTCCGCTATCTGTCCACGCTGTACAACCATGACTGGCTGGTGGCGAAGGGATTGACGCCCTTCCCGTGGCTCGAAGCAAAAGCGGTCGAAGGAACAGGAGCCTGAACCGATGATGGTCCGCCCGTCCCGCGAGGAAAGCCGCCGCGAAAGCCTGCGCCGCATACAGGTGGGGGCTGCGGGTCTGGGCGGCGTCCTGTTGCTGGTCGGGCTGACCAATGTGCTGGTCGACAATATTCGCAAGGATAGCGTGCTGGGCGGCATGACCGGATCGGTCGATGGAACGGTCGCTCCCAATGCGATGGTCGCGCCGACGCAGCCGACCGAGCCGCTGGTCGATCTGGGCGTGACGCCCGCGACCGACACGGCCAAGCCGCAGGGCGTGCCCGCCGTGCCCGACCTGGAGCCGGACCCGCAACTGCAGAAACCGATGGATCGCGATCCCCGCCAATCCCAATCTCAGTCCCCATCGCAATAAGGCGCACCGGGCCATGAACTGGCAGGCGGGCGGGGCGACGGCCCTTGCCGGAGTGGGCGTGTTGCTTTGGGGCATGTTGCCGCCGCATGTGATGGCGACGGGACAACTCGATCCGCGCGACTGGCTGGTGCCGGGCGTTGCCGGTCTGGTGCTGTTGCTCGGGCTGCTGCGGTGGATCTTGCGGCGATGGGACTGGCCTGTGGTGCTGATCGCAGTGACGGCGGTCGTGCTGCCACCCGTCGTGCTGTGCGTGGCGGGTTCGGCGGGGCAGGAGGCGCGGCTTGACGCATGGCTCCATCCCGCGCCCTTGCGGCTCCCACTGACGGTGAAGCGGCCTGTGGTCGGCGTGCTGTCCGGTCCTATGCTGCGCGGATTGCCTCGGCAGGGCGCGATGCAGGAGGGTTTTGTCCCTACGCCGCTATGGGAAGCCCTGTCGCGACCGCTCGATCTGCGACCGGTGGATGCGCTGGCGGCTGAAACGCTGGCAAGAACGAGTACATTGCTCGTCATCCAACCGCGCGCGCTGGCGCCCGAAGAACTGGTGGCGCTGGATACATGGGTGAGGATGGGAGGGCGTGCGGTCCTGCTCGTCGATCCCGACCTGCGCTGGGCGGATGCGCGTCCACTGGGCCATCCGCTGCGCGCGCCGTCGGTCACGATGCTCGGCCCCTTACTGGTGCATTGGGGGCTGAAACTGGCGCCCGTGCCGCCGCAGGCCAGCGGTGGTCCCGTCGAGCGGCGCATAATGGACGATGGCCGGATGATCCAGATTGCGGGCGCCTCCCATTTCCTCCCATCGCTTTCCGGGTGTCGGACGGAGTCGGGCGGACTGGTCGTGCGGTGCGCGGTCGGGAAGGGGACGGCGCTTCTCGTGGCGGACGCGGATTTCGCCAATGACGCGCTGTGGACCGCCGACCCCGCCGACTCGATCGGCATGCGGGCGTGGACGAGCGATACAGTCCCGGTTCTGGCGGATTTCCTGGTTCCCGGAGCAGGAAAGGCGGCGGGGCGGCGCATCTGGCTGGCGCAGGCGGACGGCCTGCCGGGAGCGTTGCGAATGGCGCTGGGCGTGCTGGTCATTCTGAGCGTGGCGGTGTCGGCCACTCTGTCGAGGGGCGGCCGAATGGCGGAAAAGAGGGGTGTTTCCCAACCAGTATAGCCTTCAGAACATTTTTTCCCATCTAATCCCATGAATCCCCTTCACACTCGACCCGGTGGCTGATAGTTACAGTCCCGAGGGCGCATGGTTTTTCCGCGAGTTAGAAATCCGAACGGCACGACTGTTCGGAAGCGGGTTTCCGCGTTCCTCTGAACAGGGAGTTCGGGGCAAAGTGTCGGCGGCCGACAACTATCACGGTAGCGGGTTCAGCGGCGTAGACAGCAAGCAACGCTTTACCCTGCCCGTCGATCTGCGCCGCCGCGTCAAGGCCGGAAGCGGCGACCACAACACCCTCTTCATCAACATGACGCCGGACCTGCCCTGCCTTACCGGCTTTGGTGAAGACTATCTCTCTGACATGAAAGCGGAAATTGAGGCGGAAGTCGTTGCCGCGCGCGCGCGCGGCGAAGCCCTCGACCGCCATCGCCGGGCCGTGGACATGGTGGCGGGCGTCGAACGCATCACCTTCGACGACGGCGGACGTTTCGGCCTGCCCGACGAAATCCGCGAACTGATGGAGATCGACGACTGCCTGTGGTTCGTCGGCGCGATCTGGACGTTCGAGATCTGGTCGCCGTCCCGCTATCTCGCCTCCGGCCATGGAACGCAGCTTGCCCGGCTGCGCTGCCAGAAGGCGATGGACGAGTGGGCCGTAAACCCCAAGAACCCCCGGAAGGCGGCATGATGCAGGACGCCGCCCTTTCCGCCAATGCGCCGCATATCCCGGTGCTCCTCGCCGAAGTGCTCGACGCGCTCGCCATCGCCCCCGGTGAGCGCCATGTCGATGGCACCTTTGGCGCGGGCGGATACACTCGCGCCATGGCGGCGGCGGGCGCGATGGTATTCGCCATCGACCGGGACCCCAGCGCCATTGCCGAGGGTCAGGCGACAGTAGAGGCCAGTGAAGGTCGTATTACCCTCGTCCACGGTGAATTTTCGCGAATGCAAGCACTCCTGGCGGAGGCGGGGCTCGGCCCGGTCGACGGAGTCACGCTCGATATCGGCGTGTCCTCCATGCAACTCGACCGGGCCGATCGGGGCTTCTCCTTCCAGAATGACGGCCCCCTCGACATGCGGATGAGCCAGTCGGGTCAGACCGCCGCCGAATGGCTGAACGAGGCGGACGAGGGCGCGATCGCCGACGTGCTCTACCTCTACGGCGAGGAGCGGCAGTCGCGCCGCGTCGCCCGCGCCATCGTCGCCGCGCGCCCGCTGTCGCGTACCGGCGAACTGGCGGCGGCGGTGCGCAAGGCGCTCGGTCACAAGCCCGGTATGCCGAAAGACCCGGCGACCCGCACGTTCCAGGCGATCCGCATCTTCCTCAATCAGGAACTGGCGGAACTGGAAGCGGGACTGGAGGCGGCGGAGGCCGTGCTGGCGGACGGTGGCCGTCTGGCGGTCGTGACGTTCCACAGCCTCGAAGACCGCATCGTGAAGAACTTCCTGCGGACGCGCAGTGGATCGGACGGCGGCGGTTCGCGCCACCGGCCCGAAGTCTCCGACGCGCGCGTGCCCACTTTTCGCAAGCCCGCCCGCGCCATGCGTGGGTCCGACGCAGAAATCGCCCGCAACCCGCGCGCCCGCTCCGCCACGCTGCGCAGCGCCGTCCGCACCAATGCCCCCGCCTGGTCCGCCAGAGGAGAAGAGCCATGATCGCGATCAAACGCCTCAAGAACATCCTGTGGATTCTGATCGTGGCCTTTGGCGCGCTGACCGCCTATCTCATCTCGCTGCGCGTCGCGACGGAGCGCAATGCGGTGCAGGCGCTGGAGCGCAAGATTTTCCACGTCCGCGGCGACATCCGCTATCTGGAGACGGAGTTCGAGGCGCGGGCGAACATGCGCCAGCTCGAAAAGTGGAATAGCGAGGATTATCGATATGGCGCGCCGCAGGTAGCGCAGTATCTGCCTGACGAGCGCGCGCTGGCCAGCCTTCAGGGCGTGAAGACCAATGGCGATGTCTATGTCGCCCCGCCGGTGATGATGGCGATGGCCGACAGCGACAATGTGCCGTCGGAGCTGGCTCCCGCCACCACGGAAAGCCCTGCCCCTGCGCAAATCCGCGAGGATGACTCCGCCCTGCGCGTCGCGGCGGCCACGGTCACCGCATCGGCGCCAGTGCGCGACGTGACGCCTGCCCCGGTAGCGCGCAAGGCCGTGAGCGAGGAACGCGCGGCGCCCGTCCGCACGGTGCAGGCTGCCACCGTCCAGCCCGCCGCCCGTCCGGCGCCCAATCCGGTGGCCCGTAAGGCGGCGCGGATGGCTTTGCTCGACTCGCAGTTGCTGGATGACCGCACGTTGCGCGATCTGGGTGCGAAGGCGCAGGCGGAAAACCGTTCGAGGGGTAACTGATGGCCACGGTCCTCGCCCGGCCTGCCAGTCCGGGCAAACCGACACAAAGATATGACCTGATCGGCGTTGCGCATGCGCGCCTCGTCGTGCTTTTGCTGTTGTTCGCGGGCGCCACGCTGGTGCTGGGCGGGCGCATGCTGTGGATGGGCATATTCGCGAGCGGCGGCGAAGGCAGCGGCGCGGTGTCGGCGATGGTGCCGCCGCGCGCCGACATCCTCGACCGCAATGGCGAGCCGCTGGCCCGCACCATCGACGCCTATTCCATCGCAGCGCGGCCCGAACGCATCATCGGCGACCGGCAGGATCTGGCCGACAAGCTGCACGATATCTTCCCCGATACCAGCGCGGGCGTCTTTTATCGCCTGCTGCAACCGACAAAGCGTTGGGTCTATCTGCGCCGCCGCGCGCTGCCGGAGCAGGTCGCGGCGGTCAACGCGCTGGGCGAGGTCGGAATTGAATTCCCGCGCGAGAAGGAGCGGCTGTATCCGCAGCGCACGCTGGCGGCGCACGCCCTGGGCTTCGTCGGTGTCGATGGCAACGGCGGCATGGGGGCGGAGCGCGCGTTTCAGGACCGGCTGACCGCACCCGCGACACGCGGCACGCCGCTCGTCCTCTCGCTGGATGCGCGCGTGCAGGCGGTGATGGAGAGCGAGCTTTATCAGGGCCTGAGCTCGCAGCAGGCGCGCGGCGCGGCGGGGGTGGTTCTCGATGCGAACACGGGCGAAGTCGTCGCCATGGCGTCCCTGCCGGTGTTCGACCCCAACAAGCTGAGCAACCAGACGATGGACGCCCGGCGCAACGACATCGTCCAGTCCGACTATGAACTGGGTTCGACGTTCAAGCCGCTCGCCATTGCCGCTGCCATGGACGCGGGCGTCGTGACGAGCATGAGCAAGCGTTATGACGCGACCGCTCCGCTGCTGGTGGCGGGTTTCCGCATCCATGACGATCACAGCATGGGCCGCTGGATCAACGTGCCGGAAACGCTGATCCACAGTTCCAATATCGCGACCGCGCGCATTGCCGACGAGATGGGGCCGGAGCGGTTGCAGCAGGCCTATCGCCGTTTGGGCTTCGCCGAACGGTCTGCCATCGAACTCAAGGAGCGCGTCAGCACGCTCTGGCCATCCAATTGGGGCCGCCTGACCAATATGACCGTGTCCTATGGCCATGGCATTGCGGTGACGCCGCTGCATCTCGCCTGCGCCTATGCCGCGCTGGTCAATGGCGGCATCTGGCGTCCGGCGACGCTCCTCAAGCTGCGCGATGAGCAGGTGCCGGAAGGGCGGCGGGTCTTCACCGCCGCGACCAGCGCGCGGATGCGCCAGCTTCTCCGCCTGATCGTCATGGACGGCACGGGCCGCAGCGCCGACGCCAAGGGTTTCCGCGTGGGTGGCAAGACCGGCTCTGCTGAAAAGCCCCATGCGGGCGGCTATGCAAAGCATTCGCTGGTGACGACTTTTGCCGCGGCGTTCCCGATGGACAATCCGCGCTATGTCGTGCTGGTCATGATGGACGAGCCAAAGGGCAATGCCGAAACCTACGGCCTGCGCACCGCCGCATGGACCGCCGCGCCGGTCGTGCGTCGGTTCATCGAGCGGGCAGGGCCGATGCTCGGCGTCCTGCCGGAAGCCAATCGTGATGTGGACGTCAGCGAACTGACTCCGCTGCTCTGGAAGGCGAAGGGCGAGGAGTGATGCGGCTGGGCGACCTTGCAGGCGATCTGGGTGACGCGATACCGCAGGATGCGCGGGACATACCGGTCACGGGCTTTGCCATCGACAATCGCAAGGTCGCGCCGGGATCGATCTTTGGCGCGTTTCAGGGCGCGCGGGTCAATGGCGAGGATTATATTCCCGCCGCGATAGCCGCAGGCGCCATCGCCGTCGTCGCGCGACCGGAGGCGAAGGTGGAGGGCGCGGTGCATATCGCCGACGCCAACCCGCGCCGCCTGTTCGCCAGTATCGCCGCCCGCTATTTCGCGCCCTTTCCCCCGGTCACGGTCGCCGTCACCGGCACCAATGGCAAGACGAGCACGGTCGAGCTGGCCCGGCAAATCTGGCGCGTATTGGGCGAGAAGGCGGCGTCGGTCGGCACTTTGGGCGTCACCACCGATGTCGATCAGGTGTCGACCGGGCTGACCACGCCCGATGTCGTCACCTTCCTCGCCAATTTGTCGGGCCTGAAGCGCGAGGGGATCACCCATCTCGCGTTCGAGGCGTCGAGCCATGGCCTCGACCAGTATCGGACCGAGGGGCTGCCTGTACGGGCGGGGGCGTTCACCAACCTCAGCCGCGACCATCTCGACTATCATGGCGACATGGACAGTTATTTCGCGGCCAAGATGCGGCTGTTCGACGAAGTGGTCGATGGCGACGGCGCGGCGGTGATCTGGGCCGATGACGAGTGGTCGGACAAGGCGATCGGTCATGCGGCGGCGCGCGGCCTGACGCTGTTCACCGTGGGCGAGAAGGGGGAGGCGCTGCGCCTCGTCTCGCGCGTGCCGACGGCGCTGGGGCAGGATCTGGTGGTCGAGACCGAAGGCGTGACGCATAAGCTGGCCCTGCCGTTGATCGGTGCCTATCAGGCGGCCAACGCGCTGGTCGCGGCGGGCCTCGTCATCGCGACCGGCAAGCCGCTGGCCGATGTGCTGAAGGCGCTGGAGCGGGTGCAGCCGGTGCGCGGGCGACTGGAGCGGGCGGTGATCACGCGGACGGGCGCTCCGGTCTATGTCGATTATGCGCATACGCCCGACGGGCTGCGCGCGGCGATCGAGGCGTTGCGTCCGCATACGGCGGGTCGTCTCATCACGGTCTTCGGAGCGGGCGGCGACCGGGATGCGGGCAAGCGTCCGCAAATGGGCAAGGTCGCGGCGGATTTGTCCGAGGTGGTGATCGTCACCGACGATAATCCGCGCGGCGAAGATCCCGCAGTCATCCGTGCCGCCGTGATGGCGGGCGCTCCGGGCGCGACGGAAATCGGCGGACGTCGCGACGCCATCGCCGCCGCCATTGCGCAGGCGCAGAAGGGGGATGTCGTCCTCCTCGCGGGCAAGGGGCATGAGCAGGGACAGATTATCGGCGACCGCGTGCTGCCCTTCGACGATGTGACCGTGGCAAGGGAATGCGCCGCGTGATGCCGCTGTGGACAGCCGAGGGAGTCGCGGATGCGACCGGCGGCACGGTGCAGGGCGCCTTCACCGCCAATGGCGTCGCTTTCGACAGTCGCGAAGTGGGGCCGGGCGACCTGTTCGTCGCGCTCAAGGGCGCGGAGGCGGACGGCCATGACTATGTGGACCGGGCCTTTGCGGCAGGCGCAGCAGCGGCGGTCGTGGACCGTCCCGTCAAGGGCAGCCATGTCCGGGTCGCCGACACCACCGACGCGCTGGTCGCGCTGGGCAGGGCGGCGCGGGGCCGGACGAAGGCGCGGATCATCGGCGTCACGGGCTCCGTCGGCAAGACCGGCACCAAGGAAGCCCTGTGGCAGGCGCTGGACCGCAAGGCGCCGGGCCTCGCCCATCGGTCGGTCAAAAGCTACAACAACCATGTCGGCGTGCCGCTCAGCCTCGCGCGCATGCCCGCCGCCAGCCATTTCGGCATTTTTGAAATGGGCATGAACCATGCGGGCGAACTGGCCGAGCTGACCCGCATCGTGCGGCCCCATGTCGCCATCGTCACCGCCATCGCGCCCGCCCACATCGGTCATTTCGGCAGCACTGCGGCCATCGCCGACGCCAAGGCGGAGATTTTCGAGGGGTTGGAGCCGGGCGGCACGGCGATCATCCCCGCCGACAGCGAACATGCCGCGCGCCTCTATAACCGCGCCGTGCGCTACACTAACAACATCGTCACCTTTGGTTTCAATCGCGATGCCGATGTGCGGGTGATCGATGAGGTGCCGGGCAAGAACGGCGGCACGCTCGTCACCGCGCGCCTGCCGGGCGGCACGGTGAGTTTCAGTATCGCCGCGCCGGGTCGCCACTGGGTATCCAACGCGCTCGCCATCATGGCGGCGGTCGAGGCAGTGGGCGGCGACGTCGGCCTCGCGGGCCTTGCACTGGCGGAGATGCCGGGGCTGCCGGGACGCGGCGAACGGCGCACGATCACGGTCGAGGGCGGCGAAATCCTGCTGATCGACGAAAGCTACAACGCCAACCCTGCTTCCATGGAGGCGACGCTGGCGCAACTGGGCCGCGAGGAGGCCGGACGGCGCATCGTCGTGCTGGGCGCGATGAAGGAACTGGGCGACCAGTCCGACGCGCTGCATGCCGGTCTGGCAGGCCCAATCGGTGAAGCGGGCATTTCCGACGCCATATTGGTGGGTGAGGAGATGGAACCCCTCGCCCGCGCACTTGAAGGGACGCTGGCTTTGCGTCATGTGCCCGACACCCAGACCGCCATCGACACGCTGCGCCCGCTCCTGCGGGCCGATGACGTCGTGCTGGTCAAGGGTTCCAACAGTATCGGCCTGTCGCGCCTCGTCGCCGCCATCGCCGCCGGAGACCGCTGAGAATGCTTTACTGGATTGCTGAACAGCTAGGATTTCCGGGCGTTCTCAACCTGATACGCTATCTGAGCTTTCGCGCGGGTGCGTCGATCATCACGGCGCTGGTCATCGGCCTCGTCATCGGGCCCAAATTCATCGGCTGGCTGCGTGTGCGTCAGGGTAAGGGACAGCCGATCCGCAGCGACGGGCCGCAGACTCACCTTGCCAAGCGCGGGACGCCGACGATGGGCGGGTTGATGATCCTGACGGCGCTGGGTCTGTCGGTGTTGTTGTGGATGGACCTGCGCTCCAACTATGTCTGGGCATGCCTGTTCGTGACGCTGGGGTTCGGGGCCATCGGGTTCCTGGACGATTATGACAAGGTGACGAAGGCGAGCCACAAGGGCCTGTCGGGCAGGTTCCGCCTCGCCATCGAATTCGCCATCGCGGGCTTTGCGACCTGGCTGATCGTGTCCCGCAACGGTACGGGGCTGTACCTGCCTTTTTATACCGGCGGTCCGATCGATCTGGGCTATTTCTATTATGTGTTCGCGGCCTTCGTCATCGTATCCTTCGGTAATGCGGTGAACCTCACCGACGGGCTGGACGGCCTTGCCTCCATGCCGGTGATCGTCGCGTGCATGGCCTTCATGCTGATCGCCTATATCGTCGGCCGCGCGGACTATGCGTCCTATCTGGGCATTCCGCATGTGCCGGGCGCGGGGGACCTCGTCATCCTGTGCGGGGCGTGCGTGGGGGCATGCCTTGCCTTCCTCTGGTTCAACGCGCCGCCCGCTGCCGTGTTCATGGGCGATACGGGCAGCCTCGCACTGGGCGGCACCATCGGTGTGATCGCGGTGACGACCCATCACGAGATTGTGCTGGCTATCATCGGCGGCCTGTTCGTGGTGGAGGCGCTGTCGGTCATCATCCAGGTGTTCTATTACAAGCGGACGGGCAAGCGGGTGTTCCGCATGGCCCCGATCCACCATCATTTCGAACAGCTCGGCTGGCATGAGACGACCGTCGTGATCCGCTTCTGGATCGTGTCCTTCGTCCTCGCGCTCGCAGGGCTAGCCACGTTGAAGCTGCGATGATCGTCTCCCCCGTCTTTGCCGGAAAGCGTTATGCGGTGCTCGGCCTTGCCCGGTCGGGTCTTGCCACGGTCGAGGCACTGCATGCCAGCGGCGCTCAGGTGCTGGCGTGGGACAATCGCGAGGATGCGCGGGCAGCCGTGGCGGGCAAGGCGGAGATCGCGGACCTGCTCGAAGCGGACCTGACCGGCTTCGACGGCATCGTGGTGTCACCCGGCGTGCCGATCAACCGCCACCCCATCGCGGAGAAGGCGCGCGCATCCGGCGTGCCGCTGATCGGCGACATCGAACTGTTCGCGCTGGCCCGGCCCAGTCTGCCCGCGCACCGCGTGATCGGCATCACCGGCACCAACGGCAAGTCGACGACGACCGCGCTTGTCCATCACATCTGCCGCAACGCGGGCCTGCCGACGCGCATGGGCGGCAATATCGGCCTGCCCATATTGGCGCAGGAGCCATTGCCTGCGGGCGGCGTCTATGTGCTGGAACTGTCGAGCTACCAGATCGACCTGACCTACAGCCTCGACTGCGACGTGGCCGCGCTGCTCAACATCACGCCGGATCATCTCGACCGCTATAATGAGGGTTTCGCGGGCTATGCCGCGTCCAAGGAACGGCTGTTCGCCATGCAGTCGCCCGCCCATGTTGCGATCATCGCGACGGATGACGAGCCGACGCGCGCCATCGCCGCGAAACTGCCGCACGCCGTCGCGGTGAGCGCACGCGACATCGACCTTGCCGAACAGCTGGAATGGCCATCGCTGCAGGGGCCGCATAATGCGCAGAACGTCGCCGTGGCCCGCGCCATTGCGGAGGCGCTGCACATCGGACAGGCCGGGGTGCGCGATGCGCTGCTGAGCTATGCCAGCCTGCCCCACCGGATGCAGATCGTGGCGGAGCGGGGCGGCGTGCTGTTCGTCAACGACAGCAAGGCGACCAACGCCGCCTCCACCGCGCCCGCGCTGGCGGCATGGCCCGCATTGGGCGGCAAGCCGCGCATCCACTGGATCTTGGGCGGCCTCGCCAAGAGCGACAATCTGGACGACTGTGCGGAGGGCTTTCCCAATGTCGTCCACGCCTACACCATCGGCGAGGCAGGGCCGGTTTTCGCGGGCATCCTGCGGGAGATCATGCCGGTCGATGAATGCGAGCTGCTCATCACCGCGGTCCAGCAGGCTGCGTCGAACGCCAAGCCGGGCGATGTGGTGATGCTGTCGCCTGCCTGCGCGTCCTTCGACCAGTTCCGCGATTTCGAGGCGCGCGGCGATGCGTTCGTTGCGGCGGTGAATGCTTTGGGTGGAGACGGCGGGCAATGAAGCCGAACAAGCCGGAAAAGACGCGCGGCGAAGCGCAGGGGCCGCTGACCGAGGCAGGGCGCAAGCTGATCCCCGCGTTGCGTGACCGTGCACAGGCTGCCGGCCGCCCGTTGCCGCGGGAGCGGACCGCGCTGTCCATCTGGTTCTGGGAAATCGACCGCGTTCTCCTCGCCCTCATCGTCGTGCTGATCGCCATCGGCCTCGTCGCGGTGGCGGCGGCGTCGCCGGTCGCGGCCATCGACCGTTCGACCACGGCGGTCGCGGTCAATCCGCTCCATTATTTCTACCGCCAGATCATGTGGGTGACGGCGGGCCTGTTCGTCATGGTGTTCGTGTCCATGCTGCCCCGGCAGCAGGCGCGGCGTCTGGCCATGTTCATGGCGGCGTTCTTTTCCGTGCTGCTGGTCGCGGTGCCGATCATCGGGACGCAGGTGAATGGTGCGCATCGCTGGATCGGGTCGGGCGCGCTGCGCTTCCAGCCGTCGGAGTTCCTCAAGCCCGCCTATGTGGTGACGCTGGCGTGGATGCTCTCGCTGCGCGCGAAGGACAAGACGCTGCCGGTGATCCCGCTCAGCGGTTTGATGACGGCCATCGTCGCCGCCCTGCTGATGAAGCAGCCCGATTTCGGCCAGACGGTGATTTTCGTCGGCATCTGGGGCGTGCTCCTGATGCTGAGCGGTATTTCGATGCGGGCGATTGGCGGGCTGATCGGCGCGGCCATGGGCGGCCTCGTCCTGGTCTATCTTTTCTATGCCAACGGCCGGGATCGCATCAACCAGTTCATCGGGCTGACCTCCGACGCGACGGGCGGGCCGACGCAGGTCGATCTGGCGCACACCACCATCACCAATGGCGGGCTGATGGGCGTGGGGCCGGGGGGCGGACAGGCGAAGTTCCACCTGCCCGAAGCGCATACCGACTATATCTTCTCCGTCGTGGGGGAGGAGTTCGGGCTGCTGGCGTGCATCGCCATCGCGCTCGTCTATCTCGCCATCGTCGTCCGGGTGCTGCTGCGCCTGCTGGACGAGGATGATCCATTCGTCGTGCTGGCGGCGGCGGGCCTCGTCGCGCAGATGGCGTTGCAGGCGATCATCAACATGGGCGTGAACACGCAAATTTTCCCGTCCAAGGGCATGACACTGCCCTTTATCAGCTATGGCGGCTCCTCGATGATCGCGCTCAGCATCGGTGTCGGCCTGTTGCTGGCGTTCACGCGCCGCAATCCGTATATGGCGCGTGTGCCCTATGGCACGCGCAGCCCCCAAGTCCCGCAATGGAGCGGCCGATGAGCGTTTCCCGCCACTATGTCCTCGCCGCCGGCGGCACCGGCGGTCACCTCATGCCCGCGCATGCCGTGGCGGAGGAACTGATGGCGCGCGGGCATCGCGTGGCTCTGGTCACGGACGAGCGTGGAGCGAAGATTCCCGGCATCTTTGAAAAGGCGCAGACCCACATCCTGCCCGCCGGGCGGATGAGCGGCGGGCCGCTGGGCTGGTTCAAAGGGTTTCGCGCGATCATGGCGGGCCGCGACATGGCGCGGCGCCTCTATGACGTGTTCCAGCCGTCCGCCGTCGTCGGCTTTGGCGGCTATCCGGCGATGCCCGCGCTTCTGGGGGCGTTCAAGGAGGGTATTCCGACCATCGTGCACGAGCAGAACGCCGTGCTGGGCCGCGTCAACCGGCTGGCCGCGGGCAAGGTGAACGCCATTGCCACCGCCTACCCGGACGTGATGAAGCTGGCGCCGCGCCACAAGGCAAAGGTGCATCTGGTCGGCAATCCGGTGCGCGATTCCGTGCTGGAATTGCGCGAGGAGCCCTTCCCCGCCTTCACCGATGAAAGCGTGTTCCGCATCCTCGTCACCGGGGGCAGTCAGGGCGCGACCATCCTGTCGACCGTCGTGCCGGAGGGGCTGGGCCTGCTCCCCGTCTCGCTGCGCCGCCGCCTGCAGGTGACGCAGCAATGCCGGGCGGAGGATATCGAGGCGGTGCGCGCCACCTATTCCAAAATGGAAATCCCCGCCGACCTGATGACCTATATCGACGATATGCCGACCAAGCTCGGCTGGTCGCACCTCGTCATCGCGCGGGCAGGGGCGTCGACCATCGCGGAGCTGACCGTCGCGGGCCGTCCCGCCATCCTCGTCCCCCTGCCCAGTGCGATGGACGATCACCAGACCTATAATGCGCGCGAAATGGCCAGGTCCGGCGGTGCGCGCGCGATTGCACAAAAGGATTTCACGCCGGTGGAGCTGGCCAAGCAGATGCAGAAAATGGCGATGGAGCCGGGTGCCCTCGAAAATGCCGCTCGCCGTGCGGGCGAATGCGGACGTCCCGACGCAGTGCGCGACATGGCGGACCTGATCGAGAGTTTCGGGGTCGCCCCGATCATGAACGATGTGGTGCGGGTGTCCCCGGCGCGTCCCGCCGCTGGCATTCAGGGGGTGCCGGCATGAAGGGCGTCGCAATCGACATCGGCACGATCCATTTCATCGGCATCGGCGGCATCGGCATGTCGGGCATTGCCGAGGTGATGCACAACCTCGGCTATACGGTGCAGGGCACGGACGTGGCGGAAGGCTATGTCGTCGAGGGCCTGCGGAAAAAGGGTATCAAGGTGATGATCGGCCACAAGGCCGAGAATCTGGGCGATGCGGCGGTCGTCGTCACCTCCACCGCGATCAAGCGCGGCAACCCGGAGGTCGAACTGGCGCTGGAGAAGCGCGTCCCCGTCATTCGGCGCGCGGAAATGCTGGCCGAGCTGATGCGCCTGAAATCCACCGTCGCGGTGGCGGGCACGCATGGCAAGACCACGACGACGTCGATGATCGCCGCGTTGCTCGACGCGGGCGGGATTGACCCCACCGTCATCAACGGCGGCATCATCAACAATTACGGTTCCAACGCGCGCCTCGGCTCCAGCGACTGGATGGTCGTGGAAGCGGACGAGAGCGACGGCAGTTTCCTGCGCCTCGACGGTACGGTCGCGGTCGTGACCAATATCGACCCCGAACATCTCGACCACTACGGCTCGTTCGACCGGGTGAAGGACTGTTTCGTCGATTTCGTCGAGAATGTGCCTTTCTATGGCGCGGCCTTCCTCTGCCTCGATCATCCCGAAGTGCAGGCGATCCTGCCGCGCGTGCGCGATCGCCGGATCGTGACCTATGGCTTTTCCGCCCAGGCCGACGTGCGCGGCGAACACGTGCCCCCGCACCCCGGCGGCAACCGCTTCGACGTCGCGCTGCGCCAGCGCGACGGCAGCTTCCGCCGCATCGAAGGCATCGAACTGCCGATGC
>DASVNT010000039.1:0-45359 GCA_036383715.1 Sphingobium sp. | reverse complement strand
TCGCTGGAGATGAAGATGATCCGCCCCCAGTCGCGATCCAGCATCGCGGGCAGATAGGTCCGCGACAGGCGCACGCCGCTCATCACATTGACGTTGAACAGCCGTTGCCAGTCGTCGTCCGCAATGTCGCCGAAATCCTTGCTCTCATAGATACCGAGGTTGTTGACGAGGATATCGACCGTGGGAAACGCCGCGGCAATCGCCGCCGCTCCTTCCGCCGTGCCCGCATCGGCAAGGATGCCGCTGGCCTGCCCGCCGATCTCCGCCAGCGCCGCGTCAATCTTGTCCTGAGAGCGCCCGGTGATGACGGTCCTTGCGCCTTCCTGTGCCAATGCGCGCGCGATCTCCAGACCGATGCCGGCGGTTCCACCCGTGACGAGCGCGATCTTGTCGGTGAGTTGCAGGTCCATATGTGCCTCCATGCGATTGTGTTGAGGCGGATATAGACGCTGCACCGCCCTCCGACTATTTCCACAGCAGGACAAATAGCTATGAACAGGATTCATCAATGAGCCGCATCCTGATGGAACGCTCTGGCGAGATGGAGGTGTTTGCCCGCGTGGTGCAGGAGGGCAGCTTTTCCCGCGCCGCCCGCACATTGGGCCTCACACCCTCGGCGGTGAGCAAGCTGATCGGGCGGATGGAGGCGCGGCTGGGCGCGCGCCTGCTGATGCGGACGACGCGCGCCGTAACCCTGACCGACGAGGGTGAGGGCTATTATGCCGCCGCCCTCTCCATCGTGAAGGCGCTGGACGATGCGGATCATGCGGTCGGTGGCGGCATGGTGCGGGGGCGCCTGACGATCAGTGCCTCCCTGCCGTTCGGATCGCTCTATGTTGCGCCCGCCATCACTGCCTTCCTGGCGCGGCATCCCGACGTGCGCATCGACCTGCACCTGACCGACGATGTGATCGACCTGCTGGCGGAGCGAACGGACATCGCCATCCGCACAGGCAATCTGCCCGACAGCGCCCTCGTCGCGCGGAGGCTGGGGCGGAGCCGGATGACCGTGTGCGCCGCGCCCGCCTATCTGGACCGCCATGGCGTGCCGCAAACACCCGCCGATCTGGCGCGGCACGACTGCCTGACCTTCACCTTTCGCCCGTCACCGGCGCTCTGGCCGTTCCGCGTCGAGGGAGAGGTGCAGCACCAGCCTGTGTCCGGCAGCGTTCAGGTCAATAATGGCACGACCCTGCGTGAGATGGCGGTGATGGGCGCGGGCATCGCGCGCATGGGCCTGTTCAACGCGGAGGAGGAGATGGCGGCGGGACGGCTGGTTCCCGTGCTGGAGGCGCATAATCCCGGTGACATAGAGACGATCCACGCGCTCTATGTGGGGGGCGGGCAGGTGCCACACCGGGTCCGCGCCTTCATCGATTTTCTGGCCGACCGGCTCAAAAGCGAACCCGGTTTGCAAGGACTCTGAACGGCCTCAGGCCGCGCGCAGCTTGTCCACGAAATGCGCGGCGGCATGTTCGAGCGTCGCGACCTGCGCGAGCAGACCGTGGGCGGCATCCTTGACCTGAGCCGAAACCGATCCGGTTTCCGCAGCCGCAGCGGACACGCGCGCAAGGCGTTCGGCCATCTTCTCGATGACCGCCGCATTGCCGCGGGCATCCTCCTCGATGGTGCTCGTCACCTGCCGCTGTTCCTGCGCCTCGCCGCGAATGCGGGCGCTGGCTTCCGTGAGGCGGGCGATGGATGCGCTGACCTCGCCAAAGCGACCCTCGGCATCGCCAGCGCGCGAAGCGATGGTTTCCACCAGACCGACGATGTCGCCGGTCGCCCGCCCGATCTGACCCGCCAGCCCCTTGACCTCCTGCGCCACGACCGCAAAGCCCTGCCCGGCCTCGCCCGCGCGCGCCGCCTCGATGGAGGCATTGAGCGCGAGAAGGTTGGTCTGGCTGGCGATGGCGGAGATCAGGCCCGCGATGCTCGCGACATTCTCCGTCGTCTCGACCAGCGAGCGGACCGCGACGGCGCCGCCCGTGGAATATTGGCGCGCCTGCGCGGCAAGGCCTTCCTGCTCATGCGCCGCCTCCAGCACGCTGTTGGCGGCGCGGGTGAGCAGGGAGACTTCGGAGGCGGCATCGCGCGCGGAGTCGGAGGCCTGACCGGCGGCGGCGGACACTTCGCCCGCCTGTGTCCGGGTGCGGTCGGCCAGCACTGTGAGCGACCCCGCCGCGCCGTCCAGCGTGCGCGCGGCAGCGGCCACGGCGGAGGCGACGTTCGCGACGGACATTTCGAAATCGGCGGCCATGCGGGCCAGTTCCTCGGCCCGCTCGGCGCTGGCCCGGTCCTCCACGGCGCTGCGGCGGAGGCGTTCCATTTCGGCGCGGGCTTCGGCGGCGCGGGCGGAGGCCAGCGCCTCCTCCGCATCCTTGCGTGCCGCCTCTGCGCGCGCGGTCAGTTCGGCGCTTTCCAGCCGGGCGCTCTCCTGCGCGCTCAGCATCTGGAAGAACTGGCGCGTAAAATGCGCCAGCACGGAGCACTGGATGATGACGGCGAGCGCATGGATGAACACGCGCGGCAGACCGCCACCGCCCGCGAACACCAGGTCGGGCGCAACAAAGGCGAGGATCAAGTGATGCAGGGCAATCAGCCCCGCGACCGGCACGAACAGCCAGAAATCGCACAGGATGATGAGCGACGCGAGAGCGACGAAGAAATACATGTGCATGTCGACCTGCCAGGGCGACGCACGAAACACATAGACGAGGACGGCGGGCTGCATGGCGGTCATGACGGCAACGGCGAGCCGCGCGGGAAGGTCGTGGCGTCGACGGAGCACCGCGATCACCGGCACCACTGCGGACAACGCGCTGATTATCAGTCCGATGACCGTTTCCGGATCATGCAGGACCAGAACCCGGATGAACAGGAACAGCGTACTGCCCAGCGTGCCGAGCGTGAGCAGTTCCACGCCGCGCATCCGCAGGCGATCAATCTCGTTCACGAACGCGCCTCCCCTTCGCCGCAGCCGCCCATGGAGGCGCTCAGCACCAGTGCATGACGGGGCATCAGCGCAGCGATCAGCGGCGCGCTGTCGCCCGACACGACCAGCGATCCGGCCAGCGGCCCCGGCGCGACCAGCCGCGCCCCGGCGTCAATGGCGATCCGCGCAAGACCGTCACGCCCCTCACCGCCCATGGGCACGAGCAATATCCGCCCCGATACGGGCGGCGCGACGATCAGGCCGATGATCGCGAGCACGGCGAAACACGCTTGCGCGATCGCCAGCCCATAGCCCGCGGGCATGGTTTTCGGAAAATACATAACCCCGGCGGGTGCAGGACAGGCGCGTTGGCTCATAATGCCCTGCGCTAGATCACGATGGTTAATATGTCGTGATCTTAGAACTAAAGGATTATGCGGAATCTCTGGTCCTGCGGGACGCGGGAAAAGCGGATCAGCCGCCCCGCGCCGCCGCGAAGATCGCCGCCCACTCCGCCTCTTCGATCACCGCTATGCCGAGTTCCTGCGCCTTTTTCAGTTTCGATCCCGCGCCCGGCCCGGCAACCACCAGATCGGTCTTTGCGGAAACGGACCCGGCGGCCTTTGCGCCCAGCAATTCCGCCTGCGCCTTTGCCTCGTCACGGCTCATGGTTTCGAGCGCGCCGGTAAAGACGACGGTCTTGCCGGAAACGCTGCTGGCGCGGGTTTCGACGATATAGTCGGGGGGCGTGACCTGCCCGAGGAGGTCGTCCCAGACCGCGACATTATGCGCTTCGTGAAAGAAATCGCCCAGCGCCTCGACCACCGCAGGACCGATGCCGTCGATACCGGTGAGCTCGGCCAGCGCGTCGGCATCCTCTGCCCGCGCGCGTTCGGCCAGGGTGCGGAGCGCAGGCAGGGTGATGGTGCGCTTGAGCAGGTCGCGCGCCGTCACCGCGCCGACATGGCGGATGCCAAGCCCGAACAGCAGGCGCGCGGCATCCGGCTGGCGGTGATCCTCAATGGCTTTCAGGAGGTTATCGACCGACTTTTCCTTCCAGCCTTCGCGGGTCAGCAATTCGGCGCGATGCTCTTTCAGCCGGAAAATATCGGCGGGACCATGGTCGAGCCAGCCCAGCGCGAAAAACTCCTCGATGGTCTTTTCGCCCAGCCCCTCGATGTCCATCGCGGCACGGCTGACGAAATGGCGCAGGCGCTCGATCCGCTGCGCCGGGCAGATGAGGCCGCCGGTGCAGCGCACATCGACCTCACCCTCCTCCGCCACGGCTTCCGACTGGCAGACGGGGCATTCGGAGGGGAAGCTGTAGGGCGTGCGCTCCTCCTCCCGCGTCAGATTCTCCACGATCTGCGGGATCACGTCGCCCGCCCGCTGCACGACGACGCGGTCGCCTGGGCGGACGCCCAGACGCGCGATCTCGTCGCGGTTGTGGAGGGTGACGTTGGACACGACGACGCCGCCGACGGTCACGGGTTTCAGGCGACCGACCGGCGTCAGCTTGCCCGTGCGGCCCACCTGTATGTCGATCGACTCCAGCGTCGTTTCGGCGCGTTCCGCCGGGAATTTATGCGCGATGGCCCAGCGCGGCGCCTTTGCCACGAAGCCCAGACGCTCCTGCCAGTCGAGCCGGTCGACCTTGTATACCACCCCGTCGATGTCATAGCCGAGGTCGGCGCGCCGATGCTCTATCCCGCGATAATGGGCGAGCATGGCGTCCACGCTCGCGACCCGGACGAGGAAGTCGGACAGCGGGAAGCCCCATGACCCGATGGTCCGCATCACGTCGAACTGTGTCTCGCCGGGCACGGTGCTGGCGACGCCCCAGCCGTGCGCCATGAAGCGCAGCGGGCGGGCGGCGGTGACAGTGGCATCCTTCTGACGCAGCGAACCGGCGGCGGCGTTGCGGGGATTGGCGAACTGGCGCACGGTTTCGGGATCGAACTCCACCCCGCGCTGCACCGCCAGCGCCTCCCCCTCCGCCAGCAGGCGGGCGTTAAGGGCGAGGAAGTCGGCCTTCGCCATATAGACCTCCCCGCGCACCTCGAAAATATCGGGCGCGCTGTCGGGAAGGGTCTGCGGAATGTCGGAGATGTGCGCGACATTGGCGGTCACATCCTCGCCCACCTGCCCGTCGCCGCGCGTAGCGGCGCGGACCAGTTTGCGCTGCTCATAGCGGATCGACAGCGACAGGCCGTCGATCTTGTCCTCCGCCGTCACTGCCACCACCGCATCGTCGAGCAGTTTCAGGTAGCGGCGCACGCGCCCGGTGAAGTCAGCGACGTCCTCGTCCGCGAAAGCGTTGTCGAGGCTCATCATCCGCTTTTCGTGGCTGACCTTGGCCAGCACGGAATTGGCGACGGACGCCCCCACCAGCTTGTTCGGGCTGTCGGCGCGGACGAGATGCGGAAATACTTCCTCGATCGCCGTGTTTTCCCGCACCAGCGCATCATAATCAGCATCGCTGATTTTTGGCGCGTCCTCGGCATGATAGAGGGCGCTGTGCTTCGCGATTTCCCGCGCCAGCCGCATCAGGCGATTGGCGGCATCCGCTTCGGTCATGTCGGCAGGGTCGGTCATCATCTCACAGGGTCATGGCAAGGACGACGGCCAGCGTGACGAGGCTCAACGCCGCCACCTGCACCATGCCGCCGCGCGTGGGACGGCAGACCAGCATCATCGCCTTGGCTCCCGTCAGCGCGGTCAGTGCCAAACTGATCGGCAGGCCGACGAATTCGCGCATGCTGATCTGGCCGTCGAACAATTCGTAGGCGCCAAAGATCAACAGGGCGATCAGGCCGAAGCCGCAGGCGAACTCAATGGCCGTGGTGACGACCATGATCGCCACTTGTTCGGGATTGCCCGATTCCACTTCGCCCGTCATACGCCCTCCAGCAACCTGTCCGCCTGCGCCCGCGCCTCCGGCGTGATCGCCGCACCGGACAGCATCCGCGCGATTTCCTCCCGCCGCTCCGCATCGTCAAGGGTGCGCACGCCGGTACGGGTGATCGTGCCCCTATTCTCTTCGGCACTGGCCTTGGCGATCAACAGATGGGCCGTGCCGCGCGCGGCGACCTGCGGGCTGTGCGTGACGACCAGCAATTGCCCGCCGTCGGAGAGGCGCGCGAGCCGTTCGCCGATGGCCGACGCCACCGCGCCGCCGACGCCCCGGTCGATCTCGTCAAAGATCATCGTCGTCGCCCCGCCGCGCTCCGCCAGCGCGACCTTGAGCGCGAGGATGAAGCGCGACAATTCGCCGCCCGACGCCACCTTGATCAGCGGCGCGAACGGGGCACCGGGATTGGTGGAGATGAGGAACTCCACGCGGTCCATGCCGCCCGGTCCCCATTGCCCCTCGTCCAGCGGATCGACCGTGGTGCGAAAACGCGCGGCGTCGAGTTTCAGCGGCGCGAGTTCGATCGCCACCGCCGTATCGAGGCGCGCGGCGGCGGCGGCGCGCTGGTCGTGCAGCGCCTTCGCGGCGGTGGTGTAGAGCGCCCGCGCCTTCACCTCCGCCTTTTCCAGCGCGGCCAGCCCTTCCTCCCCCGCATCGATGCGCGTCAGCTTTTCGGCAAGCTCCACGGCGAGCTGCGCCAGATCGTCCGCCGCGACGCCATATTTGCGGGCGAGCGCGCGCAGGTCGAACAAACGCACTTCTATGCTGTCCAGCCGGGCGGGATCGACGGCCAGCGCCTCGGTCGCGGCGGTGACATGCTCCTCCGCCTCGCCCGCCTCTATCAAGGCGCGGTCGAGGGCGGCCAGTGCCTGCTCCAGCGTCGGATGTTCGGAGGCGATGCGGTCGAGCCGGCGCGCGGCCTGACGCAATTGGGAGATGCCGCCGTCCGATCCGTCGAACAAGCCGGAAAGCGCGCTCAAATCGTCGGTCAGGCGAGCGCCCTTCTGCATCGCGGCCCGCTCCTCCGCCAGCACATCCTCCTCGCCCAATTGCGGGGCAAAGGCGGTGAGTTCCGCAACGGCATGGTCGAGCCACTCCCGCTCGCTGGCGGCGGCGGCGAGGTCGGACCGGGCTGCCTGCAACGCATCGCGCGCCGCGCCCCATGCGGCATAGGCGCCAGAGACGCTACCCGTGTCGCAACGGCCATAATGGTCGAGCAGTACGCGGTGCCCGCGCGGGTTCATCAGGCCGCGATCGTCATGCTGGCCGTGTACCTCGACCAGCGCCGTGCCGATCTCGCGCAGCAGGGCGGCGGAGCATGGCTGGTCGTTGATGAACGCGCGGCTGCCCCCGTCCGCCTTGAGCGTGCGGCGGATCACGAGGGGTTCGCCCGCTTCCACATCGAAATCATTGCCGCGCAGCACGGCGATGACGGGACTGTCGGCGGCGATGTCGAAACTGGCCGCGACGCTGGCCTGATCCGTGCCCTGCCGGACAAGGCCGCTGTCGGCCCGCGCACCGAGAATCAGGCCCAGCGCGTCGAGCAGGATCGACTTGCCCGCGCCAGTCTCGCCGGTGAGCACGGACAGCCCTGCCCCGAAATCGAGGTCCAGCGCCTCGATCAGGACGATGTTGCGGATGGAAAGACGGGTCAGCATGAGCGGATCGGCATGGGCCTTCCTTGTATCAGAAGGCGAGCGGAGGTGTCACGCCGACGCGCCATGCTCCTGCATCAGCTTGTAGGACCGCTTGTACCACTCACTGCCGCGATAATTCTTGCCGAGCACGGCCGCTGCCTTCTTCGCTTCGTCCACGAGGCCGAGCGAAAGGTAGCTTTCGACAAGGCGGTGCAACGCCTCCGCCGTATGCGTCGTCGTCTGATATCTGTCGACCACGGTGCGGAAGCGCAGGGTCGCGGCGAGCCACAGCTTGCGACGCTCATAGAAACGCCCGATCTCCATCTCCTTGCCCGCAAGGTGATCGGTCACGAGGTCGAGTTTCAGGCGCGCATCGGCGGCGTAACGAGTTTCAGGATAGCGGCGGATCAGTTCGGACAGTGCGGACTGCGCCTGCTCCGTGATCTTCTGGTCGCGGGTCACGTCGCTGATCTGCTCATAATAGCAAAGCGCGATGAGATAATAGGCGTAGGGCGCGTCCTTGTTGCCCGGATGGATCGACAGGAAACGCTGCGAGGTCTGGATCGCCTTGGTATAATCGCGCGCGGCATAATAGCTGAACGCGGCCATCACCTGCGCCTGACGCGCCCAGGGCGAATAGGGATGCTGGCGCTCCACCTCGTCGAACAGCGCGCCCGCCATTTTGAACTGGCCGCGATCCAGCCGGTATTTGCCCGCATTGTAGAGCGTGCTGACATCACGCGCGATATATTGGGTGTCGGCTTTGCTCTTGTTCTTCGCGCAGCCTGACAGCAGCACGGCGGTGGAAGCGATGGCGATCAGCGCGGCGCGGCGCAGGACTTGGTGACGCATGGGATGTGCCATAGCGGAGCCTTTGAGCCTCGCCAAGGGATGATCGTTACCGGAAGCAATCTGCATGGGAGGACAGCGTCCGTGCGGTGCGCGCGCGGCGGGCAACGCCAGCCGCGCGCGTCCAATGATCACAGGCCCAGCGCGGCCTTGATGTCGGCCCAGCTGACGAGCTTGAAATTCTGCGCCTCGGGCAAGTTGTCGCCGTCCTGCGCGATGAACAGACCGGCGGGATAGTCCGGGCCGAAGTCGCCCAGCGCCAGTTCGATCCCGTCCGTCTCGAACGTGCCGTCGATCGGACCGCCCTGAATGCGGAAACGCCCCTTGAGCGAGCCGTCCGTCAGGTCGAGCAGCGTATAGGCATTGTCGCCCTGACTCGACGCGATCAGATAGCCGCCCCGGTCGCCCGAAGGCGCGAGGGCCAGCCCTTCCACATCCGCGACGAGGCCTTGGCTCGCGCCCACTTTCGCAAAGGGTATGGGAACCGGCTGCGCGGCGTTGAGGTCAAAGCGCCAGATACCGACATCCTCCTCCCCCAGATAGAATTGGCCGGTGCGGTCATCGACCACGCAGCCCTCCGTCTGGGTCGTCACGCCGAAGGTGCGCAACAACGTCGCGGGCTTCGCGGGATCGTCGGACAGCGCGATTTCCAGCACCTTGCCCGCCTTGGTCACGATATAGGCGAGCGGCAGGCCCGGCTTGTGCCCGCCGAGGCAAAAGCCATAGGCCTCGCCGGTCGCGCCCGTGTCGAAGCTGCCGATCTGCGCCAACGCACCCGTCGCCGCATCGAGCGTGAACAGCGCCACCTTGGGCTTTACCCGGTCGGTGCGGTCGCTGGCGGCGACGAGAATGATCTCGCGCCCACCCCAGCGGACATTGCCGCGCAGGTCGACATTGTTGAGCTGCCCCGCCGCGACGAAGCTACGCTTCTTGCCATCGAGGCCGTAGGAATAGAGGCCCGCCTTCTTGTCCGTTCCGACGATCAGGCTGGCGGCGGGGTTCGCGGGATTGCGCCAGATGGCCGGATCATCCGCCGCATCCGCCAGCGCGGTTCCGACAGGATCAGTCTCCGCCTTTGCCGCCACATTGGTGGCGGGCAGAGGCGTGACCGTGGCGACAGGCGGGGTTGCCGCGCAGGCACCCAGCGAAGCCGATGCAGCGACGCCCACTGCCCAGGAAAAAGATTTACGCATGGCATGCTCCAAAAACGGAGGAGACCGAGCCGGTTTAGCGGCCCGATCCCCCGAATATTTCTCAACGGCGGGTCGTCAGAAAGCGTAGCGGGCCATGATCTGGAACACAGGGCCAGCGGTTTCCGATTCCAGCTCATATTCGTCGAACTGGCGCAGTCTCTGTTCACCGATAGTGTTGAACTTGTTGAACGTTTCGTCCTTGCTGCCATTGAGCAGGTTGGAACCGACCGCGCGAATGGTGAAGCTTTTACCGAAGCGCTTTTCGACAAAAATTTCGAGGTCGGCGCCATAGCGGGTCGTGACTTCTTCGCCCACGGTACGGTCAAAGGCATTGCCCTGTTTGCGATAGGTCGCACCGAAGGCGAGACCCGCATTGGGGAAGTCCTGGATTGCGCCGAAATTATAGACATAGTTCGACTGACCGTTGAAACGGCGTTTGCCGAGCTCGTCATAGACCTCACTATCCAGCAGGGAGAAATTGCCGAACAGACCGGTGTTGGGCAGGCCAAAGATACTGAGGCTCGTCGACATGTCGAACTCGATACCATAGACTTTGCCGCTGTCGATATTGCGCGGCTGATAGACGAAGGTTCCGGCCCCCTCCGAACCTTCTTCCAGCGTGTTGGTCAGTTCGATCAGGTTCTTCACTTCGCGATAGAAGACATTGACGCCAATGACGCCCGTCGCCCCGATGCGATGCTCATAACCCAAATCACCGCCCCAGGCCGTTTCCGGGCGAAGCCGCGGGTTGCCGAGCAAGTCGTTGTCCCCAACTTCAGCCAAGAGGCGCGATGGTGAGATATAGTTGAAGTCTGGACGACGCACAGTGCGCGCCACCGACGCCGTGATGCGGTCGCGCGGCGTGACGTCGAAGCGGATCGACGCGGACGGCAGCCAGTTGCCATAGCTGTTCGTCTGATCGCGCTGAGCCGCAGCCACCGTGTAATCGTTGATCGTCACATCGGTGTGCTCGTAGCGGATACCCGCTTCCCACGAGATAATTCCGCCTTTGCCCTCGATCAGGGCGAAGCCGTCGCGGCGCTCCTCCTTGATGCGGTTCACGCCGCCGCCATCTGCAACCGCCACCGGCGTGCCGAACGGCCGCGCCAGTTCGGTAGGATTGCGGGTGAACTGGTTCCAGCCGCGCGCCGCAGTCACATTGTCACGGTTGCGCGTTTCGAGAACGCTGGTGCTGCGCACCTTGTCCTGACCGAAGCCCCCGAAGGCGAAATCGATGCCATCGGCCAGCGGAATCTGGTGCTCCAGCTTCAGCGACCATTCCTCGTCGCGGATGGTGGTATCGGTGAGGTCGCTGGTCAGGCGCGGCGTCGCGCGATCGAATTCCAGTTCGTGCTCGGTTTCGTGGCGATCCTCGTTGAAGCGTGCATAGCCAACCTTGACGCTTGTCTTTCCGAGCGACCATTCATGAGTCAGCTTGGCGTCGAAAGTGTAATTTTCCTGATCGATGTCCGCCACATTGGCATTGTCGACAGTCAGGTTGCCGTTGGTCGGCGCACGGATCGGGCCGGTAAAGGCAGTGCGGCTGTTATATTCGCGCGACCGCTCCGTTTCGGTGCGGTCGGTGCGGACGTAAAAAGCGTTCAGGACGAGCTTTGTGCTGTCGTTCTCCAGTGTGTAGCTGGCATTCGCCGAATAATCCTTGCCGTCGCGCGTGTCGTTCTGGTCCTCGCGATTGTCGAACACTGGGACGTTGGTCGGATTACCGTTGTTGTCCTCGGCATTCGCGAAACGCAGGCTCTGCTTGCGCTTCGGGTTATGGCGGCCCTGCAGGTTGAGGCCGAGCAGCAGTCGACCAGGCCCCACCTGACCACCATAGACGAAGCCGAGGCTGGGTTCGAGTTCGGCATCGCGATAGCTGAGGCCACCGACGCGGACATAGCCGCCGTCGAGGTCCAGGCCATCCTTCAGCACAATGTTGATCGTACCGGCAATCGCATCGCCCGTGCGGCGCGCAGAGTTGGAGCGGACAATCTCCACGCGCTGGATCAGTTCGGCGGGGATACGATCCATGAAAAAGCTGCGATCGGCGCTGGAGCCGGGCACGCGCTCGCCATTGATGAGGATCTGCGTATAGGCCGGCGCGAGGCCGCGCAGCCGCACGCCATCGCTCTCGATTACGTCCGACAGGAAGGTGACGGACGGCACGCGCTTGAGGGCATCACCGGCGGTCAGCGGCTCAAAACGCTGAAAATATTCGGTATTGTACACCAGCGTCGGTTCAGTCGCTTCCGAGCGATTCCGGTAGCCGATGTTCGCCAGCACGACGATATCGCTCGCCGAACGGCGCGCCTCTTCGTCCGCCGCCGCATCGGCAGCGGCATCTGCCGCATAAGCAGTCTGGACACCGGTAGCGAGAATGAGCGCGGGCAGCACGCTGGCAAGACCAGCGCCGTTGAGGAACTTGAAATTCATGATGACCCCCTGTTGGTTCGGGGGCCGGTTAGAAGGAGCAGATGACAGGATAATGTTGTTTCAAAGTCATATTTATGACAATCGAGCGTAGATGCAGCGCATCCTCAACCCGGCAGCAATTCCGAAGCCAGCGCATCCACGTCCAGTCGGGCGACTGTACCGCGCTCACCGGGATAGAGGGCGTAGCTGCCGTTCAATTGCCGCGCGAGGGTAGTGGCGATCTTCAGGCCGAGGCTGGACGATGTGGCGGCGTCGAACCCTTCTGGTACGCCCTGCCCGTCATCGCTGACGATGATGCGGAGCATCCGCCCTTCCCCGCGCTGTACGCTGATATGGATGGAACCGTTGCCCCGCGACTGAAAGCCGTGTTCCAGCGCATTGCTGATCGTTTCCGCGATGATGAGGGCGATGGGCACGCCGGCATCGCTGGTGAATTCGATGTCCGCTTCGGTTTCCACGAACAGTTGGACATTGGCGACACCGCTGGCCTCGATGATGTCGTGCCCCACCTGCTCCAGAAAGGCGGTCACGCCCAGCCCGCCCCGGTCGGGATCGTGCAGGGCGCGGCTGATCCGTCCGATCATGCCGACGCGCAGCGCCGCCGCGTCCAGCGCCTTTTGCGCGTCCGGGTCCGCCACCGTGCGTTTCTGGAGCTTCAGCAGCGACGCAACGATTTGCAGCTTGTTCGACACGCGGTGTTGCAGTTCGTGGAACATCGCCTCCCGTACTTCATGCCGGCGCACCGATGTTTCGCGCTGCTGACGAACGATGCGATTGGCGCGCTGCATCAGGTGGATGATGCCGATGTCGACCAGGATGACGAGCGCGAAGAACAGGAAGGCAGCCGGCACGCCCGTTGCGAAATCGAACGAATGCAACGGCTCGATGAAAAAATAGCGGGCGGCGAGCCAGGACAGGATCGCGGCGAAAATGCCCGGACGCGGACCGAACAGGAATGCGGTCAGCACCACTGCGGGGAAAAAGGCCACGAATGGATAGCCCAGCGGCAGGAACGGCCCGGACACCAGCCGGATGAGCAACGCAACGGCGCAGGACAAAAGCGCGAATGCATAGCCAAGCAGCGGGCGATGTGTCGCGACCGGCAGCCTCTCGATCCATTCCAGCCACCGTGACGGCATAGGCGTTTTTTTCCGAATTGTGCCCGCAGGCATATCAGATAGTTACGCTAACGCTCTAATCTCAATCAAGTCACGAAAATTCATAGCGAGGCCAAACAAACCTCAAAACGGATAAACCGGTGCGCGGGCAACGACATGCAAGTCACCCGCGCACCGGCGCGCGCGCTACATCAAATCGGGAAACCCGGCGATATAGGCGCGCATCCTCGCGGACCCGAGGGGCGTCAGCCCAACCGACCGTCTCCCCGGCGTTTCGCCGGTGGCCACGACCAGTCCCGCTTGGACCAGAGTATCGATGATCGGCGCCCCTTCGAACGGCGCGAGATTATTGGCGAGGACGATGCTGCGTTCGCCCGGCGTCATGCCCTGGCACTCGCAGATCACCAGCGTCAGCATCAGGCTCATCGCATTGTCGGACATGATGCGTTCGACGGGACAGGGCATGCGGAACCGGCCCTGCACGTGCAATGCCTCCGCCCGCATCTGAAGCTCCGTAACGGACAGGTCTTCCCCGGCGCCTGGCCCATATACCGGCTCCTGACCGGTCTGGCTGGAAGGGCACGCAAGCAAGCTCATCTACGGTCGGACTCCATCGGAAAAAACGATGCGCGCCGCCGGAAAAACCGACAGTGCCGCATTTTTTGTTTCGGGAACGACCGTCCGTTAGACGCGGCTCGTATATGCGTCATGTCCCGTAGTTGGACGACACGCGATCACGGGAACCGCAACAAGGCACTTCATGAAAAAACGGCCGGAAGATTTCTCCTCCGGCCGCACCGCATTTTTGCTCTGTAACAGAGAATTGATATTATTCTCTGTAACGGACGTTCAGTCCTGCGTGATGAAGCTAGGCAGGCCGATATCGCCGCCATCGTCATCATTGCCGCCGCCGCCTTCACGACGCGGACCACGGTCACGACGATTGCGGTCGCCGCCACGGCCACCACGATCATCGCGGCCGCCACGGTCACCGCGCGGACCACGATCGCCACGCTGTTCGCGGGGCTCGCGCGCCGGACGGGTGTCTTCCAGTTCCTCGCCGGTTTCCTGATCGACGACGCGCATCGACAGGCGAACCTTGCCGCGCGGGTCGATTTCGAGAACCTTGACCTTTACTTCCTGACCTTCGGTCACGACGTCGGTCGGCTTCTCGACGCGCTCGTTCTTCATTTCGGAGACGTGGACGAGGCCGTCCTTGCCACCCATGAAGTTCACGAAGGCACCGAAGTCGACTATGTTGACGACCTTGCCGTTGTAGATCTTGCCGACTTCCGCTTCCTCGACAATGCCGAGAATCCACTTCTTGGCGGCTTCGATCTGGTTGATGTCGGACGAGCTGATCTTGATCAGGCCCTCGTCGTCGATATCCACCTTGGCGCCGGTTTCCGCGACGATCTCGCGGATGACCTTGCCGCCCGTGCCGATGACTTCGCGGATCTTCGATTTGTCGATCTGCAGCGTCTCGATGCGCGGGGCATGCGCCGACAATTCGGTGCGGGTGCTGTCCAGAGCCTTGGCCATCTCACCCAGGATATGGGCGCGACCTTCCTTGGCCTGGTTCAGCGCGACCTTCATGATCTCCTCGGTGATGCCGGCGACCTTGATGTCCATCTGCATCGTGGTGATGCCCTCGGACGTGCCAGCAACCTTGAAGTCCATGTCGCCGAGGTGATCCTCGTCGCCCAGAATGTCGGACAGGACGGTGAAGTCCTTGCCTTCCAGGATAAGACCCATGGCGATGCCCGACACCGGACGCTTCAGCGGAACGCCTGCATCCATCATCGACAGCGAACCACCGCAGACGGTCGCCATGGAGGACGAACCGTTGGACTCGGTGATGTCCGACAGGACGCGGATCGTGTAGGGGAACTCGTCCTTGGTCGGCAGCACCGGGTGCAGCGCACGCCATGCCAGCTTGCCATGGCCCACTTCGCGGCGGCCCGGCGCACCGAAACGACCGACTTCACCGACCGAATAGGGCGGGAAGTTATAGTGGAGCATGAAGCTCTCATAATGCAGGCCGGTCAGGCCGTCGATCATCTGCTCGGCGTCCTTGGTGCCCAGCGTGGTGGTGCAGATCGACTGCGTCTCACCGCGCGTGAACAGCGCCGAACCATGGGTGCGGGGCAGGAAGCCGACGATGGCTTCGATGGGGCGGATCTGCGTCGTGGACCGACCGTCGATGCGCTGACCGTCCTTCAGGATGGCGCCGCGAACGATTTCCGCTTCCAGCTTCTTGGTCAGCTTGATGCCGGCCATGACGGTCTGGGCATCGAGGCCCTGATCCGCGAAACTCGCCTTCGCCTTGTCGCGCGCGGCGTTCAGGGCGTTGGAACGGGCCGACTTGTCGGTCAGCTTGTACGCGGCGGCAATGTCCTTGCCGATCAGCGTCTTCAGCTTCTTCTTCAGGTCGCCGAGGTCATCCTGCTTGGCCATCGGCCAGGGGTCCTTGGCAGCCTTCTCCGCGAGGGAGATGATGGCGTCCACGACCTTGCGGATTTCCTTGTGGGCGAACTGCACGCCGCCCAGCATGACGTCCTCGGACAGCTCCTTGGCTTCCGATTCCACCATCATCACGGCGTCGTGCGTGGCGGCGACGACGAGGTCGAGGTCACCCGACTTCACTTCGTCCAAGCTGGGGTTCAGCGAATATTCGCCGTCCTTGTAACCGATGCGCGCCGCACCGATCGGACCCATGAAGGGAACGCCCGACAGGGTCAGCGCAGCCGAAGCCGCGATCATCGCAACGATATCCGGCTCGCTGTCGCCGTCGAACGACAGCACCTGGGCGATCACGTTGATCTCGTTGTAGAAGCCTTCCGGGAACAGCGGGCGCACCGGACGGTCGATCAGGCGGGACGTCAGCGTTTCCTTTTCGGTCGCACCGCGCTCACGCTTGAAGAAGCCACCGGGGATACGGCCGGCAGCCGAATATTTTTCCTGATAGTGCACGGTGAGCGGGAAGAAATCCTGCCCGTCCTTCACCGACTTTGCGGCCGTAACGGCGCACAGCACAACGGTTTCGCCATAGGTCGCCAGAACGGCGGCATCGGCCTGGCGGGCAACGCGGCCCGTTTCGAGCTTGAGGGTCTTGCCGCCCCACTCGATTTCTACAGTCTTTACATCAAACATAATGTGTCCTTCCACCCACCGGCCCTATTGCAACGGCGGGGCTTGCAGAGGGTCTTATGCGACCCAATGGTGGAGAGCCTTTGCCCTCCGTCCGCCGATCCCATGATCAGCGGCGTGGGGAAAATCCCCGTGGCGCCCGCACCGAATTGCGCGGATGCCAGAATCAGAAACGGCCCCGCGAGGGGCCGTCCCATTTAGCAGGCTTACTTACGCAGGCCCAGCTTCTGGATGAGGTCGGTATAACGGCCCGCATCCTTCTTCTTCAGATAGTCCAGCAGGCTGCGACGCTTGTTGACCATCATCAACAGACCGCGGCGGCTGTGGTTATCCTTGTGGTGACCCTTGAAATGCTCGGTCAGGTTGGAGATGCGCTCGGAGAGGATCGCAACCTGTACTTCCGGCGAACCGGTGTCGCCTTCGGCGCGGGCATGTTCCTTGATCAGCGCTTCCTTGCGCTCCACGGTAATCGACATCGGGCTTCCTTTCGTATCTAGAGATTGAAGCCGCGCACCACCCGGATTTCCGGGCCACTGGATTCCACCAGCGCGACGGGTGTGTCACCCTCCATCGCCAGCAAGAGACCGGTATGCGGTTCCCCGATCAGCACTTTCCCCTGTCGGAGAGCCAGTGCTTCATCGGGAGTGACGGGAAGGGCCGGGATGTCGTCCAGCCCCGCCGTCAGGGGCAGCATAAGCTGCTCCAAGGCGCGCGCTCTACCAGCATCGGCCAGATTGTCCAGTGAAATCGCCTGTTCCAGCGTGAACGGACCCGCCTTGCGACGGCGCAGCATGGTGACATGACCGACCGTGCCGAGCGCCAGCGCGACGTCCCGCGCGAGGGAGCGGATATAGGTTCCCTTCGACACATGGGCGCGTAAGGTGGTGCTGTTCGCGTCCGCCTCCAGCAGGTCGAGCGCGTGGATCGTCACGGCGCGCAGCTTCATCTCCACCTCTTCCCCGGCGCGGGCAAGGTCATAGGCGCGGCGGCCATCGATCTTGATCGCGCTGTACAGGGGCGGCGCCTGTTCGATGGGGCCGGTGAAGGCGGGGAGGACGGCTACCACCTGCTCCGCCGTTGGCAGGACGTCGCTGGTCGCGATCACCTCCCCTTCCGCATCGAGGGTGCTGGTCTGCTCGCCAAAGCGGATGGTGAAGTCATAGACCTTGTCACTGTCCAGCATCCGGCCCGCCAGCTTGGTCGCCTCGCCCACCGCGATCGGCAGCACGCCGGTCGCCAGCGGGTCGAGCGTGCCGCCATGGCCAACCTTGACCTTGCCCGCCCCCGCTTCGCGAAAGGCGCGCTTTACGGCGCTGACCGCCTGGGTCGATCCCAGCCCCAGCGGTTTGTCGATAATGATCCATCCGTGCATGGCCCGGCGCGTTACAGTGCCGGGAGGAGGATGTCAGCCTTTTGTATTCACGGCTTCGCCGCTACCGGCCCTGCGGGCGCAGGGGATCGAGGCGTATCGACGGGGTGAATGATGGCGGGCGCGTGCACCCTCGCCTCCTGCCGCTCGACCGCCACGACGGCGCGTTCAGAGGCATGGATGCCGCCCGCAACCGCAAAGGCCGCGAAAGCAGCGGCGAGGGCCGTGGCGTAAATGGTTTTCAAGGCCATGCCTGCATCTCCTTCCGTCAGGATCGTGGAGGAGACTGTGGAGGCAAAAGGCTTAGCGGAAAATGAACCATGACATTTTGCGACAAAGTCGCAGGTAGGATCAATCCTGTTCCAGATCCCGCGCAACCTTGGGATCGCGCAGCAGCTTGTCGATATGGCTGCCCTCGTCAAAGCTCTCGTCGGCCAGGAATTTGAGCTTGGCGGCATATTTCAGCTTGATGCGGCTCGCCACCTCGCGCTGGAAAAAGGCGGTGTTGGTGCGCAACGCCTTCAGCACCGCCTCCTCATCCTTGCCCAGCAGGGGCTTGATGAAGACGGTCGCGTGGCGAAGATCCGGCGACATGCGGACTTCCGTCACGCTCACCACATGCTTCGCCAGAACATCATCATGCACGTCGCCGCGCTGGAGGATTTCCGAAAGGACGTGGCGCACCTGCTCCCCCACGCGCAAGTTGCGGACGGAGGGGCCATCGCCGGTCTGATTATGCTGTGCCATTGCTCAAAATCCCCCCCTCCCGCGGACGGGAGGGGTTATGCATTACAGGACGCGAGCGCGTTCCTCGACCTCGAAGAGTTCGAGCGTATCGCCAGCCTTGATGTCGTTGGTATCCTGCAGCAGGGCGCCGCATTCGATACCCGCGCGCACTTCGGCCACGTCGTCCTTGAACCGGCGGAGCGATGCGATGGTCGTCCGCGACACGATGACGTCGTCGCGCGTGAGGCGCGCATTGAGCCCCTTGCGGATGACACCGTCGAGGACGAGCAGACCAGCGGCCTTGTCCTTCTTGCCGGCCGGGAAGACCTGCAGCACCTCGGCACGACCGACGATCGTCTCGATCCGCTCCGGGCCGAGCTGGCCGGCCATTTCGTTGCGGACTTCCTCGATCAGGTCATAGATCACGTCGTAATAGCGCAGCGACACCTTGTCCCGCTCGGCCAGCGGGCGCGCCTTGGCATTGGGACGCACGTTGAAGCCGATAAGCGGCGCGCGGCTGGCAGCGGCCAGCGTGACGTCGCTTTCGGTGATCGCACCGACGCCCGAATGCAGCACGCGGACCTTGATCTCGTCCGTGGACAGGCGAGTCAGCGAGTTGACGATGGCCTCGACCGAACCCTGAACGTCACCCTTGATGACGATCGGATATTCGATCTGCGCGGTGTTGAGAGCCGAGAACATATGTTCGAAGCTGGTCGGAGCCGCCGTGGTGCGCTTGCGCGTCGCCAGTTCCTGACGATAGGCAGCGACCTCACGGGCGCGCGCCTCACTCTCCACGACCGACATCTGATCGCCTGCACGCGGCACGCCGGTCAGGCCCAGAACCTCGACCGGGGTCGAGGGCCCTGCGACCTTCACCTGCTGGCCCTTGTCGTTGACCATCGCGCGGACCTTGCCGCTCTCTGCGCCGACGACGAAGGTGTCGCCGACCTTGAGCGTGCCACGACCGACCAGGATCGTCGCGACGGGACCACGGCCCTTGTCCAGCTTCGCCTCGACCACGGAGCCTTCGGCCGCGCGGTCGGGGTTGGCGCGCAGTTCGAGAACTTCGGCCTGCAACAGGATCTTGTCGATCAGGTCGTCCAGACCGATCTTCTTGAGCGCGGAGACTTCGACGTCCTGCGTCTCGCCGCCCATTTCCTCGACCTGGATGTCATGCTCCAGCAGGCGCTCACGCACCTTCTGGGCATTGGCCTCATGCTTGTCGATCTTGTTGATCGCCACGATCATGGGGACGCCAGCGGCCTTGGTATGGTTGATGGCTTCGATGGTCTGCGGCATCAGGCCGTCGTCCGCCGCCACCACCAGGATGACGATGTCGGTGACGTTTGCGCCGCGCGCACGCATTTCGGTGAACGCTTCATGGCCCGGCGTGTCGAGGAAGGTGATGATATCGCCACCCTTCGTCTTCACCTGATAGGCGCCGATATGCTGGGTGATGCCACCCGCCTCGCCGCGCACCACGTCGGTCCCGCGCAGCGCGTCGAGCAACGAGGTCTTGCCGTGATCGACATGGCCCATGATCGTGACGACCGGCGGGCGCGTCTGCAGCGTCTCTTCGGGATCGACATCGACGGAGGTGTCGATTTCCACGTCGGCATCGGACACGCGCTGGATGCGGTGGCCGAATTCCTCGACCAGCAGCTCCGCCGTATCCTGGTCGATCACGTCGTTCTGCGTGACGGGCGTGCCCATCTTGAACAGCGACTTGACGAGGTCGGCGCCCTTTTCAGCCATGCGGTTGGCCAGTTCTGCGACGGTGATCGCTTCCGGCACGACAACATCGCGCACCTGCTTCTCACGCGGGGCCGAGGGGCCGCCGCTGTGGGTCCGGCGATATTCCTTCTCCCGCGCACGCTTCAGCGCGGCGAGGCTGCGCGCACGGGCGCTGTCGTCGTCCGACAGAGCGCGCGTGACGGTGAGCTTGCCTGCCTGACGGCGATCGTCGCCGCCGCCGGGACTGCCGGGCGTGCGCTTGGGACGCTCGACCTTCGGCTCCGGGCGCTTGACCGGCGCAACAGGCGTGAAGCGACGCGGCGCGGGCGCGACGGCAGCCTGCTCCGTCGTGGCTGCGGGTTCAGCGGCAGCCGCAGGAGCCGCTGCCTCCGCAGGTGCGGGCGCGGCTTCGACAGGCGCGGCATCGGTCGTGCTCGCTTCGATGGCAGAGGCCGCCTCGGCGACCTGCGCGGGGGCGGGCTGCTCGGCGGGGGCTTCCGCTTCGGCCTGGCGGCGCGCCTCAGCCTCTTCGGCACGGCGCTTTTCTTCTTCGCCAGCGGCCAGACGGGCAGCATCGTCGCGGCGACGAGCGTCCTCGAGCGCGGTCATGCGGGCTTCCTCAGCCTCGCGCAGCAGCTTGGCCTGACGCTCCTGACGGCTCATCAGGCTGTCATTGGGGGCGGCAGGCGCGGGGCGCGGCGCAGGGCGTTCGGCCACGGGTTCCGGACGCGGCGGAGCAGCGACGGGCGCGACCTCGACGGGCGCTTCGGGCGGCAGGCCCGCAGCCTCAGCCTCGCCGGGCTTGCCGAACTGGCGGCGACGCTTCACCTCGACCACGACCGTATTCTTGCGGCCATGGCTAAAGCTCTGCTGCACCTGCCCAGCCTCGACAGTCCGCTTGAGGCCAAGCGGCTTGCGTCCCAGGACCGGCTTATCTCCGTTATTTTCGCTCATCGACCGAACTTGACCCTTCAAAAATCCAACTGCCCCGCACCGGCTGCCATGCGCCGGACGGACATCCTGCCCCAAATATGCCTATCGTACCGCATCTGCCGCGTCCGGCATGTCTGCCGGCGCGGCCTTAGCGCACCCTAGATAGCTTTGCCAGCGATCGAGCAGGGTTCGCACGCGCCCCCCTGCCCGCGACTCTATCATCGCAATGTGGACAACATTATCCTTGCCCAATGCCATAGATAGGGCGCTGCGGTCCACAGGCAAGCGTATGCCGCCCAGATCGCTGCCTTCCCGCTCCTCTCCCACGCGCCAGGCCTGGTCGAGTTTGCGGACGCCATCGTCCTTTGCGTCGGCGGAATGCAGCAGCAGGCGAACCTGCCCCTTGCGCGCCGCCGTGTCGATCTTGTCAAAACCCGTGATCAGCGTGGACGAGCGCGCTTCCAGCCCCAGCCGGTCGAGCAACTCGCGCCGCAGCGCGTCATCGATACGCTCGGCCAGATCATCGGGCACGGACAGGGCCTCGCCCTTGAAGGCGCGCGCGAACGCACCCCGGAGCTTGCCCTTTTGCGTCGCGCTTTCCAGTTCGGCGCGCGTCACGCCCAGCCATGCCCCGCGTCCGGGCGCCTTGGCCCGCACGTCCGGCAACACCTGCCCATCCGGCCCGATGGCAAGACGGATCAGCGTATCGGGCGAAGCGCGCTCGCCCGACAGGATGCAGCGGCGTTCGGAGTCAGCAGCCATGGGCCACCTCCTTCCGTCGCGAAATCACCGCCGTTCGGTTCGAGCAGCTTCGAGCAAAGTCGAGAAGCGTCAGTCGAGAACTCCGACCAAGCGCCACATTCTCGACTTCGGTTCTCGACAAGCTCGAACCTCCGCTCGAAACGAACGGGAGGCGAGATGACGATGTGGTTTGAAGCCTTACGCTCTCATTGCGAGGTTTCCGCAGCATCTGCGTCCTCCTCAGCAACAGTATCTTCGTCAGCGAACCAGTGAGCGCGGGCGGCCATGATAATCTCATTGCCCTGCTCGTCCGACAGACCATATTCGGCCAGCACGCCGCCCTTGTCTTCCGACGTTTCCTTGCGGCGACGCGGATCGACACGCTTCTTCTGCACCAGTTCGTCGGTGGCGAGATCGGCGAGATCGTCCAGCGTCTTGATGCCCGCCTTGCCCAGCGTGACCAGCATCGCTTCGGTCAGGTGCGGAAGCTCGGCCAGCGCATCCTCGACGCCCAGACCACGACGTTCCTCACGGGCAGCAACCTCGCGGCGCTCCAGCCCTTCAAGACCGCGGCTCTGCAGTTCCTGCGCCAGTTCCTCGTCGAAGCCCTCGATAGAGGCCAGCTCGTCGATAGCGACATAGGCGACTTCTTCCAGCTCCGTGAAGCCTTCTGCGACCAGCAACTGCGACAGCGTCTCGTCCACGTCCAGTTCGTTCTGGAACATTTCCGACCGCTCGATGAACTCGCGCTGGCGCTTCTCGCTCGCGTCGGACTCGGTCATGATGTCGATCGCCTTGCCGGTCAGCTGGCTGGCGAGGCGGACATTCTGGCCGCGACGACCGATGGCCAGCGACAGCTGATCCTCCGGCACCACGACCTCGATGCGGCCCTCGTCCTCGTCGATGACGACGCGGGCGACGGTGGCGGGCTGGAGGGCGTTGACGACGAAGGTTGCCGTGTCTTCCGACCAGGGGATGATGTCGATCTTCTCGCCCTGCATTTCCTGCACGACGGCCTGAACGCGGCTACCCTTCATGCCGACGCACGCGCCGACGGGGTCGATGCTGGAGTCGCGGCTGATGACGCCGATCTTCGCACGGCTGCCCGGATCGCGCGCTGCCGCCTTGATCTCGATGATGCCGTCGTAGATTTCGGGCACTTCCTGCGCGAACAGCTTCTTCATGAATTCCGGGTGCGCGCGGCTCAGGAAGATCTGCGGGCCACGGTTTTCACGGCGGACGTTCAGGATGATCGCGCGGACGCGGTCGTTGACGCGAACGACTTCGCGCGGGATCTGCTGGTCGCGGCGGATGACGCCCTCGGCCCGGCCGAGGTTGACGACGACATGGCCGAATTCGACCGACTTGACGACGCCGGTGATGATCTCACCCACGCGGTCCTTGAACTCTTCATGCTGGCGCTCGCGCTCTGCGTCGCGGACCTTCTGGAAGATGACCTGCTTGGCCGACTGGGCGTCGATACGACCCAGATCGATAGGAGGCAGCGGATCGACGATGAAGTCGCCGACGACGGCGCCCTTCTGAAGCTTGTTCGCCGCCTTGACGTCGACCTGCTTGAAATAGTCCTCGACCACGTCGACCACTTCCACGACGCGCCACAGGCGCAGGTCGCCGGTTTCCGCGTCGAGCTTTGCACGAATGTCGTTTTCCGCACCGTAACGGGCACGGGCCGCGCGCTGAATCGCGTCCTCCATCGCCTCGATGACGATGGCCTTGTCGATCATCTTCTCCGACGCGACATTGCTTGCGATGGCGAGCAGTTCGGCCCTGTTGGCGGAAATGGCATTGGCCATAGTCAGTCTCTCTGTTCTTCCGTTTGGATATGGTCGGCGCCCTCGGCGGAGAGCGGCACAGTAGCAGAAATCAGGCGGTCGGTCAGCAGCAGCTTCGCATTCGCAATATCGGCAAAGGCGATGCCCACGCGGCCCGCCTTTGGATCGTCCAGCAGCACCGTCTCACCGTCGATACCGGCAAGGTCGGACTTATACTGCTTGCGGCCATTGGCATCGGCTTCAACCAGATTGATGCGCGCCTCATGCCCCGTCCAGTCCGCATAGTCGCGCAGGCGCGTCAGGGGGCGGTCGATGCCGGGCGAGCTGACTTCCAGCCGATAGGCGTCGTTGATGGGATCGCGGCCCTCCGCCTCCATGGTGTCGAACAGGTCCGACACCCGGCGCGACAGGGCGGCGCAATCGTCGATGGTCAGTTGCCGCGTCGCGGGGCGCTCCGCCATGATCTGAAGCGTGTGATCGCCCTCCCCGCCAAACCACGAGACGCGCACGAGATCGAATCCAAGCGCGACGGCTTCCGGTTCGATGAGCTGCGTCAGGACGGTGATATCGGGCAAGCGGAACTCCAGGAACAAATGCCAAGCGTCCTTGCCGCCGGTGCCTTTCGGCCCCGACCCCAACATTTCAGCGATGTCAGGAGGACAACCGCCATATATGAGTGAAGCTGCCCATATGCAACCGGATTCACCACCGTCGCGTTTGTGGCGCATTCCCAGAGGAGCCGACCCCGTCATGCGCGCATCCCCGCTCTGCTTCACCCTCGCCCTGCTGCTCGTCGCCTGCGGCAATCCGAACCGCGCCAGCGCGGATGACGCGATCGCGACAACCGATGGTGCAGCGCCTTTCGTGAAGACCGAAATCGCGGATTTCGATGAGCCATGGGCGATAGCGTTCCTGCCCGGCGGCCAGCTGCTGGTCACGGAAAAGGCCGGACGACTCAAGGTCATATCGGCGGATGGCAAGACGGTGCGCGAGGTTACGGGCGTTCCGACGGTGGACAGCGCAGGCCAAGGCGCCTTGATGGACGTAGTCCCGGCGCCGGATTTTGCGACGAGCCGGCATATCTACCTGAGCTGGTCCGAAGCCGGTCAAGGCGGCAAGGGTGTCGTCCTCGCCATGGCCACGTTGCAGGACAAGGACGGCGCGGCGCGACTGGTCGGCCTCAAGCCGATTTTCCACGCATCCCCGCTGGTCGAAGGCGACGGCCATTATTCCGGGCGCATCGCCTTTTCGCCGGATGGCCAATATCTGTTCTTCACCGCGGGCGAACGCCAGAAATTCATCCCCGCACAAGACCCGAAGGCGACTCTGGGGAAAGTGCTCCGCCTGAATCTCGACGGCACGCCCGCAGCGGACAATCCTCTGGCGGCCAAGGGATTCGCTCCGGCCATCTGGTCCTATGGGCATCGCAACCTGCTGGGTATCGCGTTCGACAAGGACGGGCGGCTGTGGGAGCAGGAAATGGGACCGAAGGGCGGCGACGAGATCAATCTGATCCTCCCCGGTCGCAATTACGGCTGGCCCAACGCCTCCAACGGCAGCCACTATGACGGGCGGGAAATTCCCGACCACCGGCCCGGTGACGGCTATGAGGCGCCGAAGCTCTGGTGGAACCCCAGTATTTCGCCCGGCGGCCTCCTCTATTATACCGGGGCGATGTTCCCGGCGTGGCAGGGATCGCTGTTTCTGGGCGGCCTGTCCGGCAAGGCGCTGATCCGCATCGCGCTGGACGGCGACACCGCGCACAAGGCCGATCAGTGGGACATGGGCACGCGCATCCGCGACGTGGATCAGGGGCCGGATGGCGCGCTATGGGTGCTGGAAGACGGCGAGCGCGGCTCTGAAGGGCGGCTCTGGAAGCTCACGCCGCCAAACGGGTAATCAGCCGCGCCGGAGCGTGGCCCATATCTGGGACGTGACCGGATAGCCGAGGTGGTCGGGGATGCACAAATGCTCCTCCCCGTCCCGCTCCTCCCGCCATGGCGTGACCATCTCCGCCGGATGGGCGCGGGCGAAGGCGACAACGGCGGCGTGGCTCGCGCTCAACGCCAGGCGTTCGAGATTGCGCAGTGTGGGAAAGATCGCGGCCTCCCGTCCCTCTTCGCAATCCGAAAGCACTTGCGCAGCAGTCGCCCAGCGCAGGCGGACATTTTCCGTGGAGTCGACGGTGGCGAGATGTGCGGCATCCGGCGCCCGTGCGACGTAGAATCGCGTATCGAAGATGCGCGACACGCCCTGCCGCTCCGCCCGCCCCGGACACCAGCGCGCAAAGGGCTCCAGCGCATCGAGGGACAGGGTCACACCATGCCTGTTCAACAGACCGCCCAGCGGCTCCCCCTCATGCAGCGCAGAGCGCATGGCGGCGACAACCGCCGCCGAAGGCATGGGGACAAGGCCGACGGCGATCCCCGCCTCCTCTATCGTCTCCCGGATCGCCGCGATGCGGGCGGCGGCATCCTCAGAAGCCAGGCCATGAGGCAGGCTCGCGGCCAGCAGGCGATCCGCCTCATCCACCCGCCCGCCGGGGAACACGATGGCGCCCGCAGCGAATTTCATGGTCGCGGCCCGCTGGACCATCAGAATGTGGGGAGGCGCGCCATCGGGCGAATCGCGCACGACGATGAGCGTGGCCGCAGCCGCCGCGCCGGGCGGCGTTTCCTCGGATGTCCATGGCTCTGGCGGCCCGACTTTACGTTCTCCCATATCTGTCACCTAGGGGGCGTGATGGACGGGGGCAAGTGCCGCATTGCCCGTCGCATGACGGGCAGGCCGCGCAATACGCAGCGGCAGGCACAAAAAAAGCGGGACAAAGGCCCCGCTTTTTGAAATCCTGGTGGAGCCGAGCGGGATCGAACCGCTGACCTCGTCATTGCGAACGACGCGCTCTCCCAACTGAGCTACGGCCCCCAAGGAGCGACGCCTATAGGACAGCGCATGGTGCCTTGCAACGCCCTTTGTGCGGTTTTTGCAGGCAGCCGCGCACTTGCCAAATTGTTCGCTTTATGTTCTCAATGCGCCATGATTGCTATCCGTGGCCGGGGCGCGCCCGGCAATCAGACAAGCGCACGTTTCCGGTTGCCCCAGCAAGCGGAGGACGGCGACTGGCTGGACATGCGCGACGAGATCGATGGGGAGCCTCCCCGCCTGCGGACCAGCGTGACGGTCGAACAGCCGCGCACGATCATCGCGCGCAACACCTCCCCCGACATTGGATTCAATCAGTCGCTCAATGCCTATAGAGGCTGCGAACATGGCTGCATCTATTGCTTCGCCCGCCCCAGCCATGCGCGCTACGACCTCTCCCCCGGCCTCGATTTCGAGAGCAAGCTGATCGCCAAGCCCGACGCCGCGGCGTTGCTGCGCAAGGAACTGGGCAAGCGCGGATACCGGGCGCAGACCATCGCCATGGGGACCAACACCGATCCCTATCAA
Source organism: Sphingobium sp. (assembly GCA_036383715.1). GTDB lineage: Bacteria > Pseudomonadota > Alphaproteobacteria > Sphingomonadales > Sphingomonadaceae > Sphingobium. The sequence goes on along the minus strand of DASVNT010000039.1, from coordinate 18,384 downwards.
CCGATAGAGGCGCAATGGCGGATCACGCGGGCGTGCATAGAGGTGCTGGCCGAATGCCGTCATCCGCTGATGATCACCACCAAGTCGGACCGGGTGTTGCGCGACATCGACCTGCTGGCCCCCATGGCGGCGGACGGGCTGGTGGCAGTGGGGATTTCGCTCACCACCCTCGATCCCGCGCTCGCCCGCAAGATGGAGCCGCGCGCGGCGCATCCCGCCCGGCGGCTCGCGGCGATCCGGGGCCTGACGCAGGCGGGGGTGCCGACCTATGCCTGCATCTCCCCCATCGTGCCCGCCATCAACGACCATGAGATAGAGGCGCTGGTCGCGGCGGCGGCGGACGCGGGCGCGATCGGCGTCTCCAATATCCCGGTGCGCCTGCCGCACGAGGTCGCGCCATTGTTCCGCGCGTGGCTGGACGAGCATTTCCCCGACCGTGCCGACAAGGTGATGCACATCATCCAGTCGACCCGGGGCGGGCGCGACAATGACCCCGATTTCGGAACGCGGATGAAGGGGCAAGGCCCCTATGCCGCCCTGATCCGCATGCGCATGGACAAGGCGCGGCGACGGCATGGGCTGGAAGGCAGGCGCATCACGCTGCGCCACGACCTGTTTGCGCCGCCGGGCGACCAGTTGCGGCTATTCTAGCGCCGCCCGCGCCAGCCGCCCCTACCCTCGCCTCTGCCGCCGCCTTCCGGGCGATTCCAGCCGCGACCGTTGCCTGCCTCGCCCTGAGACGCTCCGCGATCGGGGCGGCTCCCGTTCCAGTTGCCGCGATCACCCCGCTGGCCTTCGTTCCAATCGCGGCGCGGGGCAGGATGGTTGTAGCGGGGTGCGGGAGCATAGGTACGGCCCCGATAATAGCCGGGATAGCCATAGCCCCCGTAATATCCGCCATAACCGTAGCCATAGGGATAGCTTCCGGCGGAATAGAGGCCGCCGCCATACCCATATCCGTCGTCATAACATCCGCCGAGCGTCAGGCCTGCTGCCAGCAGCGCGATGGTGAAGAAACTGCGTTTCATACCGTCCTCCGGCGAGGCGCGACGAGGACGTGGAAAAGAGGTCGTCGCGGCGCCGTCGCATATCGTCCCCTGTACAGAGACAATGTGGGGATCGCGCCCGGGTTCCGCCAGTCCCTTCGCTCCGTCAGACAGTCGCTGCCAGCGCCGCGATCAGGTCCGTCTGCGTCACCATGCCGCGCAGGTGCAGGGCGTCGTCCACGACGAGAATCTCATGCCGCTGTCCCTCCGCCAGAGGCCGGATCAGCGCCGCGACCGGCGTGGATGGTCCGGCGAGCAGCGGGTTGGATGCAATCTGGCGCGCCAGCACACCCTCGCGACCCAGGTCGAGGGCCGTGATGATTCCCTCCACCCGTCCGGCATGGTCGATGACCGGCAGCGACAGCAATCCCCGCTCGTAGAGCAAGGCGGCGGCATCGCTAACGCTCGCTTCCGCGTCGATGGAGATGATGTCGCGCGACATGATGTCCGCTGCCGTCAGCGCGCCATGACGACGGCCCGATGCGCGCAGTTCCACATCCTTGAACAGGACATGCAGATCCTGCGTACTGACGTCGAGTTGCTCGCCATAGGCTGCGACAGCATCCTTTACGTCGCCGGGTTCCACGCCGATCCGATCCAGCGGCGGAATGTCCGCGGTTGCATGGCTGCTGGACGCAACAGACGCGCGATGCGGGTAGCTGTGACCGGAATAGCGATGGAAGATCATCCCGCTGACAACCAGAAGTACGCAATTGAGCGCGACGGGGGCGAAGGCGAAGCCGAAATGGGCGCTCGCCGCATCCCCGCCGCCAAGGGCGACCGCCAGCGCGACGGCCCCGCCCGGCGGGTGAAGGCAGCGCAGCATCGACATGACCATGATCGCTGCCCCCACTGCAAGTGGCGCGGCAAGCCATGTCACGGAGACGAGGTGGAGCACGGTGATGCCCGCCAAAGCAGAGAGCGAGTTACCGCCGATGATCGACCACGGCTGCGCCAGCGGACTGGCGGGCACGGCGAACAGCAGGACGGCAGACGCGCCCATGGGTGCGACCAGCAGCGGATGCGACAGGCCGCTCCCCACCATGATCGCGCAGAGCAGACCCGTCAGCGCGATGCCCGCCACCGCACCGACCGCGGCGCGCAGGCGCTCGCGCCAGTCGGGCCCGGCGGGGACGTCGATGAAGGTGCTGTAATAGCGGCTCCAGACGCGTCGATGGCCGAGGGGCGGTACGGGACTGTCGGGATCGCGTTTTTCGGTCATGCCCGAACAGCCCCTAGAGTCTGTGACGACGGACGAAAAGCCAGTCTTTCTTTACCCGTCCGGTAAATGGGTTTCCTCACGACGAGCCGGTCACGCCAGCCGATGGGGCGCTGGATCGCCCAACTCCTCGACCAGCGATTGCCGGCGAACGCGCGACAGCGGAGAAATTCCGCACTGAGCGCGTCGGGGCCGATGTCGGGAAAGCTCGTCGACAAATCCGCCACTATGCCCTCGTCCTCCTGCTCCACGATGCGCGATGTCAGTTCGGCGGGAACGGGGCGGCGACCAATTTCTTCGGCCAGCAGGCCCATGGTCCGCGCCCTCTCGCGAAAGGCGAAGTCCAGACGGACGGATTTGATTTCGCCTTTCCGGAGCAGGGCTGCAAATCCTACTCGACGGCGTCCCGCTCCTCTTGCCCCACGGTTTCAGGCAAGACGGTTTCGGGTAAGGCGGCGGCAGACGTCGATTGCGCATCGGGCAGGCTGGCGAGCAGTTCGACACCCTCCACTTCCTCGATGTCCTTCGTCACCTCGACATTCAGGTCGCGGAACTTGCGGCCCGTCACCAGCACGCGGCTTTCGAAACTGCGCGCGAACTTGTTGTAGCTCGACACCGCGCTGTTCAGCCCTTTGCCCATCGACGCGAGATGCCCGGCCACCACGCCCAGACGCTCGTACATATCCTTGCCCAGCAATGCGATCTGCTGCGCGTCCTTCGCCAGCTTCTCCTGACGCCACACGCTCGCCACGGTGCGCGCGATAGCGACGAGGTTGGTGGGGGTCGCCAGCAACACCTTGCGCTGGAACGCCCATTCCCACAGGCCGTTGTCCTGTTCGAGCGCGGCCGACAGGAAATGCTCGCCGGGGATGAACATGACGACGTAATCCGCCGCGTCGCCGAAACGCGTCCAATATTCCTTGGCGCCCAATTGCTGCGCATGGGTGCGGATGGCGTTGGCATGAGCGCGCAGATGCGCGGCGCGCGTCACCTCGTCGACCGCATCGACCGCCTCCAGATAGGCGTTGAGCGAGCATTTGGCGTCGATGACCAGTTGCCGCCCGCCCGGCAGACGCACGATCACGTCGGGGCGCAGGCGGCCATCCTCCGTATCGACGGACACTTCCATGCGGAAATCGGCATGTTCGCTCAAGCCCGCCATTTCGAGCACGTTGCGCAACTGCTGCTCGCCCCAGCGCCCGCGCGCCTTGGGACTGGAGCGCAGCGCATTGACGAGGCGCGCGGTCTCGTCGCGCACCTGCGCCTGCCCGCTGCGCACATGCTCCACCTGTTCGCGCAGCGCGGCATAGCTGTCCACGCGGTCCTTCTCGACGCGGCCAAGGCCCTCCTCATAGCGTTTGAGCGTCGTCTCGACGGGATTGAGCAGCGCCTTGATCTGCGTCTCGTTCTTTTCCTGCGCGACGGCGAAACGCTCGTTGGCACGGTCGAGGAACTGCTGCTGGGCAGTGTGGAGGAGCTTGCCGCCGATCTCGCTGAACTGCGCGGACAATTGCTCCCGCGCCTGATTGAGCGCCACGATCTGCGCCTCATAGGATTCGAGGCGGGCCTGATGCTCCGCCTTCAGCGCGAGATTTTCGGCGAAGACGCGGTCGCGTTCCACCGTCACCCGCTCCGCCTGCCCGCGCCAGCTTGCCGCCTCCTCCGCACGGGATTTCTCCACGGCCAGATCGCGCAGCGCGGCATTGCGCATGCCGTCGCTCGCCTCCAGCCGGGTCGTCATGTCCGACCGTTCAGCGGACAGTCGCGCCACATCGCGCCCGCGCAGCAGCCATGCCACGCCGAAACCGCCGCACAGCGCCAGCAAAGCCAAAAGGATGAAGATCAGGTCCACGGCGGCAACCCCACATAAGAACGAAAAGGGAACCTAGCCGGTCCCCTTCGCCGCCGCAAGCGTTACCGCGCCACCTTAGTATGAACGGCCGACCAGCACCCGCTCCACCGCCGCGTCGCCGGTGAAGATGCACGGGCCGGATGCGGCTCCCGCGTCGAGCGGCACGTTGCGCAGGGTCAGCTTGCGACCCTTGAGCCACTCCACCACCTTGTCGAGCGCAGCGCCCGTCGGCTTGGCCCAGTTCACCTCTGCCCAGCCGGGCTTGTCGGTGCCGAAATAGCCTTCCAGCGCCGCCTGATCCGTGATCCCGCGCTCGATACGGGCGTCGAGATAGGTGCGCGCATCGGTGTAGAGCGATTTTTCGACGGCGACGAGCAGGTCCGCTGCATCGCCAACAAAGGCATCCCGCGCGACGACGGCGCTGTCGAGCTTGCCGTCTTCCCGGTACAGCCGGTCGCGGCGCAGGACCGACACATTGCCGCCTGCCACGTCACGTCCGCCGACTTCCACGATGATCGGCGCGCCCTTCTTGACCCAGCCCCAACGCTTGTTTGCCGCCTTGGCCGCCTTGAGGTCGAGGTGCGAGCGGATCGGCTCGCCGAAGGCCGACTGCGCCAGCAAAGCCTTATGCAGTTCCCGGCAATAGGCGATGATCTCCTCATCCTCCGGCTGGTCGCGCAGCATGGGGACAATGACGATCTGGTGCGGAGCGACCTGCGGCGGACAGCGCAGGCCGTCGTCGTCGCCATGCACCATGATGACGCCGCCGATCATGCGGGTCGACACGCCCCAACTGGTCGTGTGGCAGAGTTGCTGGCCGCCTTCCTTGTCCTGATATTTGATGCCCGCCGCTTCGGCGAAGCCCGTGCCGAGATAGTGGGAGGTGCCCGCCTGCAACGCCTTGCCGTCCTGCATCATCGCCTCGATGCTGTAGGTCGCGACCGCGCCGGGGAAGCGTTCATTCTCCGGCTTTTCTCCCGCGACCACCGGCATGGCGAGCGCGGTTTCGGAGAAATCGCGGTACATTTCGAGCGCGCGCAGCGTCTCCGTCATCGCGTCGTCGCGGTCGGCATGGGCGGTATGCCCCTCCTGCCAGAGGAACTCGCTGGTGCGCAGGAACATGCGGGTACGCATTTCCCAGCGCACGACATTGGCCCACTGGTTGGTGAGCAGCGGCAGGTCGCGCCAGCTCTGCACCCAGCGGCTCATCGCCTGACCGATCACGGTTTCGGAGGTGGGGCGCACGACCAGCGGCTCCTCCAGCTTCGAATCCGGATCGGGGACCAGCTTGCCGTCCACGCCCTTCAGCCGGTGATGGGTGACGACCGCCATTTCCTTGGCGAATCCATCGACATGATCGGCTTCCTTCTCAAAGAAGGAGAGCGGGATGAACAGCGGGAAATAGCAGTTTTCGACGCCCGCCGCCTTGATCCGTGCGTCCATCAGCTTCTGGATACGTTCCCAGATGCCATAGCCCCAGGGGCGGATGACCATGCAGCCGCGCACACCGGATTCTTCTGCCAGATCCGCCTCGCTGATGACGGCCTGATACCAGGCGGCAAAGTCGGCGGCGCGGGTTACGGGAAGGGCGTGCTTGATGGCCATGATCTCGTGCGTTCGTCTGAGGAAGAAGGAAGCGCCAGATGCACCGAAAGCGCCGCGCTGTCGAGCGATACGCGACATGGCGGCAGCGCATGGCGCGACTTGAAGGCGGCTGGGGCGGAATTTTCGTTCAGAGCATGAGCCCCACCCACCGTCGCCCCGAACCTGGTTCAGCATGACGGTGGAGGAGTGCGTTGGCCGTAAGAATGGGCGGGCGACAACTGCGTCCCCGCCGTCATCCCTTATTCGGAGGCAACCCCGTCCAGCCCGACTCCGCCGAAGCCGAAGTTCAGGAAGTCCGGCACCGGGCCGTTCCAGCCATCGTCGGGACCGTCGGCCAGAGCCTCCTCGCGGTCGCGGTTGCGGCCACGATTGTCGTCACGGGGACGTTCGTCGCGCGGACGGTCATCACGGGGCGGGCGGCTCTCGCGGTCCTGACGCGGGGCGCGGCTTTCGCGCTCCTCGCGCGGCGGGCGGGCTTCGCGCTCCTCACGCGGAGGACGGGCGGCGCGGTCTTCACGCGGCTCGCGATCCTCGCGCGGCGCACGGCGGGCGCGTTCCTCGCGGGGCTTGCGCTCCTCGCGCGGCTTGTCGTCCGCTTCCTGCTTGGCTGCCGGGCGGCTCTCGCCTCCGGCTGTCTTGACCTCGGCCACCGGAATTTCGGTGCCGATCAGCTTCTGGATATTGGCCAGCGCCTCCGCATCATTCTTGGTGACGAAAGTATAGGCGGTGCCCGTCGCGCCCGCGCGGCCGGTGCGACCGATGCGGTGGACATAATCGTCGGGATGCCAGGGCGCTTCGAAGTTGAAGACGTGGCTCACGCCCTTCACGTCGAGGCCGCGCGCGGCGACGTCGGAGGCGACGAGAATGTTGATCGTGCCGGTCTTGAACTTTTCCAGCTCGGCGATGCGCGAGCTCTGGTCCATGTCGCCATGAATTTCGCCCGATTTGAAGCCGTGGCCCAACAGGCTCTTGTTCAGTTCGCGGACCATCGTCTTGGGATTGCAGAAGATGATCGCGGTCGTGATCTCCTCCGTGCGGAGCAACTGGCGCAGCACGTCGCGCTTGGCCCGTTCCTCCACCTTCACCAGCTTTTGCGTGATGTTGGCGGACGCGGTCGCGGGGCGCGCGACCTCGATCGACTTGGGATTGGACAGGAAACGGTCGGACAGCTTCTTGATCGGCGGCGGCATCGTCGCGGAGAACAGGAGCGTCTGGCGGTTTGCGGGCAGCTTGGTGCAGATTTCCTCGATGTCGGGGATAAACCCCATGTCGAGCATCCGGTCCGCCTCGTCGATGACGAGCAGGCTGCAACCGGTGAGCAGGATCTTCCCCCGCTGGAACAGGTCCATCAGGCGACCCGGCGTCGCGATGAGGACGTCCACGCCCTCCTGCAATGCCTTGACCTGATCGCCCATCTGCACGCCGCCGATGAGCAGCGCCATCTTGAGGTCGTGGTTCTTGCCGTATTTCTCGAAATTCTCGGCGACCTGTGCGGCCAGTTCGCGCGTCGGCTCCAGGATGAGCGAGCGCGGCATCAGCGCGCGGCGGCGGCCATGGGCGAGAATGTCGATCATCGGGAGCACGAAACTGGCGGTTTTGCCCGTCCCGGTCTGTGCGATGCCGATGATGTCGCGCATCATCAGGACGGAGGGGATGGCCTGCGCCTGAATGGGCGTGGGCGTGCTGTATCCCGCCTCTTCGACGGCTTTCAGCAATTCTTCGGATAGGCCGAGATCGGCAAAGTGCATGCGGGTTCCGGGATAAGGCGGCGCCGTCCCCCGTCGGAAAGGCGCTATAGTTTCGCGCGCGCCATGCGAGACTATCCACGTCCTGTCAAGATAAATGCCCGATTTGCGGGCCCGCTACATGCCCGACGACAGCCGCGTCAACCCCGTGATCGTGCATTTGAGGCCGCTGCGCGCATGGAGCATGTCGCGCCCGGCGCAGATCGCGCCGTCGGCGGGAGGACTGAGGTAGAAGCCCGACTGGAAATCTACCGGGCGGCATCCCCGCTCCAGCACCGCCTGATAGCGGATGGCGGTGGCGGTCACGAACACGATGCCCAGCTTTCCCTGGAAGGATGCCCCGCGAATGCCGCGCAGCGTCAGGCAGGTTGGGCTCTGGCGCAGCGGACTGGCGGTCGACAGCTTGGGCGAGACGCTCGGCACGGGCACTGGCGGGGGGCGGAGCGTGGGGATGCGGATGATGATGCGCCGCTCGATCGTCACGGTGCCCGTCGCGCCGGGGGGCAGCGATCCCACCGTCTCGTCATCGTCGATCCGCGTGGCGCGTCGGTCCGATGGGGTGCCGTTGAGCACCGGCGCAAGCTCCGGTTCCGCATCCACGGCAGGCGAGAGAGGCTGCGCCCAGTGCGGCACATCCCCGGCTGCAATGCCGATCAGAAAAGCGAAAACCGCTGGCACGCCCTAATCCTGTCCGAATCCCCAAAGGCCGCCCTAGGATCCGGCGGTTGAACATGGGATTAATCTGGCAAACTGCTGTTCAACAAGCCATATCCGTCGCCATCATGATCGCCAGCACCATCGTACAGCTATTCAGGGACGCCCTGCCCGCCGGGCGCGTGATCGACGATCCCGATCTGGTCGGGCCGTGGACGAGCGACTGGCGCGGCAAATATCACGGTGCCGCCGCCGCAATCCTCTCCCCCCGCACAGTCGCGGAGGTGGCGACCATCGTAACGCTGGCGGCGGAGCATGGCGTGGCGCTGGTCCCGCAAGGCGGCAATACGTCGATGGTCGGCGGCGCGACCCCGCCCGCGGACGGCGGCGCGCTGATCCTGTCGCTGCGCGCGATGAACGCGATCCGCTCGCTCGACACCGACGCCAATCTGGTGGTGTGCGAGGCGGGGGTGATCCTGCAGACACTGCATGAGGCGGCGGAGGCGGCGGGACGGCGCTTCCCGCTCAGCCTTGGCGCACGGGGCGCGGCGACTGTCGGCGGCCTGATCTCCACCAATGCGGGCGGCACGCAGGTATTGCGCCACGGCACGATGCGCGCACAGGTGGAGGGGCTGGAGGCCGTCCTACCCGACGGCAGCATCCTGCATGGCCTGTCCGCGCTCAAGAAGGACAATCGCGGCTATGACCTGCGCCACCTGTTGATCGGCGCGGAGGGAACCATCGGCATCGTCACCGCCGCCAGCCTGCGCCTCGTCCCCGCGATCGCCGCGCGCAGCGTCGCCTGGGCGGGCACCGGATCGCCGGAGCAGGCGCTCGCCCTGCTGCGCCATATGGAGGATGCGCTGGGCGACGCGGTCGAGGGATTCGAGGTGATGTCCGACGAAATCCTGAACGTCGTGCTGTCCGAAGTGCCGGGATCGCGGCGCCCCATTGCGGGCGCAGCACAGTGGCACGCGCTGATTGAGGCTGTGACGGCTGACCCCGCGCAGGCCGACGCGCTGACGACCCGCATGGAAGCCGCCCTCGCCAGCGCACTGGACAAAGGACTGCTCACCGACGCGGCCATCGCCAGCAGCGAGGCACAGGCGGACGCGCTGTGGAAATTGCGCGAATCGGTGTCCATGTCGGAAAAGGCCAAGGGGCCGGCGTTGCAATATGACATTAGCGTGCCCGTATCCGGCATGCCCGCCTTCATGATCGACGCAGCACAGGCCTGCGCCGACACCTTCCCCGGCGCGACAGCCGCGAGTTACGGGCATCTGGGCGACGGCAATATCCACTTCCACGTCCGCCCGCCGCGCGATCCCGCCGACCGGGGTGCGGCATGGGTCGCGGGCCGGGGCGAGGAGGTCAGCCGCTTCGTCAACGATCTGGTGGTCGCGGCGGGCGGCTCCATTTCGGCGGAACATGGTATCGGCCAGATGAAGGTCGCGGAACTGGCCCGCCTCGCCTCCCCTGCCCGGCTTCATGCGATGCAGGCGATCAAGGCCGCGTTCGATCCAAAGGGGATCATGAATCCCGGCAAGTTGGTGCCGCGCTGATATTCAGCCGCTTTGATGCCCGACCGGCGCGACCCGCTTGCCACCGGCAGACTGACCCCTTATTGCCGGGCGCCAAATTCCAAAGGAGCCTGAAGTCATGGCGAGCGCGCCACAGTCGAACAATCTTCCGATCCTCTATTCGGATCTGGTGCCGCTCAACAGTCAGCAGCATGCCGACTTCCGCCTGCGCCCGACCGACGCCGCGCCGCTGCTGGCGGAGCATCATGCGGTCCCGCTGACCATCGACGAGTTCGTGCAGGCGCAGCGTTTCCTGCCCATCGTCTTCTCGTCGGGCGAAGATCCCGTGCCGCTGGCGCTGATGGGCCTCAACGAAGGCGTCAACACCATCGTCGATGACGAAGGCAAGCTGCGCGGCGCGACCTATGTCCCCGCCTATGTGCGCCGTTACCCGTGGATGCTGGCCCGCCTGCGCCCGGACAGCGACGAGCTGTCGCTCTGCTTCGACCCCGCCGTCGGCACCGTCGGCGCGTTCGAGGATGGCGATGCGCTGTTCGACGGCACGGAGCCGACCGAGCTGACCAAGAACATCCTGGCCTTCTGCGAATCGTTCGAACAGGCTGCCGCCCGCACCGCCGAGTTCATGAAGGAACTCAAGACCTATGACCTGCTGATGGAGGGCGAGGTCGCCATCCAGCCGGAAGGCGCGGACAAGCCCTATGTCTATCGCGGCTTCCAGATGGTCAACGAGCAGAAGCTGCGCGACCTGCGCGGCGACACGCTGCGCAAGATCAACCAGAACGGCATGCTGCCCCTGATTCACGCGCATCTTTTCTCGCTGCAACTGATCCGCGAAATCTTCCAGGCGCAGGTCGAGCAGGGCAAGATGCCGCCGGCGGTTCTGCCCGCGCTGTAATCCGCGGCGGAAAATCCCCGTTTCCGGCGCTTTCACGGCCCCGGCAGATAATGCGTGCCTCTTTTTCGATGAGGCGCGCATTTTTTGTTGGACTGTATCTTGAAGAACACAGTGGCATGGCTTAAATAGGTTGCATGCGCGGGCTTGCCCCCCCTTTCAGGCCCCGCATGAGCGTCCCTTCGGGGACGTCTCCTCCCTGAACCTTGGCCACCCCGTGCATAGCATGGGGTGGTTTTTTATGTGCTGAAGCTGGTCGGGCGGGCACCGCTTCTATTCAGCGGCGAGCGGATGCTCTTCGTCCAGCAGGTCCGCAAAGCGATCCGCAAGGTCCGCGATCATCCGCATGCAGCGCGCCGCGCCCGGCCCTGCCTCGCCCAGTACCGCATCGAGATAGAGCGAGCGATCCATCTCCACCTGCAACGCATGGACGTTTCGGTCCGGCTGCCCGTGGCGCTCCAGCGTATAGCCGCCAGCATAGGGCGCGTTGATCGCGACGCTGAACCCGTGGGAGGCCACCACCTCCGCCGCCAGCCGCGTGACCGCCGGAGAGGCGCTCTGCCCGAAGCGATCGCCCAGCACGACGTCCACCGCCCCCTGCCCCCGGATCGGCGGCATGCTGTGCAGGTCGATCAACAGGGCGGCACCATGAGCCGCACGCGTGGCGGTCAGAAATTCGGCTATCCAGCCATGATAGGGCATATGAATGTCGCGGATGCGCTCCGCCACCTCCGCATAGCTCGGCCTGCGTTGCCACAGGTCGCCCATGCTGTGATAGCGATGCGGCACCAGGCCGAGCCCGCCGCGCAGCTTCGCGCTCGCCCGCATCGCGACGCCATGCGGGATGCCCGCCACGCTGGCCGTGTCGATTTCCGCTTCATGCCGGTTGAGGTCCAGCACCGCCCGCCCGCGCCGCGCGATGATCGCCGGATGGCCCGCCGCTATCGCTTGGGTAGCCAGAAGGTCGGCGTGACGGTCTTCCAGCGCCTGAAGCCCCGGCAGCCCCACGCGGGAGCGCGCAACCAGATCGGCAGCATATTCACGGCCCGCATGCGGCACCGCGATCAACACAGGGCCAGCGACAGCCGGATCGCCATAGTGGCAGAAGGCGGGGTGGACCAGTTGCGGCTCCCGACCGCCTATCATCCGTCCGCTGGCGATCTTTGCTATCCGCAATCTTAACCCCGATGGAATTTGTTAAGCGGTTGTCGCATAGGAAAGAACCGGAATCCACGAGGAAGTGACGCGGGACCGGATTCGACCGGATTCGGAATTCCGATACCGGACCGCAGACTGAAGTTTATCCGTTGGGGGTAGTTTTTAGATGGCACGCATTCTGCTGGCGGAAGACGATGATTCGATGCGCCTGTATCTCAGCCGCGCGCTGGAGCGCTCCGGCTATGACGTGACGGCTGTGGACCGCGGCACCGCCGCCGTTCCCCTGCTGGAAGCGGAGCATTTCGACCTGTTGCTGACCGACATCGTGATGCCGGAGATGGACGGGATCGAACTGGCCCAGCAGGCCGGCACGATTTCGCCCGCCACGCGCGTCATGTTCATCACCGGCTTTGCCGCCGTGACACTGCGCGCGGGCAAGATGGCGCCGGAAGCAAAGGTATTGTCCAAGCCTTTCCACCTGAAAGACCTGGTTCTGGAGGTGGATCGCATCTTTGAAAGGACCAGCGCGAGCGGCCTTTGAACGGGTTCGCAAAAAAGTGCGGGGATCGCGGAAAATTGGCCTTGCGCCAAACGCCACCCCCGGCTACTAGCGCGCTTCCCCGTGGGCGTATAGCTCAGTGGTAGAGCACTGTGTTGACATCGCAGGGGTCGCAAGTTCAATCCTTGCTACGCCCACCATCGAAAACCCCGCCAGTCCAAATGGATCGGCGGGGTTTTTGTGTATTGGGGCAGATCACCCCCATTCGTTGTACAAGCGCAAGTGTTTCGCGGCAAAAATCACATTTCGTAACAATAGGATTGCCATCTCTCCCACTCCGGTTCGATTATCAGCAAGATCAGGCGCATGAGCATTCGCTCATTTCATCGTATTCCCCGCGCAAAATCATAAAAACGATGCGCGGTAAGATTTTGAAAGCTTGTGCCATGCTAAATCCCGTCATGGGCGAGGGTGCGATGCACCGATGGCAGTGATGGAATCTCGATGAGTCTTTATCGGCAGGCAGATCGGCGCGCGCATAGCGCCACCACGACGGGTGGACCGCGCAGCATCTTCATCATCGAGGATTCGATGGCGCTGGGCCTGCTGTTGCAAACGCGGATCGCCGAGCATAGCGGCATCGACGTCCAGCTTTACAAAACCTATGCCGAGGCGCGCGATGCGCTGGAGAGCCACATGCCGCTGCTCGCGGTGACGGGCCTGAACCTGCCCGACGCACCGGATGGCGAGATACTGGAACTGCTGGCGACCGGCAATGTGCCCACGATCCTGTTCACGGCCAGCCTGAACCGCCGCATTCGCGAGCGCTTTTCCTCGCCCAACATCGTCGATTATTTCGTCAAGGACGTGCCCGACACGGTCGACCAGATCGTCAGGACGATCGTCCGCATCACCGAGGATGCCGCGACACCCATATTGATCGTGGACGATATGACAAGCGCGCGTCAGGATCTGGCCTCCCTGCTGGTCCGCCATAATTACCGCATCTTCGAGGCCGGCTCGGGAACGGACGCGCTGGAGATACTGGCCGAAAACGAGGCGATCGAACTGGTCGTCACCGACTATAACATGCCGGATATGGACGGATATGAGCTGACCCGCGAAATCCGCTCACGCTATGCGGCCGACCGGGTGCGGGTGATCGGCATTTCCGCCTCCTCCGACCCCTATCTGTCCGCCTCCTTCCTGAAAGCGGGCGCGTCCGACTTCATCTATCGCCCTTTCATCCCGGAAGAGGTGCGGGCCAGAATCGGTGGCAATATCGAGACGCTGGAGCATATCCGGCATCTGCGCTTCCTGGCGGAGCGCGATCCGCTGACCGGCCTGTACAACCGCCGCGCCTTTTTCGAGCGCGCCCACGGGATATTGGACGAGATGCGGGCGCATAATGGCGAAGGCTCCGTCGCGATCCTCGACATCGACCATTTCAAGAAGGTCAACGACACCTACGGCCACGACACCGGCGACACGGTCATCAAGTCCGTCGCCAAGGTCCTGCTCGACATCGCGGAGCGCGAGCGGCTCGTCACCGCGCGCTTTGGCGGGGAGGAGTTCGTGATCCTGTTCCCCAGGCGGCAGTGCGATGCCGTCAACCGGCTGTGCGAGGAGATACGGACGCGCGTCGCCGCCCTCGCCGTGCCGTATAACGACGTGATGCTGTCGATCACCGCCTCGCTGGGCGCCGCCATCATTCAGCATGGGGAAGGCATCGACAACAATCTGAACGCCGCCGACCAGATGCTGTACATGGCAAAGAACACCGGGCGGAACCGGGTCATCTATGACGCGGTGTTCTGCAACGCCTGAGGATCAGCTACCCGACTCCCGCTCCACCACCGTCGCGATGCGGAAGGAGGAACGGTCGAAGAGGTTCTTTTCGTCCTCCACGATCTCGTCGGGCATGATCGTGCGGGAGAGATATTTGACCGTGCCGCGATACACCGCCTCGTCCTCGAACCAGAGTTCGGTGATGACGTCGAAGGGCAGTTCCCCTGCCGGACCGGTTTCGGGATGGTCCTGCGGGTCGAGATAGCGGCGGACGTAGCGGCTGATGCCCTGGCTGTATTTCGCGGCCAGCGGCGCGTGGTGGTTCTCGTAATAGTCGCGGAACGTCTCGACCGTGATGTCGGGTCGCCGCTTCATGAACAATAATATCTTGTAGATCGTCCCGGCCATGCCGCTCTCCCTCTCCTGGTTCAGTGACGGATCAGTCGGGTCGGCAGGCCCTGCGCGTCAAGCGCGGAGACTGGCGAGGACAGGACAGTATTTCAGGATTTGGCCATCGTCATCCGGTCGTCGGCGGCCGTTTCGCGCGCCTGCTTTTCGGCATGTTCATAGACGCTGCCATAGACGGCGCGGGCGCTCTGCCTGAGGGAAATGGGATAATCGCGCAGCGTGCGCTCTGCCTCCCGTGCCCGGTCACTCATTTCGTAAATCCTCTCCAAATCAAAAACTTGCGGCTGCCTTTGGCATGTCCGCGCAAGCGAAATCGCCGATAGCGCCATGCTGCGCGCGGAACAACAGCCCAAACGGGGTGTTCCCTGCGCATGGCGGATTTCGACCCTTCGATCGACAAACCGGCCAGTCCGGCGACCCCCGCGGCACAGACCGCCGGGCACGGCACGGCGACAAGCCCATCCGATGCAGGCAAACCCACAATGCGCGAACGCTGGCGCCGCCTGCCCCTGCCGGTGCGTATCCTGCTGGGCATCGTCACAGTCATCTCCGCGATCTGGCTGATCCTGTTCCTTACTAAAGGAAGATTCCTAAAAAAACCCTTCGAAAGTCTGACCAGCAGCATGATTGAGCGCAAGGTCAGGGTGGATGGAGACTTTCAGCTTTATTTCAACCCGATAGGCATCAAGTTCCTGGCGGAGAAGATCAGCGTTCAAAATCCTCGCTGGGCGAGTAAGGATCATCTGTTTTCCGCCGATCTGGTCGACGCGCGCATTGCGACCTTTCCCTTGCTGTTCGGAACGCGGCGGATCAACTGGCTCGACCTGCGCGGCGGCGCGGTCGATCTGGAATGGTCGAAGGACCGTAAGACCAACACATGGACGCTGGGCGCCCCCGACAAAAAGGGCGAGCCGTTCAGGATGCCCGATGTGCGTCAGGGCGTCGTGACGGGAACACAGGTCCGCTATCGCGACCCGCGCCTGCAACTGGAAACCGACATCAAGGTCGATACCGTCCGGGCGAAAGACACACGCTTTGCGCAGGACATACGCTTTACCGGCGATGGCCGGATGCGCGGGCGCGCGCTCAGCTTTACGGGCAGCCTGCTGTCGCCCAATGAGACGATCACGGGCGGACGCAACCGGATCGCGGTCGATGCCCGCTCGCTGGATGCCAATGCCACGATCACCGGCACCCTCCCCGCCGCGACGCAGATCGAGGGCGCGGACCTCTCCCTGACGGTCAGGGGCGCGAATCTGGCTCGGCTGTTCGATTTCATCGGCGTCGCCATTCCCGACACCCGCCGCTATCGCATCCGCTCCGCGCTCACCTATTCCGACGATAGCTGGAAGTTCACCCGGCTGAAGGGCGTGTTCGGCGACAGCGACGTCGCTGGCTCGCTGACGGTCAGCCAGCCCAAAGGCCGCCTGCACCTGGGCGCGCAACTGGCGACACAGAGCCTCGACATCATCGATGCCGGGCCGTTCATCGGCTATAATCCGCAGCGTCTGGAGGCGCAGGGCTTTCAGGGCGCGATCGTGGAGGTCGGCGGAACGCCCCGGCTGCTCCCCGATGCGCCGCTCCGCGTGGAGGCCATCCGCCAGTTCGACGCGGATGTGAAGTGGACGGTACGTCGGATCAGGGCGCCCAATGTGCCCATCTCCAACGTAAATCTAACGCTGGCGCTGGACAAGTCGCTGCTCACCCTGTCGCCGCTGAATTTCGACATGGCGGGCGGCTTCCTGTCATCGGACATCGTCATCAATGCCCGCAAGCGCCCGGTCTTCACCGACTATGACATCCGCCTGTCCCCGACGCCCATGGGCACGTTACTCGCCAAATGGGGCGTGGACCAGAGCGGCACCAGCGGCACGATCAAGGCGCGCGTGAAGATGAGCGGCAGCGGCGACACGGTGCATGATTCGCTCGCCACCGCCAATGGGCGCATCGCGGTCATCATTCCCAAGGGGACGATGTGGGCGCGCAATATCCAGTTGTCGGAGATCGACATCGGCACCTTCGTGCAGAAGATGTTCGAGGACCGGCTGAAGGAACCCGTGCAGATCAATTGCGGCCTGATCGCCTTCACGGTGCGCGATGGTATCGCGGCGGCGGACCCGATCCTGATCGACACATCCAAGAATGTGATCCTCGGCCGCGGGGGTTTCAGCTTCAAGGATGAGGCGATGGACCTCGCCATCCGGGCCGACGGCAAGAAGTTCAGCCTGTTTTCCGGCCAGTCGCCCGTCGGCCTGAACGGCCATTTCGCAAAGCCGGGCCTGAACGTGATCAGCCCCGAACTGCTGGCGCGCGCCGGGGCGGGCATCGGGCTGGGAGTGGTCGCCTCACCGCTCGCCGCGATACTGGCCTTCGTCGATATTGGCGATGCGAAGTCGGCGGCATGCGGGCCCGTTCTGTCCGGCGCCTCCGCCACGCAGCAGCGCACCATCAAGGGCAAACCGCGCGACGATGTGGGCAATGGCACGGTCAGCAAGGCCGCAAAGGATCGCTGACTTGGGCACTGGCCTTTCCCCCGGACGGGTTTCCGGGCAAGAGAGCAGCAGCCGCTTCGCCATTTTTCCGAGGAATTACTCCTGTCCGCTTCCCCCACCTCGCCTGAAACCGCCCGCCCGGAAACGCCCCGCGACGCCTTGCGACGTGCCACGCGCGACTCCCATGCCGTCGTGGACGAGGCGTTCGGGCGGTTCGACCTGGGCGACCCGAAATCCTATCGCGGCTTCCTGACCGCCCATGCCCGCATCGTCCCCGCCGTGGAGGCATGGCTCGACGCGCACCAGCCGGAGGATATGCAGGGATGGAGCCTCGTGCGGCGGACGCCCGGCCTGCTCGCCGACCTCGCGGAGCTGGGCGTGGATGCACCAGAGCCTGTGGCGTTCGACCCGCCGCATGATGCCGCCACCGCCTGCGGCGTCACCTATGTGATGGAAGGGTCGCGGCTGGGCGGCACATTCCTGTCGCGCCAGATCGGCGCGGGCCTGCCACGGGCCTATCTAGGTGCGCCATCGCAAAGCGCCCTTTGGCGCGACTTCCTCGCCCATCTCGACCGGCACCTGCTGGATGCGGAGGCGGTGGAGCGCGCGTGCAAGGCTGCGCTCGACACATTCGACGTCTTTCGTGCGGCGGGCGCGGCGACGGTCAGACCGTAACAGGATCGTCACAAATTTCCCCGGTAAAATACCATCACGCGGCTGGACAATATGCCGTGATCCGATAGCCTTGGCATCATGAACAAAGGGCAGAAAGACGCGGCCACGGGCCTGCGCAGCGCGACGATTGCGGTCTATTCGCTCAAGGGCGGCGTGGGCAAGACGACCTTCTCGGTCAACCTTGCCTGGGCCTCCGCCCGAATCTCGCGCAGGCGCACGCTGCTGTGGGATCTCGACCCGCAGGCCGCCTCCACCTGGTTGATGACCGAGGGCAATGGACTGGAAAGCGATGCGCAGGCGGTCTTTGCCAAGTCGGTCGATGCGCGCAGCCTCTGCCGCCCGTCCCGGTTCGAGGGGATCGACGTGCTGGGCGCGGATACGTCGCTGCGCGGGCTGGACCGGATGCTGTTCGACATCGGCAAGAAAAAGCGCCTGTCCCGCCTGATCGACGGCCTGTCGAACGACTATGACCGCATCATCCTCGATTGCCCGCCGGGCCTCACGGAAACGGCAGAGCAGGTGTTGCAGGCGGCGGATATCGTGATCGTGCCCGTCATCCCCTCCCCCCTGTCGCAGCGGGCGCTGGGCGAGGTTGCGCGCTATCTGGTGCAGAAGGGCGGACGCCATCCGCCGATATTGCCGGTGTTTTCGATGGTCGATCGCCGCCGTGCCCTGCACCAGCGCGCGCTGGAGGCGCAGCCGGACTGGCCGGTCATCGCCATGGCCAGCGCGGTCGAGCAGATGACGGTGAAGCGTGCGCCGCTGGGCGACTATGCCCCCTCCTCCCCCGCCGCGACCAATTATGCCGGG
>DASVNT010000038.1:0-118535 GCA_036383715.1 Sphingobium sp. | reverse complement strand
ACTGGCGCTGTGGTCGGACATGGGGCTGCGCCATGCGGGCCTGCTCGCCAACAAGCTGGAGCCAGACCCGGTTGCCAGCATGGCTCGGCTCGGCTCGGCGGGCATAAGGTGCAGCACGCTCATCACGGGCAGCTTCGATCTCAACCGGCCGGACAGCTGGGAGGCCACGCAGGCGGACCATCGCCGCGCCATCGATCTGGTGGCGGGGCAAGGCGGCCTCAGCATCTATTTCACCCCCGGCCGCACGACCACGATCAGCTGGCAGGAGGATTTCGACCGGCTGGCCGAGGCGATTGCGCCGACCGTCGCCTATGGTAGGGAAAAGGGCGTGCTGGCCGCGATCGAGCCGTCGCTGCGCACCAGCGCCTCCTTCGTCAACACGCTGCGAGACGCCATCGATGTGGCGGAGCGGACCGGGATCAGGCTGGTGGTCGATTTCGCCAATGTCTGGATGGAGCGCGATTTCCGTGAGACGGTCGCGCGCGCCATGCCGCACATCGCCCTGATGCAGATCGACGATGTCATCATCGGCGGCGGCGGTCGTCAGGCTCCCGGCGGGCGCGTGCATATCGGTGAGGGCGAGTTGCCGATCCGCCGCATGATGGAAGACGTGCTCGACGCGGGCTATGCGGAGGTGTTTGACCTCGAAGTCGTCGCCGCCGATTTCACAACAGATTGCGACGAGGCCGTGCTGAGGCGCGGCATCACCGCCGCGTCCGACCTTCTCACGGAGCTGGGCATCTGATGACGAGCATCCCCGAGCCCCGTTACAGGCAGGCCGACCATCCCCGGCTGAAGGTCAATGAGTGGCGCGCCGACGCCCCGGCAGAGCGCGTCAACGACGTCATCCTGATGTCGAAGGGCGTGACCAACTGCTATCTGGTCGCCGACGACGCGGGCGACGTGGTCATCAACACCGGCATGCCGGGCCTCGGCCAGCGTCACCGCGAGCGGTTTGAGGCGTTGCTGGGACGGCCGCTCAAGGTCGTCAAGATCGTCTTCACCCAGGACCATATGGACCAGACCGGCGGCTGGGAAGCCTTTGCCGATCCCGGCGTGGACATTGTCGGCCAGCGCGAACTGGAGCGTCTGGCGGAGGAGCGGATGCGCCTCCTCCCCTATTTTCAGGTGCGCAACCGGCGTATCCTGAAGGCGGTGCAGGACAAGATCGCACGGGAATCGGGCAAGCCCAAACCCGCATCCTTCCCCGCGCCCGTGAAGCTGACGACCAGCTTTGGCGATGCCCATGACTTCACAGTCGGCGGCCGGCGGTTCGTGTTGCTTTCTACGCCGTCCGGCGAGACGCTGAACGCGATCTGCATCTGGCTGCCGGATGACGGGATACTCTTCTCCGGCAATTTCATGAGCGCCGTGTTCGGCACCATGCCGAATTTCTACACGCTGCGGGGCGACAGGCTGCGCAGCGTGCCGGGCTATCTGCGCGAACTGCAGCGCCTGATCGACCTTGACGCGGACCTGCTCGTCACGGGCCATGGCGATCCGAAGTGGGGCAGGCAGGAAATCCGCGCCGCGCTCACCAAAATCCGCGATGCCGTGCGCTACATCCATGATGAAACGGTGCAGCGCATGAACGCGGGTGAGAGCCTTGCCACCATCCTCCAGACTGTCGAACTGCCGCCCGAACTCCGGCTCTCGCCTTTGGGACGCGGGCCGACGCGCTGGTATGTGCGTTCGATCTGGGAGGAATATACCGGCTGGTTCCGGCAGGAACTGACCTCCGAACTCTATGCCACGCCCGCAACCGCGATCTGGCCGGAGCTTGCCGCAATGGCGGGCGGGGCGCAGGCGCTCGCCGCGAAGGCAGAGGCCCTGCTCGGCGCTGGCGAGACGGAAAAGGCGTTGCACATGGTCGAGATCGCGGTCGCGGCCGCGCATGACGATCCCATGGTGCGCGCTGTGGAGGCGCGCATTCTCGTGCAACTCATCGACAATACCGGCGGCATTGGCTTCGACGAGATCGGCTGGCTGGAAAGCCGCCTCGCGGAGGCCAGTGCCGTCGTCGCGGCGGACAACGATAAGGAGAGGTAAGACAATGGCGGACATGGACAAAGGCGCTCCGGGCAGCAACCCCCAGCCCCCCTTCGACGGCAAGACCGCAATCATCTTTGGCGGTGGCCAGAATATCGGACGGGCCATCGCCTTCGAATTCGCGCGGCGCGGTGCGGCTGTCGCCGTGGCGGACATCAATGTCGACGGCGCGAAAGAGACGGCGCAGGCCATCGTCAATCGCGGCGGCAAGGCCGTGGGCGTCCGCGTCGATGTCATGGACTCGGCGTCCGTCGCTCAGGCGTCCGCAGAGGCGGAAGCCGCACTGGGCGAGATCGACATTGTGATGAACAATGCCGGCCTGCTCCACAACGGCTATGCGGAGGATATTCCGCTGGGCGAGTGGCAGCGCATGTTCGACTGCAATTTCTTCGGCATCGTCCGCGCGCTGGAGGTGTTCCTGCCGCGCATGGTCGCGCGCGGCCATGGCCATATCGTCAACACGGCGTCCTTCGCGGGCCTCTACCCCTTCGCCGCCAACCGCATTCCCTATGCGGCGTCCAAGGCGGCGATCCTGAACCTGTCGGAAAATCTGGCGCTGCATCTGGAGCCGAAGGGCATCCGCGTCAGTTGCCTCGTCCCCGGTCCTGTCATGACGACATCCATCGGCGGCATGAAGACCTTCTCCGGCGAGATGCCGATGCGCGGCCCGGGCAAGCATCTGTGGGTGGCCTCGCAGGAAGAAGCCGCGGCCAAGCTGGCGGACGGGATGCGCGACAATCGCGTGCTGATCCTGACGCATGAGGAGGGCTTCGACACGCTGCGCGAGTTCGCCGCCGCACCGGACGATTTCCTGCGCGCCAGCATGGCCGCGTTCGAGGGCGGCGACGGCGGCAGGCCGCAGATCGACAAGGAGAAGTTCGGGCTTAGCTGAGCGCCCGATCGGACGATCCAGCATGTGGTGATCCTGGCATAATCCGGCTCCTCTTTAAAAGCCGACCCACATGCCTGACGAAACTTGATCCCGCCATCCTAATCAGGATGGACGGGATATTTGTGTTGTACAATCAATGGACTGAGACGTTCAGCCATTCGGTGACGATTTTCAAAAAGAGGCCTCTGATAGCCGAATTTCGTTTGACTAAATCTCATCAACATCCTCAAAGAGACTCCTAATTCGAAATGACATCGAGTCATCAAAATGGGGAGGCTGCTATGCCGAGATTTTCACTGCACCTGTTATCCGCCAGCGCGCTCGCCATCGGCGTCGCGAACCCGGCACTGGCCCAGGAACGGGCGTCACGATCCATCGACACGGGCGACATCGTCGTTACGGCCCGCCGCGTCGAGGAACGCCTGCAGGACGTTCCCATGTCGATCACGGTCCTCAACCAGAGCCAACTCGACAAGCAGAACATCTTTTCGGCCAAGGATCTTGCGAACTATGCCCCGTCCCTGACGGCCAATACGCGCTACGGTTCGGACTTCGCGTCCTTCGCCATTCGCGGCTTTACGCAGGAAGCGCGCACCACAACCTCCGTGGGCGTCTATTTCGCGGATGCCGTCGTGCCTCGTTCTTCGCCCCTCGCGGCAGCAGGCGACGGCGCCGGTCCCGGCGCGCTGTTCGACCTCCAGAACGTCCAGGTGCTCAAAGGGCCGCAAGGCACGCTGCAGGGCCGCAACACGACCGGCGGCGCCGTGCTGCTCGTGCCCAAGAAGCCCACCGCCAATTTCGAGGGTTATGTCGAGGGCAGTCTCGGCAATTACGACATGAAGCGCATTCAGGCCGTGCTGAACGTGCCGGTCAGCGAGAGCTTCCGTGTTCGCATGGGCGTCGACCGCCAGACGCGCGACGGCTTCCTGCGCAATATCACCGGCATTGGCCCCAGCGACTTTGGCGACGTCGATTACACGGCACTGCGCTTCAGCGCCGTTGCCGACCTCGCGCCCAATCTCGAAAACTATACGGTGATCTCCTATACCCGTTCGAGCACCAATGGCTCGGCATCGAAGGTCACGGATTGCTATCTCAGCGGTTCGGCACCGATCGGCACGCTGACAACGCGCGGCCCCAATGAACTGGGCTGCCAGCAGATTGCGCGCGAGAAAAATGCGGGCGACCTCACAGTCACCAACTGGCTGCCATGGGCCTATCAGAAGACCACGACGTGGCAGGCCGTGAACACGTTGAAGTGGCAGGCGAGCGACTATCTGACGATCAAGAACATCAACAGCTATGGTCAGGTGGTACAGGATCAGGCGCAGGATCTGTTCGGCTATTTCGTGCCCCTCGGCACGACGCTGAAGCTGCCGACCTCGACCGCGCCATTCTCGAACCCGATTCCCGTGCCCACGCAATATGTGGGATCGGCCTATGGCATCGACACCTCGATCAGCCCGCCGGGCCTGCATAGCGGCAATCAGGAGACATTCACGCAGGAACTTCAGTTTCAGGGCACCACGCCGGGCGGGAAGCTGAAATATCAGGCAGGCCTCTATTTCGAACGGTCAGCGCCTCTGGGCTATGCCGGTTCGCAAAGCATGGCAGGCGTGATCTGCGCCAATCAGCAACAGTGGGCGTCGTTCAGTTGCACCGACGCCTCGGCCGTCACCGGGGCGGCCACGGCAACGGGCGCCCGCGCCTATAATGTCGGCCGGGTCAATTATCGCAATGCCGCCGTCTATGCGCAGGCGACCTACACCTTCTCCGACAGGTTCAGCATCGACGCGGGCCTGCGCTACACCTGGGACAAGAGCTGGGGTGAATCGCAGACGGCCGTGGCGGCCTATTCGGCTGCGACCGGCTGGAACACGCCGACCTTCACCTGCAACAATCCCGCCGTCCGCTATGTAAGTTCCCTCGCCGACTGCACCGAATCCTATTCGCAGTCCTCCACGGCGCCCACCTGGATGATCGGGCTGAACTACAAGCCGGTCGAGGACGTGCTGTTCTACGCCAAATATGCGCGCGGCTATCGTCAGGGATCGATCAGCCCGATCGCGGCCATCGGCTACAAAACCTACCAGCCGGAGCATGTCGATGTGTACGAGGCGGGCCTGAAGGCGACCTATGACGGCGCATTCAAGGGCTCGTTCAACGTCAGCGGCTTCTACAACAACTTCCGTGACATGCAGTTGCAGGTTTCGTTCGTGGACACCGACCCCGCACCGCCGGCCCTGCCGTCCGGCCCGGCCATCGTGAACGCGGGCAAGGCACGCATCTATGGCCTCGAAGCGGAAGCGATGATCCAGCCGTTCCCAGGCTTCACGCTGCAGGCCAGCTATGCCTATCTGAACACAAAGCTGCTCAAGTTCACCTCGCCGATCCCGACCGGCGGTTACAACCTCGTGTCCAGTACGCCGCTGCAGGGCAGCCGCCTGCCCTTCACGCCGGATCACAAGCTGACCGTATCGGCCAGTTACGTGCTGCCGCTGGAGGACAGCATCGGCCCCGTCTCGGTCGGCGCGACCTTCATCTACACCGGCACCGTCTATTACGGCACGGACAACTCGATCGCGCGCCGCGTGGCGAGCATCTTCGATCCGTCCGATCCGAGTTACGATACCTCCTACGCGCCGAGCTACAGTCTGGTGAACTTCAACGCAGGCTGGGAACGGATAATGGGCAGCAGCATCGACGCCCAGTTCTTCATGACCAATGCCTTCGACAAACGCTATTTCGACGCGCGCAGCCTGTCGGGCAGCCGTGGCTTCACGTCGCGCTATTATGGCGAACCGCGCATGTACGGCGCCCGCCTGAAATACAGCTTCTGATCGAGATGATGTTCCAATCCTCCCCGATTGGATAATGAGGCTGGGCGGTGTAGAATCGTCCAGCCTCCGTTTTATAAGCCCAAGGAGAGCATATGGCCGAGACACGCGCTGCGGCATCCACGGAGTGGAAAAGCCATTGGCCGCTCGTACTGGCGGCGTCGATCGGCTTCTCCTTCATGTCGTTCATGACGCCAGCGGCGGGCATCTTCATGGAGCCGCTGTCCAAAGCCTTTGGCTGGAACCGCACCCAGTTATCGACCGGCATCGCCCTTTCCGCCGTGATTTCGCTTTTGGCGTCGCCGTTTCTCGGTTCGTTGCTCGACCGTCTGGGCACACGGCGGATCGCCCTGCCGGGCATCGTCCTGACCGCGCTCGTCATCGCCGCCTTCTCTTTCGCCAACGGTTCCTTAGTGCAGTGGATCGCGCTCTGGCTCATCTGGGGTGTCGTCGTCCTCCTCATCCAGTCGACAGTCTGGTCCACCGCCGTAGCCAGCGTGTTCGAGGCGGGGCGCGGACTGGCGCTGGGCGTGACCTTGTCCGGCACGGCTCTTGCCAACGTCATCGTTCCGCCGCTTGCCAACTGGCTGATAGCCGCATTCGGCTGGCGCGCCGCCTTTGTCTGGATGGGACTTGGCTGGGGCAGCGTCGCGCTCCTCCTCAATATCCTGTTCCTGTACGACGCGCGCGACCGGCACCGCCTGGCACGGGGCAAGACCGGTGAGAGGGTGGATTTGCCCGGCCTCACCATTGACGAGGCATGGCGCAGTTCGGAGCTTTGGCGGGTGGCGATCTCCACATTCCTGATCCTCACCATCACCATCGCCGTAGTGGTCCACCAATTCCCGATATTGGTGGAGACGGGCATTTCCCGGCAGTCGGCGGCATGGCTGGTAAGCCTTGCGGGCGTCGCGGGGATCGCAGGAAAATTGATAACCGGCGCGCTGATCGATCGCGTTCACGCCCGCTGGGTGGGCGGCATCACGCTGGCTTCCACCGCCATCGCCTATCCGCTGTTGCTGGAACCGTTCCGGTCGCCTGCGCTGATCGTGGTCGCGATCATGATCAGCGGCTATGCAGCCGGAACCAAAATCCAGCTCTGCGGCTATCTGACCGCCCGCTATGGCGGTTTGCGCAACTACGGCGCGATTTTCGGCTTCATGACGAGCTTTATCGCCCTGTCCTCAGGCGTTGGCCCCCTTCTCGCAGGCCTGTCCTACGACAAATATGGCAGCTATGGGCCATTGTTGATTGCAGGCGCCGTTGCCTCGCTGATAAGCGCCGCTCTCGTCTTCAGCCTCGGACGCTATCCCGACTTCTCCGTCCTGCCCGGCACCCGTAAACCGGATTGATCGACGGGAAAGGCCGGCGTCTGGCGACCCTTTGGTACTATGACGGACGCGATGCGTTGTCCTGTTCGAGAAACGCAGGACAGCCCGACATGCACGTATATTTCATCGACCAGATCGTCATCACCCCGGACGATATAGACCTCAGTCGGTCACCGCTGCGCGCTACGCTGGATGCGGATACCATTGTCCTGGGAGCCTTCAATCCCGGCATGACGCGGCTCGCCAATGGCAATATCCTGCTGATGGTCCGCGTCGCGGAAGCCCTCGCCCGGCCCGTCGAGCACGACACTATCGGCGCGATCCGCTGGGTGGACGGGGCTTACCGCAGGGATGCGTGGCCGACCGACAGCGTCGACATGTCGGACCCGCGCAAATTCCTGCTCCAAGACCAAAGCTGGCGGGTGATGGCGCTCACCTCCCTGTCATGGCTGTTGCCAGTCGAGATGTCGCCGGAGGGACTGGAGATTGTCGCATTCCACTATGATCGCGCCATCGCGCCGGATCGCGACAGCCAGTGCTACGGCATAGAGGACGCCCGGATCAGCCACATAGGCGACCGTTACTGGATGACCACCTGCTCGGTCAGTCCGGAGCGTCATGCCACGACGCTCTACTCCTCCGACAACGCACTCGACTGGCGGTGCGAGGGGTTGGTGCTGGATCATCAGAACAAGGATATGCTGCTGTTCGAAGGACTGATCGACGGTCGTTACTGGGCACAGACGCGGCCGCTGGGCGACCTGTATTTCGCCTATCCACCGGGAAGCGCATGGCGGGCCGGGCCGTCGATCAATCTGGCGACCTCCCCTGATGGGCTGCACTGGAAGCCGCATGACCAACCGGGCATCAGGCCGCACAGCGCGACCGACGCCACCGCGCGCATCGGGGGCGGTGCGCCACCGATACTGACGCCGGAAGGATGGCTGACACTGTGGCACGGGGTCGCCCCCAATGACAGCGTAGGCGATTACCGCACCTATTGGTCCATCCTCGACCGCGACGATCCGACAAAAGTCCTACGCACCGACCATCAGCCGTTGCTGCAATATGCCCCCGCTCTCACCGACGCGCTGGCGCATCAGCGTTATTTGCAGGACATTGTCTTTACCACCGGCATCGTCGATGCGGGAGAGTATTTCATCATCGCCTCCGGCGAGGCGGACCTCGCCTGCCGGGTCACGCATATCCCCAAAAGTCATTTTGCGGCATGAAATCATGCTGATCGAAATCAGTCTGGCTGCGATGCAGCAACCAACACCATTCCGAAGAGTTTGCTGAATGACCTGCGCGCGCCGCGCGACAGGCCGACCAGCAGGAATGATCGTCGATGCAGCTCTCTTTTCCGGACTCACTCATCGTGCCCGATCATATCGCCCTGATCGGCAACAGCATGCCCCGGCGCTGCGGCATCGCCACTTTCACCACCCATTGCCATGACGCGCTGGCCGCCGCCTTTCCCGCGATGCGCATCGACAGCTATGCGATGGACGATGGCGCAGACGGCATCGTCTATCCGCCCGATGTCCACGCCATCGCGCAACGCGACCCCGCCGCCTATGCCGAAGCGGCGCAGCGGATCGAGGACAGCGGCGCGGAGGCGATCTGGCTACAGCATGAGTTCGGCATCTTCGGCGGACCGGCGGGGGAGATGATCCTGCACCTGCTGGACCGGACGCGCCTGCCGCTGATCGTGACTCTCCACACCATCTCCGACACGCCCAACCCGGATGAGCGCCGGGTCATGGAGGCCCTGTTGCGCCGCGCCAACCGCATCATCGTCATGGCCGGGCGGGGACGCGATATTCTGGTGGACTTCTACGGCGTGACCGAAACGATTATCGCGCTCATCCCCCATGGCGTGCCAGACCGTCCGCTGGTCGATCCGGCATCGCTCAAGCCCGCTTTCGGGTGGGAGCGTCATCGCGTCATCCTGACCTTCGGCCTGCTCGCCCCCGACAAGGGGATCGACCAGATGATCCGGGCCATGCCCGCCATCGTCGCACGGCATCCCGACGCCCTCTACGTCGTATTGGGCGCCACCCATCCCAATCTGGTGCGTGAACAGGGGGAGAGCCTGCGCGAAGGGTTGGAGGCGCTGGCCGCGGACCTGGGTGTGAGCGCAAATGTCCGTTTCGTGGATCGCTACGTAAAGCAGGAGGAGCTGCTCGACTATCTACAGGCTGCCGACGTTTATGTGACGCCCTATGTGAACCCGGCGCAGGTCGTGTCGGGCACGCTCAGCTACGCCATCGGCATGGGCAAACCGGTTCTGTCCACACCCTATGTGCAGGCCAAGGAGATTCTCGCGGACGACCGCGGCGTGATCGTGCCGTTCCGCAACCCGGAGGGTCTGGCGACGGAGGTTATCCGGCTGTTGTCGGACGAGGCGATCCTGGCGGGCTATGCCCGGCGCGCCTATGCCTTTGGCCGGGACATGGTGTGGAGCGAACTGGCGCGCCGGGTCGGAGGACTGCTCCTGTCGGCCGTGGCCACCTTTCCCGCGCGACTGACCCCGCGCCGCAGCTATGCGCACCTCGCCCCCGACCCGACGTCGGTCCTGCGCATGAGCGATGCGACGGGCATGTTCCAGCATGGCGTCCTGACGATCCCCGACAGGAACCACGGCTATTGCATCGACGACAACGCCCGCGCCCTGATCCTGATGACGCAGATCGACACGATGGACGAGGCCCTGCGCGAGAAGTGGATGACCGTCTATGCCAGCTTCATCCAGCATGCGTGGAATCCGGATCGCGGTCGGTTCCGCAATTTCATGGGCTTTGACCGGCGCTGGTGCGAGGAGGAAGGGTCGGAGGATAGCTGCGGTCGCACGCTCTGGTCGCTGGGCGTGACGCTGCGCGATGCGCCCGATATGGCGCACCGGGAGTGGGCGGCGCAGTTGCTGGGCACCAGCCTCGACGCCATCGCGACCGTGGGATCGCCCCGCGCGCAAGCGTTCGTGATGCTGGGCCTCGGCGCCCTGCTGGACGTGCAGCCGGATCATAAGCGCGCCCGCGCCATTCTGGAACGCTTTGGCGACCGTTTGTTGGCGAGTGCGGAACAGGCTCGGCGTCCCGACTGGATCTGGTTCGAGGCTGTGCTGGCCTATGACAATGCGCGTTTGCCGGAGGCGCTTCTGGTCGGCGGGCGGCATCTCGACCGCGCCGACTTCATTCGCTGCGGCCTCGAAACCCTGACGTGGCTCGCCGACCGGCAGCGCACCCCAGAGGGCTATTTCCGCGCCGTCGGATCGGAGAGCTTTGGGCGGACAGGCAAATC
Organism: Sphingobium sp.; assembly: GCA_036383715.1. Taxonomy (GTDB): domain Bacteria; phylum Pseudomonadota; class Alphaproteobacteria; order Sphingomonadales; family Sphingomonadaceae; genus Sphingobium. The sequence continues at coordinate 108,126 of DASVNT010000038.1, read as the reverse complement.
CCCCCTCCCCTATGACCAGCAGCCGCTGGAGGCGCAGGCCACCATCGACGCGGCCCTTGCGGCATGGATGGTCGACCCCCACGCCCGCTGGGTGACGCTGGCGGAGACGGCATATCGCTGGTTTCTGGGACAGAACGACCTCGACACTCCCCTCGCCACGCCTGCCAATGGGGGATGCTATGACGGTCTGACACCCCATGGACCGAACCGGAATCAGGGCGCGGAATCGCTTCTCGCGCTGCAATTGGCGTCCTGTGCAATGATGAGGCTTTCCCAGCGGCTATCGATAGTGGCAGACAGAGCGGGTGCGGAGACCCCGATCGTGTCCGCCTGACAATGGCTGAGCAGGACAGTATTTTGCAGAAAATCAATGCGCTACCGCTCCGCCTGACAGCAGATCCCGCGCGCGTGGTCGTGCGCCCCTTCCACCTTGCCTGGCAGACGTCCGGCGGAGGCCCAAGCCGGACGCAGCGCATCGTCGATGCCGTCTTGGCGATGAGCGAGGCGGAGGTGAAAGATCACCTCACCCATGTCCTGATCGGATTCGAAGCGCGGCACTGGCAGACGCGCCGCGTGTTCATGACCCGCTTTGCCGAGGTTGCCGGACTGCTGAAGCTGGATGACAAGGGGATCAGCGATGCGCGATGCCAGCTCATCGGCGCCTATTTCTGCCACGAATATAGCTATGCCGCCGCTGCGCTGATGAACCCCAGCGTGGTGCCGCATCCCGACCAGACAGGCCTGTCGAGCGGCAGCATGCGTATCGTCCTGTCGCTCCGCGCTGTCGGCGAAGGACATATCAGCAGCATCGCCTTTCGAGAGGGTATCATCACCCATGAAGGCGGACTGCATCTCGCCCCGGAGCCACCCTTTGCCACCGCCGCCGACGCGCGCGGCGCGGAAGAGGACGAGCAGACCGGTCCCGTCACCATCTACCGCAACGCGGACAGCACCCTGTCCGGCACGGTGATCTTTCCGATTACCGCGGCGCAGGCCAATGGACTGGAGGACCTCCGCCTCGTCCAGTTCCACCATGACGATGGCACCGTCGAATGGCTCGGCACCTACACCGCCTATAATGGGCGTGAGATTCAGTCGGAGATGATGCGGACCCAGGATTTCCGCAGCTTCGACCTGTGCCCGCTATCGGGCAGCGCCGCGCGCAACAAGGGCATGGCCCTGTTCCCGCGCAAGGTGAATGGTCGGTATATGATGATCGGTCGTCAGGATGGCGAAAACCTCTATCTCATCCAGTCGGACAGCCTGACCGACTGGGGCGAAGGCGCGCTGATCTTGACGCCGCGCTATCCATGGGAACTGGTGCAGATCGGCAATTGCGGGGCGCCCATCGAACTGGACGAGGGCTGGCTGCTGCTGACCCATGGCGTCGGTGCGATGCGGGAATACAGCATCGGCGCGGTCCTGCTCGACAAAAATGATCCGGCGAAGGTGTTGGCGCGATCCGTCGAACCGATACTGGCTGCCGCAGAGGGTGAGCGGGAAGGCTATGTTCCCAATGTCGTCTATACCTGCGGGGCGACGCGCATCGGGGACAGCATCTTCATGCCCTATGGCGTGGCGGACAGCTCCGTGGCGTTCAGCTTCATCCCGATCACTGAAATGCTGTCACTCATGCAATAAACCGAAGTTAACGTAGATTAAACAACACATATCCATATTCAACAAGTCATTATGGGGGAAAACCGCAATATTTTATCGGAGATTGACCGAAGTTTTATTTTAGGTCATTTGCGACGCAGCATTCGGACAACAAGGATGCATGGAGAGGATGCCTATGCCGATGAGTGAGCCCGTGCCTGACCGTGTGTTTCACGAGCTTTTAGTTGCCTGCTTCACTCAACGTCGGCGTCCGTCCGACGACGAGGTCAATCTTATCGCGGGCAAGATATGGCATGACGGCTATGCGGTCCCCAATGGGCGCTGCTGGAGTAAAGTGACGCCGGGCAGCGATCAACATCGGTACATGCGATCTGCCGCACATATGGCTTTCGGTCTGTTCGAACGGCAGGCCGCCTGATCCTCGCCGTGGTAGCGGGCATCGGCGTCCGCGAACGGCCATGAATTTTGTCCATGGGATGCGGCGGCTCGTGACGCTATAGGCTGGACGAAATCAGGACAGCTAGATCGACATATGGCCCGCAAAAGTTCGAAATACGATCCTTACGACCACCTCCCGCAACAGGACGAGACGCCCGCAGCGCCGGTGCCCTGCTGGCTCTGCGGTCGGCCCAGCGGCAAGACCATCGTGTGGCATCATCCCGTACCGAAAAGCCGCGGGGGCCGCGACGTCGTGCCGATGCACTCGATCTGCCAGCAGACGCTGATCGCCAATTTCACCAATTCCGAACTTCAGCGCCACGGGATGGAGGTGGCGGGCCTGCTCGATAATCCCAATGTGCGCAAATTCGTGGACTGGGTTGCGAACAAGGACCCGGACTTCACGGCGACCATCGCCAAAAAGCAACGCTGAGGGATCTGGTCCGCTGGCCAGCGCACCCTTCCCCATTCGCGTGGCGGCGCTCTACAAGTTCGCCCGGCTGGACGACTGCGACGCCGTCCGCCGCGAACTGGCGCGGCTATGTTGTCGCGAGGGATTGAAGGGCACGTTGCTGCTCGCCAGCGAGGGGATCAACGGCACGGTCGCCGGTTCGGAGCAGGCGATCGGAAACGTCCTTGCGTTCATCCGCGCCCTGCCGGGCTTCTCCGACCCGGAGGTGAAATATGCAGCGTCCGAGACGATGCCATTTCACCGCATGAAAGTCCGGGTGAAGCGGGAGATCGTGACCATGGGTCAACCGGAGATCGATCCGCTCACCGGCGTCGGGCATTATGTGTCGCCGCAGGACTGGAACGCCCTGATCAGCGATCCGGGAACGATCGTGATAGACACGCGCAACGACTATGAGGTGGCGGTCGGCAGTTTTGCAGGAGCAATCGATCCCAAAACCGCCAGCTTTCGGGATTTCCCCGCATGGTTCCGCGCCGAGCGTGACCGGCTGCTGGGATCGGGCCGCCCGCCCAAGGTCGCGATGTTCTGCACCGGCGGCATTCGCTGCGAGAAATCGACCGCCTTTCTGAAAGCCGAGGGGCTGGACGAGGTCTATCATCTTCAGGGCGGCATACTGAACTATCTGGAGACGATCCCCGCAGAACAGAGCCTGTGGGAGGGGGAATGCTTCGTCTTCGACCGGCGCGTCGCCGTCGGTCATGGACTGGAAGCCGGCACCCATGTGCTGTGCCACGGGTGCCGCCGACCGGTCAGCAGCGTGGATCAGGCCTCGCCGCTCTATGTCTCCGGAATAAGCTGCCCCGCCTGCCATGCGACGCGCACGAGTGCCCAGCGTGCGGGCTACGCCGAACGCGACCGGCAGGAACAACTCGCCCAGGCGCGCGGCACCACGCATATTGGCAGCGCCCCGCACGCGGAGCGCGAGGGGTAGGCTGCCACCGGCTTGCCAGACTGATCTTCGTCAGCGCGCCTTGGCCGCCGTCGCCTCGATCTCCACGAGGAACGCCGGGTTGGCGAGTGCGACCACCTGCACGACCGACCGCGCGGAGAGTTGCGGCTGTTCCGCCGTGCCGAAGAACTGGCCATAGGCTTCGCCAAAGCCCTTGAAGTCCAGCTTGCCGCCCAGCTTGGGATCGCCGACGAGGAACACCGTCAGCTTGACCACATCGCCCAGCCCATAACCCTGCGCCTTGAGCAGCGTGTCGATCTTGCGGAAAGTGCTGATCGCCTGCGTCTTGGTATCGCCAAAGGCATCGGGCGATCCGGCGGGCTTTGCCGGGTCGGCGGCGGGAACCTGACCGCTCAGGATCAGCAGGTTGGACCCGGCGGGCACGGACACGCCGGTCAATATGGGGGAGCCGGGTGCGCCCTTGTGCTTGACGATGCCCTGCGCCTGCGCGCTGCCACAGATAGTCAGGGTGCCGAGCGCGGCGAGAATGAGCTTTTTCATGATTCAGCCTCCTTGTGTGATCTGGATCGGGTCGGAATAGGCGAGCGCCACCGCGCGCCGGGCGGACAGGATCGCGCCCTCCTGCCAGTGGCCGGAATAGGCGGACAGATGCGATCCGGCGAACAGAAACGGTCCGTCGCCCCGATTGAGCAGGACCGCCGCCGACGCATCATTGCCTGTATCGCTCCATTCGACCCATGGCCCCTCCGAAAAGGGCACCTTGCGCCAGTGAACCAGCACCGGCTTTTCGAGGTCCCGGCCATGGCCGGGGTGAAGCCGGTCCACCGCCGCGCGAGCGATCTCCACCTGCTCCGCCCGGCTGCGGGCCGACAGGCGCTGGGCGGCGTCGCGGGAAGTATAGGCCGCGAGCAATATCTGGCGCGGCTTCTGGAAGGCATCGCTGGGATACCAGACGAGTGAGGTGTCGCCGCCGACGAAGCTGATGCCGCCGTAGATCTGCTCTGCCTCCCAGAAGGGCCTGCTTTCGAACCCGATCTTCACCGAGTCCGAATAGGTGACGCTCGCGATGGCTTTCGCCACCGGGCGGCTGAAATCGGCCGGGGTGCGCGCCAATATGGGCAGCGGCGTGGTGATGATCACGCGGTCGCCCTCCACCACCTCGTCACGGCCGGTCTTCGTGTCGCGGTAAACGATCCGCACGCCGTTCCCGTGCCGCCGGATCTCCCGCACCTCCGCATTCAGGCGCGGCGGCGTGCGCAGCGCCTTCGCGATGGCGACGGGCAGCCGGTCCATGCCGCCGACCGGGTGCAGCATGGTGGGCTGCATCAGGATATTCTCGTCGAACAGCACATAAGCCAGGCCGGGATTGGCGAGCAGCGCGTCGAGCGTCAGCGGCGGCACGGCGATCGCCTGCTCAACCGTCGCGCCCGGCACCTGCGACAGGCCGGAGCGTTCCGACCCGCGATAGTCGCCATCGGCGCTGAGGTCGCCGTAGAGTTTCAAAAACTCCACCAGCTTCGCCCGCACACCGGCATCAAGGCTCTGGTCGAGCGAGCCGCTTTTCAGCGCCTTTTCCAGCAGGGCGGACAAATGGCCGCGCAGGTCGTTCGCAACCTGCCGCGCGCGGACGCTGCCCGATAAGGTGCCCGATGTTCCGCCGGGCACCAGATTGCTCTGGCTGTGGTTGACCAGCACCTCCAGCGGCACATTGAAGCGGCGCGCGAGGCCCAGATACTGGTCGTGATGGCTCGGTATGCGTGCGGGGCCGACATTCAGGAACAGGCCGGGCGAGAAATCCACCCGCTGATCCTCCTCCCCGACATGGCGGATGACGTCGCCGCCGCGCACCGTCCACGCGCGCCCGCCGACACGGTCCCGCGCTTCGAGGAGGATTGCCTCCCCTCCCCGGCTCTCCACCTCCTGCGCGGCGACCAGACCCGCGATGCCCGCGCCGATGACGATCACCCGGCGCGACGGAGCAGCGATCGCCGCGCGAACCGGCGCACCGCCGACCCCCGCCGCGACCAGTCCGCCCATGGCGCTCAGGAACGAGCGCCGTCGCAGCGCCGCCCCATGGGCCATTCCAGCACCCTCGTACATTCCGGCTTTCTCCATGACGCCGCCCCTCAGAAGGTCACGCCGACGCGCGCGTAATAATAGCCGCCGTTGATGCCATATCCGCCGAAGGTCAGCGGTGCGCCGAACACCTGACTGCCGCTGATCGAGGTTGGCGAGGTGGCTGAACTGCCCGGCACATAGGGCACGTCCGGCGCCTTCTTGTTGAACAGGTTGCTGGCGCCGACGTTGAGCTCCAGCCAGCCGGACGGCTTGTAGCCAAGTTCGAGGTCCGTGATCGCCGCCGTCGGGATGCGCGCGGTGTAATAGTTCGCACCGTCCGGCGACAGCGGCACCGACGATGCGCCATAGATCGTCTCGCGCAGATTGGCGGAGAATTGCCCCGCGGTCAGCAGTGCCCCCAGACCGACCTTGAACTTGGGCTGCGCCGTCTCGATGTAGCCGCGCGTGGTGGGGGTGAACGAGGTTGCGGGCAGGTTCACCGACGTCACCTTGGTCTTGCCATAGGTGCCGTTGAGCGACCAGTTGACCTTGCCGAAGCCGACATCCTGCGTGGCGCTGACCACCAGATCGATCCCCTGCGTGCGGGTATTGAAGGCGTTGGTGAAGGTCTGGATACCCACCTGCGGCACGGTCTTGTCATATTCGCGCCCGATGGAGGCAATGGCGTCCAGCACCGCCTGATTGACGACGGTAAAGGCGCGCAGGCCCTGAATCGCGCCGGTCGAGGCGATCCTGTCGCGCACCTTGATCTGGTACACGTCCAGTGTGATCGTAACGGCGGGCACCGGATGGGCGACCACGCCGACCGAGAAGTTGGTGGACTTCTCCGGCTTCAACGGTTGGTAGCCCAGCAGGCGCGCGGCGGGGGAATTGGCCGCGACCTGCACCGTTTCGGACGTCGGCGAGACGCTGATCGCACGATAATAGGACTCGCCGAGCGACGGTGCGCGGAACCCCGTGCTGACCGTGCCGCGCAGGGCGAATGCGGGCGAGAAGTCGTAGCGGGTGGTCAGCTTGCCGATGGTGGTGGAGCCGATGTCGGTATATTTCTCGTACCGGCCCGCCGCGCTGATTGACCAGTTCTCTGTCGGATAGGCGGTGACATCGCCGTAGAGCGACCAGCTCTTGCGGCTGTTCACACCCGCGCTGGACGGCTGGAAACCGGGGAAGGACTGCGCGCCCGTCCGATAATAGGAGCCATATTCGCCCGCGAAGATTTCATAGCTGTCGCGCCGCCATTCCGCCCCGACCGCGACGTTGAGCGGCTTGGCGAGGCCGACCTCCAGCCCCTTGACCACGTCGAGGTTCAGCGTGAGCTGCGTGCCGATGAAGCCACCATCGTCGAAGTCCTTCGGCGTGTAGCCGAAGTCCTGGTAGAGATTGACGTTGCCGCTATCGACCGTCTGCAACTTCACCCGGTCACGGCCATAGGTGGCCGATGCGTCCCAATGCCATCCGCTAACCTCACCGCGCAGGCCGCCGCTGACCGCATAATCCTCCTCCGTCAGGCGCAGGTGCGGCACGAAGCCGTTGGGGTAGAGGAGGATGAAATTGTTGGACACCGCCTCACCCGGCTGGAGCGTGCGACCGTCGAGCGGACGGAAGACGATGTTTGGCGCGCGATATTGCTCGTTGGCGATGGCAACGCGGCGGGCCGCCGTCGCATTGCCGTAGAGTTCGATGCCGCCGAAGTCATAGCCCGCGTTGACCACGCCGGTCGCGAGATAGGATTTCGCGTCGGACACGATGGGGTTGAGGTTGGGGAAGCCCGCGACGCCCGCCAGCGAGCCATAGCCGGGATTGGTCGCGGTCGGCGCGACCGTGACGGGAACGCCGTTGATATTGGCGACACGCCGGTCGCCACCGCCGAGCTGCGTCGTGTCATGGAAGCGGAAGAAACCCGTCGCATCGATGAAGCCATTTTCGCCCAGCGGGATGGCGAGACGCCCCGTCGTGCTGACCGTGCGCCCGCCGACGCTGTAATTCTCGCCCGCCGTTGCGCTGAACGACCCCCCCTTGCGGTCGGATTTCAGGATGATGTTGATGACACCGGCAATCGCATCGGACCCATATTGCGCCGCCGCGCCATCGGTCAGCACCTCGACCCGCTCGATCGCCTGCGGCGGGATGAGGTCGAGGTCGGGCGCGAAACCGCCCTGGAACGGTCCGCTGGAGACATGGAAATTGGCGCTGGGGTGGCGGCGCTTGCCATTGACCAGGACGAGCGCGTGATTGGGACTGAGGCCGCGCAGCTTCGCGGTCAGCGTCAGGTTGGAGGCGTCGCCACCAAAAGCCTGCGCGGTGAAGGACGGCACGATCTGGTTCAGCGCCTGCGTCAGGCTGGGCTGGCCGACTTTCGCCAGTACGTCGGCGGTGACGACCTGCACCGGCGCGGCGCTGTCGGCGGCTTTCAGGCCGGTCACGCGCGTGCCCGTGACGACGATCGCCTCCCCGCTGTCGGCGTCCGCTGCGGCGGCTCCGGCGTCGGCGGCATCCGCCGTGCGCGCCTGTACCGTCGACGATGCCGCGACCATCAGCGCCAGCACCGACACGCCGGAGAAACCGGACAAGATACGCTTCAACATGATAAGACCCCCAAATACTGACCGGGCCCCTGTGATCGGGTGCCCCTGCGGACGATCCGGCGATCTCTGGATTGATGTGCCGCCGGTCAGCATTGGTTAGGTAGGTAAGGCCCTCGATTCCAAAACAGAAAATCTCATATCAGGAAATACTCATTATAAGATTCCCGGATATTATTATGAATATCACAAATGATATTGAACATTACTCCAATTCTTAATCCATATAACGAATATCAATTTCAAATCCTGGCCGGTTCTGCGAAATGCGCGCACGATCCGGCGAAAGGCTGGCCGAACCCGATCGCATGAGGATTTCACCATCAGCCATTGGGAAATGTAAATAGTCCCGCGACTTGCCCCCCTGTAGTCCTGCCGCAGCTATAATTGAGGACGCAAGACCAGGCATGATCGCAGCGGAAACCACGCGCCGGACGTTTATCGGCGGGGCTATGATCGGCCTGCTCTCCGCCTGCGGCGGGTCGAAAGGCACCGCGTCCGCCAATACCCTCTTCGCCGGGGACCAGCGCGGCGGATCGCAGGTGGTGCTGGAGGCGTCGAAGAATCTGGACGATCTGCCTTACAGAATCGAATGGTCAGCCTTCCCCAATGCCGCGCCTCTGCTGGAGGCGCTCAACGCAGGCGCGATCGACACGGGCATCGGGGGCGATGCGGCGTTCATCTTCGCCATCGGTTCGGGAGCGTCGATCAAGGCGATCGGTGCGCAGAAATCGGATGGCCGAGGTCCGGTCATCGTGGTGCGGGACAATTCGCCCATTCGCACCCTGAAGGACATCGCGGGCCGTCGCATCGCCACGCCGCGCGGGTCGATCAGCCATAATTATGTGCTCGCCGCGCTGGAGGCGAACGGCCAGCCCTATGATGCCGTCCACTTCGCCTTCCTGTCGCCGTCGGACGGGCGGGCCGCGCTGCAAAGCGGCTCCGTCGATGGCTGGGCGATCTGGGATCCCAATGCCGCGCTGGCCGAACGAGAGGGCGCTCGCGTCCTGACCGGCGGTGAAGGGCTTGCCCCCGGCTACAGCTTCATGTTCGGCCGTGACGGAGCGATCCGCGAGAAGCGCGCGATCCTGTCCGACTATCACCGCCGGCTCTATGCCGGGTGGCAGTGGCAGGCGGACAATCGGGATGCCTATGCGGAACTGATGCACCGCGAAACCGGCATCGACCTCGCCATCTGGCAGAAGGTCGCGCGGAGCAGCAGGCGCCATCCGGTGCCGATCACAGCCGACGTGATCGCGGAAGAACAGAAGACCGCCGACCGCTATTTCCACGCAAAACTGCTCGCCCGGCAGATCGACGTCAGCAAATCGTTCGATATGAGCTTCAGCGCGTGAGCAAACGCTACTCAGCCGCGCATTGGGGTGTTTACGAGGTGGAGCAGACGGCGGGCAATGCCCTGCCTACGCTCCGCTCCCTGTCGAGCGACCCCGACCCCAATCCCATCGGCCTCGACCAGTTCGACCCCTCCGTCACCGCCCTGCGGGTGAAGCGGCCCGCGATCCGCGAAAGCTGGCTGGACCATGGTCCCGGCAAGACGGGCAAGCGGCGCGGCGAGGAGCGTTTCGTCGAGGTCGACTGGGACACGGCCCTCGACTTGGCCGCCGGGGAGATCGAGCGTGTCCGCCGCGACCATGGCAATGAGGCGATCTTCGGCGGCTCCTATGGCTGGTCGAGCGCGGGCCGCTTTCACCACGCGCAAAGCCATGTCCACCGCTTCTACAATATGATGGGCGGCTATGTCCGCTCGGTCGACAGCTACAGCCTCGGCGCGGGCCGCGTGCTGATGCCGCATATCGTCGCCAACATGGACGAGTCCAACGCCTCCCACAGTTCATGGGAAGTGCTGGAGGCGCATTGCGACCTGTTCGTGACCTTTGGCGGCGTACCGCTCAAGAACACGCGCGTCTCGTCCAGCGGCGCGGGGCGGCACCGCGCACGCGACGGCATGCGCCGCCTGCGGGAGTCGGGAACCCGCATCGTCAACGTCAGCCCGGTCGGCGACAATTGCGGCGACAATGACGCGAGCGAGTGGATCGCCATCCGGCCCAACACCGATACGGCGATGATGATGGCGCTCGCCTGGGTCGTCTATCACGATCCCCGGTTCGATCGGGCCTTCGTCGACCGCTATACCGTCGGCTTCGACCGCTTCATCCCTTATCTCACCGGCGCGGCGGACGGCGTGGCGAAGACGCCGCAATGGGCCGCGCCGATCACCGGCGTCGCGGCGGAGCGTATCGAGGCGCTCGCCCGCGAGATGCTGGGCAAGCGCACGATGCTCAATGTCGCATGGGCGTTGCAGCGCGCCTCCCATGGGGAACAGCCGTTCTGGATGCTGGTGACGCTGGCGGCGATGCTGGGACAAATCGGTCTGCCCGGTGGCGGCTATGGCCTCGGCTATGGCGCGATGAACGTGATGGGCAGCAAGCACCCGCGCATCCCCGGACCGTTCCTGCCGCAAGGACAGAACGCCGTCACCGCCTTCATCCCCGTCGCGCGCTTCACCGACATGCTGCTCCAGCCCGGCGCCGCGTTCCGCTATAATGGCGCGGTCCACCACTATCCCGACATAAAGCTGCTGCACTGGGCGGGCGGCAACCCGTTTCATCATCATCAGGATCTCAACCGGCTGCGGCGCGCCTGGGCGAAACCCGACACGGTCATCGTGCATGAGCAATATTGGACGCCGGTGGCGCGCCACGCCGACATCGTCCTGCCCGCCACCACCAGTCTGGAGCGGGACGACATCGGCTTCGCCACGCGCGAGGGCTTCTTCATCGCCATGCGGCAGGCGGTCGCGCCCCATGGCGAGGCGCGCGACGATTTCGCGATCTTTGCCGATCTCGCCCGGCGTCTCGGCATCAACGAGGATTATAGCGAGGGCCGCGACGTACAGGGCTGGCTCCGCCACCTCTATGACGAGAACCGCCCCCGTGCCGAGGCGGCGGGCATCCCCCTGCCCGATTTCGACAGCTTCTGGGAAACGGGGCTGATCGACCTCGCCCCCTATGACAAGCCGCATGTGATGCACGGCGACTTTCGCGCCGATCCCGACGCCCACCCCCTCAAGACGCCATCGGGCAGGATCGAGATTTTCTCGGAACGGATAGCGGGCTTCGACCTGCCCGACTGCCCCGGCCATCCGGTCTGGCTGGAACCGGAGGAGTGGCTGGGTCACAGCCTTGCGGGGCGTTACCCCCTCCACCTGCTGTCCGACCAGCCGGTGCGGCGCCTCCACAGCCAGCTCGACCACAGCCCCTATAGCCGCGCGGGCAAGGTTGCGGGCCGCGAGCCGGTCTATCTGAACCCGGCCGATGCCGAGGCGCGGGGCATAGCCGACGGCGATCTGGTCGAGCTGTTCAACGATCGGGGGCGCAGTCTGGCGGGCGCGATGCTGAGCGCCGACATCATGCCCGGCGTCGCCCGCCTGTCGACCGGAGCATGGTTCGATCCGGGCAACGGGATCGAGCGGCATGGCAATCCCAATACATTGACCCTCGACAAGGGCGCATCGGAACTGTCGCAGGGCTGCATCGCGCAGACCTGTCTGGTCGAAATCCGCCGCGCACCGCAGGATTCTCCCGATGTCGGGATTTTCAATCTGCCACCTATGGCCGTGGAGGCATGAGCAATCGTCATAGGAGTTTTGCCCGCGCTTAACCGTTGAGCCATATCTCTACCGATCAAGTTTTATTGATTTGTCGCCCAGGAAGCCGTCTCATTAGGAGGACGCTCTTTACATAAAGGGCGGGTCGATGATCGTTCGGAAATCTGGTGTTCGCGCGCTGCTCGGCAGCGTCTCCTTCCTCGCGACTGTCTCGGTCGGCGCCATCGCGCATGCCGCCGATGCGCCGCAGGCCGCCAGTCCGGCGAGCGCCGATGCAGAGGGTGACGCAGGCGTCGGCGACATCGTCATCACCGCCCGCCACCGGACCGAGAATGTGCAGAAGGTGCCGATCGCCATCAGCTCCCTCTCCGGCGAAGCGTTCGCCGCACAGGGCGCGACCAACCTGCGGCAGATCGTGCAGCAGCTCCCCAGCCTCAATATTCAGGGCTTTAGCGGTCGTAACCAGACGATCACCATCCGCGGCCTCGGCACCAATGCGGGCGGCACCAACGACGGGCTGGAACAGGGGGTCGGCCTGTATGTCGACGGCGTGTATCGTCCCCGCACCGGGTCGGTCATCACCGACCTCATGGACATCGAGAGCATCCAGTTGCTGCGTGGGCCGCAGGGCACCTTGTTCGGCAAGAATACGGTTGCCGGCGCGGTCGATATCAAGACGCGGGAGCCGGGCTTCACGCCGGAACGCCGGGCAGAAATCTCCTATGGCAATTATAATGCCCTGCGCATCTACGCCGCCGGGGAGACGGGCCTGACCGACACGCTCGCGATCCGCCTGAGCTACCTTCATTCGCAGCGCGACGGCCTGATTTATAACACCCGCTACGGCAAGGACTGGGACAATTACCGCAACGATCAGGTGCGGGCCGACCTCGTCTATAAACCGACGGACAGCTTCAAAGTCCGACTGATCGCCGACTATGGCATCCAGCGCGGCGACATGGGGTTTCAGAGCGTGGCGGGCATCCTGCCGACGGTGCTGGCCAACGGCACGGAAGTCCGCGGCTTCTACCGCCGCGCCGCAGACGTGGGCTACACGCCGCCACCCGTCGATCCGTTCGCGCGGCGGACCGATATCGACTCCTCGCAGTATGACGAAATGCCGAGCTGGGGTGTTCAGGGGCAGGTGGACTGGAACGTCGGCCCCTTCTCGCTGACCTCCATCACCGCCTATCGCAGCTGGAAGTGGCTGCCCAATTTCGACGGCGACCAGTTCGGCGCGAACATCTCCGTCCAGAGCATCGTCGTCACCCACCAGCAGCAGTTCAGCCAGGAATTGCGGCTGACCTCCAACGGCGAGCACACGGTCGACTATACGTTCGGTCTCTATCATTTCTGGCAGAAGGCCGACGATGAGAGCATCGGCCAATATGGCCGCGATGCCGCCGTGTGGCTGGCGACCGGCAATACGCCGACGGTTACGCCCTCCAACTGGCCATCCTCCGCGCTGGACGGCCTGATCGCCTATGCGCATGTCGTGCCGCAGACCTATTCCTATGCCGCTTATGGTCAGGCAACGTGGAACATCTCGCCCAACCTGCGCCTGACCGGCGGCCTGCGCTTCACCCATGAGCACAAGACCGGCCTCTACGACGCATCGCTGCGCGGCGACGTCGCACCGATCAACAGCCTGCCGAGCGCGATTCAAGCAGCGGTGGCAACGCGCCGCGCATCGCTCGCCCCCACGGGCAGCTATTATGCGGCGAACAACACGCAGAACCTGTCCGGCAACGTCATCCTTGCCTATGACTTCAGCGACACTATCCACGGCTATGCCAGCTATGCGCGCGGGTACAAGTCGCCCGGCATCAACCTCGTCGCGCAATCGGTGGGCGTGAACATCTTCGTCGCACCGGAAAAGATCGATGATTATGAAATCGGCCTGAAAAGCCGCTGGTTCGGCGGCCACCTCGAAATCAACGCCAATCTGTTCTGGGCGGACGACGACAATTATCAGGCGAACTTCGTCAACAACACCGTGTCGCCGACCGTCACCTACATCACCAATGTCGGCAAGCTGCGCTCACGCGGGGCGGAGATCGATGCGCGGGCCACACCCATTGATGGCCTGACGCTGTCGCTCGCGGGCATCTACAACGATGCCTATTATCTCAGCTACACGCGCGCCCAGCCGACCTATCTGCAAACCGGATCGGCGGTCTTTGCCGACCTGTCCGGACGGCAGGCGTCCGGCGCGCCGAAATGGTCGGTCACCAGTGCGGCGGAATATGTGCGCAATATCGGCTCGGTCGCGGTCTATGGCGGCGGCGACGTCAGCTATCGGTCGGGCTTCTTCGCGGCGGTGAACCTCGACCCCTTCTCCTATGTGGACGGTTACACGCTGCTGGGCCTCCACGCGGGCGTCCGCCATCCCGAAGGAAAATGGGACATTTCCGCCTTCGTGCGCAACCTGACCGACAAGAATTACTACAACACCAAAAGCGTCAACAGCACCTATGGCACCATCCTCGCCGCGCTGGGCGAGCCGCGCATCATCGGCGCGACGTTGAAGACGAAGTTCTGAGGTAGCAGCGCACACGGCGGAGAGAAATCTCCGCCGTGCCGCACAGGCGTCAGATCCCGAAACCGGCACGCCCGGCGGCGGTCAATATCGTGTCGTTCTGAGGCGAGTGGATGCGGCTGCACAGCACGTCGCGATAATGGCGCTCCAGCGGGTTCTTGCGGCTGAGGCCCGGATTGCCGGTCAGCTCAAGGCCGATCTCGACCGCGCGGATGCTGTTGGAGGTCGCGATATATTTGATGTGCCCCGCTTCGACCGGGCCGATATTCTCGCCCCCGTCCGCGCGCTGCGCCGCTGTCTCCAGTAACACGCGATTGGCGTAGAGCAGCGCCTCTATCTCGCCGAATTTCTCCTGCACGCGCGGCAGGGTGGCGAGCGATGCGCCGAGATTGCTGGGTGTGCGCTCCTTGAGATAATCGCGCAGCCAGTCGCGCGCCGCCCGCGCCACCCCATCATAGATGGCGGAGATGGCGAGGCCGTTCCACAGGCCCTGACTATTGTCGCCGGGCCTGGGCTTCCAGTCGTCGGGCAGGCGAATGTCCACCGCATGATCCAGCGGCACGGGCGTCGCGTCGAAGACCACCTCATGACTCACCGTCGCGCGCATGCCCAGGTGATCCCAGGCGGGCAGGATGGTGATGCCGGGGCTGTCCGCCGCGACCAGAAAATTGCCGACGCGCGGTTCCGGCTCGTCGGTCTTGGCCCATACCGAAAACCAGTCGAGGCCCGTGGAGCCGGTGGAATAGATTTTGGCTCCACTGATCGCCCAGCCATCGGCGGTGCGGCGCGCGACCGTCTTGGGCAGGCCGCCGCGCACCGGCGTCCCCAGCTCCGGCTCGACGCGCAGCCCACCGATCAGGCCCCGCCCCGCCACCGCTTCGCGCGCCAGCCGCGCATAGATATGCTCCGGCCACGACTGCGCGCGGGTCGGATTGGCGTGATAGCCATAGGTCATGAACAGGATGAGTGCCGTGGACGGTTCGCCCCGTGCGATGGCGGACAGGACACGCAGCGTCTCCGCCGGGCCTGCGCCGCGCCCGCCATATTCGGGCGCCACGGTCAGGCCGATCAGCCCCTCTTTTGCGAGCAGGTCGAAATTGGCGCGCGGAAATTCGGCCGCGCGATCATGCGCCTCCGCCGTGGCGGAAAGCTGCGCCGTGACGGCGTCCAGCACCTCCTGGGGCACCGGCCCCGCGGTTTCGACCGGACGGGCGGCGGTGAGCGTGGCGGGCATGGCTAGATTTCGATCCTCACTAATTTCCCCCCGGTCTAGGGGATTGGCCTGCGCCACTGAAATCAGAAGTCCTCATGCGCTCTTGAGCAGGGATCATCATGCCATGGGAAAGGGGGCCCGCCGCCGCCGTCACTCCACCTTGCCAACCAGTTCGCGCCCGATCAGCATCCGGCGAACCTCGTTGGTTCCGGCGCCGATGTCCAACAACTTGGCATCGCGCATATAGCGTTCGACCGGCCAATCCTTCGTATATCCCGCCCCGCCCAGCGCCTGCACGGCCTCCAGCGCGACCTTCATCGCATTTTCGCTCGCCAGCAAAATCGCGCCCGCCGCATCGAAACGCGTCGTGCGGCCCGCATCGCACGCCCGCGCCACCGCATAGACATAGGCGCGCGCGCTGTTGAGCGAGACATACATGTCGGCAATCTTTGCCTGCATTAGCTGGAACGATCCGATGGGCTGTCCAAATTGCCGACGCTCGCGGACATAGGGCAGCACGGTGTCGAGGCAGGCCTGCATGATGCCGATCTGGATGCCCGACAACACCGTGCGTTCGTAATCCAGACCGGACATCAGCACGCCGACACCGCCGTCCAGCGGTCCCATCACATTCTCTTCCGGCACGGCGCAGTCGTCGAAGACCAGTTCCGCCGTCGGCGATCCGCGCATCCCCATCTTGTCGATCGTCTGGCCGATTGAAAATCCGGCCATGTCCTTTTCGATGAGAAACGCCGTGATGCCGCGCGACCCCTCGCCCGTCTTGGCGTACACGACCAATGTGTCCGCATGGGTCGCATTGGTGATCCAGAATTTCGTACCGTTCAGGATATAGCGGTCGCCCTGCTTCACCGCTTTCAGCTTCATCGACACGACGTCCGACCCGGCGCCCGCTTCCGACATGGCCAGGCTGCCGACATGTTCGCCGGAAATCAGCTTTGGCAGGAAGCGCGCCTTTTGTTCCGCATTGGCCCAGCGGCGGATCTGGTTGACGCACAGATTGGAATGCGCGCCATAGCTGAGGCCGATGGAGGCCGATGCGCGGGCCACTTCCTCCTGCGCGACGACATGCTCCAGATAGCCCAGACCAAGCCCGCCCCACTCCTCCTCCACGGTGATGCCGTGCAAGCCGAGCGCACCCATTTCGGGCCACAGTTCGCGGGGAAACCAGTCCTTTGCGTCGATCTCTGCCGCAAGAGGAGCGATCCGCTGCTGCGAAAAACGCATCGCGCTTTCCCGGATCATGTCCGCGTTCTCGCCAAGGGCGAAATCAAAGTCGAAGTCGTTCACACCCATCTCTCCTGACCGCCCCTCCCTATAGAAATTCTCATCGGTGGTCCCGGATAATTCAAGCGACCATCCCCGCCGCTTCGCCTAGCAAGGCCCGCCGCCAGCGCCGAAGATCAGATATGGGAAGAGTCCGATGGCACCAGAGACGGGGCCGCCCAAGCCGCACCTGACACACTACTCCGCCGGGGACGCCATTGCCGCGCTCGGCATCGATACCGCGAGTGCGCCCGCGGTTCTGCGGCGCGTGATCGCGCAGGCTTTTCGGTACAAATATCGTTTCGCCCTTGCGATGACCGCGTGCTTCGCCGCCGCTGTCGCGAACCTGATGCTGCCGCGCCTCTTGGG
Source organism: Sphingobium sp. (assembly GCA_036383715.1). GTDB lineage: Bacteria > Pseudomonadota > Alphaproteobacteria > Sphingomonadales > Sphingomonadaceae > Sphingobium. Next base: position 90,992 of record DASVNT010000038.1, on the reverse strand, counting down.
CCATGCGGTCGATCAGGCCGTTGCCATCGTGCGCCACAAGGGCGCGGACAACGGCGCGCTTGCGCCGGTCGCCTGGACCGCCTTCCTCCTGATGGCGGCGAGCGCCGTGCGTGGCATCCTGCAGATGGTGGCGGGCTATAACGCCGAATTTGTCGGACAGAGCGTCGGACGCGACCTGCGCCTCGCCTTTTTCGAGACGTTGCAGCGGCTGGATTTCAGCTTCCATGACCGCATCCATTCGGGCGACCTTATCACACGCGGCATGCTCGATCTGGAAGGCGTGCGCGGGTTTCTGGAGGTCGGGCTGCAACGCATCGTGCAGCTCGTCGTGTTGTCGGGCGTGGGGGGCTGGCTGCTCTTTACGCGCGATCCGCTGCTGGCGACGGTCACGCTCCTCTTTCTGCCGGTCGTCGGCCTGCTCGCGGGGCGCATGGGCATTCGCCTGCGTCTCGCCTGGACACGATTGCAGGAGCGCATGGCCGTGCTGACCCGCGTCATGGAGGAAAACCTGCAGGGCGCCCGCGTCGTGCGCGCCTTCCCCGCCCGCGCGCACCAAATGGCGGAGTTTGACAAGGCAGGCGACGCCGCCCTCGCCTTCGCCAACCAGCGTATCCAGATACGCTCCCGATCCATGGCGCAGATCAACGGCGCCTACTACACCGCCATGCTGCTGGTGCTGTGGATTGGGTCGCATCGCATCGCATCGGGCGCGCTCACCATCGGGCAGCTCGCCGAATTTCTGGCCTTCATGACCATATTGCAGATGCCCGTGCGGCAGATCAGCATGATCATGAACGCGGGCGCCCGCGCCGTCTCCTCCGGCACGCGCCTGTTCGAGATACTCGACCGCCAGCCAGCAATCCGCGATGCCGACGATGCGCCCGATCTGGCCGTGACAGCGGGACAGGTGACGCTGGAGAACCTGTCCTTCCGCTATGCCCCCGATGCGCCCTGGGCGCTGCGCCATGTCAGCCTGACGGTCCAGCGCGGCAGGACGCTGGGCATCGTCGGGCCTGCGGGTGCGGGCAAATCGACGCTCGCCCATCTGCTCACCCGCTTCTACGATCCCGATGAAGGCCGCATCCTGATCGACGGGCAGGACATCCGGGGCGTGACGCTCGCCTCGCTGCGCCGGTCGGTCAGCATCATTGCGCAAGACGTGTTCCTCTTCGACGACAGCGTGGAGCGCAACATCGCCTATGCCGAACCGGAGACGCGCCGCCCCGTCGTCCGCGATGCGGCCATAACGGCGCAGCTTCACGACCATGTCGCCGGCCTGCCCGCAGGCTATCGCACATCGGTCGGCGAGCGTGGGTCGCGCCTGTCGGGCGGCCAGCGCCAGCGCACCGCCATCGCGCGCGCGCTGCTGCCGGACTCCGCCCTGCTGGTGTTCGACGATGCCACCTCCGCCGTCGATGCGGCGACCGAGCACCGCCTGCGCCACGCCCTGCGCGCGGCGACGGACGGCAAGGCGACGATCATCATCTCCCACCGCCTCTCCTCCCTGATGCACGCCGACGAAATCATCGTGATGGACGGCGGACGCATCATAGAGCGGGGCGATCATGCCGCCCTGCTGGCAGCCGGGGGCTATTATGCGCGGCTCTATGAGCTGCAGACCCAATCCTCCCGCCCGGAGGCGGATGCCGCGCGTGAGGAGATAGAGGCATGACCAGCGCCACCCTCCCCCTCGATCCCGTCCTCGCGCCCGACGATGAGGACGAGGATCGCATCGCCGAACGGTACGATCGCGAAGAATTGTTCGTCGAGATGCAATCGGGCGCCGTCGGGCGGCTCGGCCCGTTCATCCGCCCGCATCGCCACCTCGCCTATGCCGCCGTGGCGGCCATATTGTTGTTTGTCGCGGCGCAGATATCCATCCCGCTCCTGATCAAGGGCGCGGTGGACAGCCTGATGGGCAAGCCGGGGAGTTGGGGCCTGCCCATCATCCTCATCGCCTTTGGCGGAGCGATACTGATCAACAGCGGCGCGAATTATCTGAGCGAAGTCACCGCCGCCCGGCTGGCCCAACGCATCATCTTCGATCTGCGGCGGGAAATGTTCGCCCATCTCCAGCGGGTCAGCCAGTCCTTCATGGACCGCAGCCATGTCGGCCGCATCATGTCCCGGCTTCAGGGCGACGTGAATGCCTTGCAGGAGTTTTTCGAGACGTCGGTGACGGCCGTGGGCGACCTCGCCCTGTTGATCGGCATCATCGGCGTGCTGTTCGCGCTGGAATGGCGGCTGGCCCTGCTGACGCTGCTGCTGCTGCCCGTGCTGGCCGGCGTCCGGGCGCTGTGGCTGCCCCATGCGCGCCACGTCTTTGCGCGCGCTCGTGACACCTCCTCCATCGTCAACGGAGCGTTGGCGGAAAACATCAACGGCGTGCGCGTGGTGCAGGCGACGCGGCGCGAGATCGCCAATCTCGCCGACTTCGACATCAAGGCGACGGAGAACCGCAACGCCCAGATCGCCGCCGCCTGGGCCGCGCAGATCATGGTTCCGACCATCGACATATTGACCGGCATCGCCATGGGCATCGTCTCGCTGGGCGGCGCGTGGCTGGTGCTGACGGGGCATAATGATGTCGGTGTGATGGTCGCCTTCATCTTCTATGTGCAGCGTTTCTTCGAGCCGATACGCACCCTCTCCCAGCAATATACGATGGCGCAGCGCGCGACGACCGCCGCCAATCGCATATTCGAGGTGATCGACGTGCCCGTCGAGATCAGCGACACGCCCGCCGCCGTGCCGCTGCGCGCCGATCCGCCGTCGGTCGAACTGCGCGACGTGACCTTCGGCTATCGTCCCGGCCTCCCCATCCTGCGGCATTTCAATCTCTCCATTGCGCCGCAGGAAGTGGTCGCGCTGGTCGGCCCTACGGGATCGGGCAAGAGCAGCATCGCGTCGCTGATCTGCCGCCTCTACGACGTGTCGGGCGGCGCGGTGCGGATCGGCGGGCAGGATGTGCGCGACGTCCAGCAGCAGTCCATCGCGCGCAAGGTCGTGATGGTGCTGCAGGAACCCTTCATCTTCACGGGCACGGTGGAGGAGAATATCCGCTTCACCACGCCGGATGTGAGCCATGAGGCCATCGTTCGCGCCGCCACGGCGGTTCGGGCGCATGACTTCATCACCAGCCTGCCCAACGGCTATGCGACCCTGCTCGACCAGCGCGGGCAGAATATTTCCGTGGGCCAGCGCCAGTTGCTGAGCTTTGCCCGCGCGCTGGTGGCCGATCCCGCCATCCTCATCCTCGACGAGGCGACGGCGAGCATCGACAGCTTTGTCGAGGCACAGATACAGGAGGCGTTGCGCGTCCTGATGAAGGGCCGCACCAGCCTCCTGATCGCGCACCGGCTGGCCACGGTGAAGGACGCGGATCGCATCATCGTGCTGAAAGACGGCGCGATACTGGAAGAGGGATCGCCTGCCCAGTTGCTGCGGCTGGACGGCCTCTATGCCAGCCTCCACCGGCATAATTTCTCGTCCTTCGACGAATTGTGAGAACCGAAACCGCCGCCCGGCAATGAACCGGGCGGCGGCGATACTCCGTCAAAGGCGGAAGTTCACGCCCACCAGCAGGCTATGCGTGTGAAAGCTGCCTTCCAGCGCATTGGCCGTGGTCGTCTGGAGATAGGCGTTGGGCAGCGAGAAATAGCGGTAGCGCAGCGTCGCCTCCAGCCTGTCGGTCAGGCGATAGCGCGTGCCCGCCAGCGCCTGCCACGCGAAGTCCAGCTTGTTCTCGTTCGCGAACACGGTGTCCTGCACCGCCTCCTGCAATTGCCAGCGATGCTGGAGCACCCGCGCGATACCGATGCCGCCGCCCGCCTCGAACGCCCAGCGGCTTCGCGCCGTGCCGCCAATGTCGAACAGGCCATTGGCCATCAGCGCCAGAATGCGCGTGGTGCCGCTGGCGTCGTCATAGGTGCCCGCAGGCCGGTTCGTTCCCTCTATCGCCACGCGCGTGCTGTTGAGGGTCACGCGCTTCAGCTCCGACTGCTGGTGGCTGAGTTCGACCTCGCCCCGGACCTTGCCAAAATCATAGCCGACGGACCCCGCCAGTTCCCAGCCGGGCTTGGACGCCGTCCGCAATCCGTTGCTGACCTGCCCCAGAGCGGGGTTGATGCGCGGCGTGATGTCGAAATTGCCCGCCGCTGTCTGCGTGACGCCCCCTGCCAGACCGACATACCAGCCCGTCTCCCGCAGCACGCCGCTCTCGCTGCGGATCGGGCCATCCTGCGCGATCGGGCCTGTCGCCACGTTGAGGCTGAGCGAGAAGGTGCGCGGCGCGCCCGCCGACAGGCCGGTGCCGCTCGCGGTCGGCAGCCAATACCATGTGTCGGTGATGTTCTGGACATTGGCTGAAATCTTGAACTGCTTGCCCGCCGCTGGCAGCGTATAGCTCAGCCCCAGATCGCCCACGGTGACGGGATCGAAGACGAAGCTGTTCGTCGCCTGACCATAGGCTTTGCCAGAATAGCGCACGCCGCCAAAGATCGAGAAGCCGGGCAGCAGCGACGGCGTATATTCGACAAAGCCCGACGTCTGGAAGCCGGTCGTACCCGGCACCACCTTGCCCACCACACTGCTGTTCTGCGCCGCTGTCTGGACCGCGTCGAGATAGGCTGCGCCATATTTCAGGTAGAGTTCCTTTGTCACATGCCAGTTGGCGTCGAACTCCACGCCCTGAAAACGCCGCTCGCCATCGCGCACGAAGACATTGGCCGTGTTCACATATTCGGATGGCACGTTGGTCTTGTACACGGCCAGCGTCGCGCCCCAGTTGGCGCGCTGAACCTTGATGCCTGCCTCATATTGGGTGCTCTTGATCGGGCCGAAGCTGTCGCCGACGTTGATGGCGGTCGTCGGCGCCTGTCCACCGCGCTGCAACGCCTCGACATAGGAGACATAGACGCGCGCGCCTTCGGCAATGTCATAGCTGAGCGCCGCGACCGGGGTCAGCGAGTTTTCCTTGTAGGATGTCTTGGCCAACACCGGCTCGTTGTTGAATTCGCTGTACCAGGTGTAGCGCAGGCCCGCCATGAGTTCGACCGGGCCCCATTTCGCGGTGTCGCTCAGGAACAGGCCGCGCTGGCGGATCTCCTGAAAGCGGAACCAGTTGGGTGGGCGCATGAAGGCGCGCGTCCCGATGGTGCCGCCCGCGCCCGCGTTGGCGACCGACTTCCCCGCCCAATCAGGCGTCTCGCCATAATAGATATTGCCGATCGCACCCGGCACGGCGGTGGCCGTCGGCTTTCCATTGGCGGTAAAGGGCTGGCGGTCATAATCGAAATCGATGTTCAGATAATCGAAGCCGCCGACCAGCGTATGGCGTATCGCGCCCGTGCGGAACTGACCCTCGACCGAGAGCTGGCCGACATAATAGAAGAACACGCGGTTCTGGTTCAGCACGTTGATCTGATAGCGACCGCTATTGTCCAATATGGTGGCGGTATTGCCCGGAAAACGCTCGTCCAGCGTCGAATAGCGCAGCGCCGCCGACGCCTTCCAGTCTTTCGCGATCTGATAGTTCAGGCGCCCGGTCACTTGCGCGATATCGTTGAACTTGGTGGTCGATGCCGAGCCCAGGTTCAGCTTTCCGCTGACCGGCGCGAGGTTGGTGACGGCAGCGTTCAGGCCGATGCCGTTGGATTGCTGCGCCTGCCATGTCCGCTGATAATAGCCATCCAGGCTCCAGCTCAGGCTGGGCGTGACATTGCCCTGAAGCCACAGCTGCGCGAATGTATTCTTGTTGTCCGCGCCGTTGTAGAGCTTGCCCTCCTCATGCACCGCGTTGAAGCGAAAGGCGACGCCGTCGGGATTGTCGGTGACTGGCCCGCCAATGTCGAAATGCGTGCGCAGGATGCTGGATGAGCGATAGCTGACGTCGACACTGGCGTTCAGGTCGCGCGTCGGCTTCTTCGACACGAAATTCACCACGCCCGATGGCGAGGCATAGCCATAGACGAACCCGCCCGCGCCCTTCAGCACCTGAATCTGCTCGACCGCCTCGATCGGGTGATCCTGGAACCAGTAGGGGAAGGCCAGCCCGTCATATTTATAGCCGTTGGTGAGGTCGACCGACTGGCCGCGCACGCTGAACGTATTGCCCGATGCGACGCCCGAATTATTGGAGCGGATCGACGGATCATAGTTGAAGGCGGCGTCGATGGTCGTCGCGGCGATGCGCCTGATCTGCTCGCTGTCGGCCTGGGCGACCGAAAAAGGCGTCTCCAATATGCTGCGTGCGCCCAGCGGTCCCGCCTGAATGACTTGCTCGTCGCGCTGTCCGGTCACGACGATTTCGGCATCCGCCGCGGCGTCGGCGTCCGCATCGGCGGCATGGACCGAGCTTGCCGTCCCGGCCGCCATCATCGCCAGTGCGACGGCAAGCGCCCGGTGGCTGCTGGTCATGTCCGTGGTTCCCGCCAGTGACGGGGATATTATGCGCATGATCTACCTCTTGTATCTGGCTCCGCGCTTGGGAGCCGCAACCCGGCCGATGGGTCGCAGCGCAGCGGCAGGCCGCAGGGGACCGCCGCCGGAAGCCCGCCCCCCGGCTTGTGACTTGCAGAAATGGAAGGGACCGCCTGTCGTCAGGACGAACGCCGCTCGCCGTCGGGCGGCGCATGGGCGACAAAAGCGAAAGGCCGGCAATTCGCGACTGCCGGCCTTTCGTTCAGGATGGATCAGAGATTGGTGTAAAGCGGTTCGTCGGCGATCAGGATGCGGTCGAGGACGCGCGGATAATCGCCGTAGTTGCGCACCGCGATATGGACCGCGCCGCGATTGTCCCAGAAGGCGACGGAGCCGGGCTCCCATTTAAAGCGCACCTGAAATTCGGGGCGCTTGTACTGGCGCAGAACCTCGTCCAGCAACGCGCGGCTTTCCGATAATTCCAGTCCGAGAATCTGCGGATTCTGGGTGAAGTTGATCCAGAGGGTTTTCTGGCCCGTCTCGCGGTGGGTCCGCACGACCTTGTGCGCCACGATGGGATAGTCATGCCCCGCATTGGTGAGCGCCGGACGGAAGTCGTGCGTGACATGCAACTCTTCCAGCCGCTCCTTCAGCGCGTCCGACAGACCTTCATAGGCGAGATGCGCATCGACCCAGATCGTGTCGCCGCCCACCGGGGGCAGGTCGACCGCGCGCAGCACCGCACCCCATGTCGGCACCAGACGCCAGCTCGTGTCGCTGTGATAGGCGTCGCCCGGCCCGACCTTGGCGCGGCCCGCCGCTTTCTCGTAACGGGCCGCATCGACTGCGGCGATCTTGTGGAGAGAGGTGATCCGGTCGTCATGCCCATTGCTGGGATGCGTGTAGAGCGGACCGAAGCGGGCGGCGAAAGCGGCATGGCTTTCCGGGTCGAGGGTCTGGTCGCGGAAGAAGACGACCTTATGCTTCAGCACGGCAGCGCGGATGGCATCGCGCACCTCGTCAGTGATCGGGGCCGAAATATCGATCCCGTGGATTTCCGCACCGATCGTCGGCTGAAGCGGACGAATATCGAGAATTTCAGACAGATCGTTTTCAGATTTTTCCAATAGCGCCGTGGACATCACCACACTCCCTTCTGATAATCCGCATGTAAATCACATGCCATGGAGAGAATGATAGGACTGTCATAACAGCACGATAAATGAATTATCGATGACAGACTATGAGTTAATCACAGTAATTTTACAGTACTTATATAGTATCAACTTTCATCATATTGAATGCTGTCATTCAGCCAAATGACAGGCCACGCCGTGACGTTCCTGCACCAGACGCAGTTCCGGCTCCTCGATACGGCAGCGTGCGTGGACAAGCGGGCATCGGGTGTGGAAACGGCATCCCCGTGGCAGGGCGCTGGGCGAGGGAATTTCCCCTTCCAGCGGCGTGGGTGCGGCGCGATTATGCACGTCGATCCGGGGGATCGCGGCGATCAGCGCGCGGGTATAGGGGTGGACGGGTGCGCGGAACACTTCGTCCGCTGGCCCCACCTCCACCAGCTTGCCCAGATAGAGCACGCCGATGCGATCCGACACATGGCGGACGATATGCAGGTCATGGCCGATGAACAAATAGGTCAGGCCCAGCCGCGCCTTTATGTCCATCATCAGGTTGATGACCTGCGCCCGCACCGACACGTCGAGCGCCGACACGGCCTCGTCCGCGACGATGAAGCGCGGCTCCAGCGCCACCGCGCGCGCTATGGCGACACGCTGGCGCTGGCCGCCCGAAAGCTGGTGGGGATAGCGGCCCGCAAAACCGCGATCCAGCCCGACGAGGTCGAGCAGTTCCGCCACCCTCTCCCGCCGCGCGGATACGTCGCCCACGCCATGGACCTTCAGCGGCTCCTCGACGATGCGCTCGATGGTCCAGCGCGCGTCGATGGAGCCATAGGGGTCCTGAAAGATCATCTGCATATCGCGGCGCGCCGTCCGCAACGCCCCACGGTTAAGGGTGGCGAGATCGCGCCCGCCCAGCACCACTCGCCCCCGGCTCGGCGCTTCCAGATTGAGCGCGAGGCGGCCAAGCGTCGATTTGCCGCTCCCCGACTCCCCGACCAGCCCGAAGGTTTCGCCCGGCTGTATCGAAAGGTCCACCCCATCCACCGCGCGCACCGGCGCGCCCCTGCGCCCCAGCAGGCCCCGCGCGGCGCCGGGGTAATGCTTCACAAGCCCTTCGATGCGGAGCAGCGGTTCGGCTTCCCCTTCACCGGCGATCTTGCGCTGCACGGTGGCCGCAGGCACGATCCGCGCCAACGTCCGGGGAGGCACGGTTGGCCCGGAGCCGGGGTGCCAACAGGCCACCTCCCCCTCCCCCCGGCGCTCCAGCGGCGGCTGGGTGAGGAGGCAATGGGCGGTCGCCCGTTCGCACCGGGGATGAAAGCGGCAACCCGGTGGCTGGTCGGCAAGGCCCGGTATCGACCCGCCGATGGAGGGCAGCGGCTCCCCGGCGGGCACCGCGCCGGTATCGACCGACCGCAACAGGCCCTGCGTATAGGGATGGGCCGGTTGGCCGAACACCTGCTTCACGGGTCCGCGCTCCACGATGCGGCCCGCGTACAGGACTACCACGCGGTCGGCGATGCTGGTGGCGAGGCCGAGGTCATGGGTGATCAGCAGGATCGCCATGCCGTTCTGCGCCTGCAACTCCTTGAGCAGCCGCAGGATCTGCGCCTGGATCGTCACGTCCAGCGCCGTCGTCGGTTCGTCCGCGATCAGGAGCAGCGGATCGCAGGCCAGTGCCATGGCGATCATCGCCCGCTGCCGCATGCCGCCCGACAGTTCATGCGGATATTGATCGACGCGGGCATGGGCATCGGAAATATGCACCCGTTCGAGCAGTTCGATAGTCCGTGCACGCGCCGCCTTGCGGCTCAGCCGCATATGCTTCTCGATCACTTCCCCGATCTGGGTGCCGATGGTGAACAGCGGGTCGAAGGCGGTCATCGGGTCCTGAAAGACCATGCCGATCCGGCGTCCGCGCAGCGCGCCCATCTGACGCTCGCTCAGGGTGACGAGATCATGCCTCCCCAGATGGATCGATCCGCCCGCGATCGTACCGCCCATGGATTCGATCAGGCGCATGACGGACAGGGCGGTCAGCGTCTTGCCGCTGCCGGACTCTCCGACCAGACAGACCGTCTCGCCGCTTTCCACGGTGAGGCCGACGGAGTCGAGCGCGCGCAGCGGCCCGGCCGGTGACGAAAGGTCGATCGACAGCTCTGCGATGTCGAGCAGGCGGGTTGCGCTGTGCGTCGCCATGGTCCTGCCTCAGCGCGCCCGTCCGCGCGGGTCGAGTTTCTGGCGCAGCGCATCGCCCAGCAGGTTCACCGCGATGACGAGTGTCGTGATGGCGAGGCCCGGAAAGGCCCCGAACCACCATGCGACGGTGAGGTAGCTGCGCGCCTGGCTGAGCACCGCGCCCCAATCGGGTATGTCCGCGACGAGGCCGATGCCGATGAAGCTCAGCATCGCGCCCGTCTGCGCCGCATTGCCCACGCCCAATGTCGTCAGCACCAGCATTGGCGACAGGCTGTGCGGCAGGACGTGGCGCAGCAGGATGTCCGTGTCCGTTGCGCCGATGGCGCGAGCAGCCTCGACAAAGGGGCGATGCTTGATCGCGATGACCTGCGCGCGCATCACGCGGGTAAAGCGCGGCGCGGACACGATGCCGATGGTCAGCACCATATTGGTCATGCTGGGCCGCAGGGCGGTGGCGATAACGATGATCAGCAGGATGTCGGGCACCGACAGCCATATCTCGAAAAAGCGCATGAACAGCGCATCGGGCCAGCGTCCGACATAGCCGGTGACAAGGCCGATGGCACCGCCGACGAACAGGGCGACCAGCGTCGCGGACACGGCCACCATGATCGACTGGCGCGCGCCATGGATGATCAGGCTCAATATGTCGCGGCCCATATGATCGGTGCCGAACCAGTGCGCGCTGCTGGGTGCGGACAGCAGCGCCTGCGCATCCATGTCCAGCGGGCCATAGGGCGCGACCAGTTCCGGGACGAGCACACAGAGCAGCATGATCGCCAATATCCCCGCCGGTATGACGAAACTGGTGCGCGCGGCAGGCAGGCGCTGGAGCAGCGCACCGATGTTGAACGCTTGTACGGGCGCGCCCGCGGGACGTTCCGGCGCGCCGCTTCCGGCAAAGGCGACATGGACCTGGCTGTTCATGGGTTCATCCTTGCAGTCGTACGCGCCGGTCGATCCGGCTGTAGGAAAAGTCGACGAGAAGATTGATGAGAATGTAGAAAAGGGACGCGACGAGCACCGCCGCCAGCACCATCGGAATATCCTTCGCCCCGACCGCTTCGGAGATGATCCGGCCCAGCCCCTGCCGCGCGAACAGGGATTCGATCACCACCGTTCCGGACAGCAGGATGCCGACGCGCGACCCCAGCATCGTGACCACGGGGATCATCGCGCTGCGCAGGACATGGCGATAGCGGATCAGCTTTTCGGGCAGGCCCTTGGCGCGCAACGTCACCACAAAGGGTTCGCGCAGCACGTCCAATATGCAGTCGCGCGTCATCCGCGCCAGATCGCCCGCCGCGCCGAGGCCGAGGCACAGGCTGGGCAGGATGAGCTGTGCAAAGCTGCCATTGCCGATGGCGGGCAGCCAGCGCAGATGGACGGAGAAGAACAGGATAAGCAAAATGCCGAACCAGAAGTTCGGCATCGATCCCAGAAACAGCGATGTGGACTGGAGCAGATGGTCGACCCAGCGCCCCTGATTGACCGCCGCCACCGCACCGGCCAGCACGCCCAGCACCAGCGCCGTCACCGTCGCGAACAGGGTGAGTTCGAGCGTGGCGGGCAGTTGCGCCACGATGCGGTGCATCACGGGCTCCCCGGTCAGATAGCTGTCGCCGAAATCGCCATGGCGCACGATCTTGCCGACATAATCCGCATATTGCTCGACAAAGGGCCGGTCGGTGCCCAGCTTTTCGCGTATCTTTGCCACCACTTCCTGCGGCGCATCGTCGCCCGCGATCAACAGGGCGGGATCGCCGGGAAGCCAATAGAGCGCGGCGAAAACCAGAGTGATGGCCCCGAATGCGACACCCAGGGCGCCGATCGTGCGCCGGAGCAGGAACTGCACGCCGGAACCACTCACGCCTTGATCCAGCCATTGTAGAAGTCGGGGAAACCATGGGCGTCGAGGACGACGCCATGCACATGGCTGGCGACCACCAGATTATAGGGCAGGATGTAGATCGGAATGGCATAGGCCCTGTCCACGATCCGGTGCTGCACCTTGCGATAATAGTCGGCGCGCACGGCGAGGTCGCTTTCCTGCGCCGCCGCGCGCACCCATGCGATGATCGCGTCGTCCTGCACCTTGTTGCCTGCCGCCGCGGTGCGGGAGAGCGGGTCGTAGGCGTGGCGCAGCATGTCGGGATCGGCATGGAAGCTGGCGCCGCCGATCATGTCATATTGATTGGACTGGACCCGGCTGAGCAGCGAACCGGACGGGATGCTGTCCACGGCCAGCTCTACACCGATGCGAGCCAACTGGCGGCGGACCAGTTCCACCACGTCGAGCCGCTTCTCCCGATTGCCCTGCGAGTCCAGAAAGCTGATGGTCAGCCGCCTGCCATCCTTGACCCGCACGCCATCGGGACCGACACGCCACCCCTTGGCATCCAGCGCCCGTCCCGCCGCCACCGGATCATAGCGCCAGCTATTCCTCAGTTCCGTCTCGGCAGAGGCGAACATGGAGGGACAGAGCGACGACCATGCGCGCTGGAAAGTGCCGAGATAGACGATCTTCACAATGCCATCGACATCGATGCCCTGCCGCACGGCCCGGCGGACATCCTCGTCATTCCAGGGCGCCTTGCTGGTGTTGAAGGTCAGCGAGTAATTGGTTTCCAGCAACTCCCGGCGACGCACCCGAAAGTCGGGATTGCCCTGAAAATAGCTGATATTCTGAGGCGGCACGAGGTCCGCGCCGCCCGCCTGCCCGCTTTCCAGCACCGCGACCCGCGTCGCCTCCTCCGGCACGTTGCGAAAGGTCAGGGTGTCGAGCCACGCCGGGCCGCTGCGCCCCGCCGTCGTAGGCGCCCAGTCATATTCGGCATTGCGGCTCAGCCGTACCTCCGTGGCGGGGGTCAGTCCGTCGAACCGGAACGGCCCCGTGCCGACCGGGTTCAGGCCCACGGTCTTGCCATATTTGGCAACGGCGGCGGGCGAGACGATCGCCAGCTTCGTCATGGTCAGGTTGCGCAGCAGCGGCGCAAAGGGTTCGGACAGGCGATATTCGAGGCTGTGGCTGTCGATGACCCGGCTTCCGGCATAGGAGCCGATGTCCGTCCGCGAATATAGGGCGTTTTCGGGATTCCCCAGCCTGTCGAAATTGGCCTTCAGCGCGGCGGCGTCGAACGCGCTTCCGTCATGGAAGGTGACGCCCTTTCGCAGGTGGAAGACATAGCTTCTGCCGTCGTCCGACACCTCCCAGCGTTCGGCGAGCCACGGCCCGATGGACCCGTCATCCTTCAGGACCGTCAGATTGTCGAAGACCGCCCGAATGATGCGGTTATGCGGGGCAAAGCCGCTGTTGTGCGGATCGAGCGCGAATTTGGACACGGCCGCTCCATCGAAAGCGAAGATGAGGTGCCCGCCCCGTTGCGGTGGCCCGGCATCCCCCTCTTCCGACGCCGCGCCGCGAGCCTTGTCACGGGTGAGGAACCACCCGCCGACTCCCGCCGCCGCCACGCCCCCGCCCAGCAAGGCAAGGAAGCCGCGGCGGTCCTGTTCGTCGCCAATATCGCCAATCAGATCGTCGTCGAGAGACATTCCAGCTTGCACCCGATGTGAGGCCGCCCTTATCCGCGACCCCTCCCGGCTGGTGAAACGAGTACTGATCGGGGATAGATGAAACCCTCTCATACGTCCGAAACACCCGTGGCGCCGGCGGTTTGCCGAAGATACCCCTTGGGGAGTAGCCCCTCTGGCAAACTGACAACCCGGCCACCGCGCGGTAAGCAATCCCATGCGCCCTTACAGCAGCCTTGGGGACCGGACGGGTCCACGGACTTGGTAGCCCCTCCACATCCCCCATCGCGCATGGGCCGCATTCCCCGCTGGCTGCGTCTCACCACGCAATATGCGATTGGTCTTGTTCTTCTTTCCCTTTTCTTTCGTCAGTTCGATGCAGGCCAGTTCTGGAGCCATATGGCGCGGCTCGACCTGTCGCTCCTGCTGCTGGCGTTGCTGGCCTATGGCGCGGACTTCCTGCTCCGGGCGGTGCGCTTCTGGCTGTTGCTGATGGCCACATCGGAGCGAGGGCTGCCGTGGAAAGTCGTGCCGGGGCCGTTCATCGCCAGTTTCGGGCTGAGCGACATCCTGCCCTTCCGCGCGGGCGACCTGTTTCGCCTGCTGTGGTTCCAGCGGCAGTTGCGCCTGCCGGGCGGAAAGGTGCTGGGCGCGATGGTCATCGAACGATGCCTCGATCTCGCGTCGCTCCTGCTGCTCGGCGCATTGACGCTCGCAACCTTCCTGCCCTTGCGTCAGGCAATGGCGATGATGAGCCTGATCGTGCTGGGCGCGCTTGCCGTGCAACTGGCGCTGCGGATCATTCCGTTCACTCAGCGCGACATGCGCAGGCGGGGTTGGACGGGGCGTCTAATCGACACCGCTCAGGACAGTCTGGAAACCTTTCGGATATTGCGATCTGCGCGCCTGTCCCTCGGCCTCATGGCGATTTCCCTCCTGTGCTGGCTGCTGGAGTCGGTCGTGATGATCAGCGCGTGGCGGGGGCTGGGCGGCGATGCGCAGGCGTGGGTCAAACCCATGGCCGGGTTCGTGGCGGCAACGCTGGCGACGCTCGTCCCATCCCTTCCCGGCCATTTCGGCACGTTCGAGCTGCTGGGCATGGAGACGTTCCGGCGGCTGGGCGTCGCGCCCGATTTCGCGGCGGCGGTGCTGCTGGTCGGGCATATGCTGCTCTGGGCGCCCACCGCCCTGTTCGCGGCGATCTGGTTCGTCGCCGCACGCCCCCATGGAGCGTCAGGACAGGCGGCGAAGCAGTCCGAGGGCCTGTTGCGCCAGGGGCGAGCGATGCGCTGACCGGGCGCTCCCCGCCTCCCGCTGCGCCCGGAACCAGTCATAGCTTTCAGCCAGCATGTTCACATTGCTGTAGCGCGGTCGCCAGCCCAGCGCCTTGAGCGGCGACACGTCGAAATAGCAGTCGCGATGATAGGTCCGGTACTGCCATGGCACCAGCGGCGACAGTCCCACGCGGTGCAGCGCATTCAGCACCGCCATGGCAGGCCGGGGCGGCAGGCCAATGACACGCGCACCGCTGCCCGCATGGCGCGTCAACGCCTCCAGATCCTGCCGCAGCGTCCCGAAACGGTCAGTCCCGACATTATAGGTCGCGCTCTCCCCGCGTGCGAGCGCCAGCATATAGGCGTCGACCAGATCGTCCGCATGAACGAACTGCATGTGGTTGGACCCGTCGCCGGTGATGTACACGCGCCGGTTCTCCGCGATCCACTGGAACAATATCTGGAAGATGCCGAGCCGCCCCGCGCCCAGTGTGGCGCGCGGCCGGATGGTGATGAGCGGCAGTCCCGCCTGTCCGCAAATCCGCACCATGGACTGCTCGCCCGCCCATTTGGAACGGCCATAGGGTTCGAAGGGATGGGGCACCGTCTCCGCCGTGATCGGACCGGCAGGCGACAGGCCGTAAATGGACGTGCTGCTGACATGGACCATCAACCCGACGCCCGCGCGCACCGCCGCCGCCGCGACGTTGCGGCTGCCGTCCACATTGACCGCCCAGTAGCGGCTCCCGGCATTGGCCTGCGCCACCAGCGCGGCATTGTGGTGCACGACCTCCACCCCGTTCATCGCTGCTTCCACCGCCGCCGGGTCGCACACGTCGCCCTCGATCCGCTCTATACCCGCAGGCAGGTCGGGATCGATCCAGGTATCGAGGATGCGGACTGCATGCCCTTCGGCCCACAACCGCCGTGCCACGCGCGAACCGATGAAGCCGCTTCCCCCGGTCACCAGATGGCGCATCATGCAAATCTCCTTTCTATGGCGCGCAGGGCGTTGCGATGGGCGATGGCCATGACGCTCCCCTGCGGATTGGCGATGGTCGGCCCACCCATCAGCGAGGCGTCGGCGATGCACAGTCCCTCCCCGTCGTGAATACGGCCCCAACTGTCCGTGGCGCTCAGCCGCCGCTCCTCACCCATGGGGCAGGAGGCAAAGACATGGACGGAGGACATGGCCGCCGATTTGCGCGGCAATCGCGCGGGCAGGAACGCCATATCCTTCTCCGATGTCAGCAGGCCGAAACCGGGCAGGCAGGGCTGCACCGCCTTCGCCCCCGCCGCGAACAACGCCTCGACCAGCCGTTGCAATCCCTCGTACAGTGCCGCCAGTTCATCCTCCTCATGCCGGATGAAGACCAGCGGATCGGCCAGACCCGGTACGGAGCGGACCCGGCCATGCCCGCCGCCATTCTGCACATAATAAAGGCCCATATGCCGCCACTCGTCCGCGATCCGCGCGCGCATGGCGGGATGAGCGGCGAGCGCCATGGCGAGCAGCGGCGGCGAGCTGATCGAGCAGCCCATGCCGAAACGCGGCTCGAACATCTTGATCTGGTGGACGGGATCGGGGTCGCCGGGCAGGTTCACCGCCTCGTCGAACAGCGCCACCACTTTCAGCATCGGGTGGAAGCGCAGGCTGTTGCCGATGTTGCGACGATAACCGGAGCTGCGCAGCAGGGCGGGCGTATGCACCGCCCCGCAGGAGACGAACAGGGCATCGGACAGGATCGTCATGGTCCTTTGCTCCCCGTCCGACAGCGTGTGCACCGCCTCCACCTCCCATTTGCCCCCCGAGCGATGGATACGCCGCGCGCGCGTATCTGCGATCAAGCGACCCTCCGCCCGTTCGAAACGGGGGACGAAGGTCGCGCTCATCGACTGTTTGCGCCCGGCGGCATAGTCGTAAAGGCGGGGCGCGGAGATGGCGGACCACCCCCGCGCCTCAGCGCCCTCCCCCAGCCGCCGCGACAGGTCGGGCGGCGTCCCCGGCAGGTGTGCGATGGTGGCCGTCGCCTCGCACGCCTCGAAATGCGGGCGGAGGGACTCGACGGTCAGATCATCGATCCGATAACGCTGGGACCATTGTTCCAGCACATAGGCTGGCGTGCGGTGGTAGAGGCCGCGATTGACCTCGCTCCCCCCGCCGACGCAGCGCCCCTCGACATAGCTGAGCGTCGGTGCGCCCAGCGCCATGGTGACGCCCCCGCCCCGATATTTCTGCAATATCTCCTCGCCGGAGAAATGCGGGCTGGACTCGAGCGGCAAATTCGGCCCCTCCTCGACCAGCAGCGTCGAATAGCCCGCCTCCGCACAGAGCGCCGCCGTCACCGCGCCGCCCGGCCCGGACCCGATCACCGCGACATCCGCGCACAGCGTACCGGCGAAAGGCTCGATCATGCCGCCGCCTCCTGCTCATGCAGGGCGAACAGCGTCACGCCGACGTAGAAGGTCATCAACATCCGCGCAGGCCCCAGCCACGATCCCTCCCAGCGTTCCAGCTGGGCGATCTGCTGCTCCGGCGTCAGCGCGTGGAAAGGGCGGCGATGGCGCAGGCAGCCCCAGGCATCGAAACCCCATGTGGCCAGGCGCAGCGGCGGGCGGATATAGCCCGGCGCCCGCGCGCACGTCGCCCGGACATAGGCGGCGGCATGTTCGGCGCGTGCTTCCGCCCCTCCCTCACGCCCCTCTCCCTCACGCCCCTCTCCCTCACGCTTCGCCAGCGCGCCTGCAATGGCATGGATGGCGGCATCGGCGTCAGGCAGCATGGAGGAAAAGCCTGTCATCATAATTGCGGAAATCCCGCCCCCTGATAAGCGCACGCACGCCCGCGCGCCGCGCAGCCGCCCCGTCCCGATCCTCCCGGTCGCCGATCATCAGCGTCCGCGCAGGGCTGGTCCCGGCCAGTTCCATGAGGCGCAACAGCCCGGCGGGATGCGGTTTCAGCCGCCCCACCTCCTGCGCGCAGATGCTGAAGCTCGCCGACAGCTTCAGAGAGGCCAGCTTTGCCTCGACCGGATAGTCGGAGAATAACGCCACCGCCCTGCGCCGCTCCAGCGCGTCGAACAGTCGTTCCACGCCCGGCAGCCTGCATCGGGGCAGCAGGGCCAGCGGTCGTTCCTCCATCCATTCGCCGACCAGCGCGCGCACGGTTTCCGGACGATGCCGGGGGAGATGATATTGCCGCTCCTGAAAATCCTCCGCCTCCATCCGGCCCAGCGCCTCCCGCTGGCGGCGATAGGCGGAGAGCAACCGCAGCACGACGAGGCTACGGGTCCGCGCAACTTCCCCGGCGAGTTGGCGCGCCATCCCCAGCCGCAACCGCCGCTGGTCGTACAGCGTGCCATCCATGTCGAACACGACCAGATCATAATGGTCCCAGGCGATGTCGATGGTCATAGCCAGAAGTGAAAGCTGGGGGTGGACAGGGTGTTGAGGAACGGCATGTCGACGAAGGAGAGTATCGCCAGCGCCGCCGCGACCAGCACCGATGCCAGCATCAGGCGGCGTGAGCGGAACAGTCGCTCCGGCCGGGCGGCCACGGACCCCTGCACCATGGCCAGCCAGAAATAGCTGGCGAACAGGATCGCGATGAACGGCAGGGCGATGATATATTCCTGCCGGTACTTGATCAGGAACACGGCCAGGAAAAACGCCGACATCATCGCGTAGAGCAGGCATGTGACTGCCAGCGTCTCCGCCGTATAGCGCCCGAACGAGCGGCGATAGCGGGGCAGCAGGTCGGCGCCGCCGCCCGCGGTAATGTCACGGAACTCCGACAGGCGCTTGGCCGCCATCAGGAATGCCCCGCCCATCCAATAGGCAAGCAGCAGGCTGCTCGGCGGCAGCGTGGCGGGATCGATCATCGCCCAGCCCAGCATCAGGCGGATGGGGTTGTTGATGGATTCGCTCACCACGTCGAGATAGACGCGGTCCTTCGTCCTTACCGGCGCGACGTTGTAGACGAGGCCGGAGAGCGCGAACGCGACGGAGGTCCAGGCGAACACCTGCCCCAATTGCACGGCCAGCAGCAGGCCGATGGCCACCAGCGCGACATATTCGGCATAGACCAGCACCGGCGACAGGCTGCAATGCACGGCGGTCCGCGCCGATTTCAGCGGATGATAGGCGTCGAACTCCCGGTCCAGCCACTCGTTGATGACATAGTTGGCCGACGCGATGGCGACGGCGGCAAGTCCGCCGATCAGCAGCGTCAGCAGCGATGTCTCGACGGCGGGATGGCGCAGCACATGGGCCAATATGATGCCCGGCAGGATGAACACATGCTTCGTCACATGGTCGAGCCGGGCGATCGCCACATAATCCCGGAAACGGCCACGCGGATTGGCCGACGCGCCGTGGATCAATATGCCTTCCGTCACCATTTTATTTCTCCCCCGACAGGGTGGCAGGTTGCGCCTTGCGGCCTGTGTAGATGCTCCCGTCGGGCAGCCGCCGGACGAGGACGAGGTCGAGGCGGCGGACCAGCTCCGCCTCCGATGCCATGTAGAAGCGCCAGTGAATGCCCTTCAAAAACACCAGATAGGTGGGGTCCGGCCCGTCGAGCGCGGCGCGGGCATCCGCCAGTTGCACGGCATAGGGAAAGCGCGGGTCTTCATGGCCCGTGCGCAGCAGGATATGCGCCGGGATATTGCGCGCATGGCGGCGCAGCACATAGCCGATGGCGTCCGGGCCGTTGCTGTAGAGGATCGCGTCCTGCGGCAACCGCCGTACCGCGGCGAGCGTCGGAGAGCCGGTCCACTCCAGCGCGGCATAGCCGATCCCGTCGTCATAGGCCTTGTGCGTGCGGTCCGCGGTGCGCAGGCCGTGGCTGACCAGCATGAAGCAGCCCAGCCCGACCAGCGCCCCGTGCAGCCAGCGCGGCCGCCCCAGCGATCCCCGCGCATGCGCCAGCACGATGGTCATCGTGATGATGCTGGTGCAGTAGATGGGATAGGCATAGCGGCTGTTGAGGTGCAGATTGGCCTCGATCGAGGTCGCCAGCACCATGAAGCCCAGATAGGTGAAGAAGAACAGGCCGAGTGGAACAGCCAGCATCCCGGCATCCACATGTCCCTCCGCCGCCTGATCCAGCGCACGCCGCCCATGGCGCGTCAACAGGACGATGGCGGCGGCGAAGGCGAGCAGGAACAGCGCCGTGCGGATCGCCCCCGGCACTTCGTCCGGCACCAGCCACGCCTGCAGCGCATTGAAGCTCTGGATCCAGTCATGCCCGGTCATATTGCCGTTCAGGGTCAGCGGTCGGCCCGTCGAACGGCCCACGACCAGTTCGCTCAGGATCGTCCAGCTCAGGAAGATGATGGCGGACGGCGCGGCGACCAGCGCGACCTGCACGATACGGCGCCCCAGCCCGAAACGCGGATCGATCAACAGATAGAGGGCGATGGCCGCGCCCAGCGGTGGACCTGTGAACCGGACCAGAGAGGCCAGCCCTATGGCGAGGCCAGCCCCGACCAGCCAATGCTCCTCGCCCGTCCGCCAATATTCGATCATCGCGATAATCGTTGTCAGGATCAGGGTCAGGAACAGCGGCTCCGACATGGCGAGCGCGTTGAGCGTGACGGTGTGCGGAGCGATGACGATCAGCGCGGTGCCCATGGCGGCATAGCTGCGCAGGCCTGTACTGACGCGCATGATGTGCCAGATGAGCGCGGTGTTGATCAGCGTCAGCGCCAGCCCCACCGCCCACGCGCTCTGCACCATGTCGAGGCCGGTCAGCCCGACCAGTTGCAGGACCATCGGATAGAGCGGCGCATCCCATGGCCGCGCCGCCATGCTCATATAGCGCGTGCTGTCCGGCAATATGCCGATGCCATGCCGGGTGGACAGCATAAACAGCAGCAGCGCCACCAGCAGCAGACCGGCGGGAATGGCGCGCTCGATCCACCGGTCACGGACGGAGGGGATCAGCGAGAGGTCGATGTGCCGCTGGTACATCATGCCCTCCCCACGCTCTGGGTCAGAACCCGCTTCACATTGCCCGCGACGAAGCGCAGCGTGGACTCCGCGATCCCGCGCGAGAAAATATCGTCCAGCGCCTCGACCAGCCGGTCGATCTCGCCGCGCGTCACGACGAACGGCGGCATGAAGTGCAGGATATCGCGCGCGCCCGGCTGGAAATGCGCCAATATGCCGTGCTTCTCGTAAAGCTGCCGGGCGACCGCGCCGATCAGCACGGTCTGGTAGGTGCGAAAGATCGGATTGTCGGAGACGTCGATCAGCTTCCTGACCAGTTCCTCCCCGAAATTGAGGCGAATGGCGCGGAACAGGCCCCGGCCCCGCACCTCGACCAGCGTGCGGGGATGGCGCGTGCGCAGGCCCTCCAGCCCCTCCGCCAGATAGTCGCCCATGGCCGCCGCATTGTCGATCAGCCCCTCGTCGTAGAGGCAGTTCAGCGTCTCGATGGCGACCGCGCATGTCTCGCCCAGCCCGCCGAAGCTGGAACTGTGGAGGTTGCAGTCATTCTTGTTGCCATAGGCGCGCTTGAACAGCGCCTGCGACGTGACCATCGCGCCAATGGCCCGCTTTCCGCCGCCCAGCGTCTTGGCCAGCGTCACGATGTCGGGCACCACATCCTCGTGCATGAAGGCGCAGAAACGGCCCGTGCGGCCCGTGCCGACCTTCACCTCGTCGAAGATGGAGAGGATGTCGTTCTCGCGGCACAGCCGGGCGAAATCGGTCAGATAGCCCGGCGGCGGCACCTCGCAGGCCGTGCCACGGATCGGCTCCAGCATCGCCGCGATGATCGTGTTGCCTCCGCCCGGCAGCGCCTCCGCCGCGATCGCCGCGCGCAGGGCGTCGAAATCGCCATAGGGGACATAGACGACATTGTCCTTGGGCACGCCCAGCAGGAAGCCGGTGTGCACGTCCGTCGCGGTGGTCAGCGCCAGCACGCCATGCGTCTTGCCGTGGAACGCGCCCTTCATGCAGAGATATTTGCGCTTGCCCTTGGGCGTCTGGATACGTTCGGCCAGCTTCATCGCCGCCTCGTTCGCCTCCGCGCCCGATGTCGCAAAGAAGCTGGTGTCGAGCGGGTCGGGCAGGATCTGCGCCAGATTATGCGCCAGCGCGGCCTGCAACTTGTTGGGGAACAGCTTGGTGCAATCCAGCACTCGCCGGTCATGGCAGGCGCGCTCCGCGGCAATGATGCGCGGGTGATTATGCCCCAGCCCGACCACGCCGAAGCCGGTGGAAAAATCCAGTATCTCCCGCCCGTCCGCGCTGTACAGCGTCGTGCCCTGCGCGGACCGGATGTCCAGCCGGTCCAGCCCCAATATGCCGAAAATATCGAGCAGATAGCGATTGAGATGCCGCGCATAGAGGCGGTTCGCCTCCCCTATCTCCAGCGCGAGGGACTCATCGAGGGAAAGAAGGGCCGGTTTCGCCGCACCGGCAGGGGGTGTCGCCGTCTCTGCAAAGAGTGTCGCCATGATCGTGTCGCATCCCTGAACCTATTTGGATGCTGCGACTCTATGCGACGGAAAATTCAGGCGGAATCCATAGATCGATATACTTCCAACGGGCCCGATCTACCCCTTTAGGGGCACCGGGCTGCGCGCGTCCGACCCGAAATAGAGCGCGGCCAGCGCCGTGCGGTTGGTAACGCCCAGTTTCTGGAAGATATTGTGCAGGTGGATCTTGATCGTCCCCTCGCTTGCGGCGAGGCGGTGGGCGATCAGCTTGTTGGACAGGCCCTGGCACGCCAGTTCCGCAATCTCCTGCTCGCGCGGCGTCAGCCGGGGCGGCGGCGCGAGGCGGCCATGCCAGAGGGGGTCGGCCTTTGCGGCCAGCTCATGGGCCAGCCACGGCTGCCCCCCCGCCACGCTGCGCAGGCAATCGACCAGCGTATCGGGCGCCGTCTCCTTCAGGACGATGCCCCATATGCCATGGGCCAGCGCCTCCGAAATCTGAGTTGGGGTGATCGTCGCGGTCAGGAAGACGGTACGGACCGGCATCATGCTGTCCGCGATGCGCCGCAATATGGCGAGGCCGCTTATGTCGGGCATATGGAGGTCGAGCACGGCGATGTCCGGGGCCAGCCGGTCGATCATCGCAAAGGCGTTGCGCCCCTCTGTCGTAGTGCCGACGATGGAGAAATCCGTCTCCATCGCGATCAGGTCGGCCAGCCCGCGCAGGATCAGCGGATGATCGTCGGCCAGAAAGACCTTATGCGGTTTCATGCAGCGGCACCTCTATGGCGAGCGCGAGGCCCGGCGAGAATCGGGTGATGGCGATATGGCCGTTCAGCATCGCGACGCGGGCGCTCAGCGACCGGGGCAGGCATCCGGGCGCCTCCTGCGGGGAGGTCATGCCCGATCCATTGTCGCTGATCGCGATGCGCAACATGCCCTCCTCCTCATTGAGCCGCACGTCCAGCGCCGTCGCCTCGCCATGGCGCGCCGCATTGGCCACCGCCTCGCTCAGCAACTGCGACAATTCGCGCACGATGGCGGGCGGCGCGGTCCGGTCGGCGGGGCTGATGCGCAGCGCGATGGCGCAGCCCCATTGCTGTTCCAGATCCTCGATCCGCTCGGCCAGCGTGGAGAGCGGCACGTCGCCCGGCGCTTCGGCTTCTGCGCCCGTGCTTTCCACGAACAGGCGGATGCGCCGCTGCTGCTGCGCCATGACCAGCGTGATGTCGCGTAGCGATTCCTGCGCGGCGGGCGGCAGGCGCGATCCTATGGCTTTGAGGCGGAGCGCCCCCGCCGCCAGATCCTGCAACACGCTGTCGTGCAGGTCGCGTGCCAGCCGCACCCGCTCCTGATCGCGCGCCTGCCCCGCGATGGTCTGCACCAGCGCCAGCCGCTCCAGCTCATGCCCGATGCGCAGCGCGATGATGCCGGCCAGCGGCTCCATATCCTCCTGCCGGTACAGCGCGTCGATGACATAGAGGCAGCCGGTGAACCGCGCGCTGGTGAGGGGTGCGCAGCGCGGCTGATCGGTGTCGAGGAGGATGTCGGTCCGGTCGATCCACCGCAGTATCTCCTGCACCGCCGCGGCGCAGGATTGCGGTCGGTCCGGCCAGGGGGCCTGATCCGGCAAATCGACCAGCTGGAATTTCTCGCCGGAGCGCAACGCCGCCATGGTCGATCGCCCCTCCCGGTCCTTCCACACCAGCACCATACGCTGCGCGCCCAGCACGTCGGCGGCATGGTCCAGCATGTCGCGCAGCCAGGTCTGGCGGTCGGTCGTCTCCGGCACGAAGGACCAGGAGGCGAGCTGCGCGAGGCGGCGGCTGTTGCGCTCCCGATAGGCCCCGAAATAGCCCAGCATCGCCGCCGCCACCACGAAATAGACCGACCGCATGATCAGGATGTTGAGTTCGGACTCGCCGTCGCTCAAATCCTGCCAGCCGATGGTGATCAGGATCATCTGCATGACCACCGCCCCGATCACCGCGCCCCGCATGCCCCAGCGCAGGGTCGTGGCGAGCAGGATGAACGGCAGGAACGGGAAAAACGGGCTGCTCAGCTCGTCCGTCAGATAGACCAGCATGCCCAGCGCCAGAATGTCGATCGCATGGGAAATCAGGTGGATCGGGCTGGCCAGCGCCTTGCTGGGCGGAAAGACCGTGACGATCAGCGAAAAGACCACATAGGCGCCCAGCACATAATGCGCGTCTTCCAGCGACCGCGCGGGGCGAGTGGGATCGAGATATATCGCCAGTGCCGCAAACAGAGCGGCAAGCAGGCGGCCCGTGCAAATCAACCATTCCGGGTCGATGCCGAGGGGGCGTCCGCCGAACCATCCACGCGCACGCGAAAAGACGCCGCCCCCATCGGGGGATGCGTTGCGCGCTGCGATCATGCCTGGGGTTGCCACGCCCCATAGTGCCACGGCGCGCGATCGATGCCCCGGCAATTTTGGATAGTGGCCCAGTGCATTTGGGCAGGATGGGCGTGACGTGCCCCTTCCCCTCGCACCTCTTTGTCGATATGGAATCTAATCGATCGATTAAACAAGGATTGAGGATGTCTGACTATCAAACGATCGCCATCGAAAAAGCGGACGGCGTCGACTGGCTGCTGCTGAACCGCCCCGGCCAGTTGAATGCCATCGACCCCGTGATGATCCGTGAACTCAATCACTATTGCGACGGCGTCGAGACGGACCTTTCGGTGCGCGTCATCGTCATCAAGGGTGCCGGGCGAGCCTATTGCGCTGGCCTCGACCTCAACTCGACCATCGTGGAAAACGCGAATGTGACCGACATATTGGAGGGACAGCGCAGCATTGCCCGCATCTTCATGAAGATGCGCAGGATTCCGCAGGTCATCGTCAGTCTGGTCCATGGTCCCGCCTGCGGTGGGGGATTCGCGATGGCGCTGGCATCCGACATCCGTCTGGCCGGAGAGAGCGCGCGAATGAATGCCGCCTTCATACGTCTTGGCCTGTCCGGCTGCGATATGGGAGTATCCTATTTTCTCCCGCGCATGATCGGCGTTTCGGCGGCGGCGGAACTCCTCCTGACGGGCGATTTCATCGGTGCGGAGCGCGCCCTTTCACTCGGCCTCGTCTCGCAGGTCGTTCCCGACGAGGAACTGGATGCTGTTGGGGCGCGGACGGTCCAGTCCCTGCTGCATGCGTCCCCGCTGGGTCTGCAACTGACCAAAGAGTGCCTGCGCATGAACCTGGACGCACCCAGTCTGGACGCCGCCATCGCGATGGAAGATCGCAATCAAACCCTCTGCGTCGCCTCCGGCGAGTTTCGCGAGGGCATTGCGGCGTTTCTGGAGAAGCGCCCTCCCCACTATCCCCGCCCTGCCGTAGCTTAAGTTGCACCGACAGGCGGCGGGTTCAGCCGATCACGCCGCCTGCCGTGCGATCGCGCTGTCCCGCAGGATGATGTCCGCAGCCCGCCACGCCATCGCCATGGTCGGACCGTTGGTGTTGCCCGACGGGATGGCGGGCATGATGGAGGTGTCCATCACGCGCAGGCCCGTGACGCCGCGCACGCGCAGTTCGGGATCGACCACCGACTGAGCATCCCTGCCCATGCGACAACTGCCCACCGCATGATAGCCGCAACTGCCGAAACGGTCATAGGCGTCGAGGATTTCCTCGTCCGTGCGATAGGATGGGCCGGGCATCGTCTCCTCCACGATCGCGCTGGCGAGCGGGAGTTGCATGGCATATTCGCGCATGAACCGCACCGCACCCACCATCGTCCTGCGATCCGCCTCCGTCGAGCGGTAGTTGGGTGAGAAGCTGGCGGGCACATCCGGGTCGCGCGTTTCGATAT
Organism: Sphingobium sp.; assembly: GCA_036383715.1. Lineage (GTDB taxonomy): Bacteria > Pseudomonadota > Alphaproteobacteria > Sphingomonadales > Sphingomonadaceae > Sphingobium. The sequence continues at coordinate 65,151 of DASVNT010000038.1, read as the reverse complement.
GGATGCTGCCGCGTGAGGTGGGACGCAGCGGATAAATGACCGCGTTCATCCCCGGAAACGGCTCAAGCGCCGTCCGCTGCTTCGCAAAATCGAAGCTGTAGGGCGCGATCAGCATCTGGGCGTCGGGCCGGTTGAGCGCCGGATCGGTCCTGAACCAGCCGCCCAGTTCATAGGCGGCGGACGACATGGGGCCATTGCCGGTCAGATAATAGCGCGCCACGCCGCGCAGCAACCGCCATCCGCTGAACTCGCGGTTCTGCGACAGGGACGTGCGCAGTTTCCACTGCATGATGATGCCGCGATGCTCGATCAGCCCCTCACCCACTTCCGGGCTGTGGTGGACCGGCTGGATGCCGAGCGCGGTCAGGCGATCCGTGTCGCCGATGCCGGAACGCTCCAATATGCCGGGGCTGGACATCGCGCCGCCGCAGAGGATGACTTCGCGGCGCGCCTCGATGATTTCCTTCGTTCCGTCGCGCACGATCTCTACGCCCGTGGCGCGCGTGCCACTGAACAACACGCGGTCCACCGTGCTGTCGGTCAATATGGTGAGATTGGGCCGCGCCTCGGCGGGGCGAAGGAAGGCCGTCGCCGCGCTCTGCCGCTTGCCCTTGTAGATGGTGCGCGGGGCATAGCCGATGCCGTCGCCATCGTCGGGTTCGTTCACGTCCGCCTTGCGGCGCAGCCCCATCGCCTCGCCCGCCGCGACCTGCATTTCGGACAGCGCATCGCGCAGCGTCGGCATGGATACCTTGAGCGGGCCGCTGTCGCCGCGCGTCGGCGCAGCGCCCAATTCGTGATTTTCGAGCGCGCGATAGGCCTCGCCGATATGCTCCCAGCTCCAGTCGTCACTGGACTGCGCGGCGATGGCGTCGAAGTCGGCGGGCTGGCCGCGCACATACATCATGCCGTTGACCGAACTCGATCCGCCGAGCACCCTGCCCCGCACCCAGGTTTCGGACTGGCCGGCGGTGGAGGCTTCGGGCTTGCTGGCATAGGCCCACAGATGCTGCGGGTCGGTCATCACCTTGGCCAGCCCCTTGGGCATGGCGATGAACGGATGCTGGTCGCGCGGCCCCGCCTCGATCAGGGCGACGGTGATGTCCGGCTGTTCGGACAGGCGATAGGCCAGCACGCATCCCGCCGCACCGGCGCCTGCGATCACATAATCATAGCTTGGCATGGCTTGGGCTCCCGTCGCGCCGCAGCGCCGATCAATCCTCTGGAGCGATCGATACGCTGAGCGGTTCTGTGTCGTTGGAAAGGCGTATCTGGCAGGCAAGGCGCGACAGGTCCGTGCGGCTCATGCTGCTGTCGAGCAGGTCGTTCTCGTCCTCACCCATCGGCGAAAGCCGCGCGAAATCCCCCGCCTCGACAAAGACATGGCAGGTCGCGCAGGAACAACAGCCCCCGCACAGCGCCATGAGTTCGTCGATGCCCGCGTCGCGGATCGCCTCCATGAGGCTCAATCCGGCCTGGCCGTCGATGGCATGGGTCGTCCCGTCGCGCGTGGTGACGTTGAGAAGTGGCATTGCGGTATCCCATGGAAAAAGGGAGCGGCCTTTGCCGGGCCGCTCCCTTTCACAGACCTCAGAACTTGAAGGCAACCTCGACGAACACTTCGCGCGGGTTGTCGACAAAGGCGGACATGTCGGCGGTGACGCCCGGCGTTCCGCCCGCGAAGGGCAGGTCGTTGGCGGATGTCACGACCAGCTTGTTGGTCAGGTTGCGCCCGATCAGCGACAGCGTCCAGCGATCCTCCGGCCCCTTCAGCGCGATGGCCGCGTCCAGCTTGGCATAGCCCTTCTGGATGGCGTCAGGCCGCAGCGCGTCCGTGAAATTATAGGACGAGGTATAGCTGCCATCCGCCGAAACGCGCAGCGACATGCCGGAGGATGCCAGCGGCACATCCAGCGTGGCGCCGAGGCGACCGGAGAATTTCGGCGCCTTGGGCGGGGTGCGGCTGTCGTAATTCTGCGCCGTGCCGCTGTTCAGATTGCACCCCTGAGCGGCGGTCTGCCCGGAATAGCACTGGCCGATATAGTCCTTGAACTTCGCATCATTATAGGCGGCGGCGCCCCGGATGCTGAAACCCTCGACCCCCGGCACGCGGAAGTTGAAGTCGCCCTCGACACCCTGCGTGCGCAGCTTGCCCGCATTGCCCGCCGTCAGCGACACCGTGGTGGGGTCGAAGAACTGCACCTGCAGGTCGGTGTAGGTATAATGATAAACGGTCAGGTTCAGCAGCAGGCGGCGGTCGAACATCAGCCCCTTGAAGCCCGCCTCATAGCCCTTGGCCTTTTCCGATCCGAAACGACCGGCCTGCCGCGTGGCGTCCGCGTTGAACGCGGACACCGACGCCGCCGACAGCACCTGCGAGATGTTGTAGCCGCCCGCCTTGAAGCCCTGCTTATAGGCTGCATAGAAGGTCATGTCGTCCAGCGGCTTGTAGCGCAACGTGACTTCGGGCGAGAGATTGTCGTCGGTGTAGCGGTCACGCACGCTCAGGCCGCCGGGGAAGCCGGGCACGAAGCCGTTGGCGGCCAGCGACCGCTGATAGCTGTCGCGACCTTCCAGACTGTAGCGCGCACCGCCGCTCAGTTCGAGCTTGTCGGAGATGTTCAGCGTCGCCTGCGTGAAGAAGGACATGGCGTCCGTCGTGAACCCGTTGTCACGCTTGAACGTGGTGTAGGTGCCCGTGGTCGGGTCGAGCGGCACGAAGGGGACGATCCACGCGTCGGTGTCGAACTGGAACTCGCCATGGTTCCAGAATGCGCCCAGCAGGATGTTGAACGGACCGCTGAAGTGCGACTGCGCCCGGACTTCTTCCGAATATTGCGTGAAGTCCGCCCGCTGCGTGAACGTCGCGGGATAGGATTCGCCCGACACATTGTTCAGGTCATATTGGCGGAAGTGATAGAAGCCGGTGATCGACGTGATGTCGAACGGATCGCTGTAAATGTTCGCGGTCAGGATCGCGAACTGCGAGGTGAAGTCGCTGTAGGGACGACCGTCCCGCGCAAAGCGGTAATTGGCCTGCGCGATGTTGAGCGGAACGGTGGTGACATCCGACCGACCGTTGATCGAACAATCGGTGTTCGGGCTGGCGGGGATACCGTTGGAGGACAGCGGCGTCGTGCGACCGCTGCCGCACAGACGCTCCACCAGGTCGGTGGGACCGCCGTCGGTCATCTTGGTCAGGCCCGCCTTCAGCTCAACCTTGAACGCATCGATCGGCTGCCAGTCGATGGTGACACGGCCACTGCCGGCCTCCGAACGACCGCGCTTATTGCCCGATTTATTGGTGACGATGCCCGAACCCGGCTGGACATAGACGTCCTGCGCCGTGTTGGTGAACGCGCCCTCAGACTTGGAGTAGCGTCCCGCGATGCGCGCGCGCAGCGTGTCGCTGAGCGGACCGGACGCATAAGCCTCGACATATTTCTCTTCGGCCTTGAAGCCATAACCGGCCTTGGCGCCCGCCTCGAAACTGTTGGTCGGGCCGTTGGTGGTGACGCTGATCAGGCCGCCGGTGGTGTTCTTGCCAAAGAACAGGGCCTGCGGCCCCTTCAGCACTTCGACGCGCTGGATATCATATTGCGGCAGGCTGATTTCGCGGCCCCGGCTCATCGGCAGGCCGTCGATGACGAACGACACCGACTGGTCGAAACCGGCGGACAGCGCGGTGGAACCGACGCCGCGCAGGAAGATGGAGGCCGACGAACCGGACGCCGCCTTGCCCGCGATCAGGGAAGGAACCAGCGTGGCGATATCCGCGACGCGATTGACGGAATATTGGTTCAGCGTCTCGCCGCCGACCGCCGTGATCGCGACAGGAACGTCGCGCAGCAGCTCGTCCTTGCGGCGGGCGGTCACGACAATATCCTCGACACCCGTTCCCACGCGCGCCTGGGCCGGCGCGGCGTCCGCCACATCCTGCGCCATCGCCATCGGAGCAACCGCACTGCCCGCAATCATTGCGAACAGGGCTGCACCCGAATTGAGCATGAACATACCCTTCATTACCAACCTCTCCCTGAAACGGTCTGGCATTATCTACTGGCGATAGATTTAATCGGGTGACTAGAGTCTGTCAAATTCTTAATTGATCGATTACATACCAATTCCGCCACTGTGACATTTCCGTCACCGAGGGCGCTTGAATCCCGCGATGCCGAATGCGACAAGGGCGGCAGTTACGAACAAGGAACTGTCTTGGCGCGCCCATCCAATCCCCTCATTTCGCGCCTCGGCGCTACAAAGGCCGCGCTGGAAGTGATCGATGAGGTGGGGCTGAGCGAATTCAGCCTCGCCCGCGTGGCACAGAAACTCGGTGTCCGGCCGCCGTCGCTCTATCACCACTTCCAGGACAAGGCGGAATTGCTGGAGGAAGTCGCCCGCCTGCTGCTGCTGCGCCTGCCCAGCATCCGCAATCGCAAGCTGCCCTATGAGGAACGCATCGTGAAACTGTGCGTCTCGACCCGCCGCTCGCTCCTGAAACATCCCAATGCCGCGCTGCTGATGCTGCAATTCTTCCCGCGCCAGTTGCTGCTCGAAGCTTATGACGAGGCCGCCTCGCTGGACCCCTATCCGCCGGAATTCCACATGGCGGTGATCGAGGGGACGGAGAAGCTGACCTTTGGCTCAGCCCTGTTCGCCGCCATCGGCCAGGCGCAGGGCCTCCCGCCCATGCCGCCCGTCGACGCAGGTCGGCTGCCCTATCTTGCCCGCGCGATCGATCGCAATCCGTTCGATGACGAGGGGCTGTTCGCGGAGACGCTGCGCATCTTCTTCAGCGGGGTGGCCGACCGCCATCGCCGCGGAACACTCGGTCAGCCGACCAATGACAGCGTGACCTTCGCCTTTCCGCCGGAAAAGCCGCTACGCCGCAGCAAGGCGCGCCCGGCGGAAGGCTAGGGTCAGGCCGCCTCCCACTCCAGCGGCAGTGTCTCCAGCGCCATCACCGTGCCCGTGCGGAAATGATGCGGCTGGCCCGGCACGGGGCGGAAGGACGGGATGCGCTTGATCCACTCCTCCGTCAGGACGCGGATTTCCGCGCGGCCCAGCACATGGCCGACGCACAGATGCGGACCGGAGGAGAAAGTGAGGTGCGTGCCGCGCTTGCGGTCCATGTCGAAGGCATTGGGCGCCTCGAACTTGCGGGGATCGCGGCTCCCCACGGACAGGATGCTCAGCACCATTTCGCCATCATGGAAGGTCACGTCGCCGATGGTCTGCTCCTTCACGACCAGCCGGGGCGTGTTGATGACGCCATAGAGGCGGATCGCCTCGTCCACGAACGCGGGAATCTGCGCCGGATCGTTCGCCAGCCGCGCCTGCACGTCGGGCATTTGCGCCAGTTGCTGATAGGCGAAGCCCGTGAGGTTCGTCACCGTGTCCATGCCGCCCAGGAACAGCACGAAGCTCATCGCGAGAATCTCGTCATCGCTCATCTGCCGCCCGTCGATGTCGACGGTGATGAAATGGCTCATCAGCTTGTCGTCGGGGTTGACTCGCTTTTCGTCGATGAGACCCTTCAGCGTGCCGAGGATGATGCCGGACAGGCGGCCCAGTTCCGCCTCATTATTCTGGTTCTCGAAAAAGGACTCGGCCAGATGGCGAAAGTCCTGCAGGCGCGACAGGTCCATGCCCATCAGCTCCATGAAAACACTCACCGGGAACAGTTTGGACACGTCCACCTGGAAATCGCAGCGCCCCTTGTCCGCCACCGCGCCGACCAGCCGCTCCGCCCACTGGCGGATGCTCGGCTCCAGCGCCTTGATCGCGGTCGGCCCGAACATCGGCATCATCGCGCGGCGATAGGGCAGGTTTTCCGGCGGATCGAGGCTGAGCGGAATGAAGAAGGGCGGGTTCTCGACGCGCGGGATCTGCATCTCCCGCACGGAGAAATGCTCCGGGTCGGTGACGATGGCGGTGATCGCGTCAAAGCCTTTGGCGATCCAGTGCCCGCCGTTGAGCCGGGTCCAGAAGATATCCGGCGCCGCTTCCAGCGCGAGGGCATAGGTGCCCTGCACATCCTCGCCAATGCGCGGATCGCCGTAGATGTCGAAATCGAACACCAGATGATCCGGCACATGAGACGGCTGGTGAGGCACTAATTTGGAAGGCGCATTCATCGGCATTCTCCTCTCAACGAACGCGCGGCAACGTCTCGTGGACGCCTGCATAGGCCGCGCGAACTGCGGGTTTGGAAAGCTTGCCCGTCGCCAGCCGGGGCAGCGGATCGGGCGAATAGGCGACGTAACGGGGCACTTTGTAATTGGAGAGATTGACGTCGCAGTAGGCGATCAGTGCTTCCACATTGATCTCACGCGGGCCGTGATAGACAGCGAAGGGCGTCTCCCCGAACTTGGTATCGGGTGCGGCGATGACGAGCGCCTCATCCACCCCCTCGAACTCGCACACGACCCGCTCCACCTCGGCAGCGGAGATGTTGAGGCCGCCGGAGATGATGAGATCCTTCATGCGATCGACAAAGGTCAGCAGGCCCCGCCTATCGAGGATGCCGATGTCGCCCGACCACAGCCAGCCATCGCGCAGCGCCTTCGCCGTCTCCTCCGGGTTGCGCCAATAGCCGGTCATCATGCCGGGCGAGCGCATCAGTATCTCGCCTGCCTCCCCCGGATCGCAATCGCTGCCGTCGGGGCGCACCACGCGAATGTCGATGAACGCCCCGCCCCAGCCGCATTGTTCGGGCGCATCCATCACCAGATGCTCCGGCATCATGGTGGCGTTGCCGCCGACTTCGGTCTGGCCATAGATCTGGCGGATGGCGATGCCCTTGGCCCGGTACGCCTCCAGCAACTGCCGGCTGACCCGCGCGCCGCCGCAGGTGGCGAGGCGCAGCGAGGACAGGTCGGCGGCGGCGAAGTCTGGCAGCGCGGCAATCGCCTCGAAAAAGACGGGCACCGCGCCGAAGCAGGTGATCCGCTCCTCCACGATCAGGCGCAGCGTCTCTGCGGGCACGAACTGCGGCTCCATATACAGGGTGCAGCCCTGCGTGGTGTAGTGCATCAACTGCACGAAACCCGCCGACGTGTTGAGCGGCGCGAGGCAGATCACCCGCGATCCCGGCGACGACACCGTCTCCTCGAGCGCCCAGTTGGCGGCATAGGCGGTCATCGTGCGGTGGGTATAGACGACGCCCTTGGGCCGCGCCGTGGAGCCGGAGGTGGCGATGATGACTACCGGGGCATCGGGGTCCACGTCGCGGTCGATGACGACCGGATCGCCCGCACGCAGCTGCGTGATCTCGTCCATGGCGCGCACCGGCAGCCCCGTGACCGCCATGCGCTCGACATGCTCCGGCGCGGCAAAGGCGAAGCGCGGCTCCGTCGTCTCGCACAATTCCGCGATCTCGCGCATGGTGTAGCGGAAGTTCACCGGGCTGACGATGCCGCCCGCCCGGATGATGCCCATGATCAGCGCGCAATAGGACAGGCTGTTGCTCGCGCAGATCGCCACCCGGTCGCCCGGCTCCAGCCCGTCGGCGATCAGCCGGGCCGCGACCCGATCCGCCCAGCCCTTATAGTCGCGATAACTCAGCCGGTCGCCGCCCAGGATGATCGCCGGCTGGTCGGGCCGCATCCGCGCCCACCACGCCTGTACTCCCGATAAAGTCTGCGCCATCTGCAGTCCCTCCCCCGATATGCCTGTGCGTCCGTGCGTCGGCGGTGGTCAGAGCAGCGCTTCGAGCGCGTCGTAATAGCGGACGATATTGCCCTCCAGCCCGCAATAGACCGTCTCGCGCGGGACACCGGCGGCAAGGCCCTGCTGGCTGATCTCCGCCGCGCGGAAATCCTCCCCGCCGAACACCTTGACGATCAGGTCGAAGGATCGCTGGAACACCTCCGCCGCCTTTTCGGTCGGGGCCGCTTCCGGGGTCAGCATGAAATAGTCCACGACCGTACGATCCACCCCGCGCGGCATCAGGATCATCACGCTGATATAATATTGGCTGGTGACGATCACGCAGTTCGGAAACGCGGTATAGGCGTGGGTGACGAGCTTGTGGACGTTCTGGCTTGGGTCTTCGTCCAGCATCGACGGGGTGTAACCGATACGGCCCGACACCTGCCGGATATTGGCGCCGAACATGTCGACGATATTGGGCGCGTCCGGGAACATGTCGCCGATGGAGGCCGCGTGCAGCCGCTGGACGTGATAGCCCTCCAGAAACGGCTCCAGCACGACCTTCCAATTGGCCTTCAGGTCGAAGCTCTGCCGTCCATAGACATGGGCGGCGGGGATGCCGAGTGCGGTGAAGTCCTCCGCGATCTGGCCGGAGAGTTGCGACCAGTCGGGATCGGGCGAACCGTCGAGTTGCGCATAGACGACACCGCCCCATTCGCGCGACGGCAGTTCCTCCAGATTGCGGCTCGCCTTGTCGAGATTGGCGAAGGCATCACTGCGCGCGACACCGATCAGCTTGCCGTCCACGCCATAGGTCCAGGCGTGATAGGGACAGGTCAGACGCGATTTGCGGTGGACCTCGCAATCCTCCAGCAGCTTCGATCCCTTGTGCTGGCAGGCGTTGATGAACACCTTGATGTCGCCGGTGCGCGTGCGGGAGATGAGGAGCGGCACGCCATAACCGTCCTGCGCGACAACCATGCCGGGTTCGGGCAACAGGCAGGACAGCGTCACGGGAACCGGGAAGCGGCGGAAGATGCCCGCCTGCTCCGTCTCATAGCGTTCCACGCCCGTGAAGATCGCATTGGGCCGGGTCGCCTCTATCGGGGTGATGACGGCATCGACCTCCGCCGGGATGCGGCGAATCGCGTCCTGCTGGTTCGCACTGAGCATGCCGAGGGTCGTTACCCGGCGTTCGCCCGTCGCCATCTTCGCGACATGGTTCATGAGTCGTGACCTCTCCGTCCGTTCAATCGAATGATTAGCACGGAATAATCTAATGGCAATAGATTTAATTGATGGGTTAACAATGGGCGATCAAGACCGCCCGAAAGGTCAGTCGGGGCGCAGGCCCTTGAGGAAGGTATTGCAGATGAGGTCGGTATATTTCTGCTTGATCCCCGCATCCATGACGGGAACGCCCAGCGTGGTCGGCACGGAATAGCTGGCGAAGAAGATATGATCCGCCGAACCGACCAGCGCATAATAGAGGAGACCCGGATCGACATCGATCAGCGTACCCTCCACCACACCCTGCGCGACGATGACGCGATAGGCGTCCATCATCGGCTCGATGAACACCTTGGACACGCGCGCACTGGCTTCCGGTCGACCGGATTCGACGACATAATGGATCAGGCGGTTGAGATAGGGCGACCGATAATAGCTGTTCACGATCCCCTGAATATGGATCTTGAGCTTGCGCGTAGCCGGCATGTCCATCGACACAAGCTCCGACAGCGATTTCATCGCCATTTCAGCCTCGCGATCGAGCAGCGCCAGGAACAACCCCTCCTTGTCGCCGAAATAATATTTGACCATCGCGCTGTTGACTTTGGAACGCTTGGAAATCTCGCTCAGCGACGCTTCGATGCGGGTCGCTTCCGACAATATCTCCGCAGTGGCGTCGAGGAGCGCCGCCATGGAGGCGCCGCGCCGGTCCCCGCGCGTTGCGGATACTCGTGCCAGCGGAGCGTTGCTTGCCATGTTCCCGAACCTTCATTCATTGATCGTACAATTGTTTTTACATATGGACGCTTTTCGACGGCTGTCAAACAACTGCAACACGCCGGGGCGATGACATACTCGCCGCCTTTTGCGCGAGAACAGGCGGCACTGTCGAAGAAATCCGAGAAAACCTCGACTTCTGGACGCTCACCCTATCTCTCGACCGGTGCCTGAGAGCCATATCGCCCGCCTCCACCCAACGCGCCGACCACCAATCCGTACAACCGCAAAGTGATTTACAATCCGCCAGAGATGCGTAAAACGGCCCTGAGAAGAATTACAATTAAACGATTAACAAATGGAGCAAGGCGGGATGGAAGGCCAGTTACCCCTCACCGGCGGCTGCAACTGCGGCAAGGTCCGCTACGAGCTTCAGGCACAGCCCTATGTCGTGGCGGCGTGCCATTGCGTCAATTGCCGCAAACAATCCGGCGCAGCCTATTCGGTCAATCTGGTCATGGCGACCAAAGCCGTCGCCATCACCGGCGATCTGGCCCAATATGAGGACCATGGCGAGGACAGCGGCCAACCCGTGGTTCGCGAATTTTGCGGCACATGCGGCTCGCCGATCCGGTCGGTCATGCAGGCCAATCCCAAGATTGTCGCGATAAAGGCCGGCACGCTGGACGATCCCAATCCGTTTCCGCCCACCGTCCACACCTGGACCTGCTCGGCCGTGAGTTGGGCCAATATTCCCGCCGACGCGCTCGCCTTCGACAAGGGACCACCCGCGAAATGACCGAGGCAGCCGACGCGCCGCTGGCCGGGATTCAGGTGGTTGACGCCATCGACGGTCCCCTTGCGCCGCTGACCCGCTATCTCGCCGAGCTGGGCGCGACGGTGCACCGCTTTGCGAAGCACCACGCCGCTACCGATACCCGCGACCTGACCGCCAATATCGGCAAGCTTCGCCACGACGCCGCCATCGACTCCGCAGAGGCGCTGGCGATGATAGCGGGCGCGCATATCGTCGTCGCCAGCGCAGGCCAGCCGATTGATCTTGCCGCGCTTCGCCGTGAGCGGCCCGGTCTCGTCACCATGACCGTCAGCGACTTTGGCACCGGCAACAGCCTGTCGGACTGGCGCGCCACCGGCCCCATACTCCACGCGCTGTCGGGCGAACTGTCGCGTTCCGGCATCCGGGGCCGCGAGCCGCTGCTGCCGCCGGGCGACCTTGCCTATCAATGCGCGGCGGTGCAGGCGGCGTTCGCCCTGCTGAGCGGCCTCTATCGCGCGCTCAGCGGTGGCGGCGGCGCGCATTATGATTTCTCCGCGCTCGACGGCGCGGTGCAGGCGCTCGATCCCGGCTATGGCATCAGCGGCAGCGCGACCATGGGCAAGCCTGCGGGACTGCTGTCGCGGGGACGCCCCGCCGCCGGTTTCCAATATCCGATCTTTCCCTGCGCAGACGGCTATGTCCGCATCTGCCTCCTCGCCAAGCGGCAATGGCGCGGCATGTTCGCCTGGCTGGGCGAGCCGGAGCAGTTCGCCGCGCCCGCGTTCGACAACATCGTCAACCGCTACAAATCGCCGGACCTGCTACCCCATATCGGCGCCTTTTTCGCCACGCAGACGCGCAAGGATCTGGAGCAGGCCGGGCAGAAGCATGGCGTGCCCATTTCCGCCGTCATGACATTGGGTGAATTCGCCCGCAGTGACCATGCCCGCGAACGCGGCGCGCTGTGCGAGAGCGACGATGGCCGCCCCGTCCCCAATGGGGTCATCAGCATCGACGGCGCACGCATGGGACCGGGCGGCGGGCGGTCCACAGGCAGTCTCCCTGTGCCCGACGCGACGACCACCGGGCAGGCGCCCTTTGCTGGGCTCAAGGTTCTCGACCTCGGCATCATCGTCGTGGGGGCCGAACAGGGACGACTGCTCGCCGATCTGGGCGCAGACGTCATCAAGGTTGAGAGCCGCGATTTCCCGGACGGCAACCGCCAGTCCTACCTCTCGTTCGGCATGTCTGTCAGCTTTGCCGCCGGGCATCGCAACAAGCGCAGCCTCGGCATCAACCTGCGCGACCCGGCGGGACGCGCGCTGTTCCTCGAACTGGTGGCGCAGGCGGATGTCCTGTGTTCCAACTTCAAGCCCGGCACGATGGAAAAGCTCGGCCTCGGCCATGCGGAACTGGCGCAGGTCAATCCGCGCATCATCGTGTCGGAAAGCTCCGCCTTTGGCAGTAGCGGCCCGTGGCGCGGACGCATGGGCTATGGCCCGCTGGTGCGCGCGGCGACCGGCCTGACGCTGGCGTGGCGCTATCCCGACGACGCGAGCGGGTTCAGCGATTCCATCACCATCTATCCCGACCATGTCGCGGGCCGGATGAGCGCCATGGGCGTCGTCGCCCTGCTGATCCGCCGCCTGCGCACGGGGCGCGGCGGACGGGCGGACGTGGCGCAGGCCGAAGTGATGATGGCCCATTTCGCGGCGGACATCGCGGCCCTTTCCGCGTCCGAATCGCTGGGCGAGGAACCGGATGCGCCATGGGGCGCTTTCCCGGCGAGCGGCGAGGATGAATGGTGCGCCGTCACCGTGGACGGCGATACGCAGTGGCAGGGCTTTTGCGCCGCGACCGGCTTCGACCCCGCGCCCTACCCCACCGCCGCGAGCCGGATCGCGGCCCGGCCCGTGCTGGAGGCGGCGCTGCGCGCATGGCTGTCCACGCGGTCGCCTGCGGAAGCGGCGGCAACCCTGCAGGCCGCGGGCGTCGCGGCAGCCCCCATGTTGCGCCTCGCCGACCTGCCCGGCTTTGCCTATTACCGGGAGCGGGATTTCTATCGGGCGGAGGCGCATCCCTGGCTGCGCGAGACGGTGATCGCGGAAAACTACATCGCCGCCAGCCGGGATATTCCACCGCCGCCCCATCGCCCTGCGCCCCTGTCCGGGGAACAGACGCAGGAGGTCATCGCCGAATGGCTGGGCCGCGACGCAGCGGAGATCGAGCATCTGTGCGCGACCGGCATATTGGAACCCCTGGCCAGCGAAACGCGCGCCGCCGCAGAAGAGTTTATGGCAGCGCCCGCCGCCTGACGGTGCGCTCGCCATGGAGGACCGCGCCTCTCTCCCAGCGTGGTCCTCCCCCTTTCCCTCGATCACAGGAGACAGCGCATGAGACTGTCCGGCACGACAGCGATCCTTTCCGGCGGCACGCGCGGCATGGGCGAGGCCATGGTACGCGGCATCGTGGCCGAGGGCGGCCGGGTCGCCTTTGGCGGGCGCGATGCGGAGGCTGGCGAGCGGATCGCCGCCGAACTGGGCGAACGCGCCCTCTACCGACGCCTCGACGTCGCACAGGCGGAGGATTGGGCGGCGCTGGTCGCGGCGGCGGAGGATCGCTTTGGCGCGATCAACGCCCTCGTCAACAATGCCGGGCTGGGCATTTCCCACCGCATCGTCGATCTGACGCGGGAGGATTTCGACGCCATGGTCGGGGTCAATCAATATGGCGTGCTGCTGGGCATACAAGCGGTGATCGCGCCGATGCGCCGGGCGGGAAAAGGCGCCATCGTCAACATCGGCTCAGCCGCGGCGCTGCGCGCCCATTCCAACATCTGCGCCTATGCGGGCACAAAAGCGGCCGTGGTGGGGATGAGCCTGTCCGCCGCCGCCGAACTGGCGCGCTATAATATCCGCGTCAATGTCGTGCACCCCGGCTATTTCGACACGCGCCTGCTCGACGAATCCTCGCAAGGGACGGGGCGCAGCATGGGGGCGGAGCGCACCCCGCTGGGCCGTGTCGCCAGGCCGGAGGAGATCGTGGGCGCGGTCACGCTGCTGCTCAGCGATGAGAGCGCCTTTGTCACCGGGGCGCAATTGACGGTCGATGGTGGGCTGACGATGTAGGGTGGGTTTAAGACATTCCTTAAACTCCGTTCGGTTCGAGCAGCTTCGAGCGAAGTCGAGAAGCATCCTTCGAGAACTCGCAGCGTAGCACCAATTTCTCGACTTCGGTTCTCGACAAGCTCGAACCTGTGCTCGAAACGAACGGATTTTTAGGACGTCCGCTTCTGGTCGACACCACACACTCAACCAGCCCCCGCCCGCACCGCCTGCCGCCACGCCAGTTCCGCCAGATGCGGAAACACCGCCACCCGCTCCCTTGCCTGCGCCGAAGATGCCGTCCCCCGGATCACCCGCCCCTTGATCCCGTGAAAGATCGCCGCCAGCCGGAAGAAATTGAACGCGACGTAAAAGTCATAGCCCGGCATCGCGCCCCGCCCCGTCCGCGCGCAATAGGCAGCGAGGTAGCTGGCCTCGTCCGGTATCCCCAGGGCGGCGATGTCCGCGCCCGCCAGTCCGGCGACGATGCTCGGCGGCATGCGGTACATCATCGCATGATAGGCGAAGTCCGCGCCGGGATGGCCCAGCGTCGACAACTCCCAGTCCAGCACCGCCAGCACGCGCGGCTCGGTCGGGTGAAAGATCATATTGTCGATGCGGAAGTCGCCATGGGCGATGGCGGTGGCGTCGTCGTCCGCCGGAATATTCTGCGGCAGCCATTGGATCAGCCGGTCCATATGCGGATCGCGGCCCGCATCGGCATCCTCCAGATATTGCTTCGACCAGCGGCCGATCTGCCGTTCGAAGAAATTGCCGGGGCGCCCATAGTCGCCCAGCCCCACCGCCTCATAATCGACGCTGTGCAACTGCGCGATGGCGGCGTTCATCGCGTCGTATATGGCCGCGCGTTCCGCGTTCGACACATCGGGGACGGCGGCGTCCCAGAAGATGCGCCCCTCCACCATTTCCATCACATAGAACCATGTGCCGATGACGCTGTCGTCGGTGCACAGGCCATGGACATGGGCGACGGGAAAGCCCGCCTTGCCCAGCCCGGTCAGCACCTTTGCCTCCCGCTCCACGGCATGCGCGCCCTTGAGCAACTGCCCCGGCGGCTTGCGGCGAAGGACATAGCTGCGCGTGGGCGTAACCAGCTTGTAGGTCGGGTTGGACTGCCCGCCCCTGAACTGTTCGACGGTCAGCGGCCCGGCATAGCCATCCACATGAGCCGCCAGCCACGCATCCAGCGCCGCCTCGTCAAAGGCATAACCCTCCCGAACCGGCGTCGTGCCGAGATTGGCGTCAGCCCCGGTGCTCATGCCGCTGCCTGCGCCCCGTGACCGGCCTTGTGGTCGCGCTTGATCTTCTTGGCGAGCGACCATTTGTGGACCTCCGTCGGACCGTCATAAATGCGGAAGGCGCGGATTTCGCGGAACACCTGCTCCACGATGGTATCGCCGGTCACGCCGGTTCCGCCCATCACCTGAACGCATTTGTCCGCGACCCGCATCAGCGCCTCCGACACCGCAACCTTGGCCATGGAGCTTTCCACCGTGCCGAGCGATCCGCCGTCCAGCACGCCCGCGCACCAGTCGATCATCAGTTCCGCCTGGCGCAGGTCGATGAGGTTCTCCGCCAGCATAAAACCCACGCCCTCATGGTCGATCAGCGGCTTGCCGAACGCCTGACGGCGGCAGGCATAATCGGTCGCGATCTCCTGCGCCCGCTTCGCCGCGCCCAGCCAGCGCATGCAGTGGGAGAGGCGCGCGGGGCTGAGCCGCACCTGCGCATATTTAAAGCCCTCGCCCGCCTGCCCCAGCATCTGGTCAGCGGGCACACGGAGGTTGTCGATGGCGACGATGGCATGGCCGCCGGGCATCGAACTGTCGATGGTGTCCAGCACGCGCTCGATGCGGATCGCGGGGTCGGGCAGGTCGACGAGGAACATGCACGCCCCTTCCTCAGCCTTCGCCATGACGATGCCAACCTTTGCGCCCTGCGCGCCGGTGATGAACGCCTTGCGTCCGTTGACGACCCAGTGATTGCCGTCGAGGCGGCAGGTCGTCTTCATCATCGACGGGTCGGACCCGGCGCCATCCTCCGCCGCCGGTTCGGTCATGAAGAAGGCAGAGCGCGCCTCCCCCGCCACCAGCGGTTTCAGGAAACGCGCCTTCTGCTCCGCGCTACCGACTTTGCCGAGCAGGTACATATTGCCCTCATCCGGGGCCATGGTGTTGAGAGCGACCGGGCCGAGTGGCGACAAGCCGGAGGCGATCAGCACGATGGCCGTTTCCCGCTGCGAGAGGTGGCTGCCGTCGGGCAGGATATGCGGGGTCAGCACGCCCGTCGCGCGCGCCTTTTCGCGCAATTCCACGACCAGATTCTCCTGCGGACCATGAGCGCCCAGCCGGGCATCCTTTTCATAGGGCACCACGATTCCGCGCACGAACGCCTCGACCCGGTCGGCAATCGCCTGCGCCTCTGCCTGCCCAACACTCATGCCTTCGCTCTCCCCGGAAGTCTGTCCGTCAACTGGAGACAGCGATAGGCAAAATGCCACAAAAGTCAATTGAACGATTAAATTTTACCCGGTCGCGATTGACTTGTTTATGTGGTCGGTTAAACCTTCTCGAAATAGGCTGGACAGCCGCTCAAAAAACCGGAGACGATGCTGCCATGAGCGCATATGATTTTCTTGGCGACCTGCTGGTGATCGAGGTCGCCCACCTCGGCCCGGACTCGCTCGGCGGCTATCTGGCGGACATGGGCGCGCGCGTGGTGAAGGTGGAGACGCCCGGCGCGGGGGATCAGGTCCGCTATGCCGGCGCCCTGTCCATGGGCACGCCCGACGGGTTCAGCTTCCTCCACCTGCGCTGGAATCGCGGCAAGCAGAGCCTCGGCCTCGACCTGCACAGCGACGAGGGCAAGGCGCTGTTCAAACAGCTCGCCGCACAGGCCGACGTCGTGATCGAGGGGATGCGCGCGGGTGTGCTCGACCGGCTGGGCCTCGGCTATGAGGCGTTGAGCGCGGAGAACCCCGGCCTCGTCTATTGCTCCATCTCCGGCCTTGGCCTCACTGGTCCCTATAGCGCGCAGGGGTCGCACGGCCCCTCCTTCGACGCCTTCGGCGGCCTCGGCCTGCCGATAAAGGAGAGCATCTCCAAATATGACGGAGCACAGCCGACCGCCATCGGCATGCACGCCATGGGCCTGCACGCGGCCGTTGGCGTCCTGTCCGCCGTGATCCGCAGCCGCAGTACCGGCAAGGGCGCACTGATCGAGGTGGCGGCGGCGGAATCCTCCGCGCACTGGCTGCCCGATGGCGTCGACGCGGTGCTGAACCCCGACCACACCTATGAACGCCCCGGATTCGCGGGCGCGGACGGGCGCATGATCCACTGGCCCCGCATGGAGAATTACCGCACCCGCGACGGGCAGTTGCTCTATGCCCAGCCGCTCAGCCCCAAATTCTGGAAACGCTTCATCGCGCTGGTCGAGCGTCCCGATCTGGAGGAACTCTACCGCACCGCCGCCACGCCGGAGGAAGCGGACGCCGCCGTCAACCGGGCGATGGCGGAGATTTTCCTGACCCGCGACCGCGACGACTGGCTGCAATGGCTGCGCGCCAACGATATTCCCGCGACCCCGGTCAACACGCTGGCCGATCTGGCGGTCGATCCGCATTTCCTGGCGCGCGACAATATCTATGAGGTGGAGCACCCCGATGCGGGCACCATCCGCCTGACCTCCACCCCGGTGAAGACCCGCGGCCAGAGCTTTGCCCCCGCCCTCGCGCCGAAACTGGGCGAGCATAGCGAACCCGTGCTGACCAGCCTGCTCGACCTCGATCCGGAGGAGATCGGGCGGCTCAGGGATGCGGGCGTCGTCGCCTGATGACCGCCGCGCCTGCCCTGCGAGCGGATTATGTGATCGTCGGCGGCGGCAGCGCCGGATGCGTCATGGCGGCCCGGCTGAGCGAGAATAGCGACACGCGCGTCATCCTGATCGAAGCGGGCGGAGAGTCCACCGGCTTCATGGTCCAGATGCCCGCCGGCTTTGCCAAAATGCTCGTGAACGACCGGTACGACTGGCAATATCAGCAACTCCCCGACCCCTCCATCGACGGCCGCCGGTTCATCTGGTCGGCGGGCCGGATGCTGGGCGGCGGCAGCGCGATCAACGGGCAGGTCTATATTCGCGGATCGCGCGGCGACTTCGCCCGGTGGGAAGAACTGGGCGCGACCGGATGGGGCTTTGACGACGTCATGCCCTATTTCGAGCGGTCGGAGACATGGCACGGAACGCCCGCCCGCTGGCGGGGCACCCATGGACCGCTGTCGGTGGCCCCGATGCGCGACCCGCATCCCCTCTGCTCCGTCTTTCTCGATGCCTGCCGCGAAGAGGGCTTGCCGACGCTGGCCGAGCATAATGGCGGCGAGATGGAGGGCGCCTATCTGACCCATGCCTCGCAGCAGGACGGATGGCGGTGCAGCACGGAGAAGGCCTATCTCCGCGCAGCGCGCAAGCGGCCCAATCTAACAGTCCTCACCCATGCCGAAACGCAGGGCCTGCTGATCGAGCAGGGCCGCGCCGTGGGCGTCACCGTCCGGCGCGCAGGCGTACCGAGCGAAATCCGCGTCGATCGCGAAGTCATCCTTTGCGCAGGCGCCATGGGATCGCCCGCGCTGCTGATGCGATCCGGCCTCGGCCCGGCGGCGCATCTGCGCGAACAGGGCATCGCCGTCCTGCGCGACATGCCCGATGTCGGCGCCAATCTGCAGGAGCATGTCGGCGCGACGCAGAACAAGTTCGTCAACCGGCCCACGCTGAACAGCCAGCTTGGCCCCGTGGACATGATCGGCCACCTCATGAAATTCCTGCTGGGCCGCAAGGGACCGCTCAGCGCGCCCGCCGTTCAGGCCATGGCGATGGGCCGCAGCCGCGACGGGCTGGACGAGCCGGATGTGCAGCTCCACTTCATGCCACTGGCCTATAATCTGGAGAAGGACACGCTGTCCGCCGCGCAGGCCGTTATGCCCAGACAGCCCTGCGTCAGCATCAACGCCACCCTCACCCGCCCGAAATCGCGCGGCCATGTCCGGTTGGGCGAAGGCGGGCGGCCCGTGGTCGATCATCGCCTGCTGGGCGAGGAGGCGGACGTCGCCGGACTGGTCAGCGGCCTCAAGATGGTCGACCGCCTGTTCCGCACACCCGCGATGCAGGCGCTGGTGACGGGCGACCGCGTGCCCGACCCCATTCCCGCCAGCGACGCCGAATGGGCCGATTACGCCCGGTCAAAGGCCATGGTCGCCTATCACCCGGTCGGCACATGCCGCATGGGGTCGGATGACGGCTCCGTCGTCGATCTGGCCTGCCGGGTCCGGGGTGTCGAGGGCCTGCGCGTCGTGGATGCCTCCATCATGCCGCTCATCACCAGCGGCAACACCAATGCGACCACCATCATGATCGCGGAACGGGTGGCGGAGATGATCCGCCAGCCCGCCTGACCGTCCTACAGGAGATACCCATGTCCCTTCTCACTGCCGACAAGGCCGTCCTCGCCCACCCCGACAAGCTATTCATCGGCGGCGAATGGCGCAGCCCCGCACAGGGCCGACGCCTGGAACTCGTCAATCCGGCGACCGAACAGGTTTTTGCCTCCGTCGCGGAAGCGGGCGAGGCAGAGGTCGATCTGGCGGTCGCGGCCGCACGGCGCGCGTTCGACACGGGACCATGGCCGCGCCTCGCCCCGTCCGAACGCGCGACCTACATGCGCGCGCTGGCCAGGGCGCTGCTCAAGCGGGAGGACGCGCTGGACGCGGCATGGATCGCGCAGGTCGGCGTGCCCGTCAGCATGGCGGGCGGATCGACGCGCGGGACATGCGGACTGCTCGACTATTATGCGGACCTTGCCGACAGCTATCCGTGGGAAGACCTGCGCCCCTCCCACGGCTATATGTCGAAGCATGCCGTAGTGGTGCGGGAAGCGGTCGGCGTCGTCGCCGCTATCGCGCCGTGGAACGGGCCGCTGTCCTCGCTGCTGATCAAGCTCGCCCCCGCGCTGGCATCGGGCTGCACCGTCGTCATGAAGCCGTCCCCCGAAACCCCGCTGGAGGCGTTCCTGCTGGCCGAGGCGGCGGAGGAAGCGGGCCTGCCCGAAGGCGTCGTCAACCTGCTCCCGGCGGGCCGCGAAGTGTCCGAACTGCTGGTGCGCCATCCCGGCATCGACAAGGTGGCCTTCACCGGATCGACCGGGGCGGGCCTGCAGATCGCGTCCATCTGCGCCTCCCGCATGGCGCGCTACACCATGGAACTGGGCGGCAAGTCGGCGGCGATCGTGCTCGACGATTTCGACCCAGCCCTGCTCGGCCCGGCCATCGCGCCGCTGATCACCCTGCTGTGCGGACAGGTGTGCATCAACCTCAGCCGCGTACTGGTGCCCCGCGCGCGCCATGACGCCTATGTCGAGAGCCTGGCCGCCGCGATGCAGGCAACGGTGGTCGGCGATCCGCTGGACGCCGGGACCGCCATGGGGCCGCTGGCGATGCGGCGGCATCATGAGAAGGTCGGCAGCTATATCGAACAGGGGCGCCGCGAAGGCGCGCGGATCGCCACGGGCGGCGGACGCCCCGCCAGCCTCGACTGCGGCTTTTACATCGAACCGACCGTCTTCGCCAACGCCACCAACGACATGGTTATCGCGCGCGAGGAAATCTTTGGCCCCGTCACCGCTGTCATCCCCTATGACAGCGAGGAGGAAGCGATCCACATCGCCAACGACAGCGATTACGGCCTGTCCGGCTGCGTCTACACGCAGGACACCGACCGCGCCTATGCCGTGGCGCGCCGCGTCCGCACCGGGCATTTCACCCAGAACGGCCGCGACTTCGACCTGACCAACCCATTCGGGGGCTTCAAGAAATCGGGCTATGGCCGCGAGGGCGGGCCGGAGGGGCTGGACCCGTTTACCGAGGTCAAGACCGTCTTCCTCCCCGACGCCCCCACGCACCTGCGCTGAACGAAAAAGGGAGAGCAGCACGATGAGCCGTTTCCCCATGACCATCGGTGGCCGGTCCGTCACCGGAGACGGTGCGCCGGTGCCGGTCATCAACCCCGCGACCGGGGAGGTGTTCGAGCATGCGCCCAATTGCTCACAGGAGCAGTTGGACGATGCCATAGCCGCCGCTCGCGCCGCCTTTCCGGGGTGGAGCGCCACGCACTTTGCGGAGCGCAAGCGCCTCGTCGCCTCGCTCGCCGGGATCATTGCGGAACATGGCGCGGAACTGCGCGCGCTGCTGACCGCCGAACAAGGCAAGCCGCTGGACGCCGCCGATGGCGAGTTGCAGGGGGCGGCCTATTGGGCGGCAGCGGTCGAGGGGTTCGAGCTGCCGGAGGACCGGCGGGGCGACGACAGCCGCCGCGTCGTCGTCCGCCACCTGCCGCTGGGCGTGGTGGGCGCGATCGTGCCATGGAACTACCCTGCCCTCACCGCGATGATGAAGATCGTGCCCGCCATCACCGCGGGCAATTGCATCGTCCTGAAACCCGCTCCCACAACGCCCCTCACGACCCTGCGGCTGGGCGAACTGTTCCAGTCCGTGCTGCCGCCGGGCGTCGTCAATATCGTGAGCGGCGGGGACGAGATCGGCCCGTGGATGACGAGTCATGCCGGTATCGACAAGATCAGCTTTACCGGATCGACCCAGACGGGCCGCCGCATCATGCAGTCGGCGGCGGAGCATATCACCCGCTTCACGCTGGAACTGGGCGGCAACGATCCCGCTATCGTGCTGCCCGACGTGGATGTCGATGCGGTCGCCGAAAAGCTGTTCTGGGGGTCGATGCTCAATTCCGGGCAGATCTGCGTCGCGGCCAAGCGGATTTATGTCCACGACGCCATCTATGATGCGTTTCTCGCCGCCTTCATGGCCGTCGCCCGGTCGCTCCGCATGGGTGACGGCGCAGAGCCGGGCGTCGCCCTTGGCCCCGTGCAGAACCGCGCCCAATATGACCGCATCCGCACGCTGACCGACAATGCCCGTGCCGCCGGATACCGGCTGCATCAGGGCGAGGCGCCGGAGGGTGCTGGCTATTTCCACCCCGTCACGGTCGTCGAAAACCCCGACGACGATGCGGAGATCGTGCGGGAGGAGCAATTCGGCCCGATCCTGCCGATCCTGCGCTTCACCGATGACGAGGATGTGATCGCGCGAGCGAACGGCACGCCCTTTGGCCTCGGCGGGTCGGTCTGGTCCCGCGACATCGCGCGCGCCAGCGCCATCGCCGACCGGCTCGATTGCGCGACCTCCTGGGTCAACACCATCATGGACGCCCCGCCCGACCAGCCGATGGGTGGGCATAAGCAATCGGGCTTTGGCGTCGAAAACGGCCTCATGGGCCTGCTGGAATATATGAGTGTTCAGTCGCGCGTGACCGTCGCGGCGATCTGATCCGATACGGCAAAGGAGCCAGCCGATGAGCATCCCGCCTGCAATCCAGCCCGGAGAGGACGGGCAGCACATCACCTATTGCCGCATCTGCGAGGCGCTGTGCGGCATGGTGGCGACCGTCAAGGACGGCCGGATCGTCAAGATCGCACCCGATCGCGACAATCCGCACAGCCACGGCCATATCTGCGTCAAGGGACCGGCGCTGGCCGAGGTCGCGCATGATCCCGACCGGGTCGTCCGTCCCCTGAAGCGCGTCGGCGAGCCGGGCGAATTTGCCGAAGTCTCGTGGGACGAGGCGCTGGACGACATCGCCGCCCGCCTCTCCGCCTCCCTCGACGCGCATGGTCAGGACAGTCTGGCGGTCAACAGCGGCAATCCGCCCAGCATGGGCTGGCCCAGCGCGCTGGCCGTCGGCCTGTTCATGGGGGCGATGGGATGCGAGCGGCATTATACGCCCTCGTCCGAGGACATCTCCACCCCCGTGCTGGCGACCGAATTGCTGTTCGGCACCCATGCCTTTGTCTTTCCCGACCTGCCGCAATGCGACCATCTGCTGATCTTCGGCTCCAATCCGCTGGTCAGCCACGGGTCGCTGATGATCGCGCCGCGCATCCGCGAGGATCTCGACGCCATCGCGGCGCGCGGCAAGGTCGTCGTCATCGACCCGCGCCGGACGGAGACAGCCGCGAAATACACCCATGTCGCGATCCGCCCCGATGCAGACATGTGGCTGCTGGGCGCAATGCTGTCGGTCATCGTCGCGGAGGGTCTGGGGAACAGCGCCTTCCTGACCGAGCATTGCACTGGGTGGCCGGACCTAGCCGAAGCGGTCGGATGGATCACGCCGGAGCGGGCGGAGGCGGAATGCGGCATCGCGGCGGACAGCATCCGCCAGATGGCGCGCGAGTTCGCCGCGGCGCCGCGTGCCGCCGCCATGGGCCGCATCGGCATCTGCCGGGGCAGTTTCTCGACGCTGACCAACATCTTCCTGCACAGCCTCAACGTCGTCTGCGGGCGCTTCCATGCGCCGGGCGGCGTCGGCTGGGGCCATGGCGGCACATCGACCGATGAGCAGTTCACCGGCATTCGCGGCGGCGCGGCCTATAATCGCCGCCCGTCGCGCGTGCGCGGCATCCCCAGCGTCTGGGGCACGCAAGCCAGCCTCACCCTACTGGAGGAAATGACGACGCCGGGCGCGGGCCAGATCAGGAGCCTGTTCCTGATCGGCGCCAATCCGGTCATGTCCATGCCCAACGGGCCGCAACTACCGGAGGGCTTTGCCCAGCTCGACCTGATGGTCGCGCTCGACCTCTATGTCACCGAATCCACGCGCCATGCCGACTATATCCTGCCCGTCACGACGGCGCTGGAGCGGGAGGACTGCAACCGCTTCTTCATGGAGCATATGGTTCGTCCCTTTGCCCAGCATGTGCAGGCCGTCATCCCGCCCGTGGGCGAGGCGCGCGGCGAGTTCGACATCTTGCGCGACCTGACCGCCCGCATGGGGCGCAGCGGCCCGTTCGACGGCGCGGAACCCTTCGCCATCGCCGACGCTGCGATCCGGGGCGGGATAGAGGGGCGCGACGGCCTGTCGCTCGACAAGATCAAGGCCGCGCCCCATGGCCTGATGATCGAGCGCAGCCGCTGGGACTTCGATTTTCGCAAGCGCATCGGGCACGATGATCGCAAGGTCCACCTGTGGTCCGACGTGACCGCCGCCGAAATCGCGCGCCTGCACGCCGCACCGCGCCGCAGCCCCGACGCCCTGCGCTTCGTCAACGAACGGCGATTGCGGTCGATCAATAGCTGGATGCACAACGTCAACAAGCTGGTGCGGAGCGAGGAACCCCGCCTGCTGATCCATCCAGACGACGCCGCGCGGCGCAGCATAGAGGATGGCGCGGACGTCACCCTCTCCTCCCAATGGGGCAGCATCGACGTGACCGCCAGAGTGACGGACAGCGTCCGGCCCGGCTGCGTCGCCTATCCCCATGGCTGGGGCCATCGCGGCGGCTGGCAACTCGCCAATGCGCAGGCGGGCGGCAACATCAACCGCATCACCCCCGCCACGCCCGATATGGCGGAGCAGGTGTCCGGCATGAGCTATCTGGAAGGCTTCGACGTGGAGGTGCGGGTGCGGGCTTAGGCCCCCTGCCGCCCCCGCCGGACGACATCCGCCGCGCGCCAGGCCATCGCCATCGTCGGCCCCTGCGTATTGCCCGACGGCATGACGGGCATGATCGACGTGTCCATGACCCTCAGCCCCTCGACCCCGCGCACGCGCAATTCGGGATCGACCACCGACGCCGCGTCATGCCCCATGCGGCAGGTGCCCACCGTATGATAGCCGCAGGTGGCGAACTGGTCATAGGCGGCGATGACATCCTCATCCGACTGATACTGCGGGCCGGGGATCGTCTCCGCCTCGATCATCTCTGCCAGCGGCGACTGCTCCGCAAAGGTGCGGGCGGCGCGAAAGCCGTCGATCATCGCCTGCCGGTCGATATCGGTGGCGCGGTGATTGGCGATCGTCTGCGGTATCGCTTCCGGGTCGCGCGAGGCGATATGGACGCTGCCCGTGGACGAGGGGCGCAATGGATAGACGACCAGCGACATGCCCGGAAACGCCTCCGTCGTCTTGCCCATATTGGTGAAGTCGAGGCTGTGCGGCGCGATCAGGAACTGGGTATCGGGCCGGTTGAGGTCGGGCCGGCTCTTGAGCCATGCGCCCATGTCGAACGTCGCGGACCCCATCGGCCCCTTGCGCGTCACCAGGTAACGCAGGATCGTCCAGAGCAGGCGCAGGCCGCGATGATCGCGATTATAGGAGGCGCGCGGGTCTTTCAGCTTCCATTGCATCAGCAGCGCCCGATGCTCGATCATGTTCGCTCCCACCGCCGGGATCGCCGAAACGCAATCGATGCCCAGCGCGCCAAGCCGTTCGGGATCGCCGATGCCGGAGCGTTCCAATATGCCGGGCGACGCCATCGCCCCGCCACACAGAATGACCTCCGCCCCGTTGACCGTCAGTTCCCTACCCCGTTTGTGGCACAGCACGCCGGTCGTGCGCGCGCCGTCGAACAGCACCCGGTCGGCGGTCGCATGGGTGATCACGGTGAGATTGGGGCGCTTGCGTGCGGGCCGCAGAAAGGCGGACGCGGCGCTCTGCCGCCGTCCCGCCCAGATGGTCCGGGGGTTATAACCGACGCCCTGATCATTGTCCGGCTGGTTCACATCCTCCTTGACCAGCAGGCCCATGGACCGCCCAGCCGCGATGACCGCGTCGTGCCAGCGCATGCGCACGTCCCGCCCCGGCAGCGAAATGCGCAGCGGCCCTGAGCCGCCCCGATCCTGTCCCGCGCCCAGTTCATGGCGTTCCAACGCCGCATAGGCCGCCCCGACATGCCGCCAGTCCCAATCGTCGCTCGACAATTCGGCGATGGCGTCGAAATCGGCGGGCTGCCCGCGCACCCACATCAGGCCGTTGACCGACGTCGATCCGCCCAGCACCCGCCCGCGCAGCCAATATTCGGTCTTGTTGGCGTTGCTGTCCTCCGGCTCGGTCGGATAGGTCCACAGGCTCGCTGGGCGGGTCATCAGCAGGGGCACGCCCTTGGGCACCTGATAGAGAGGATGGCGGTCGCTGCCCCCCGCCTCGATCAGCGCGACCTTCACCGCCGGGTCTTCGCTCAGCCGATAGGCCAGCACGCACCCCGCCGCACCCGCACCGACGATCACATAGTCATAACCGCCCTGCGCCGTGCCCATCGTCTTCTTCGCTCCGCCTGCTTCATTAAAACGGCCTGCGAACATCGCCCGCAGGCCGCTCCCCCTTTTAGAATTTGCCCATTTAGAACTTGAACGTGCCGGACACGCCGTAACTGGCCGGTTCGCCATAGGTCTGGCCGATGGACAGCGCGGCGGGCAGCACCTGGTTCAAATAGGTCTTGTCCAATATGTTGGTGCCGAACACCGCGATCTGCACCTTGTCGCCGGGGAAGGAGTAGGTCGCGCGCAGATTGACGATCTCATAGGCGTCCTGCCCGAACTGCTCGACCGGATCGAACCACACTTTCGACGTGTGATACATGTCGGCGTTGAACGTCAGCGTGGAAGCGCCGATGGGCATGTCATATTGCGCCCCGATGCTGGCGGTGAAGCGCGGCGCGCGTGGCAAGGTCCGACCCGTCGAATTGTCGGGCGTCGGCACGAACAGCCCAAAACCCTGAGCCCCGCACGCCGCGAAATTAAGGCACTGCACATAGAGCGGCGCATTGGGGAAGGAACTGAAGGTCGCATGCGTATAGGCGGCCGCAGCCTTCAGCTGCAGATGCGGCGTCGCATAATAGACCGCATCGATGTCCCCGCCCCAGATGCGGGAATTGGCAGCATTCTGCAGCAGGCTCGACGAGTTCACATAGGATGCGATCTGCAGATCGCGATAGCTGTAGTAGAAGGCCGAGGCGTTGAGCCGCAGCATGGACGAGGCGGTCTTGAAACCGACTTCGAACGCATCGATGGTTTCCGGCTTCACCGGCTGCGCGACATTCTGGCCGGAGGGATTGAACGCGCCCGATTTGAAACCGCGCGTGTAGGAGGCATAGACGTTGGTGCGCGGCGCAATTTCATAGCGCAGCACCGCGCGCGGGGTCAGGCTGTTGAACGTCGCCCGGTTACGGTCGCTGCCCGGTATGCCCACCGCCGCGCTCTGCGTCAGATAGCGCGCGACCCGCGTCTCGCTGTTGTATCGGACGCCCGCGGTCAGGAACAGGCTCTCGCCGAGCTGATAGGTGCCGTCCGCGAACAGCGCGACGGAGTCCGTCTTTTGCTGCGTCTGATATCCCTGGAAGAAGGGACCGCCTTGCAGCGAGATCAGGAAGTCGCTCTGCCGGTCGTTGTCGTTGAAATAATAGGCGCCGACGACCCATGTGAAGCGCCGGCTGGCGGGCGAGGTCAGGTTGAACTCCTGCGAGATCGACCGCTGCTGGTAGAAGAAGGAATAGTCGAAGATCGGCGTGGGGCTATGGTCATAGTCCGCGCGCTGGTTCGTGCTCTGCTCGCGATACTGGCTGTAGGAGGTCAGCGTGGCAAAGCCGAGGTCGAACTCGCTCTTGAGGTAGAGGCTGTCGACGTCGAGGAAGAAGTCGGACTTGAAACTCTCCGCCACTTCGCCGCGCCGCGTCGCGACAATGGTTCCGGGCACCAGCGCGCCGACGCCCAGCCCCTGATGCAGCGAACCGATCTGCGGATTGGGGTCGTGCATATGATTATGCTGGTAGGTCAGCGTGAATTTGACGTTGTCGGTCGGTTCGAACAGCAGCTTGCTGCGCACCAGCCATTTCTCGAACCCCGCCCATTTTTTGTCGCCGTTGACGAGGTTGGTGACGAAGCCGTCGCCCTTTTCGTAAATGCCGGCCACATCCATCGCCAGCGTGTCGGTCAGCCCCGTCGAGACATAGCCGTTGATGCTGTAATGATTGAACCGGGAATAGGAGGCGGACACCTGTCCCGTGGGCGTGAAGGAGGGATCGCGCGTTGTCACCATGATCGCGCCGCCCGTGGCGTTACGCCCGAACAGCGTTCCCTGCGGCCCCTTGAGCACCGACACATTGGTGACGCTGGCAAGCTGGAAGTCGTTGCTCAGCGCGCTCGGCACATAGAAGCCGTCGATATAGGTGGCGACATTGGGAGCCAGACCATTGCCGGATGTCGCCGACCCGACGCCGCGAATGGTCGGCTGCGCAAAGGCACCCGAATAGTCGATGCGGAGAGAGGGGACGAGTTGCGGAAGCTGCGATGAGACGCTGACATTGGACCCGGCGAGCGTGTCGCCACCGATGGAGGTGATGGCGATGGGGACGTCTTCCAGACGCTCGGCGCGCTTCTGGGCAGTGACCACGATGTCGCTCGCATCGGCGTCGGCCACCTGCGCATAGGCTGGCGCGGACAAGACAAGACCCAGTGCTGCCGATCCGAGGCAGTATAGCTTGGAACGCATAAGCATGTTCCCCTCCTATGTATTCATTAATTATGTAATTATGTTTTCAGCCTAACGCTGGTAGATTTCATGCGCAACGATTTTTTTGCGGATGGGAGGTGCGCCCGGACCGGAAAAGCAAACGCCCGCAGGTTCGGCGGAACCGCGGGCGTTCATCACGGGGGCGGCGTCGATCTACGCCGCTCCGTCTGAAGTCAGGCTCAGCCCAGATCAGCCATCTCGCGCTCCAGTTGGAGGTGGAGATGTTGGCACGACACCTCGCTGCGGCCATAGAGATAGGTGGTGTCGGGGCTGGCGACGGCATTGGCCTGGATCGTCTCCTCCATCGGCCAGTCCTCGTTCATCGCCGCATCCTCCAGAATCGCGAGGCTGCGATTGAGGCGGTCCGCCATCACGTCGTCCAGCTTGGCAGGATCGATCAGAAAGCGGATATGCGTGGTCGACTTGGAGGCGGACTCCATCGACGGCCACACCGTCCAGAACTCGTAATGATCCGGCGCGGCGATGACGAGCGTGTTGGGGAAAAGAACGAAGACCGTCGCGAAATAGCGCCAGGCCGCTTCCGGGGTCGCGCCATTCTTGACCGCTTCGGCCAGACGGCGGCGGGCGGTGAACATCTGGCCATGGCGGCCATAATTCTTCCAGATGCCGACATTGGTATGAACCAGCTTGCCCACCCCTTCCGGGTGCAGGAACTGTGGGTGCAGCACGTCATAGGCACCGTCCATCACCAGCTTCCAGTTGACGTTCAGATCATATTTGCGTTCGAGGAACATGATCGTCTTGTCGAGGCCGAGTTTCCCCAGTTGCTCCTCCGCAGCGGTGCCGAGGAAGTCCGCGACGGTGCGCTCGTCATTGTTGGACAGGTCGACCCAGATCAGGCCATGGCGTTCCTCGCAGCGGACCTGGAACAGTCCATTGCATGCCTTGTCGATGGGATCGAAGCTGGATTCGAACGGCACACCGCGCAGCGCGCCGGATCGGTCGTAGGTCCAGCCATGATAGGCGCAGGTGAACGCCGGTTTCTTGCCCGATTCCGCCATCTCGACCTTGCCGCCGCGATGGCGGCACATGTTGCGGAAGGTCGCGACCGATCCGTCCTTCTGCCGCACGATCAACAGCGCGACGCCCATCAGGTCGCGGGTGATGAAGCTGCCCGGTTCGGCAAGCTGAGAACTTACCGCGGCCACCAGCGGCTGGCGGCGGAACACCGCCTGCTCGCGCTTGCCATGCTCGTCGCTGGCGAAATTGGACGAAGGGACGCGCAGGTCGGCATCCGCGAGATCGGTGGTCCCGTTCGCGATATGCGCGACCATCCGGTCGAAAATCTCCTGGCTGATGTTCATGGACATGACGATCCTCCTCCGGGGCTCCGACTCACGGTGCCTTACGCTTTACATTTTTCGTATTTTGTAGAGTTTGAGGGTGATGTCAATCGGCCTTCGCCCGCAGCGAAGCCCCCAGCGGCGGCGTATCCTCCGCCTCGATCTCGAAGCTGCGCAGGAAGCCGGCCGTCATGATGTAATGGCCGACGAGGATGCACAGTTCGACCAGTTGCGCCTCACTGAACCGCGCCCGCCCCTGCGCAAAGGTTGCGGGTGACACCGCACCGTCGCCGTGAATCTCCTCGGCAAAGCCGATGGCGATGCGATGATCGTCGGGCAGGTCGGCGAACCGCCCCTCCCCGATCGCGTCCAGCATCGCCTCCGGCATGCCGACGGCGCGGGCCACGCTGACATGCTGATACCATTCATAGTCGGACCGGCAGAGTTGCCCGACCCGCAGGATCACGCACTCGCGCAGCACCGGGTCCAGCGTCCCGCGCAACAGCAACTGCGTGCCCAGTTTGGAATAGGCGGTCATCACGCCCTCCGCATGGCTCATCATGCGCGTGACATTGAGCGAACCGAGGCGTTTAAGCCGGTCGCGCACCTCGTCCGACTGGCTGGCAGGATCGGGATAGGGGATACGGGCCATGGCTTCGTCTACTCCGCTGCCGGACGGCCGGGCATGCCCAGCACGGCCTTGAGTTCCAGAAAGCCCTCGAATGCATGATCGCCCCATTCGCGGCCATTGCCCGACTGCTTGTACCCGCCAAAGGGCGCCATGGCGTCGGGCGTCGCATGGTTGATGATGACCTGCCCCACACGCAGCCGCGCGGCGATGTCCGCGATCACATCGGGGTCTTGTCCAAAGATATAGCCCGCCAGCCCATAGGGCGAGTCATTGGCGATGCTGATCGCCTCCTCGACCGAGGCATAGCCGATGATCGACACCACCGGCCCGAATATCTCCTCCCTCGCGACGGCCATGTCGTTGGTGACATGGCCAAAGACGGTCGGGCGCACATAATAGCCCTTGTCCAGTCCTTCGGGGCGCCCCGCGCCGCCCGCGACCAGCGTGGCTCCGCTGTCGATGCCGCCCTGGATCAGGCCCTGTATCTTGTCATATTGGATGGCTGAGACGACCGGCCCGATCTCGCTGGTCAGGGGATCACCCACGCGCAACGCGCCTGCCGCCTCGGCCGCCGCTGCGCAGGCCTCCTCCATGCGATCGGCGGGCACCAGCATGCGGGTGGGCGCGTTGCAGGACTGGCCGGAATTGGACGCCATCGCCCGCACCCCCGCCGTCACCGCCGCCTTCAGGTCGGCATCGGCCAGGATGATATTGGCCGACTTGCCACCCAGTTCCTGATGCACCCGCTTGATGGTGGGTGCGGCGTTGCGCGCGACTTCCACCCCTGCCCGCGTCGATCCGGTGAAGGACACCATGTCCACCTCCGGGTGGCTGCTCAGCACCGCGCCGACCTCCGGCCCCGTCCCGTTGATCATGTTGAATACGCCCGGCGGAACCCCGGCATCGTCCAACACTTCTGCCCATATCTGCGCGGAGAAAGGCGAATATTCCGACGGCTTGAGCACCATCGTGCAGCCGCAGGCGAGCGCGGGCACGACCTTGGCCGCGATCTGGTTGATCGGCCAGTTCCATGGCGTGATGAGCGCGCAGACGCCGATGGGCTCCCGCTCGATCAGCGTGGAGCCGCGCCACTCGCGGAACGGATAGTCAGGCAGGATGGTCGTGGCTGTCTTGAGGTGGACATGACCGATCTTGGCATGGAGGTTTTCGGCCAGCGCCCTGGGCGCGCCCATCTCCTCCGTGATCGCTTCGGCGAGGTCGTTGCGGCGTTTCTTGTACGCCGCGATGATCGCCTCCAGCAATTCCAGCCGTTCCGCCACACTGGTACGCGCAAAGGCCGGAAAGGCCCTGCGCGCCGCCATCACCGCCCGATCCACATCCTCCGCCGAACCGAGACGGATGCTGCCCATCGCCGCTTCCGTCGCGGGATTCACGACCGTGAAGGTGGCGGAGCCGTCCGGCTCCACCCAGGCACCGTCGATATAGAAACGAAGGGACTCACGCATGCCTGTCTCCTATGTGTCGTCGCTCAGCGAAATTTGATGCCCGCGCGCACCAGTATCTGCCGCCCCCGGCTGACGGAGGCGATGGTGTCGGACGGCGTCACCGTCGTCGTCCCCGTGCCGCTGCCGGTGAAAGTAGAGTCGATGGCGCGGGAATAATAATATTGGTTGGTCAGGTTGCGACCCAGCACCCCGATGGTGAAGCCATATTGGGCGTTCGTATAGGTGATGCCTCCGTCAACCGTGGCATAGCCCGTTTGCCAGCTCGCCGGCTTGTTGGACGGCGCGGCGAAATAGCCGCTTGAAAAGTTCACGTCCGCCGATGCGGCCACGGTATCACCCCCGGCCAGGTCGAAGGTATAGGCGCCGCCACCCTGCACCACCCAGTCGGGCGCGCGGACCATGCGCCCGCCGCTCAGATCCTGATTCTGGAAGACGCCTGTCGCATTCGGGCTGAGACTGCACCCCAGCGCGACCGACTGTCCCGCATAGCAGGTGGTGACGAACTGCTTGTAGCGGGCGTGGTTGTACGCAACCGCGCCATGGAGTTCGACCGCGCCGTTGCGATAGCGCAGCTCCGCCTCGATCCCCTGATTGATCGCCTTGCCCGCATTCACGATGCGCTGGTCCACGCCGATCACTGGATCGACGATGTTGGACGTCACCTGCAGGCCGGTATTGACGTAGCGATAGGCGGTGATGCTGCCCCAGAAATGGCCCATGCGGCCCTTCACCCCGGCCTCGAACCCGCGCACGAGCTGCTGGTCATAGGAACGGTCGCGCGTGAGGTCGCCAGACGCCACGGCAAAGCCGCCCGACAGGAAGCCGGTCTTGTACGCGCCATAGATCGTCAGGTTCTGACTGGGCCGATAGGCCAGCGTCGCTTCCGGCGAGAAATTATTCCAGTTGTTGCCGGGGCTGGCCGTGGGCAGGCGATTGCCCGCCGCATCATAGAGCGTGTAGCCCTTCTTCTCATAGGAATAGCGACCGCCGCCCGATAGTTCGATTTCCGGCGTGATCTTCCACATCAACTGACCAAAGGCCGAATAAGCCTTGCCGTCCTGATACACCGGGCGCTTGGGCACGGCGACCACGGGCGCGGCGGCGTTGCGGACCACGAAATTCTGAAAGCGCAGGTCCGCATCCTGATAATAGCCGCCGATCAGGAAGTTGAGCGGCCCGTCGAAACTGCTGGCGAGGCGCAATTCCTGCGAGAACTCGTTCGCCTTGAACCGCTGCGCACTGACGAAGACAAAGCCCGGATTGGTCGTGTCGGCCACCGTCGCGCTGGACACGAAAGAGGTGCGGTTCTGATAATAGCCGGTGACGCTGGTCAGTTTCAGCGTGTCGTTCAGCGCATAATTCATCTCCAGCCCGCCGAGTATCTGCTCCTGCGCGACATAGGGGACCGCCGCGAAATCACCGGTAGACACCGCCGCGATCAGTGGGCCGGGATCGGCAATGACGCTGCGCTTGTCGGGCGCGCAGCTGTTGGCGATGGTCGGCGACAACTGGTTGAAGCCGAGCGGGCAATCCACCGCCTGCATGCTGGATTCCGGGCCGCTGCTGTCGACATTGCCGTAGCTGAGCTTCAGCCGGGCGTCGAAGCGGTCGCCTGGATCGAATTTCAGCGTGATGCGACCGCCATAATCCTGGTTCTGCGGCAGTTTCGTGCGCGACAGGCCATAGGTTGCGGACGGCGTGGCGGCATTGTCGAAATAGCCGTCCATGTGGGAATAGAAGCCTGCGATACGAACGCCGAAATTGTCGCTCAGCGGACCGGAGACAAAGGCGTCGGTGCGAATTTCCTTGCCGTTGAATTCATAGCTGGCGTTGACGCCCGCCTCGAACGACTTGCCGGGATCGGCGGTGCGGATGACGATGATGCCCGCCGGGCTGTTCTTGCCAAAGAACAGCGCCTGCGGTCCTTTCAGCACCTCCACCTGCGCCATGTCGATCTCGGACAGGCGGCGGATATTGGCGCGGCTGAGCTGGATACCATCGACATTGAACGACACCGCCTGATCAGCGAACGGGTTGGACTCGCCGACGCCGATGCCGCGGATCAGCACCACGCCGCCCTGCGTCGAGGCGCCCGCGTCGGAGATGATGAGCTGCGGCACGGCGGACACGAGATTGTCGAGCTGGGTGATGCCGCGCCGGGTCAGTTCGGCCTGACCGACCGCACTGACCGCGACGGGCGCGCTGATCTGCGTCTCCTCGCGGCGGCGTGCGGTCACGACGATGTCGCCGTCGTTCACGATACCGGCAGGCGCGGCCTCCCGAGCCACCACCGGAAACGGAAGCGACCCCGCGAGCAGTGCAGCAACGATGGTCTTGCGCGAAAAGCGAACAGGCATGGCTCTCTCCCCTATTTTCAGGTTGCGGTGCGGGGTTAGCCCCGTCACTTAATCGTTCACATAATACGAAATTCGTAATCTGTAAACCTCGCCGGACCAGAATCGCTTGTTGTATTATACAATTAATTAATTAACTTTGAAAGCAGAGCCATGCGCCACGGCGGCGCCAGAAGGAACCCATCCATGTCCGATCCGGTATCGAGTCTTGCAGGCACCGTCTTCCGCATGAGCGACGGCGTGCGCATCATCGCCGACGTCGGCGGCGATCCCGCCGCGCCCACGGTCGTGCTGATGCACGGTGGCGGACAGACCCGGCATAGCTGGTCGGGCGCGATGCGGGCACTGGTGGAGGCGGGCTATCACGTGATCAACTTCGATGCGCGCGGCCATGGGGAAAGCGACTGGTCGCCCGATGGCGTCTATACCTTGTCGATCCGCGCCCGCGATCTGGGCGAAATCCTGCGGCACAACCGGGGGCCTGTCGCCTTTGTCGGCGCATCCATGGGCGGCGCGACCGCGCTCTATGCGGTGGGCGAGCATGTGGAGCCTGCCCCCGCCGCGCTGGTGATGGTGGACATCGTACCCCGCCCCAACCCCGTCGGCACAGGCAAGATCAAGGCGTTCATGGGCGCCAATCCAGAGGGTTTCGCATCGCTGGACGAAGCCGCCGACGCCGTCGCCGCCTATAATCCCCACCGTCCCCGGCCAAAGGACGTCTCCGGCCTCGCCCGCAACCTGCGGCTGCGGGATGGGCGCTATTTCTGGCATTGGGATCCCCGCATGCTGGACAGCGGCAACCAGAAAGTGCGCGAGGAGCGGCTGCTTGCCTTTGCGGGCGGCCTGACCATGCCGACATTGCTCGTCCGCGGCCTCGCCAGCGACGTGGTGAGCGAGGAGGGCGTGGCGGAATTCCGTTCCATCCTGCCCGCGCTGGAAGTCGTGGATGTCGTGGGCGCGGGGCATATGGTTGCAGGGGACCGCAACGATGCCTTTAACAGCGGCGTAATCGGATTCCTCGAACGTCATATGCCACCCCGCTGACCGGAGCGCAGGGGGTGGCCCCCATCAAAGCGTGTTCGCCCTGAGCGCAATTTCCGCCCCCGTCAGCGACACATAGAGCGCCGCCAGTTCCGTCCGGGCAATCTTGTTGGTGACGGTCTTGGGCAGGGGATCGGACGACCAGATCAGTTCGCGCGGGGTCTTGAGCGCGCCCAGCAGCCCGCGCACCTCCACCCGGATGGCGTCCATGTCGATGGCAGTCGTGCCGTGGATAACCGCCACGACCCTCTCGCCCCATTGCGCATCCTCCACGCCGAAGACGCCGCATTCCTCGATGCAGTCCAGCGAGGCCAGCGCCCGCTCGATCTCCGCGGGATAGATGTTCACCCCGCCGGAGATGATCATGTTCTTCAGCCGGTCCACGATGACGACCGCGCCGTCCTCATCCCGCTTCACCAGATCGCCCGTCTTGTAATAGCCGTCCTCGAACGCCGTCTCCGTCAGTTCGGGATTGCGCCAGTAGCCGGTCATGACCTGCGACCCCTTCAGCCAGAACTCGCCCACTTCGCCCGGCGCGCAGTCGCGTCCGTCCTTCACGACCCGCCCCGTCAGCGTGGGGAGCGGATAGCCCACCGTCTCCGGGCGCCGCATCGACAGGTCGAATGGCGGGAAACAGGCCATCGCGCCGATTTCCGTGCAGCCATAAACCTGACGGATGCGGACCCCTTTTTCACGAAAACGCTCCAGCAGACTGACCGGAACGGGCGCGCCACCCGTCATCGCAACGCGCAGTGAGGACAGGTCCGCACCCGCCCAGCCCGGCAAGTCCGGCATCCGGTCCCATATGGCGGGCACCTGCGTCATGAAGCTGATCCGCTCCTTCTCCGTCTGCATCAGGATGCGGGCGGGGTCGTAGCTGCGTTCGATCACGCAGCAGGCGCCGATCAGCATCATCGGAATCAGCAGCGACAGGCACCCGCCGGTGAACGCCAGCGGCGCGACGATGAGGGCGCGGTCCTCGCTCGTGAATTGCAACCCTGCGGTATAGGAGAAGACATAGGACAGGATCGTCGCATGCGTCTGCATCGTGCCCTTGGGCAGACCCGTACTGCCGGAGGTGTAGAAGATCGCGGTCAGATCCTGCGGCGCGACCGTCACCGGCACGGGCGTATCGCCCGCCGCGAACACCGCCATCAGGTCGGCGGGCGCTTCCCCCGCATCGTGCCGGGACGCGACGAGCAGACTATCCTGCCCGCCCTCGCCAAGATCGAAGCGTTCCGACAGGCTCGCACCCGCGCCGCGTGTGGTGATCAGGGCGGTGCAGTCCGCATCCCCCTCGATCGCGCGCAGTTCGAAACTGCCGAAGCGCGGGTTGAGCGGCACCAGCACCGCGCCCGCCATCGTCAGCCCGACATAGGCCACGCCCCATTCCGCCGAATTTGCGAGGAGGATGCCCACCCGGTCGCCGGGGCGCACGTCGCGCCGCTGCAACTCCGCGGCCAGGCTGCGGCCCATGCGGTGGACCTCCGCCCAGCTATAGCGCGTATCCTCGCAAACCAGCGCGTCATTGTCGGGGCGGAATTTCGCCCAATAGTCGAACAGTTTCGGCAGGACGATCATATCCCTCTCCGCTCCCTTGGTTAGGTGTTCAGAAATTTGGCGAACAGCTCCGCCACGGGGCGGGCGGCTGTTCGACAGAGGTGGCCCAGGTCATCTGGCGCCCTCCCGGTGATTTATCCTCGCCGCGCGGCTGGCGGGCCGCCGGTCTGTGGGGTATGCACGCTGCCGCACGGCAGGGAAGAATGGGTGGTGATGCGCGCAAAGGCTCGAAAAACGGCGGAGATGACTACCGGGACGAGCATGGAGCGGATCATCGAGGGTGCACGCACCTGCTTCGAACGCTATGGCATCCAGAAAACCACGATCGAGGATATTGCCAAGGCCGCAGGCGTGTCGCGCCCCACGGTCTACAAGCATTTCCCCAGCAAGCATCAGATCGTCGAACAGATCAGCCTCGCCGAAATGGCCAAGGTGCATGAAACGATGCGCGCCCGCATGACTCGGCAATCCAGCTTTGCCGACACGGTGACGGAAGCGGTGCTGCTGTCGGTCGAGGCGGGGTCGGAAAACCCCTATGTCAGCCGGTTCGTGCAGGATGTCGAACTGTCGTCGCAGGCGCAGGAGCCGAGCAGCCTGTTCCAGGTGGAGGCGCGGGCGCGATGGATGCATGTGCTGGAACGCGCGCGCGCATCGGGCGAGCTGGCCGCGGATATCGACATGGATCAGGTGGTGGCCTGGCTGTCGCTCAGCCAGATGGCGCTGCTCACCACGCGCGGTCGGCTGGGCATCGGAGACGGCGACCTGCGTCACTTCATCCGCCGTTTCGTGGTGGAGCCGCTGTTGCACACGCGCATCGGCTGATCGGTCACGGCACGGCGTCCAGTCGCTCGCCGCGCGCCACGAAATCGCGCATGCGGTCCCGCGCCGGAGCCTCCCGGATCACCTCGGCAAAGGCGCGCGCTTCCTCGGCCAGCCGTTCGTCGGCGCGGGGGCGGGTCATCGCGAGCATTGCCGCAAGCGCATCCGGTGAGCGCGCCGCCAATGTCTCGGCCAGTTCCAGCGCGCGGGTCAGCGCGTTGGGAACCACCTCATCCACGATGCCCAGCGTCAGCGCCGCCGCGGCATCGACCACCTCGCCCAGCAGCATGAACCGCCGCGCGCGCTGCGGCGTCATGACCCGCATCAGGCGCTGCGTGCCGCCACCGCCGGGGAAGATATCGATACGCACCTCCGGCAACCCGATGGAGCCCACAGCGGCGCTCACGATACGCAGGGTACAGGCCAGCGCGATCTCCAGCCCCCCGCCCATGCAGGGACCGGCGATGGCGGCGATCACGGGCTTTCGCGCATGGTCGAGCCGCGCGCCCAGTTGCATGAACGGCGACGCCTCGAACGAGGCCGCGTCGATTTTCTCCTCCGCCAGCGCATCGCCCGCACGGACGAGGAAATCGACATTGGCGTGGCGAATGAACGTCCCCGGTCCCGCCCCGGTCAGGATCAGCACCCGGATCGCCGGATCGTCCAGCAATTCGGCCGCAGCCCGCTCTATCCCCGCCGCCCCGCGATTGCCGATCAGCGCGTCGGGCGAATTGCCAAAGCGGATGATGCCGATCCCGCCCCGGCGCTCGATGCCGACCTCCTCCGCCATCAGTCGAGCGCCGAAATCTGCACGACCAGCTTGCCGTCATGGTCGCCGGTGAACAGTCGCTGCAGCGCGGACGGTGCCTGCTCCAGCCCGCCTATGACATGATCCTTCCAGCGGATGCGCCCCTCCGCGATCCAGCCGGAAATCGCCGTGAGCGCCTCCTTGGCGCGGGGCAGATAGTCGATGACGATGAAACCCCGGATCGTCAGGCGGTTCATCAGGACGCGGCCAAAGTCGCGCGGCCCCGCCATCGGCCCCTCGTCATTATAATTGGCGATCATCCCGCACAGCGCCATGCGTCCGTCCCGGTTCAGCCGGGAGAAAGCCTCGTCCATGATCGGGCCGCCGACATTCTCGAACAACATGTCCGCCCCATTAGGGAGCACCACGTCGAGGGCAGCGCCCACCGGACCCGCCTTATAATCGATCGCCGCATCGAACCCCAGGTCCGTCAGCCAAGCGCATTTGGCGGCTCCGCCTGCGATGCCGACGACCCGTGCACCGTATATCTTCGCCATCTGGCCGACCACCGACCCCACCGCACCGGCGGCGGCGGTGACCACCAGAGTCTCGCCCGCCACCGGGCGGCAAATGTCCAGCAGGCCGAAATAGGCAGTCATCCCCGTGACCCCCAGCACGGACAGATGCGCGGTCAGCGGCACACCCTCCACCTGCGACAAGCAGCGGCAATGCTGCGCCTGTTCAATCGTGTAGAGCTGCCATCCGCCCGCAGGCGGCATCACGATATCGCCCGCCTTCAGCCGGTCGGACCGGCTGACCTCAACCACGCCGATGGTCGATCCGCGCATGACGTCGCCTACGCCGACAGGCGGCAGATATTGCTCGCGGTCGCTCATCCACAGGCGATTGGTGGGATCGAGCGAGAGGTAGAGGTTGCGGATCAGCACCTCCCCGTCCTGCAGGTCGGCGACGGGCGCCTCCACCAGTTCCAGATCATCCGCGCCGACCGCAGCGCCGGGGCGCCGGGCCAACAGCCATTTGTGGTTGACGAGTGCCATGGAGAGCCTCTCCTACAATTTCATTGGTCGATTAGTTATTTTTATCTATGACCGTAATGGAGGCCCGTCGCAAGAGGGCATGGGACCAAAGTCACGGCAAATAGGCAGAACGGGCATATGAGCGGTTATAAAGCGGTCATCGCTACTGAGGCATTGGGAGGCCCCGATTGCTATCGCCTCGGCGAACAGGAGCGCGCACTCCTGAAAGCCGGGCAGATCCGGGTGGCGGTCACTGCGGCGGGCGTCAGCTATGTCGATGTGCTGATCGCGGCGGGCCGCTACCAGAAGCAGCCGCCCTTGCCCTTTGTGCCCGGCACGGAATGCGCGGGCACCGTCATAGAGGTAGGCGAGGCCGTCCACGACATCCGGGTCGGCCAGCGCGTCGTCGCGGGATGCGGCCTCGGCGGCGCCTTTGCGCAGGAGGTGCGCGCAGATGCGAGCGGCGCGATCCCCATCCCGGACCGCCTCGACTTCGCCGACGCAGCCGGAACCTATGTGAACTATCAAACCGCCTATCATGCGCTCGTCCAGCGCGCCGCGCTGAAAGCCGGTGAGCGGCTGCTGGTTCTGGGCGCGAGCGGCGGGGTGGGATCGGCGGCCATCGAAATCGGGCGGGCGCTGGGCGCCATCGTCATCGCATCCGCCTCCACCCCCCAAAAGCGGACCGCCGCCATGGCGCTCGGCGCGGCGGCGGCGATCGATTCGGCGGCGCCCGACTGGCGTGACCAGACCAGGGCGCTGACCGAAGGACGCGGGCCGGATGTCGTGGTCGATCCCGTCGGGGGGCTGGAAACGGAGCGGGCCTTTCGCTCGCTCGCATGGAACGGGCGGCTGCTGGTCGTCGGCTTTCTGGGCAGCACGGAGATTCCCGCGATCCGCACGAACCTCCCCCTGCTCAAGGGAGGCGCGCTGATCGGCGTGGATATTCGCCAGTTCCGCGAGCGGGAGCCAGACCTCGCGCGGGCCAATCTCGATGCCCTGAACGCGATGATCGGGGCGGGCCAATTGTCGCCAAAGGCCGGACATCGCTTTGCCATGCGCGACTTCGCCGCCGCCATGGACCTCGCCACCCGCCGCGACCGCGTGGGCCGCATCACCATCGACATGCGCCTGCCCTGACGGACGCATATCGCCCCGCCCCATCACCTGATGGAGCGGGGGCACTACTCAGCGGGCGAGCAGCGCCTCCAGCGTGTTGTAGAATTCGGGAATCTTGTCCTCCAGCCCGCAATAGATGACATCGTCCATCGCGCCCGTCGCCAGACCGGCATGGGACAGTTCCGCCGCGCGGAAATCCTCGTTGCCGAAGACGCCCAGCACCATGTTGTAGCTCTTTTCGAACAGCGCCTCCGCCTTGGGGTTGTCGGGCGCCTCGCGGGTCAGCATCGTATAGTCGACCACGGTGCAATCCGGGCCGCGCGGGGCCAGGATCATCACGCTGATATAATAGGGGCTGGTGATGATCACCGTGTTCGGGATGAGCTGATAGGCGAACGTCACCGACTTGTGGATATTCTCCTCCGGCGTGATGAGCGCCGGGTCGAAGTTCACCTTGCCCGACGTCTGGCGGAAATGCTGTCCCAGCCGGTCGGTGATCGTCGGCACGTCCGCGAACATCGGCCCGACCGACGCGGCGTGGAGCCGCTGGACATGATAGCCCTCCAGAAACGGCTCGAACACCAGCTTCCAATTGGCCTTGAGCGTGAAGGTCTTGCGTCCGTACACATGGGCCGACCCCATGTTCAGCGCGTCGAAATCCGCCGCCAACTGATCGTCGATGATCGAGAAGTCATAGTCGCGCTTGCGGTCCAGCCCGGCCCAGATCAGCCCGCCCGCCTCCCGCGCGGGCAACTGCGCCAGCGGGCGGTCGTCCTTGCAGAAATTGGCGATCGTCTCCGACCGCGGCACGCCGATCAGCTTGCCGTCGAGGCCATAAGTCCAGGCGTGATACGGGCAACTCATGCGGCCCGTGGCATGCGGCTCATTATCCTCGATCAGTTTCGACCCCTTGTGGGTGCAGGCGTTGAGGAACACGCGCACCTCCCCATCGCGGGCGCGGGTGACGAGGAGTGGAATGCCATAGCTGTCGATGGCGATCAGGCTGCCCGGCTCCGCGACCAATGCCGACAGGGTGATCGGAACGGGGACGGCGCGAAAAATCTTGTCCTGCTCCAGGTCATAATGATCCTGGCTGAGGAAGATGCTGGTCGGACGCCGGGCATCGATGGCCGGCGGCGAAGCGTCGCTGTGCGGCGGAATGCTGCGGATCGCCGCGATCTGGCTGGCGGTCAGGCTGTCGAGCACCGGCACGTTTTTTTCACGCTGGGCGGTGGTTTTCGTCGCGATATTCATCCCGCGTCCTCTCTATGGATCGTCGATGCCGCCCTGTCCGACGGGCTGTGCTGCCCGGCTTTCGGCCATGGGGAAGGCGAGTCTCTACTCTGTCGGCAAAGTAATATGTTTTTACATACCAGTAAATATGTAAACTAACAACATAAGGTTTTAACCCCCGTCACAGTGCGGCCTCCGTTCCGAAAAGCGCCGAACTGAGCAGCGGCGTGGACGGCCCGCCGGTGACGAGGCAGGTGCGTGCGCCCGCGACCGGGCTGGACGACTCGCCGCGCAACTGCCGGACCGCTTCCGCGACCAGCCCCATGCCATGCGCATTGCCCTCCGCGATCAGGCCGCCGCTGGTGTTGACCGGCAACCGCCCACCGTCCGCGATGAGGTTTTCATAGGTCAGCCACTCGCCCGCGCGCTCCAGCGGGCAAAGGCCGTGGCTGATGATGGCGGCGACGGCGGGGCCGCTGAAATTATCATATATCTGGGCCACATCGACATCCTCCGGCCCCATGCCGGTCTGCTCCCACAGGCGGCGGGCAATGGGTTCGAAGCCGCCGGAACTATAGTCCGGGTCATTCTCCCACGACTCGCCCACAACACCGCCCTGCACCGCGCCCAGCACATAGACGGGGGCTTTGCGCAAGGTGCGCGCCCGTTCCGCGCTGGTCAGAATCACGGCCACCGATATGTCATTCTCCCGCGAGCAGTCGTACAGACCGAAAGGATCGACGATGGGCCGGGCCGCGCGATAGGCTTCGACGCTCAGCGCCTTGCCATAGGCCTGCGCGCGCGGATTGCGGGAGGCGTGATAATATTGCGCCCGCACCAGCGCCTCCATCGCCTCGCGCGGGACGCCCGCCGCCAGCAGGCGCTCGGTGCGCAGGCCGCATATTTGCGCGGGCGAGGTGACGAGGTTGCGGGTGTACTGCGCGCCCATATCGTAGTGGGCGACCGCATCCTGCAACCGGCCACTGCTGGCCTCCGCAATCGTGCGATAGACGGCCACGACCTCCGCCTGCCCGCTGTAGATCGCGGCCGCCGCCGCGCCGACAGCGCCCAATGTGCCACCGCCGCCGCCGCCCCAGACCATGCTCGACCAGCGCATTTCGCGCGTGCCCAGCGCGCGGACCAGCGTGTGCCCGGCGTTGCGGTCGTCGGCATAGGAGGCAAAGCCGTCCACATCGCGGGGGTCGATGCCCGCATCCTCGCAGGCGGCCACGATGGCGCGAAGGGTGAGGCTTTGCTCGTCGCCGGGTGCGGTTCCATGGCGATAATAGGGCGTCTCGCCCACGCCGACCGCCGCGATCCGGCCACGCATCGGGGAGATCATGCCGTCTCTCCCTCGGCAGCACGCCAGCGGAGCATGGCGGGCGAGCCTATGATGTCCGCCGTCACAGCCGATCCGATCGCCAGTTCGCCCGCATCATCAGCCACCAGTCCCAGCAGACGAGCGCCCCCGGCCTGCGGCAATTCGACCAGCAGCGTGGCAAAGGGCGTTCGGCCCATCATCGCGGGCGCAAAGGGATGATGGGTGCGGGTTAGGCTGTGCACCACGCCCGTCTTTCCCACATCATGCCACGCCATCTCCCAGCCGCCGCACTCACCACAGCGCCATTGCGGCGGCCAGATCCAGTGCGCACAGGCGACGCAGGCGGAGATCATCAGGCGCCCCTCGTCCAGCCCGTCCCAAAAGGGCTGGTCGAGGGGGGCGGAGGACGGATTGGCGGAACTCACGGCAGACACTCCCTTTTCATCCGTTTCGCGCCATCAGCCCGCCATCGACCGGCACCACCGCGCCGGTCAGATAGGATGCGGCAGGGAGCGCAAAGCTGAGGATCATATGCGCCAGTTCGTCCGGCGTGCCATAGCGGCGCAGCGCGGTGCGGCTGGCGGCGTAGCGGGCCTTTTGTTCGTCCGGTATGGCAGCGGTCATGCCCGTGTCGATGGGGCCGGGGCAGATGCAGTTGACGGTG
Source organism: Sphingobium sp. (assembly GCA_036383715.1). Classification (GTDB taxonomy): domain Bacteria; phylum Pseudomonadota; class Alphaproteobacteria; order Sphingomonadales; family Sphingomonadaceae; genus Sphingobium. Next base: position 21,942 of record DASVNT010000038.1, on the reverse strand, counting down.
ATCCCCTCTCGCCCCAGTTCCACCGCCAGCGAGCGGGTCAGGCCCACGACGCCCGCCTTCGCCGCAGAATAGGCGCTGAGGCCCGCCGTCGCGCCCAGCGCCTCGGTCGAGGCGATGTTGACGATGCGCGCGGCGTCGGACCGCCGCAAATGGGGAAGCGCAGCGCGGACCAGGCGTATCTGCGCGGTCAGCAGGACGGCCACATGGCGATCCCATTGCGCCTCATACGCGGGGTCATCGATGGGGATCATCGTCGAAATACCGGCATTGTTGACGAGGATGTCGACCCCGCCCCAACGCTCCACCACCTGCGCCACGGCAGCCTCGACTGCATCGCCATCGGTAATGTCCAGCGCGAAAGGAAGGGCTATGCAGTCCTCCGCCATCGCCGCCGTTTCCCGCACCGCATCGCCATCGATATCGGCCATGGCGACATGCGCGCCTTCACCGGCGAACAGCAGAGCGGTTGCCCGGCCAATACCGCTGCCCGCGCCCGTCACGAGCGCGACCCGGCCTTTCACCGACCGCAATGCGGATACCGACTGATCCAAGCCCCTCCCCCTTTCATTCGGCCGCAGCCTAGTCGCCATTTTCCGAAGGCGACAGCATTGCTTGACGTGCACCACAGCTTTGTTATTTAATCAAGTAAATAACAAAGCTCGCGACAGGATCGCGACCGAATCAGAACCCTGATCGGCGAAGGAGAATGCGGATGGCGACCACTCCCACGGATAGGACGGAACAGCGTTTCACGCCGCTCCCCCGCAAGCTGACCGACAGCCAGATGGCAGCGATCCATGCGCTGCCCGCGCACGACTCCGCCGTGATCCACACGACGGAGGCACAGCGCCCGGCGCGCATCTACACCGACCCGTCGCGCTTCGATGCCGAGATGGAGCATATCTACGGCAAGTTCCTGATCCCCGCCCTGCCCTCCTGCGCGCTCCGGCCCGGCTCCTTTCAGGCGATCAACGGTTTCGGCGTGCCGTTGCTGCTCACCCGCGACCGGGACGGCGTGGCCCGTGCCTTCTACAATGTCTGCACCCACCGGGGATCGAAGGTCGTGGACGGATGCGATCCGGTAAAGGCGGGCCGGGCGAGTTGCCCCTATCATGCGTGGACATTCGGCCTCGACGGCAAGCTGATCGGCATTCCCCGGCAGGAAACCTTTCCCTCCGCCGACAAATCGCAACTCGGCCTCATCCCCATGCCCTGCACGGAGACGGCAGGCTTTATCTGGGTGGGCTTGAAGAAAGGGACGCAGCCCGTCCTGCCGGACGGCGTGGACGCCCTCGATGCGGACCTGCGCGCGCTCGGCATTCCCGACATGCACGTCTATGGTACGCGCTATTATGACCTGAAATCCAACTGGAAGCTGGGGGTCGAACCGTTTCTGGAAGCCTATCATGTCAAGCGGCTGCACGCGAAGACAGTGGCCGACCTCAACGCCGACATTGTGGGCGTGATGCTGTGGATGGGCGAGCATCTGCGCCAGACGGCGGGCAAGATCGAGTTCGAGCCGGGCGTGCAGGATCTGACCACCGACGCCCTGCACAAGACGATCACGCACAGCTATTATATCTTCCCCAACACCATCATCGTCACCAGCCCCTATTTCATCAGCACGATGATCCTGATGCCCCGCGCGGCGGATCGTACCATGGTGCAATATTCGATGCTGATGCCCCAGCCGATCACCAGCGAGAAGGCGGAGGACCTGTTCCGCCGCTCCTACGCCTTTCAGGACGAGATATTCCGCGAGGATTTCGGCGCGGGCGTGCTGCAGCAGGAGGCGTTGTCGAGCGGCGCGCTGGAAACCGTCCGTTTCGGCGGGATGGAAACCCCGGTGGGGCCGTTTCACGACGGGATCGAAAAATATCTTCCCGCCGCAATCATCTGAATAAGGCGCGCACGTTGCGCGCGACTGTAGAAGTGGAGTTGTGACAATGCCGACGACGATCGACCATGGCTTTCGCTGGTGGGCGATGGCGCATCCAGATCGCCTGATGATTGCGTCGGCGGGCGTTTCCGTCACCTATGCGGAGCTGAACGCATGGGTAGGCCGGGTGGCGCGGCGCTTTGCGGATCTGGGCATGAAGCCGGGCGACCGGGTAGTGATCTGCGCGGAGAACAGCATCGAATGGTGCGTCGCCGTGCTCGCCGCCATCCGCACCGGCGGCATGTCGGCGGGGGTCAGCACCCGCCTGGTCAGGAGCGAGCTGGACTGGCTGGTCGGCGATTATGCCCCGCGCATCCTCGTCCATGACGACGGCGCGATGGACAAGGTGTCGCCCCCGTCCGGCGGGACACTGGTCCATGTGGACGAGATCGCCGCGCTGCGCGACGCGCCCGCTGCCGACGTGAGACTGGACCTCAATGACAGCGACGTGGTGGTGATCGTCACCACCAGCGGATCGACCGCGCGGCCCAAGGGCGTGATGTACTCCAACCGCGCGATTATCGAGCATAATGCGTGGCAGGTGCTGTCCGACCCGCTCACCGGTCCCTATCGCCGTCTGCTGGTCGCACCGATGAGCACTTCCGCCGGGATCGTGCCCTTCCTCCATTGCCTGCTGAGCGGCGGCACCGCCTATCTGGAGAGCAAGTTCGACGCGGAGGTCGCCCTGCGCCTCGTGACGGAGGAAAAGGTCAACGTCATCACCGGCGCGCCGATCTTCTTTCAGCGCATGGCCGACCTGCCGCAGTTCGAGGAGGCTGACGTCCGCCATCTCGACATCGCCCACACCGGCGGTGCGACGGTGGTCCGGCCGCTGCTCGACAAATGGGCGAGCAAGGGCGTGATCCTGCGCCAGATGTTCGGCCAGACCGAAAGCGGTGGAACGGGCGTCATCAACTCGCGCGAACATGCGATGGCGCGCCCCGAAATGTGCGGCGGCATGATGATGTTCACCGACGTCGCGGTGGTCGATGCGGACGGCAATACCCTGCCCCCCGGCGAGCAGGGCGAGATCGTGCTGCGCGGTCCCGGCATGATGACCGGATACTGGAACAACCCGGAGGCGACGGCCAAAGCGATCCATAATGGCTGGCTGCACACCGGCGACCTCGGCGTCATGGACGACCTCGGCCTCGTCCGCATGGTCGACCGGATGAAGGACATCATCATCTCCGGCGGCCTCAACATCTCCGCCGCCGAAGTGGAGCGGGTGATCTACGAACTGGGCGTCGAGGAAGTCGCGGTCATCGCGGCGAAGGACGAGCGGTTCGGGGAGGTTCCCATGGCGATCGTCCACGGCGGAACGTTGCCGGAGACGGACCATATCATTGCCCATTGCGACACCCACCTCTCCCGCTTCAAGGTGCCGCGTTACCTGATCCGGTCGAAGGAACCGCTGCCCCGGCTGACGTCGGGCAAGATTTCCAAGCCCGCGCTGCGGACCCTGTACAGCGGCGACGGCCCTCTGCCGCCGCCGGTGCGCTAGGGCCATGCACGCACCCGCACCGCAGCCCACGCGTATGACGCGTCTCTATCCCTGGTATGTGGTCGGCGTGCTGCTGCTCATCAACGCGCTATCCTATCTGGACCGGCAGGTGATGAGCATATTGGTCAGCCCGATACAGGCCGATTTGGGGTTCAGCGATACTCAGATCGGCCTGCTGCTCGGTCCCGCCTTCATGGTGTTTTTCGTGTTGGCGGGCATGCCGATGGGGCGGATTGCGGACCAGCATAACCGCGCCCGCCTGCTCTGTTTCGGGGTGCTGGTGTGGAGCGCGGGGACGGTGTTCACTGGCCTGTCGAACAGCTTCGCGGGCATGATGGTATCGCGCGCGGCAGTGGGTCTGGGGGAGGCATGCGTGGTGCCCGCCGCCTTCTCCCTCATCGCCGATTATTTCGCGCCGGAAAAGCGCGGGCGCGCGGCGAGCTGGGTGACGGTCGGCCTGCCCATCGGCGCGGCGAGCGCCTTGTTCGGTGGCGGCATGATGCTGAAATGGGCGGATGGGCTGAATGGCGCCGCCCTGCCGCTGATCGGTGCGCGCGCGCCGTGGGAGATCGTGCTGGTCAGTTTCGGTGCGGTGGGCATAGTCGTCGCGCTACTGACGCTGACCTTGCGCGAACCACGCCGCGCGGCCGTGCCGGGCGTTGCTCCGGCAGGGGAGGTCGCGGGATTCACGCCCTTCCTGCGCCGGTACAAGGGGCCGCTGACACTGATCCTGCTGCCCTATGTACTGCTGACCTATATGCAGGTGGCGATCATCCTGTGGGTGCCGACGCTGTTGACGCGGCGGCATGGCATGGACCCGGCGGATGCCGCGACACTTTATGGGGTTATCACGCTCACCATTCCCGTGCTGGCCGCGACGACGGGCGGATGGATCGCGGACTGGCTGCTGCGCCGCCATGCGGCGGGGCCGTTCCTGCTGGTGACATGGCTGTCGCCGCTCTATCTGCCGGGCGTGCTGTTCTTCACCCTCGGCCAGTCGCTGCCCATGGCGGTGCTGGGGCTGTGCATCATCTCGCTGGTCGGCGGTGTCTGTTCGACCACCGTCTATGCCTCCATCCAGAATGTCGCGCCCGCCCAGTTCCGGGGCCGCATCCTCGCCCTGTTCAACCTGCTGGCGCAACTGGCGGGGATCGGGCTGGGACCGTTGCTGGTCGCGCTGGTGACGGACAATCTGTTTGCCGACCGGTCGATGCTGCATCTAGCGATGATCGTCGCCGTGGCTCCGGCCTGCGTGGTGACGTCCATCTGCGGCGTGATCGGGCGGCGGCATTTTGCGGCGATGCGGGCGCTTACGCAGTAAGCCGCAACGCCCGCTCGAACAGCCGGACGGCGCTGGCGTGCAGGGAGGCTCCCGTCGCGCCGTCGTCCAGCCCCGACGAGGCGCGCGCATAAGTCCCTTCGAGAATAATGCCCAGCTTGTAACAGGCCAGCACCACATACCAGTCGAGCGCCGCAAGGCTCCGCGTAGACTGCGCGGCATAGGCATCCGCCAGTTCGCCCGTCGTGGGGAATCCCTCCCACGGCTCAACCGGCACGATGGGCGGATCGGCGTCACCCCACCCCCATGTCGCGATCAGCCAGCCGAGATCGACCAGCGGATCGCCGACCGTGGACAATTCCCAATCGACGATGGCAGCAATGCGGGCGCTGTCCGGCGCGAACATCACATTGCCGATATGATAATCGCCGTGCAGGATGCCCGCGCGGAAATCCGTTGGGCAATGCCGCTCCAGCCAGTCGCCTATCGCCGCCACATCGGGCAGCGCCGCCAGCCCCGGCCAGTCGGGATAGGCGCCATAGCCCTCCAACTGCCGTCGCCAGCGCGCCGCCTGCCGCCCCAGATAATTCTCCGTCCGCCCGAAATCGCCCAGCCCCACCGCAACCGGGTCGATCTCGCCCAAAGCGGCGGCGGCCTCCGCCAGCGCCAGTCCCATCTGCCGCGTCAGGGACCGATGCGACGGCGGCAGGGCGACCGCCGCGTTGAAACCCTCGACCGGCTCCATCAGGTAAAAGGCAGTGCCCAACACCCCCTCCTCCCCACAGGCCGCGATCAGCCGGGGGTGCGGGATCGCCGTGTCCGCCAGCGCGCCGAGCAGCCGCGCCTCGCGCCGCATCGTCTCGTTGGATTCCGCACGCACATGGGGTGGCGGGCGGCGTAGAACATAGTCGCGCCCGCCCCGCTGGAAGCGCAGGAGGATATTCTGCGTCCCCCCGCCCAGCAGCACGGCATGCTCGACGGGACCGCCCGGCAGCCCCTGCCCGTCCATCCACCGGCCCAGCGCCGCGACGTCGACATGGTCCTGCCAGGCAGTCACGGGTCAGTTCCCGCCGCTATATTCAGCGATCTTCATCTTGCCGAGCTGCGACATATGCACCTCGTCCGGGCCGTCGGCGATCCGCACATAGCGGTTGGTGGCAAAGGCATAGGCGATGGGGGTGTCGTCGGAGAGGCCCATGGCGCCATGGGCCTGCATCGCCCGGTCCGTCACAGCCTGCGCCATGCGGGGGGCCACCACCTTGATCGCGGCGATCAGGTCGCGCGCGCCCTTGTTGCCGTGACGGTCCATCATCGACGCCGCCTTGAGCGTCAGCAGCCGCGCCTGCTCGATCTCGCAATAGGAGGTGGCGATGTCCTGCCGGATGCTGCTCTGTTCGGACAGCTTGCGGCCAAAGGCGACGCGGGAGTCCACCCGCTTTGCCATGATCTCCAGCGCGCGCTGCGCCTGCCCGATGGAGCGCATGCAGTGATGGATGCGACCGGGGCCGAGGCGGCCCTGCGCAATCTCGAACCCGCGCCCTTCGCCCAGGATCAGGTTGGCGGCGGGCACACGGACATTGTCGAACAGCAATTCCGTCTCCCCGCCCGGCGAATGCGTGCGGCCCAGTACGGTCATGGTCCGCACGATGCTCAGCCCCGGCGTGTCCTTCGGCACGAGGATGGTGGAGTGGCGCTGGTGCCGGGGCGCGTCCTCGCCAAAGGTGCGGCCCATGACGATAAGCAGTTCGCAGCGCGGGTCCATTACGCCCGAAATCCACCATTTGCGCCCGTTGATGACATAATCGTCGCCATCGCGGACGATGGAGGTCGCGATATTGGTCGCGTCGGAGGAGGCTACCCCCGGCTCCGTCATCGCATAGGCGGAACGAATCTCGCCCGCCAGCAGCCGCGTCAGCCAGCGATCCTGCTGCGCCGGAGTGCCGAAACGCGCCAGCACCTCCATATTGCCGGTGTCGGGTGCGGCGCAATTGAACACCTCGCTCGACCAGGGCACGCGGCCCATGATCTCCGCCAGCGGCGCATATTCGAGGTTGGTGAGGCCGGGGCTGAACGCACCATAGTCCAGCGGCAGGAACAGGTTCCACAGCCCCGCCTCCCGCGCCTTTGCCTTCAGCGGATCGACGCCGGGCCAGTGTTTCCACAGGTTCGCGGCGTCCACGTGCCAGTGATGCTCCTCCGCCTCCGCCGGATAGATGTGCTGATCCATGAAGGATTCCAGCCGGGCGATCAGCCCCTTCACCGTGTCGCTATGCTCGAAATCCATCGGACCATTTCTCCAGTCAGCGGGTTAGCGTCAGGCCGCCGTCGACGGTGATCGTCTGGCCCAGCACATAGGAAGCGAGCGGCGAGGCGAGGAACAGCGCGACGCCGCCCATCTCCGCCGGTGTGGCCGCACGGCGCAGCGGTATGTTGGCGACCGCCGCCTCCGCACGGCGCGGATGATCCATGGTGACGGCGGTCAGCTTGGTATGGACGAGGCCCGGCGCGATGCCGTTGACGCGGATGCCGTCCTCCGCCCAGCTATCGGCCAGCGAAGCGGTCAGGTGCCGCGCGCCCGCCTTGGATGCCGCATAGGCGGGATTGCCGCGCGCGGTGATGAGCGCAACGACGCTGCTCAGGATGATGAGCGACCCTTTGCTTATCGCCAACATGGAGCGAAAGCGGGTGGCGCAGGTCATCACGCTGTCGAGGTTAACGGCCATCACCCGGTCCCATCCCTCCGCCTCGAACTCGCCCCGGCCATAGAGGACGGTGCCCTGGCTGAGCACCAGCACGTCCAGCATGGCGAACGGCGGATCGAACGCCGCCACCGCCGCCCGGTCCGTCACGTCGAGGCGATGATACTGGAGGCCGTCGAGGTCGCCGTCGTCCGGGCCATAGTCCGCCGCGGTGGCGCGAGTGCCGGCCACGAACACATCCGCTCCCTGCCCCCGGAAAGCCTGCGCGATGCCATTGCCGATCCCGCTCGATCCGCCGACGACGAACACGGTCTTTCCAGTGAAATCGAGGGTCATCATGCCGCTGTCCGATACAGGAGCAGCCGAACCCGAAGGTCCGGCCGCCAGTCAGGGAGGTCGTGTGCCCGTGGACGGGCGGGCTCGATCAGAACTTCTTGGTGAACTGCACGAAGACGGATCGCGGACGGTCCACGATGCCGTTCATGTCGGAGCGGATGCCCGTCGCCGTGCCGGTGCCGCCTGCGCCCTGCGCCGGCATGTCGTTGGCGGTGGTGACGACATAGCGATTGGTCAGGTTGCGCCCGATGACCGAAAATTCCCACCCGTCATTTTCGTGGAACAGCCGGACGCCCGCATCGAACCGGGCAAAAGCTTTCTGCACCCCGTCGGGCCGCAGCGTGTCCGTGAAGTTGTAGCTGGACGAGAAGCTCATATCGCCGTTGAACCCGATGCCGATGCCGCCGGACAAAGGCGTTTCATAACTGGCGCCCACGCGGCCCGCCCATTTCGGCGCCTTGGGCGCGGTGCGGCTGTCGAAATTCTGGTTGTTGAACGCGCCCGATGCACCGGCGGTCAGGTTGCACCCTTCCGCAATGGTCTGGCCGGTGAAGCAGGAGCCGATATAATTGTGGAACTTCGCCTCATTATAGGCGATCGACGCATGGGTTTCGAAGCCCGATCCACGCGGCCGGAAATTCGCCTCCAGTTCCACGCCGTCCGTCGTCAGCGAGCCCGCGTTCGCCACGCGCGACGCAATGGTCTGCGCGTCGAACACCTGCACCTGGAGGTCCGAATAGCGATAGTGATAGGCGGTCACGTTGAACCGCAACTGCCGGTCGAAGAGTTGCGTGCGCAGGCCGAGTTCGCCGCCCTCCGCCGTCTCGCTCTTGAAGCGGCCATCGGTGCCGACGGACGAGGCCAGGATGGTGATGCTGGTGTTGTACCCGCCTGCCTTGAACCCCTGCTTATAGGCGGCATAGAGGGTGATGTCGTCGGTCGCCTTCCACGTCAGCGTCGCCTGCGGCGACAGGTTGGTGTCGTGGAAATAATCGTCGAAACGCCGCGCCGGGAAGGTGGCGCTGCCGACGTCGAGGTTCTGCGCGAAGCTGGTCTTCTTCTCGTCGCTCCAGCGCGCACCGCCCGCCAGTTCGAGGTTTTCGAGGATGTTCCACTTCAACTCGGCGAACACGGAGATGCTTTCGCCGTCGATGCCGTTGACGCGGTAGAAGGACGGCACCGCCGGGATCAGCGCGGACGTCATCGCCGCCGTGTTGAACGTATATTTGCTCTTTCCGTAGAACGCGCCCGCCGTCAGGTTGAACGGACCGTCGAAGTCGGTCGCCGCGCGCAATTCCTCGCTGAACTGCCGGAACTTGTTATATTGCGTGAAATAGACGCCCGCCGTCGAACCCGCCGCCGTCTGCAAATCCTGCTGGCGGAACCCATATTGCCCTGTGATCGACGTCAGCGTGACCGGACCCAGCGTCTTTTCCAGCGTCAGGGCAACGGTATAGGCGTCATAGTCGGTATAGGGCCGCCCGTCGCGGGCATAGGGGAAGTTGGCCGCATATTGAGCGGGCATCGCCGCGAAGCCGCTGCGCCCGTCGATCGCGCAATCGGTATACGGCTCCGGGATCGCGCCGATGGTGCCGTTGGTCGGGCGCGGCGTCGTGCGCCCACCCGCGCAAAGGCGCTCATACAACGCGCTGGCGCTATCGTCGTCCACCCGGCTGATCGACGCCTTCAGTGTGGCCTTCAGCACATCGGGATTGTCATATTGCACCGTCAGGCGGCCCGACAGGCTACGCGACTCACCGCGCCGGTCCGAGGCGACGATCCGCTCCGCTCCGCCCAGCGAGTTGGTCTGCGCGGTGTTGTAATAGGGGCCTTCGCTCGTGGAGGCGCGGAAGGCGAGGCGCGCGTTCAGATATTGGGCGATGGGGCCGGAGATATAGCCCTCCCCATACATCTCCTGCGCCTGAAACTCATAGCCGCCGCGGATCATCGCCTCGAACTTGTCGGTCGGATTGGCGCTGGTCAGAATGACGACGCCCGCCGTGCTGTTCTTGCCGAAGAACAACGCCTGCGGCCCCTTCAGCACTTCGACGCGGGCGAGGTCGTACTGGCCGGTGAGCAGTTCCTTGCCCCGGCTCATCGGCAGGTCGTCCATGTTGAGCGACACAGACTGGTCGAAACCGGAACTGAGCGAGGTCGATCCGACGCCGCGCAGGAAAATGGAGGCGGAGGAGCCGGACGCCTGACGCCCGACCACCATGGAGGGGACGAGCTGCGAAATCTGCTGCACGTCCGACACCGCATATTTGGCGAGCGTCGCTCCGCCGATGGCGGTCACAGCGACCGGCACATTCTGCAGCGATTCCTCGCGCCGACGCGCGGTCACGATGATGTCCTGATCCGCCACCTGCTCAGCCGCAGCGGCCTGCTCCGGCGGCGTGGTGGCAGTGCCCTGCGCAAATGCGGGCATCACATGGCCCAGCGCCAAAACGGCGAGGCTGACCCCGCAAAGCGCCCGGCGCGCGACCACGATATTGATGACATGTTGGCCTGTCATAACCCTCTCCCTTGCCCCGATCATTATGTCGTTGGAGGGCCAGCTTACACCTTTCCAACAGGAGCTCAAGAGTTTTTAACTAGTCAACTAACTATTGCGAATTATCGACTGTGAGCGCGCGGATGCGGACGGGAATGGAGGAAAAGCGCGGCATGGCGTTGATCGCCTCCACAAAGCGGTCGGTCCGGACCAGCAGGTTGGTGGACACGCCCATTTCGGCGAACGGCAATTGCTCCTCCGGCAACGCGCCCCAGCAGTGGCTCATCGACAGCACGCCGGGCCGGACGGACTTGTCTGCCTCCACTATCGCTTCCACCCGGCCCACGTCGGACTCGATCTCGACGGCATCGCCATCCTCCAGCGCCAGCGCCACCAGATCGTCCGGGTGGAGATAGGCGCTGTTGTACGGATGGCGGCGGCGCAATTCCGGCTGCACGATGCCCAGCGAGTTCATCATCCCGCGCAGGCGGCGCACGGTCAGCAAATGGGTGAAGGTCGGAAGATGCGCCGCTCCCTCCGCTGCATATTGGACCAGTTCATCCTCCACATCGTCCGGCATCACGTCGAAACGGGGCGTGTCGGGACCGGACGGCGGCAGGACAAAAGCAGGCTCCACGTCGAACACGCGGCCCGCCGGATAGCGCCGAATCTCCTCGAACGGCACCTGCGAGTCGCGCAGGGTGATGGCGAGCAGGTCGTCGGTCGTCGGCGCGGTGTCGGGGTCCAGCACCTCCCCCTGATAGGGAAAGGGGATGCCGAGGCGGCTACACAGCGCCCAATAGGGATACCAGTCGTCCACCACCTCCGACCCCGACGGCGCCGCGACCACGGGCGGAGTATATTGAACGAAGGGCTGATCGATCAGCACTTCATAATGCGGCGATGGCACGGTGTCCGCACGCTCGAACATCAGTTTCGGCGGCAGAATATAGTCGCACAGGCGCGCGGTCGCGGTCATGAACGGCTCCACGGCTACCAGCAGGTCGAGGCTGCGCAGCGCCGTCACCGCCTTATTCTGGTCGGGCAGCGCCACCGCCGGATTCGCGCCGTTGACGAACAGCGCGCGGATGCGGCCCGCATCGTCACGCAGGATTTCATCGGCCAGCACGCCGCTCATCAACTCGCCGAACAGCGTGCCGTGGCCGGTGCCGGTCGTGGGGCTATGCTCCCACTCGCGATAAGGCGCGACGACCTCCGCGCGATACTCCCGCCGTTTCGTCTGCACGCCGGGATTGGGGATACGCGCGCCCTCGCGGTAGAAACGACCGCAGATCACATTCAGGCATTCGACCATATGGTCGGCGAGGTTGCTGTGCGGCGACATGGAGGGACCAGTGCCGCAGGTCGCGATGCCGGTGCCGCTGTCGCGCGCGAACGTCTCCACCGCCTGCCGCAGACTCTCCACCGAAATGCCTGCGCGCTGCGCCACATAGTCCGGCGTGAACATTTCCACCGCCGCGCGCAGCCGGTCGAGGTCGAGGACATAGGCATCGCAGAACGCCGGGTCGTGCCAGCCTTCGGCCAGGATCATGCGGACCATGCCCGCCGCGATGGCGACATCCTCCCCCGGCTTGCACTGGATATATTGGGTGGCATTCTGCGCGGTTTCGGTCTGGCGGGGATCGATGACGATCATCTTCATGCCGCGTTTCAACGCCGTCTTCATGCGCTTGACGGGGTCATAGGTGAAATTGCCGACCGCCACCGACAGCAGCGGATTGCCGCCGAAGATCATCATCACGTCGCAGTCGCCCAGTTTCGGCTTGCCCGCGTTCCAATAGCCCATGCGCCGCATCGTCACCTGCTTGCAGCTCTGGTCGATGGTGATCGTCGTGAACAGCCGGGTGGAGCCGATAGCGGCCAGCCAGGCGTTGAGCATCAGGTGGCCGGTGACATTCTTCCAGACCTGCGTCCCCTTGAACACCGCGACCGATTCCCCGCCGCTTTCGGACAGGATCGTGCCCAGCAGCGCGGCAATCTCGTCCAGCGCAGTGTCGAGCGGGATTTCGGTGAAACTGCCGTCCGACTGGCGCTTGAGCGGGCGGAGCAGGCGCTTGGGGCTGTACATCGCCTCCGTCGATTGAAGCCCGCGAATGCAGGCGAAACCGGCGGTCAGGGGGCTGTCATGATCGCCCCGGACGGAGAGTATCCGGCCGTCCTCGATCTTGGCCACCATGCTGCAGGCACCGCAGCAATAGCGGCACGCCGTCCTCGCCTCTTCCATTCTCCGCTCCCTGATCGCCATTTCCGGCTTCCTGTGAGGAGCATATTGCAATATTGATTAATCGACCAGTTGAATTTCATGATTCTGGCGAGGCGAGAGGAATGCGATGCGGGGGATGATGGCGACTGTGGACATGGCCCTGCGTTTCTGGGCGCAGGACCGGGGCGACCAGACCGCCCTATGGGTGTCGGGCGAGGCGCTGGACTATGCGCAGCTCGACCAATGGACGGATCAGGTCGCCGCCTCGCTGATCGACGCGGGCGTGCAGCCGGGGGACCGCGTCGCCTTCTATGGCGAAACCTGCATCCAGTGGTGCCTCGCAGCCTTTGCCGTGATCCGGGCGGGCGCTATCGTCGCGCCGATCAACAGCCGCATGATCGCAGCGGAGGTCGACTATCTGCTCGGCCAATATGAGCCCGTGGCAATCTTTGCCGATGCGGAAGGAGCACAGCGGCTGCGGGCCGCCGGAGTGCCCAAGCGCCTGATCCCGCTGGAGGGACTAGACGCCCTGCGCGGCGGCGATGCCGCGCCCGTGACCCTCGCCCTCGACCCCGACGCGCCGGTCGCGATCATCACCACCAGCGGATCGACCGCCCGGCCCAAGGGCGTCGTCTATTCGCAGCGTTCCATGATCGAATATGCGATGGAGGAGCATATCCATAATTCGCCCGACCTGGAGGGCGGGCCGACGCGATTGCTTAGCACGTCGCCGCTCAGCACGGCGGGTGGATGCAACCTCATGATCCACAGCGTCGTCATCGGCGGCACCATCTGCCTGCTGCGCAAATTCGATCCGGCGGAGGCGCTGGCGACACTGGTCGAGCAGCGCATCAACACCTTTCGCGCCGCGCCGATCTTCTTTCAGCGCATCGCCGAACTGCCGGACTTCCCCGCCACCGACCTCTCCCATATCCGCGTCGCCACCATCGGCGGCGCAGCGCCCGCCCCATGGCTGCAACAGGCGTGGTTCGACCGGGGTGTGGCGCTGCGCCAGCTCTACGGCCAGACGGAGGCGGGCGGCGGCATCTGCGTCAATCCGCGCGCCTATGCCAAAACCCATCCCGACCGCTGCGGTTTCGGCGGCCCCTTCACCCGCATCGCGATTATCGATGAAGCCGGCCAGCGCGTGCCGCCCGACACGCCGGGCCAGATCATCGCGCGCAAGCCGGGCATGATGACCGAATATTGGCGCAATCCGGAAGCGACCGCCGCCGCGCTGATCGACGGCTGGCTGCACACCGGCGACATCGGCATGGTCGATGCGCGCGGCCTGCTGAAAGTCGTCGACCGGATGAAGGATTTCATCAAATCGGGCGGCCTCAACATCTCCTCCGCCGAACTGGAGCGGGTCATCATGGAGGTCGACGGCATCGACGAAGTCGCTGTGCTCGCCGCGCCCGACGAGAAATTCGGGGAGACGCCGCTGGCGATTGTCCACGGCAGCCATTGCTCTGTCCCCGCCGTGCTCGACCACTGCCGGTCGCAGCTGTCGAGCTATAAATGGCCGCGCTACGTCATCGTGTCGGACGCACCGCTCCCGCGCCTCGCCATGGGCAAGATTTCCAAGCCCGCCCTGCGCCGCCAACTGGACGGGCAGCCGCTTCCTCCCCCGGTGCGGTGACGAGCAGCGCATTGCACATCGGAACTGGAAGGGAACGAGCATGAAAGCATTGTTGAGTGAGGCTCCCGGCGGTCCGGAAACGCTGGTCCTGCGCGATTACCCGCTGCCGGAACCGGGGCCGGGCGAGATACGGGTCCGTGTCGCATCCTGCGGCATCAACTATCCCGACGCCCTGATCATCGAGGATCGCTATCAGTTCAAGCCACAGCGCCCCTTTGCCCCCGGCGCGGAAGTCAGCGGCATCGTCGATGCCGTGGGGGACGGCGTGACGGATTTCAGCGTCGGCGACCGGGTGCTGGGCGGTGATGTGTACAACTGCCTCGCCGAACAGGTCGTGCTGCGGGCGGCGCGCTGCTACCCCATGCCCCCGTCGATGCCGATGGACGTCGCGGCGGCGTTCCTGATGACCTATGGCACGTCGCACCATGCGCTGAAGGACCGCGCCCGGATCGCGGCGGGCGAAACGCTGCTGGTCATGGGCGCGGCGGGCGGCGTCGGGCTGGCGGCGGTGGAGCTGGGCAAGGCGATGGGCGCGAACGTCATCGCCGCCGTCTCCAGCACCGAAAAGGGCGAGATTGCGCGCACCCATGGCGCGGATTCGGTGATCGTCTATCCGCACGGCCCCCTAGACCGTGACGCCGCGCGCGCGTTCAACGCGGCGATCCGGGACGCGGCAGGGGGCGAGGTCGACGTGGTCTATGATCCGGTCGGAGGCACCTACGCCGAACCCGCGCTGCGCGCGCTGGCGTGGGAGGGACGCTATCTCGTCGTCGGTTTCCCGGCGGGCATTCCCGCCATCCCGCTCAACCTGCCGCTGCTCAAGGGATGCCAGATCGTCGGCGTATTCTGGGGATCGTTCATCGAACGCTTTCCCCAACGCAATCGCGCCAATGTCGCCGAGTTGCTCGACCTCTACGCCTCCGACCGACTGCATCCCGTGATTTCCGCCCATTATCCGCTGGAGCGCGGCGGGGAGGCCATTGCGCATCTCGCCTCGCGCCGGGCCATTGGCAAGGTCGTCGTGACCGTCAGCCCGGACTGACACCGCTCCCTTCCCCTTCCCATAATCCTTCGAGGAGAGACTTCATGCCCACACCGCAACCCGTGCTGGATCAGACAGCGATGCTGGCCGGACAGACCGCCCTTGTGACGGGCGCCTCCTCCGGCCTCGGTCGCCGTTTCGCCACCACCCTCGCGGCGGCCGGGGCGCAGGTCGCGGTCGCCGCCCGCCGCACGGACAAGCTGGCTGAACTGGTGGAGGAAATCCGCGCCGCCGGGGGCAGTGCCGTCGCGGTGCCGCTCGACATGGCGGACGCGGACCAGATTCCTGCCGCCGTGGACGCTGCGGAGCGCGCCTTTGGGCAAGTCTCCATCCTCGTCAACAATGCAGGCATCGCGGACACCACCCCGGCGATCGTGCAGGAACTGGCGGAGATCGACCGCATGCTCGCCGTCAACCTGCGCGGCCCCTTCCTGCTGGCCCGCGAAGTGGCGCGCCGCCTGATCGCGGACGAAAAGCCGGGGCGGATCGTCAACATCGCATCCATCGCCGCCTATAATTACGACGGCAAGATTCCCTCCGCTTTCTACGCCACGACGAAGGCGGGCATCGTGCGCATGACGGAGGCGCTGGCGGTCGAATGGGCAAAGAAGTTCATCAACGTCAACGCCATCGCCCCCGGCTTCTTCCGGTCCGAGATGAGCGGCGCGCTGATCGAGGAAAAAGGCGAATGGCTGGCCGCCCGCCAGACGCGGGGGCGGTTCGGGGAGCCGCATCAGCTCGATTCCGCCCTGCTGTTCCTGGTGTCGCCCGCCAGCGAATTCGTGACGGGCACCTGTATTCGCGTGGAGGATGGGCAAATGCCGCGTTGAGGAGGTAAGGGGGCAAGCGTCTGTTAGCGGCCATCCCCCAATACGTCACCCCAGCGAAAGCTGGGGTCTCAGGCGGTCAGAACACAAGGCCCGACACGGCACACCAATCGGGATTGCTGTCCTCGATGAGCCGGATTTTCCATGCCTCACCGTGGCGAGCCTGCGCCTGAGATGCCAGCTTTCGCTGGCATGACGTGGAGGGATTTCGCGCAGAGGCGCCGAGCCCCCCTACCCCAACCCCTACCCAAAACCCTCCAGATGGATGCGTTGCCCGTTCACGTAAGACGCATCGCCGGACACCAGAAACGCCACGACCGCCGCGACATCCTCCGGTCGGGCGACATGGCCAAAGGGATATTCGGCGTCCAGCGCCTCTATCGCCACGCCGCGCGTATATTTCGCGAGCCGCGATCCCATGTCCGTGACGGTCAGGCCAGGAGCCACGATATTGGTGCGGACGCCGTGGGGCATCTCCTCCTTGGACAGGATGCGGGCCAGCGCCTCGGCGGCGGCCTTGCCCATCACATAGGGCGCGCTGCCCGCGTGATGCTGGTGCGTGGCGATGCTCGACACCACCACGATGTCGGACCTGTCATGCGTGCGGAGCGCGGGCAGGAACAGGCGGGCGAGGTGGTGCGGGGCAAAGGCGTGGACGCGCATCACCCGCTCGAACTCATCGGGGTCGGTATCCGCGACACCATGTCCGCGACTGGCGATACCGGCGTTCAGGACAAGGATGGAGATGGGACCGAAATCCATCGCCACTGCCTCCGCCAGCCGGGCGAGTTGCTCGCGATCCTCTACGGACGCGGCGTAGGCGATGGCGCGGCGGCCCAGCGCCTCGATTGCCGCGACTGTCTCCTGCGCGGCGTCAGCGTCGCGGTTGTAGTGGACGGCAATGTCCACGCCCTCCCGCGCCAGCCGCAGCGCGATGGCCCGGCCTATGCCCCGGCTGCTTCCGGTGACGAGAGCGACCCGGCCCATTAGGCCCGCCCTCCCGTCGGAGCAGGTGGCCGCTTGTCCCAAAATGCCGTTTCCCCTGCGCCCTGCATTGCCATGCCGATCCTCTCCCATGTCGAGCACAAATTTAACCAATAAATTAAGCATTGCAATGCAACCCTCATTGCAATCAAATTTCATTAATCGGTCGATTGACATTACTCGCAAGCTGGCTAAGGCTGGTGCCGGAATAGGGTAGGAAACCGGACCCGAAGCAGAGGCAGGCCGTCACGTGTTCAAGAGCATCGAAATCGAACAAAATGGGGCGGTCGGCATTTTGCGGCTGAACGACCCCGCCACGCTGAACGCGATGTCGATGACCATGGCGGAGGAAATCGGCCCGGCGCTCGACCGTCTGCTCGCCACGTCGCGCGTGATCCTGCTGACCGGCGCGGGCCGCGCCTTCTGCTCCGGCGCCAATCTGTCCGATGGCTCGCAGGTGTCGGGCGAGGTGCCGGACTTCGGCCTCGGCCTCGAACGCTATGTCAATCCGCTGATGCTGCGCCTGCGCGACCTGCCGGTGCCGTGGATCAGCGCGGTGCGCGGTGCGGCGGCGGGCGTGGGCTGCTCCCTCGCCCTCGGCGCGGACATGGTGATCGCCAGCGAGACAGCCTATTTCCTTCAGGCCTTTTCCCGCGTCGGCCTCGTCCCCGACGGCGGTTCCTCGCATATGCTGGTGCGCTCCATCGGGCGGGTGCGCACGATGGAAATGATGCTGCTGGGTGACCGCCTGCCCGCCGCAAAGGCGCTGGAATGGGGCCTCGTAAACCAGGTGGTGCCGGACGCGGACCTCGACGCGACCGCGCTGGCGCTGGGCGAACGGCTGGCCAAGGGTCCGGCCAGCCTGCGGACGATCCGCCAGATGGTCTGGTCGGCGCTGGACGAGGACTTCACCAACGTCCTCCACCGCGAACGTATCGAGCAGGCCGCTGCCGGCCTCACCCCCGATTGTGCCGAGGGCATCGCCGCCTTCGTCGAAAAGCGCGCGCCCGCATTCAAGGGACCGACCGCATGAGCGGCTTTTCCGTCGACCTTGGCGGCCGCGTCATCCTCGTCACCGGCGCATCCTCCGGCATCGGCAAGCATCTCGCCCGCACGCTGGCGCTGAGCGGCGCGCGGGTCGTGCTGGGCGCACGACGCACCGCGCTGCTTGCCGATGTGCAGGCAGAAATCGAAGCAGCGGGTGGTCAGGCGCTGGCCGTCGCGATGGACGTGGCGGACGAAGCCTCCACCATCGCCGCCTATGATGCCGCAGAGGCCGCCTTCGGCCCGGTCGACAGCGTCATCGCCAATGCGGGCCTTGCACTGGGTGGCAGCGCCATGGGCATCGCTATCGACGATTTCGACCGCATGGTGGACGTCAACCTGCGCGGCGTGTTCCTGACCGCGCGCGAGGGTGCGCGCCGCATGGTCGCCGCCGGATCGGTTGAGCGCGGCCATGGCCGCATCGTTCTCATCTCCTCCATTACGGCCACCTATGTCGCGGGCGGACAAGTCACCTATTGCGCCACAAAGGCAGGCGTCGTGCAGATGGGCCGGGTCATGGCGAACGACTGGGCGAACAAGGGCGTAAACGTCAATGTGATCTGCCCCGGATACATCCGCACCGACCTCAACGATGATTATCTGAGCGGCGACAAGGGCGACCAGTTGATCAACAGCTTCCCGCGCCGCCGCCTGATGAGCATCGACGTGCTCGACCCCAGCATCCTCTATCTTTGCTCCGACGCCAGCGCGCAGGTGACTGGCTCGGTCTTCACCATCGACGACGGCCAATCGCTGTAAAATCGAAAGACACGCCACGATGACCTATGAAACCATCCGCTACGAAGTCGCCGACAATATCGCGACGATCACGCTGAGCCGCCCGGACAAGCTCAACGCCTTCAACTTCCCCATGCTGGCGGAAGTGATGGACGCCATCGACCGCGTGGACGCCGACGACGATGTGCGCGCCGTCATCTTTACGGGTGAAGGCCGCGCCTATTGCGCCGGATCGGACCTCAGCGGCGGCGCCTCCACCTTCGACGTGGGCGAGGGAGAGGCATCGCCCATCGGCCCGGACGGCAAGGCCAATTACGGCGTGGAGGCGGCCCGCGACGGCGGCGGCCTGCTGACGCTGCGCCTGTTCAAATGCCTCAAGCCCGTGATCGCCGCGATCAACGGCCCGGCTGTCGGCATCGGCATCACCATGACGCTGGCCATGGACATCCGCCTCGCCAGCGACACGGCGCGCATGGGCTTCGTCTTTTCCCGGCGCGGGATCGTGCCGGAAGCGGCGTCCAGCTTCTTCCTGCCGCGCATCGTCGGTATCGGGCAGGCGCTGGAATGGTGCTATTCGGGCCGCGTCTTCCCGGCGGACGAGGCGCTGGCGGGTGGACTGGTCAGCAAAGTGCTGCCCGCCGCAGACCTGCTCCCCCATGCGCGGGAGATCGCGCGGGAAATCGTGGAGAACACCTCACCCGTCTCCGTCGCGCTGATCCGGCAGATGATGTGGCGCGGCCTCGGCTTCTCGCACCCGATGGACGCGCATAAGGTGGACAGCCGCGGTATCCTGGCCCGTGGCCGCAGCGCCGATGTGGCGGAGGGCGTGACCGCCTTCCTCGAAAAGCGCCCCGCGACCTTCCCCAACACCGTCTCCGCCGACATGCCCGATTATTTCCCGTGGTGGGAAGAACCGACCTATGGCTGACGCCCTGTTCGCCCCCGGTGCCTTTGCGGGCAAGAGCGTCTTCGTCGCGGGCGGGTCGAGTGGCATCAACCTCGCCATCGGCCAGCGTTTTGCGGCAATGGGTGCGTCCGTCGCCCTCATCAGCCGCACGGCGGAGAAGGTGGAGGCCGCCGCAGCGGGCATCGTCGCAAAGGGTGGCACCGCCATCGGCATGGCGGCGGACGTGCGCGACTATGACGCCGTATCGGCGGCTCTCGCCCGCGCGGCACAGGCGCATGGGGCCTTCGACGTGGTCGTCTCCGGCGCAGCGGGCAACTTCCTCGCCCCCGTGGTCGGCATGTCGCCCAACGCCTTCCGCACCGTGGTCGAGATCGATCTGATCGGCACCTTCCACGTCTTTCGCGCCTGCTGGGATCATCTGCGCAAGCCCGGCGCCTCGCTCATCTCCATCACCGCCGCGCAAGGTCAGCGACCGATGATGTTTCAGGCCCACGCCTGCGCCGCCAAGGCAGGCGTGAACCTGCTGACCCAGACGCTGGCGATGGAATGGGGCCCGGCAGGGGTCCGCGTCAACGGCATCGCCCCCGGCCCCATCGCGGATACTGAAGGCATGGAGCGGCTCGCCGCCAGCGCCGAAGCCACCGCCGCGCTCAAGGCCCGCATTCCCCTGCGCGACTATGGCGCGAAGCAGGACGTCGCCGACCTCGCCCTGTTCCTCGCCAGCGACGCCGCGCGCAACATCACCGGCGCGATCATCGATTGCGACGGCGGTTCCATCCACGGGGACGCATCCGCCGACGCGCTCCGCCCCCTTCCCCGCATCCCCTCGGGAGCATGACTGCAATGACCCAGACCATCGAACTCGCCCCGATCTCCACCTACACTGTCAGCGATGGCGTGGCGGTACTTGCGATCAACTCGCCGCCGGTCAACGCGCTGGGCTATGACGTGCGCGTCGCGCTGGACGAGGGTATCCGCCGGGGCGTGGAGGATGCGAGTGCGCAGGCGCTCATCATCCGCTGCGACGGTCGCACCTTCTTCGCCGGCGCGGACATCAGCGAGTTCGGCGGTGAGTTGCGCCGTCCCGACCTCAACGACCTCACCGCGCAGATCGAAGCCTCCACCAAGCCCGTCATCGCCGCCATCCATGGCACCGCGCTGGGCGGCGGGTTCGAACTCGCGCTCGCCTGCCATTACCGCATCGCCGCCACAGCCGCGAAAGTCGGCCTGCCCGAAGTCTCGCTCGGCCTGCTCCCCGGCGCGGGCGGGACGCAGCGCACGCCGCGCATCGCGGGCGTGGCCAAGGCGCTGGAGCTGATCGTCGGCGGCGCGCCCGTCGGTGCAAAGGCCGCCGTGGAGGCAAAGCTGGTCGACCGGCTGTCCGAGGGCGACCTGCCCACGGACGCGATCGCCTATGCCCGCGAACTGGTGGACGGCGGAGCGCCGCTGCGCCGTATCCGCGACATGGCGCCCGACCTCGACGCCGCCGCCGCCGCGCCGGTGATCGACGCCTATGTGCAAAAGAACGCGCGCAGCTTTCGCGGCTTCAAGGCCCCCGGCCATATCGTCAAGGCTATCGAAGCTGCCGTAACCCTCCCCTTTGACGAGGGGATGAAGCGCGAGTGGGAATTGTTCGAGGAACTCATGGCCTCGACCGAATCCGGCGCGCAGCGGCACATCTTCTTCGCAGAGCGCGCGGCGGGCAAGGTTCCGGGCCTGTCCCATGACGCAAAGCCGCTCGACATCACCAACGTCGCAGTCATCGGCGCGGGCACCATGGGCAGCGGCATCGCCACCGCCTTCCTCAACATCGACCTGCCCGTGGCGCTGGTCGACCGCGACCAGTCCGCTGTGGACCGGGGCGCAGCGGGCATCGCCAAAACAATCGCCGGTCTGGTCGCCAAGGGCCGGATCAGCGAGGCGGAGGGGGAGCGTCGTACCTCCGCCCTCCGCCCAACCACCGATCTGGCGGGCGCAGTCGCCGAGGCCGATCTCGTCGTGGAGGCGGTATTCGAGAATCTCGACCTCAAGAAGACCGTCTTCTTCCAGATCGACGCGGCGGCAAAGCCCGGAACGATCCTGGCCAGCAACACCAGCTTCCTCGACCTCGACGCCATCGCGGCAGCGACCAAGCGTCCGGACTGGGTGATCGGCCTGCACTTCTTCGCCCCCGCCAACATCATGCGCCTGCTCGAAGTGGTGCGCGGCGCCGAGACGTCGGACGCCGTGATCGCGACCGGCATGGCGCTGGGCCGCAAGCTGGGCAAGATCGCGGTCCTGTCG
>DASVNT010000037.1:0-104246 GCA_036383715.1 Sphingobium sp. | reverse complement strand
GCGGTTGCCGTGCAGCACGCCCGGGCGGCCGGCGCTGAGCGAGGCCGCGTGGCGCCCGCTGGCCAAGCCCTCGCCCGCCGCTTCCGCGCCCCACAGCGCCACGCCGGCGTCGTTGAGGAAGGGATGGAACATGCCGATCGCGTTGGAACCGCCGCCGACGCAGGCGACCACGGCATCCGGCAGGCGGCCGTGCTCGTCGAGCATCTGCTGGCGCGATTCCCGTCCCACCACGGCGTTGAAGTCGCGCACCATCCGGGGATAGGGGCTGGGGCCCGCCGCCGTGCCGATGATGTAGAAAGTGTCGTGGACGTTCGACACCCAGTGGCGCAGGGCCTCGTTCATCGCGTCCTTCAGCGTCTGCGACCCGGAGGTGACGGACACCACCTCTGCGCCGAGCAGCTTCATGCGGAACACATTGGGCTGCTGCCGCTCGACATCCTTGGCGCCCATGAAGATGGTGCAGGGCAGTCCGAAACGCGCGGCGACGGTGGCAGTGGCGACGCCATGCTGGCCGGCGCCGGTCTCGGCGATGATCCGTGCCTTCCCCATGCGGCGGGCGAGCAGGATCTGGCCGATGCAGTTGTTGATCTTGTGCGCGCCGGTGTGGTTCAGTTCCTCGCGCTTCAGATAGATTTTCGCGCCGCCGAGCTGTTCCGTAAGGCGCTGCGCGAAATAGAGCGGGTTGGGACGGCCCACGAACTGGGTCAGCAGCTCCTGAAACTCGGCGTCGAAGGCCGGGTCTTGCTTTGCCGCGCGATATTCGCGTTCCAGGTCGAGGATCAGCGGCATCAGCGTCTCGGCGACGTAGCGGCCACCGAATTCGCCGAAATGGCCGCGCGCGTCGGGCTGGGAGCGGAGGGAATTGGTCAGGGTCATGATGTCAGTCTTTCAGGGACAAGGGTGCGTTCGCTTCGGTTTGGGGAAGCGATCAGCGCCATCGTGTCCAGAGGGCCGCGACAAGAATATTGGGCGTCATCATGGGTTCACCGCTTTGCAGAAGGCGGCGATCTTGTCCACATCCTTGACGCCCGGCGCGCTTTCCACGCCGGAAGAGACATCGACCAGAGGCGCATCCGTCCGGGCCACTGCCTCACGAACATTGTCGGGGTCGAGCCCGCCGGACAGCGCCCATGGCAAGGCGCCGCGATAGCCCGCGAGCAGATCCCAGTCGAAGCGCAGACCCATGCCGCCGGGGAGGGCAGCGCCATCGGGCGTCTTGGCGTCGAACAGGATACGGTTCACCGCGCCGGTATAGGCATTGGCGGACGCGATGTCGTCCGCGCGTTTGACCGATATGGCTTTCCAGATTTCGAGGCCGCTGTGCGCGGCGATCCCGGCGGCACGCTGGGCGCTCTCCTTGCCATGGAGCTGCAGCGCGCTGATCGCGCCCGATGCGGCAAGCGCCGCCACCAGTTCGTCGTCGGGATCGACCAGTACGGCGACCCGTCCGATATGATCCGGCACCTGCGAGGCGAGGCCGACCAGCACGTCGAGCGGCAGGTGGCGCGGGCTTTTCGCGAAGTGGACGAAACCCACATGCGTCGCGCCATGGCGCAATGCGGCGTTCAGCGTTTCGGCGGTGGACAGTCCGCAAATCTTGATATCGAGTCGGGGCATCGGGCGTCCCTATAGCCGGGACGCCCGATATTGAAGTCTTTAGCGTAGTTTCAAGCGGGCTGTTGAACGCGCGGCGTGCCCAGATAGTCACGCTTGCCCACCGGTGCGCCAAGGCCGCGCAGGATCGCGTAGGCGGCGGTGACGTGGAAATAGAAATTCGGCTGGGCAAAAGTCAGCAGGAAATCGCCACCCTTGAAGCGCATGATGACGTTGCCGCGAATTTCGAGGACGACGTCCTTGTCTTCCGCCGCGTTCACCTCTTCCGGCGTGACGGCCTTGAGGTCGGCTATGGCAGCGGACAACAAAGCGCGCAGTTCGCCGAAATTGCGCGGGGCGTCAGTGATATTCGGGCTGAACGCTCCCGCGATCGCACCCTTGACGGCCCCTGCGGAATGGCCCGCAATGACCTGAAATTGCTTGGCGAGGGGCCACATGTCGGGGGCGATGGATTTGCCGAGGATATCCTCATCGGACAGCCCTTGTTCCTTGGCCCAACCCTGCGCCTTGTCGAGATTGCCGATGGCGGCGGTCAGCAATTGTACGAGCTGCGGCACCGTCGCCTGATAGAGATCAATGGCCATTTCCAGTCTTCCTCCCACTGTTGTTTCAGAGCGTCGCCGCAATCTCGCGCGCGGCGAGATCGGGGTTTTCCGCCTGCGTGATCGGGCGGCCAATGACGAGGATCGACGCGCCGTCGTCCAGTGCCTGACGAGGCGTCACCGCGCGCTTCTGATCGCCAAGCTCGCCGCCCGCAGGACGCAGGCCGGGCACGACGAGGAAGGCGTCGGGCCAGATCTTGCGGATTTGCGCGACCTCTGCGCCGGAGCAGACGAGGCCGTCGAGGCCCGAATCCTGCGCCAGTCGCGCCAGCCGATCGACCTGCTCATGCGCTTCGCTGTTGACGCCAATGTCGGACAGGTCGCCCGCGTCGAGGCTGGTCAGCACCGATACCGCGACGACCTTGGTATTGGTGCCCGCCGCTGCCTTGGCATCTTCCATCATCGCGCGGCCACCGGCGGCGTGGATGGTCAGGACGGCGGGCTCCAGCGTGTTGATCGCCTGCACCGCCTTGGCGACGGTGTTGGGAATGTCGTGCAATTTGAGGTCGAGGAAGATCGGCAGGCCGAATTTCTGGATTTCACGCACGCCATGGTGGCCGTTGGCGCAAAAGAATTCGAGGCCCAGCTTTATGCCACCGACATGGTGGTGAACCTGCGCGACGAGGGCAGTGGCCTTTTCAAGGTCGGGCGTATCGATCGCAACATAGATGGCACTGCTCACAATTTCGTCTCCGCCACGTCGATGGGCGTGGTGATGGGTTCTGTCGAGATAACGGGCGCGGGAGCGGGTGGCGTGGTGCTGGCGGCCAGCGCCTGCTCCGCGTTCTGAAGGCGGCGGCGGATGCTCCAGCGCGACACGCGCGCGAATATCCACATGGGCAGCAGGCCGAGCAGGAACGCCGATACGATCAGCACCGGCAGGCGGATCAGCAATATCCAGTCGTCCCACAATTTAATGGGAACGCGCCCCGAATAGCTGGGTTGAATATCCCAGTTCGCCTTGGAAAACAGCGCGATGGCGACGGCCAATATGACCCAGGATGCGGTCTTCAGAAACTGCATGATGTTGTCGGACCTTTTGCGTTTCGGCGGAGCATAGCCGGTCGGTGAGCCGTTGCCTAGCATCGCCGTACCGAGCAAAAGGGGCCGGCGCACGAAGCGCCGACCCCTTGCAATATCTCGTCAATGAACCTGCGACAGCGAGGGGCGTCAGGCGCCGAATACGCGCGTGAAGATCGTCTCGACATGGGCGAGGTGATAGTCGAGGTCGAATTTCTCCTCCAGTTCC
Source organism: Sphingobium sp. (assembly GCA_036383715.1). Classification (GTDB taxonomy): domain Bacteria; phylum Pseudomonadota; class Alphaproteobacteria; order Sphingomonadales; family Sphingomonadaceae; genus Sphingobium. The sequence continues at coordinate 100,781 of DASVNT010000037.1, read as the reverse complement.
TGCCCACCGATGTGCGCGGAGACTTCGGGGTCGGCCTTGAGCAGGTCGAGGAGGGACAGGGTGCCGTCGGACTCCCACACCTTCATCGCGTTGCGCTGCACGACCTTATAGCTGTCCTCACGGCTCATGCCCGCCTGCGTCAGCGCCAGCAGGACACGCTGCGAATGGACGAGGCCGCCCATGCGGTTGAGGTTCTTGAGCATCCGCTCCGGGTAGATCAGCAGCTTGTCGATCACGCCGGTCAGGCGGCCCAGCGCGAAGTCGAGCGTGATGGTCGCGTCGGGACCAAAGAAACGCTCCACCGACGAGTGGCTGATGTCGCGTTCATGCCACAGCGCGACATTCTCCATCGCGGGCACGGCGGCGGCGCGAACCACGCGGGCGAGGCCGGTGAGGTTCTCGGTCAGCACGGGGTTGCGCTTGTGCGGCATGGCCGACGAACCCTTCTGGCCGGGGGAGAAATACTCCTCCGCTTCCAGAACCTCCGTGCGCTGGAGATGGCGAACCTCGACGGCGAGACGCTCGATGGACGAGGCGATCACGCCCAGCGTAGCAAAGAACATCGCATGGCGGTCGCGCGGGATGACCTGCGTCGACACCGGTTCGATGGCAAGGCCCAGCTTGGCGGCGACATGCTCTTCCACCAGCGGGTTGATGTTGGCGAAGGTGCCAACGGCGCCCGAAATGGCGCAGGTCGCGATTTCCTCGCGCGCGGCGAGCAGGCGCTTTTTCGCGCGGGTGAACTCGGCATAGGCTTCGGCCAGCTTGAGGCCGAAGGTGACGGGTTCGGCGTGGATGCCGTGGCTGCGACCGATGGTCGGCGTCAGCTTGTGCTCATAGGCCCGGCGCTTGATCGCTTCGAGCAGCTTGTCGAGGTCGGCGAGGAGGATGTCGCTCGCCTGCGCCAGTTGCACGGCGAGGCAGGTGTCGAGCACGTCGGAGCTGGTCATGCCCTGGTGCATGAAGCGGGCCTCGTCACCCACCTGTTCCGCGACCCAGGTCAGGAACGCGATGACGTCATGCTTCGTCACGGCCTCGATCGCGTCGATCGCGGCCACGTCGATGGCAGGGTTGGTCGCCCACCATTTCCACAGCGCTTCGGCGGCGGACTTGGGCACGACGCCGAGGTCGGCGAGCTTGTCGGTGGCGTGAGCCTCAATCTCGAACCAGATGCGGAAGCGGTTTTCCGGTTCCCAGATCGCGGTCATCTCTGGGCGGGCGTAGCGGGGGACCATCGTTGTGGCTCCTGTTCTATAGCGAGTGGGATTTGGCGCTGCCTTTAGCGAGTTTTGCCATCATTTCCAGAGCGGGACGCACAGCGGCGAGTGGAAAATCGCTTCGTCGCAGTGCAGGCGCAGCTTTGGCGTGAGGTGCGGCGGTGGCGCGACGAGCCGTTGCAGCGCACCGATAAACGCGGAAACCCTCGGCCATGGCGGCGCATTTATAGTCCGTAATCAAATGGTTCGTGAGCCAGCCGACGCAGGAGGCTCGCGACGATCACTGCAAAGAGGATATGCCATGCTGAAATTTACCGCCATCTCGATTGCCGCCCTTGCCGCTTCGACCGCCTATGCACAGGCACCGCAGGCCGCACCGTCTGCTGCACCGGTGGATAGTGCCGCACCGGCCACGGCGGCTGACCCTGCTGCGACAACCGCGCAGGCTGCTCCGGCAGCGACGGCGAACGCTCAGGTCGCAGCCGTGGTGGAGGCCGGTTTCCCCAAATATGACGCCGACAAGGATGGCAAGCTGTCCGAAGCGGAGTTCAAGCAGTGGATTTCCGACCTGAAGGCGCAGGAAATGGCCGCGCATGGCAAGCCCGCAGATCCCGCTGCCGTCTCCCAATATGCGGCTGCCGCGCTCGCCTCGGCGGATCGCGACAAGGATGGTGTCGTCACCAAGCAGGATCTGACGACCTTCCTCGGCGGCTAAGTCCTGACCCTTTCAGGCCAATCGACCGGACGGCGCCCTTAACGTCGTCCGGTTTCTTATATCTAGAGTAGGCCCAGCGAGCGCAGGCTCTTATGCGCGCCCTTGCCGACGATGATGTGATCCAGCACGCTGATGCCCAATGGGCGGGCGGCCTGCACGATGTCGCGAGTGATTGTAATGTCCTGTTTGCTGGGATCGGGTGCGCCACTGGGATGGTTGTGGACGAGGATGAGGCTGGCGGACGAAAGTTCGACCGCGCGCTTGATCACTTCCCGGACATAGATCGCCGCCGAATCGATGGACCCGTCGCCCATATGATCGTCCTCGATCAATATGTTGCGGCTATTGAGGTGCAGCACTCGTACCCGCTCGACACCCAGATAGGCCATGTCCGCCTGAAGATAATCGAGCAACGCCTGCCAACTGGACAGGATCGGCCGGGCCTCCACCTCCTGTTTCAGCATGCGCAGCGTCGCGGCCTGCACGATCTTGATCGCGGCGACGCTCGTGTCGCCCATGCCGCCAACATTGGAGAGCGCGCGCCAGTTGGCCGTGAGTACGCCGCCCAGTGAGCCGAAACGAGCGATGAGCTGCTTGGCCAGCGGTTTCGTATCCCGCCGGGGAATGGCGAGGGCGAGCAGATATTCCAGTATCTCATGATCCATCAGCGCATCGGGACCGCCTTCGGCCAGCCGCTGGCGCAGGCGGGCGCGGTGGCCTGAATGGGCGGACGACTCCTTTGCCGATGCCGCATCTTCTCCGGTGGCACGGACGGCCTTGCTGTTGTCCCCTGTATCGCTCATCATCCAGCGCATACCGCAGGAAGCCATGGCATGAAATGCGCTTTCGCGGCCGAAACGGTACGACGCTACCGGCTGGCAGATGGCAAAGGGATAGAATGGCCGAGTCGGTCGTTGTCCTCTCGGAATGACAAGGGTGCGGGCCGGTTTGAACGACGTGACGGACAGCGACGAAATAAGAGGTCAGGAAAAGCGGTTGCAGTCGCGACGTGCCCCGTTGCTGGCGGCGGCGGGCATCGGTGCGCTGGCGCTGGGCGGACTGTGGATCATGCGCGCGCCGATTGCAGAGAATCTGATCGCGCGGGAACTGGCGGCGCGTAATGTCCGTGCGAGCTATACCGTGGCCTCCATCGGACCGCGCACGCAGCGTATCGAGAATATCGTCCTTGGCGATCCCCGCAATCCCGACCTGATCGCCCGCTGGGTAGAAGTGGATATCGGCTTTACGGGCGTGACGCCGCGCGTGGCGGCGGTTCGCGCGGACGGCGTGCGGCTGCGTGGATCGTTATTCGGTGGGCAATTGTCGCTCGGCGACCTCGACCGCTTCATGGGCGAGGGGGGCACGGCGGAGACGGTGCTGCCCAATATCCGTCTGGCCCTTTCCGATACGCGCGGGTCTTTCCAGACGGATTACGGGCCTGTCGGTATCGACCTGTCCGGCAAAGGCAATTTGCCCGACAATTTCGCCGGACGAGTGGCGGCGGCTATGCCGTCCGCAAGAATCGAAGGCTGCGCTGCGGGGCGCGTGCTGGCAAATTTCGTCATTTCGCTGCGTAAGGGCTCGCCGCGCCTGAGGGGGCCATTGACCGCAGCGACCATAGGCTGCCCGGATCGCGGCATCGCGCTGGCTGCGCCGCGTCTCGACGTGGATGCGCGAATCGATGTGCAATTTTCCCGTGTCGATGGCGAGACGAAGCTGTCCGCCACGGCGCTGCGTGCATCGGGGGCGACGCTGGGCGGCGTCAACGGCACGCTGAAACTGAGCGCCGACAAAGCGCATTTCGACGGCAGTGGCCGTATTGGTGGAAGCAGCCTCTCCGCTGCGCCTGCGCTGGCTGGGGCTTCCGACCTGTCGTTCCGTTTTCAGGGCGCGATGCCGAAGGGAAGGCCGGTCAAGCTGGCTGCGGATGGCGTCCTGTCATTCCGCGATATGGCCGCGCGGGGGCGCGATCCTCTCGCGGGCGCGGCATCGTCCGTGGCGGGGACGCCCTTTGCACCATTGGTCGCCAGGCTGAGCAGGGCGGTTCGCGATGCGGGAAGCCATAATCGCTTGTCGACCCGCCTTGCCGTGCAGATGGCTGGGCCGAGCGGTACGGCGAGCCTGTCCGACCTGCACTTCGCGGCGACCAGCGGCGCGCGGATCGACCTGTCGGCAGGAGGGCGGGCGTCGATGGGCTGGCCCGACCGCCGATGGGCGCTGGCGGGCGGCATGACGATAGGCGGCGGCGGTCTGCCCGAGGGCGCTTTGTCGCTGGTACAGGGGCCGAGGGGCGGGCTGTCGGGTACGCTGGACCTGAAACCCTATGCCGCCGCCAATGCCCGGCTGGCGCTGATGCCGGTCCGGTTCAGCGCGGCCCCCGATGGGACGAGCCGGTTCGCGACGGTCGCGACCCTCGACGGCCCGCTGGCCGATGGCGGTGTGAAGGGGCTGACGCTCCCTCTGGCCGGAGGTCTGGGCAGGGACGGGGCGCTCGCCCTCAACGCAAATTGTGTGCCGCTGCGCTGGCAGGCGCTGCGCATTTCGACGCTGGCCCTCGATCCCGCCGTGTTGACCCTGTGCCCGGAAGAGGGTGGAGCGATGCTGCGCATGGCGGGAGGCAGGATGACGGGCGGTGCCCATGTCCGGGCCGTGGCGCTGGCCGGACGGATCGGTTCGACGCCGCTGAGCCTTCGCGCGGCGGATGTCGCCTTTGCCCTCTCCCGCAAGGGTTTCCGGGGTGCGGGTGTAGAGGCGCGCATGGGCAAGGAGGATGCGCCTGTCATACTAGGCGCGGCTATGCTCGACGGGACGATGGATACAGCAGGTGTTGCCGGTCGATTCGGCGGTGGGCACGGCCGGATCGGTACTGTTCCGCTCGACCTGACGGAGATGGCGGGCCGCTGGCGATTCGCCGGAGGGCGTCTGGATGTGGATGGCGCACTGCGGGTGTCCGACGTGGCGGCGGCCGCGCGATTCAGTCCGGTGGTGACGAAGGATGCGCGGCTTAGCCTCGTTAATGGCCGGATTTCGGCAGATGGCCGGTTGCAGCATCCCACACGCGGGCTGCCCTTCGCACGGATCGAGATTGCGCATGACCTCTCATCCGGTGCGGGGGATGCCCGGTTCACGCTGGAAAAGCTGCGTTTCGGGGAGGGCTTGCAGCCCGACGACCTCACCCCGATGGCGCTGGGCGTCGTCGCGAACGTCAAGGGCGCGGTGACGGGAGAGGGGGCGATCCACTGGACCGGCGACCGCGTGACCAGCACGGGCAGATTCTCCACCGAAGGCATGAATCTGGCGGCGGCATTCGGCCCGGTGGAGGGATTGTCGACCACCGTAAATTTCACCGACCTGCTCGCCATGGAGACGGCGCCCGGACAGGTCGCGAAGATCAAGTCGATCAATCCGGGCGTGGCGGTCACGGACGGGCGGGTGCGGTTCCAGCTCTTGAGCGGTAATCGTGCGCGAGTGGAGGATGGCGAATGGCCCTTTGCGGGCGGACGTCTGACCCTGCTGCCCAGCACGATGGATTTCGATGCAAAGGGCGCGCGCAACCTGATCTTCCGCGTGACCGGTCTCGACGCCGGTGCCTTCATCAACACGATGGAACTGAAGAATATTTCGAGCACCGGTACGTTCGATGGTCTGTTGCCGATGGTCTTCGATGCGAGCGGCGGACGCATCGCCGGGGGGATATTGGTGGCGCGGCAGGAGGGTATGCCGCCGCTGGTCGTGGAAAATGCGCAGAACCTCACCGTGCCCTGCGATCCGATGCGGCAGGCTGGTACGCTGTCCTATGTCGGGGACGTCTCCAACGCAGACCTCGGCACCTATGGCAAGCTGGCCTTCGATGCGCTCAAGCGGCTGCGCTACAAATGCCTGACGATCCTGCTCGACGGGGCGGTGGACGGGGAGTTCGTGACACGCATCGCGATCAATGGCGTGAACCAGGGATCGGAAGAGTCGCAGCGGTCCGCAATCCTGCGCAGTTTCCTCGGCATACCGTTCATCTTCAACGTGCGAATCGAGGCGCCCTTTCGCGGCCTGCTCAACACCTATCAGTCCTTTGTGGACCCGTCGGCACTGGTGCGCGGCAGCCTTGGCCCGCAATATCAGACCGTTCTCGAAAACAAGCTTGCCGTTCAGCCCCCCGAAAGCGACAACGGCGCATCCAGGGAGGGTGAATGACGCTTTCGACTTTCTTCGCTTTACGCCGCGCACCGCTGATTTTCGGCGGAGTGGCGGCGTGCATGCTGGGCGGCTGCATTCAGGTGAAAGCGCCCGACAAGCCGATCGAGATCAACCTCAACGTAAAGGTTCAGCAGGAGGTGGTCGTGCGCCTGCAACAGGACGCGAAAGACCTCATCCAGAACAACCCGGAGCTGTTTCCACAATGACCAAGGGCAAGATATTCCTCGGCGCGGCGCTGGCCGTCGGCGTCGTCCTCATCGCTGGCGGCGTGGTCTCCTCGCGCGCTTCGGCTCAGACGCCCGCCGTCAGCGCGGCCATAGCGGACGGGTCGGTGGGCGAGCAGTCCGACGGCTATCTCGGCGTCAACGGCAGCGTGTCGGCGGACGTCCGGTCCGGCGTGGAGGCGATCAATATCAAGCGACGCGCCGCCTATACCGACCTCGCCGCCAAGCGTGGCGTGACAGTGTCGGACATGGCCGCCGCCACGGGTTGCCAGACGCTGGCGGGGCGCGTGAAGCAGGGACAGGCCTATCGCATTGCAAGCGGGCCATGGCAGACCAAGGGTGCAGGGGCGATAGCACTGCCCGATTATTGCGCGACGGCAAACTAAACGTCTTTAATGATGGGGATGCCGGGCGGGTTGACTTAGCCGGGCACCCTTTCTAAACGGGCCGCGCCTTGACGGGTGCGGCCTCGCCGTTTCATGACTTTGAGCTTGTTCGCCGCCGGTAGAACGGATGGCAGAGAGGAAGCTTTATTCATGGGCGAAACCGAACCCGGACAGGACCCTGTCGGAGAAGATGCGCGGATCGTGTCGCTGCAAGAGCGGCTCGCCCGAGCGGAACAGGCCGAAACGGCCAGGACAGGCAAAACAGGGGCGCCCGTTGCAGACGATAGCTATCGTCTGGGGAATCGTGTTTTGGCTGAACTGGTGGGGGCTCCTGTCGGTGGTGCGTTGATCGGATGGGTCTTGGACCGTCTGTTCGGCACATCGCCCTGGATCCTGCTGTCGATGCTCTTCATGGGCTTCGTTGTCGGCTTCAGGAATATCATTCGGATTTCGACAAAGCGTCCTGATCGGTGAAAGGGCGCTTTTGTTATAGTACTCAGGGGTGAACGTGGCAGGCAAAATCGACCCGATGCACCAGTTTGCGATCGAGCCGCTGTTCGGCACCGATCATCTGGCACTTGGCGGCTTCAACATCGCCTTCACCAACAGCGCGCTCTATATGGTCGCGGCGGCCGTGGTCCTGTGGATCTTCGTGGTCGGCGGCATGAAGCGCGAGTTGGTTCCGGGGCGTTGGCAGGTGGCGGTGGAATATTTCACCGGCTTCATCAACAACCTCCTGCTCGCCAATGTGGGTGAGGGCGGCAAGAAGTACATTCCCTATGTCTTCTCGCTGTTCATGTTCATCCTGTTGGCGAACTTCCTGGGCCTGCTGCCCCTCGGTCTGATCGGCCTGCACCCCTTCACCTTCACCAGCCATTTCACCGCGACGGGCGTCCTTGCGATCCTGAGCTTCGGTATCGTGCTGGTCGTCGGTTTCTGGAAGCATGGCTTCCACTTCTTCTCGCTGTTCGTGCCGCACGGGACGCCTCTCCCGATGATCCCGTTCATCTTCCCGATCGAGATCATCTCCTTCATGGTGCGTCCGTTCAGCCTCGGCCTGCGACTGTTCGTCGCGATGACCGCCGGGCACATCCTGCTGAAAGTGCTGGCGGGTTTCGTCATCAACAGCAGCAACGCCAGCCCGTTGATGGGCCTGACGGTCGGTTCCGCCAGCTTCATCCTGATGATCGGTATCAGCGCCCTCGAAATGCTGGTCGCCGTCATCCAGGCCTATGTGTTCGCGCTGTTGACCTCGGTCTACATCAACGACGCCGAAAACCTTCACTAAGTCATCAATCAAACGTAAAACCGTTCTAGAAAAAGGAGTTATCAACATGGACGCAGAAGCCGCAAAGGTACTGGGCGCTGGTCTGGCCGCAATCGGTGCAGGCATTGCCGCTCTCGGTGTGGGCAATGTGTTCGCCGCTTTCCTCGAAGGCGCGCTGCGTAACCCCGGCGCCGCCGACGGTCAGCAGGGCCGTCTGTTCATCGGCTTCGCTGCTGCTGAGCTTCTGGGTCTGCTGGCGTTCGTCATCGCCATGATCCTGGTCTTCGTGGCCTAAGACTAAAAGACGATGATCGCGGCGGGTTGTCTTTGACGCCCGCCGCCCATTTCGGACAAACGATATGCCTCAGATAGCGCAAATCGCCGAAACCTATTCGTCCCAGATCTTCTGGCTGCTGCTCACCTTCGGCTTCGTCTTTTTCGTTGTCGGTCGTGGTATGGTTCCGAAGGTCCAGGCGACGGTTGACGCACGGGATTCGAAGATCGCCGACGATCTGGCCACCGCAAAGGCGAGCTTCGCCAAGGCGGACGAACTGGAAGAGGAATGGCGGGCCAAGGAAAATGCCAGCCGCGCCGACGCGCAGGCTGTCATGGCCGAAGCCAAGGCCAAGGCTGCTCTCGCCACAGAGGGTCAGCTTCGCGAGGCGGACGCCGCCATCGCCGCCAAGGTTGCGGCTGCGGAGGCTGCCGTCGAAACCGCCCGTTCGGGTGCTTTGACGCAGGTCGAGGCTGTCGCTGCGGATGCAGCGGCGGAGATGGTGCTCCGCGTGGCGGATACCCAGGTGTCGCCGCAGGCGGCCACCGAAGCAGCAAAGGCGGCACTGGCCAATGGCTGACGCAACTCACAGCGCGGGCAACATAGCGGTCGCGGACGATGCGGCTGTCGAATATAATCTCGATCATGCGGCGCATGCGCAGACGCTGAACGGTGCCGAAGGTCACGCGATGACCGAGGCCCATGGCGGTCCCGCAGGCGGGCATGAGCCTGATCCCACGGCGGTCGGCCTCGACGCCACCGGCTGGGTCAGCCTCGCCATGCTGGTCTTCATCGCCATATTGGTGTGGAAGAAGGTTCCGGCGGTCATCGCAGCTATCCTGGACCAGCGCATTGCGGACATCCGCAAGCAGCTCGACGAGGCCGGCAACCTCCGCAAGGAGGCCGAGGCGCTCAAGGCAGAATATCAGGCCAAAATCGCCGCAGCCGCCAAGGACGCCGAGGCACTGCGCACGCATGCCGCTGCAGAGGCTGCACAGGCGATCGAGGATGCCAAGGTTCAGGCCGCGGAACTGGTCGCCCGTCGTCAGAAGATGGCCGAGGACAAGATCGCAGCGGTCGAGCGCGCCGCCGTGGCCGACATCCGCGCCCGCACCGTCAAGGCAGCCACCGTGGCCGCCGCGACGCTGATCGCCCAGAACCACACCGCGGCCACGGACGCGGCGATGGTTGACAAGGCAATCAAGCAGGTCGGTTCGACCCACTAAATCCTGTTCATCGGGAACAGAAAAGGCCGGGTCGGTTCGTCCGCCCCGGCCTTTTCTGCGTTCCGGGTTGCGAGGGGTGGGACGCGCGACAATGAACAACCGCCTTTTGTTTCACGTCATCCGCCCTAAATAGACCCCATGTCAGAACGCAGCTCTCCCGATCGGTTCAACGAGGATAAGGCGACCTATGCCGTGCGCGGCGTCGGCGTGCCCGATCTGGAGGCGGGGATTGCGGCGATACGGGAGACGATAAAGACGCTGCCGACGCGGCCCGGCGTTTATCGGATGCAGGATGCACGCGGCGACGTGCTGTATGTGGGCAAGGCGCGGGCGCTCAAGAACCGCGTCACCAATTATACGCAGGTCGACCGGTTGCCCACGCGGCTCCGGCGCATGGTGTCGCAGACGCGCTCCATGACCATCGTCACGACCGACAGCGAGGCGGAGGCGCTGCTGCTGGAGGCGCAGCTGATCAAACGGTTCCGGCCCGCCTATAATGTCCTGCTGCGCGACGATAAAAGCTTTCCTTTCATCCTGCTGCGCGAGGATCACGCCTTTCCGCGTATCCAGAAGCATCGCGGCGCGCAGAAGATGAAGGGGCGCTATTATGGTCCCTTCGCCAGCGCTGGCTCCGTGACACGCACGATCAACGCGCTGCAGAAACTGTTCCTGTTGCGCAGTTGTAGCGACAGCTTCTTCGCCAACCGTTCGCGCCCCTGTCTGCTGTACCAGATCAAGCGGTGTTCGGCGCCCTGCGTGGACCGCATCGGTGCGGAGGATTATGCCGAACTGGTCGGCGATGCACAGGATTTCCTTGGCGGCAAATCGACCAAGGTCCAGACGAAACTGGGCGCAGCGATGCAGGCCGCGGCAGAGGCCATGGATTTCGAGATGGCGGCGATTTATCGCGACCGGCTGAAGGCGCTGACCTTCATTCAGGGCAGTCAGGCGGTCAATGCCGAAGGGTTGGGCGATGCCGACATCTATGCGCTGGCCGCGAAGGACGGCGGCGTGTGCATCCAGGCTTTTTTCATTCGTGGGGGCCAGAACTGGGGCCATCGCAGCTTCTTCCCCGTGCACACCAATGAGGTGAGCGAGGAGGAGGTGCTGGAGAGTTTCCTAGCGCAATTTTACGAGGAAGTGCCGCCTGCGCCGCTGATCCTGTGCGACCGCCAGCCTGCGGAATGTCACCTGCTGTCCCTCGCGCTCACCGAAAAACTGGGGCGCAAGGTCCGTATCGAGGTGCCGCAGCGAGGTGACCGGATGAAGCTGATCCGGCAGGCGGAGCGCAATGCGGTCGAATCGCTTGAACGGCGGCAGGCGGAAAGTTCGACGCAGGGCAAGATCCTGAACGAAATGGCGGACCTGTTCGCGCTCGACGGCGTGCCGGATCGCATCGAGATCTATGACAACAGCCACATACAGGGATCGCACGCGCTGGGCGCCATGGTGGTCGCAGGGCCGGAAGGGTTCCGCAAGAACGCCTATCGCAAGTTCAACATCAAGCAGGCCGACACGAACGATGATTTCGCGATGATGCGGGAGGTGTTCGAGCGGCGCTTTGCACGGGCGCAGGACGAAGACCCCGATCGCGACAGCGGCGAATGGCCCGATCTGGTGCTGGTCGATGGCGGGCGGGGGCAACTCAATGCCGCGCGGGCCGTGCTGGAAAACCTCGGCATCGAGGATGTGTGCATGATCGGCATCGCGAAGGGACCGCATCATGGGCGTGAGGGACGCGAGGTCTTCCACCTGCTCGACGGGCGGGAGATCACCCTGCCGGTCAATCATCCCGTGCTGTTCTACATGCAGCGGCTACGCGACGAGGCGCATCGCTTTGCCATCGGCGCGCATCGGCAGAAGCGGAGCAAGGCGATCACGGTCAGTTCGCTGGATGAGGTGCCGGGCATCGGGCCGGCACGCAAGCGCGCGCTGCTGATGCACTTCGGCACGGCCAAGGCGGTGAAGAACGCCAGCCTCGACGACCTCACCCGCGCGCCGGGGGTGTCGCGCGCGGTGGCGCAAACCGTCTATGATTATTTTCACGGCTAAACTCAGGAAATTCCTATAGTCTCTTCGCAGTTGCGATGGAGGCTCCCCGATGAAGTCGATGCAGTTTTCGCTCGCGCCTGACCAGTTGTGGCAGGCGATCAATCCGTGGACATTCAACCTGAACGGGGCGAAATTCGGCCTCGTCAATATCGACCTGGGTGCGACACCGCGGCCCGAAGTCGAGCAGGCCGTGCTGGACGAGGTGGGCAGCTATGGTCGGCAGCTTGGCCGTATCGGTGACGCGCTGGAAGTGCTGCTCAAGCACGTCAAGATGGAGGGGCTGGCGAAGGAGGAGCAGGACGCGCTCGACATCCTGCAGGGGCAGATCGCTCATGTCCGCCGGATAAAGGCGCGCACGGTTTAGCGCAGCCTTGGTCGCGAGACGGGCTTGCGGTAGAGCGGGCCGTGTCTCAATTCTCCACCACCGCTATCGTTTGCGCCATTCGCCATCATGGCGAGCATGGCACGATCGCGCGCCTTTCCACTCCGGAGGCGGGATTGGTGGCGGGCTATATTCGCGGCGGGCGGTCGAGTCGGATGCGACCGATCCTCATCCCCGGCAATGTGGTGGCGGCGGACCTGCGGGCGCGGACAGAGGGGCAACTGGCGAGCATGACCGTCGAACTGGTGCACAGCCGTGCGCCCTTGCTGTCCGAGCCTTTGCCCGCGGCGGCCATAGACTGGACCTGTGCGCTGACCGCGGCGACGTTGCCGGAGGAATATCCCTATCCGGCGTTGCATAGCGCCCTGTCCGCCGTCCTCGACGCTATCGAGGCCGCGCCTGCCGCGCGCGGATGGGCGGCGGCGCTGGTTCAGTATGAACTGCTGCTGCTGTCAGAACTGGGGTTCAGCCTCGACCTCAGCGCGTGCGCCGTGGCGGAGACGAGCAATGATCTGGCCTATGTCAGCCCCAAATCCGGGCGCGCGGTGAGCCGGGCAGGCGCGGTCGGCTATGAGGCGCGGTTGCTGCCGTTGCCGCCGTTTCTGCTGGAAGGCGGAGAGGCGGGGTGGCCCGATATCGTGGATGGGCTGGCGCTGACCGGCCATTTTCTGCGCCGCGACCTGCTGGGTGAACGGCGCGTGGATGTGCTCGCGGCGCGCGACCGGCTGGTCGAAAGGCTGAAAAGGGCCATTGCGTGAGCGGCGGCGCGGCCATATGCGTCGCCCATCCTTTTGAACACTAGACTATCGAGAGCGAAGACCATGCTGGTTGCAGTGCTTGCCGGAGACGGAATCGGCCCCGAAATCATGGTGGAGGCGCGCCGCGTGCTCGACGTGCTGGCGATTCCCGACCTGACGTTCGAGGAGGCTCCGGTTGGCGGTGCGGCGTATAAGAGCGCGGGCCACCCGCTGCCGCCCGCGACGCTGGACCTTGCCAAGCGCGCCGATGCGATTCTGTTCGGTGCTGTGGGCGATCCCGATTGCGACGCGCTGGAGCGTCACCTGCGCCCCGAACAGGCGATCCTGGGCCTGCGCAAGGAACTGACCCTGTTCTCCAATCTGCGCCCCGCCAAGCTGTTCGCAGAGCTGGCCGACGCCTCCACCCTGCGTTCGGACATCGCGCAGGAGATCGACGTGCTGATCGTGCGCGAACTCAATGGCGACGTCTATTTCGGCGAGAAGGGCCACCGCACCACCGCCGATGGCTTGCGCGAAGGCTATGACATCATGTCCTATAACGAGGCCGAGGTGCGCCGTATCGCGCACAGTGGTTTTCAGGCAGCGCGCGCACGGGGCAAAAAGCTGTGCTCCGTGGACAAGGCGAACGTGCTGGAGACGTCGCAACTGTGGCGCGACGTGGTGATCGAGGTGTCGAAGGACTATCCCGACGTCGAGCTCAGCCACATGTATGTCGACAATGCCGCCATGCAGTTGGTGAAGAACCCCGGTCAGTTCGACGTGATCGTCACGGGCAATTTGTTTGGCGACATCTTGTCCGATCTCGCCAGCCAGTGCGTGGGGTCCATCGGCCTGCTCGCCTCCGCGTCGCTCGATGCGGACAACAAGGGGCTGTATGAGCCGATCCATGGCTCTGCGCCCGATATTGCGGGTCAGGGCAAGGCCAATCCGCTGGCGATGATCCTGTCGGTCGCGATGATGCTGCGCTTTTCGCTCGGCCTCGGCGCAGAGGCGGACCGGGTCGAAGCGGCGGTGGCAAAGGCGCTGGCGAACGGTGCGCGATCCGGCGATATTGGTGGAACCATGACCACCAGCCAGATGGGCGAGGCGGTTCTGGCGGCGTTGAACTGAGGAACGACAGATGAAGAACAACACCGGTCAGGACCGCTCGATCACGAGCAAATGGCGTCCCGCGACGCAGGCGATCCGTGGCGGCACCTGGCGCAGCGAGCATGGCGAGACGTCGGAGGCTCTCTTCCTGACTTCCGGCTATACCTATGACACGGCGGAGACGGTCGCGGCGCGGTTCGCGGGCGAGCAGGAGGGCATGACCTATTCCCGCCTGCAGAACCCGACGGTGCAGATGCTGGAGGAGCGCATCGCGCTGCTGGAAGGCGCCGAGGCATGCCGCGCGCAGGCGACGGGCATGGCCGCGATGACGACGGCATTGCTCTGCCAGCTCAAGACCGGCGATCATGTCGTGGCGGCGAAGGCGGCGTTCGGTTCCTGCCGCTGGCTGACCGACAATCTCCTGCCGAAATGGGGCATAGAGACGACGACCATCGACGCCCGCGACAATGCGGCATGGGAAGCGGCGATCCGCCCGAATACTAAGGTTTTCTTCTTCGAGACGCCCGCCAATCCGACGATGGACATCGTGGACATGGCCTATGTCTGCGGACTGGCGCGAGCGCATGGCATTACGACGGTGGTGGACAACGCCTTTGCGACCTCCGCCCTGCAGCGCCCGATGGATTTCGGCGCGGACGTGGTGGCCTATAGCGCGACCAAGCTGATGGACGGACAGGGCCGCGTGCTGGCGGGTGCCGTCTGCGCTTCGCAGCAATGGATGGACGAGGTGCTATTGCCGTTCCAGCGCAACACCGGCCCCAATTGCGCGCCGTTCAATGCGTGGGTGGTGCTCAAGGGTCTGGAGACGCTCGAACTGCGCGCGATGAAGCAGTCGGAGAATGCGCTGAAGGTCGGTGCGTTCGTGGAAGGCCGCGTGCCGCGTATCCTGCACCCCGGCCTGCCGAGCCATCCGCAGCATGAACTGGCGGCGAAGCAGATGAAGGCCTTTGGTCCGATCTTCTCCTTCATCCTCGACGGTGGGCGGGAACAGGCCATGGCGCTGCTCAACGCGCTGGAACTGGCGGATATTTCCAACAATATCGGGGACAGTCGCACGCTGGTCACGCATCCCGCCTCCACCACCCATCACGGTGTCGGGCCGGAAACCCGCGCCGACATGGGCGTCGAAGAGGGCATGTTGCGCATCAACGTGGGCCTGGAAGACCCCGACGACATCATTGCCGATCTGGATCAGGCATTGACGAAGGTCGGGCTTTAGGGGAATCTCGTCCGGTTCGGTGCCACGCCGGATCGGACGCCAACAGAACCGGACACCATGATAGCTTTGTTCCCCTATGCGCAGACGACAAGGGACATCACGGTCCGTGTGTCCGTGGCGTTCCTTGCCGATCAGTCGGAGCCGGAGCGGGGACGCTGGTTCTGGGCCTATCATATCCGTATCGAGAATGCGCAGGATAAGCCGGTGCAACTCCTGACCCGCCGGTGGCATATCACCGACGGGCGCGGGTCCGTGCACACGGTCGAGGGCGAGGGCGTGGTCGGCGCGCAGCCGGTGATCCAGCCGGGAGCCTCCTATGACTATGTATCCGGTTGCCCGCTGGCGACGCCGACGGGCGGCATGGTGGGGAGTTTCCAGATGCTGGGGAGCGACGGCGGGTTGTTCGATGTGGCGATACCCCGTTTTGGATTGATCGCGGCGGCCGTTTCAGGATGAAGCGCACCCATTTGCCGCTCAATGGCCTGCGCGTGTTCGACGCGGCGGCCCGGCACCTTTCCTTCACGCGCGCTGCCGACGAACTGGCCGTGACGCCTGCTGCGGTGGGGCAGCAAATCCGCGCGCTGGAGGATATGCTCGGCGTCGTGCTGTTCCGCCGCACGCCAAAGGGGCTGGAACTGACTCCCGAAGCGGAGGCGGGTTTGCCCGCGCTGCGCTCCGGATTTCTGGAGTTCGAGGAGTCCGTGCGGGCGATGCAGGTGGGGCAGTCGTCCCAGCATCTGACCATCGCCGCGCCGCGTGATTTCATCCAGAAATGGCTGAGCGGGCGGCTGGCGGGCTATATGGCTGCGCATCCCGAACTGTCGGTCGTGCTGATCGCGTCGGAAGGCGTGCCGGATTTCACGGAATCGAACCTCGACCTCGCCATCGCGCTGGCCGATGGCGCTGGCGGGCATGAGGGGCAGGCGCTGGGCGAGGCGCGTTTCGTGCGTGTCGCGGCATCGGACGCCACATTGTCGAGCGCCATCCTGTGGCCCGGCTCTCCCGATCAGGCTGCCACCGGCGCGATCCGTGTTCCCGACGCGGGCCTCGCGATAGAGGCGGCCATGGCCGGGCTGGGCACCGCGCTCGTCCCGTCTCTGTTGGCCAGAGGCGATATAGAGGCTGGGCGGGTGCAGGCCGTCGAAGCGGATCAGGCTGCGACGCTGGGCTATTGGCTGATCGCGCCCTTGCCGCAATGGCGGCAGAAGAAGGTGAAGGCGCTGGTCGAGGCATTGATGGCCGGTTGAATTGGGGAGCCCCCCACATCCTCTCGACCGCTGCTGCGCAAGGGGTTAGGGCGCTGCCATGTCCATCCTTCTTCGTCCGATCCATTTCATCGATTCCCCCATCGGCCTGCCCGACGGGACATGGGCGCGGCTTGCCAACACATTGCTCTGGTATCAGGGGATCGAGGTGCGGCGTCCCGGCGGCCCGCATGAGCAGGTCGCAGTCGCCGCGCTGCCCGACTGGCTGAACCACCTGCCCGATATCGAACGCGCAGCCGCCGAAGCGCAACTGGCGGGCCTTGCCGTGCACCGGCCACCGATGAGCTTTGGTGAGCGCGTCCTGCGTTTCGACGTGCCGCAGGTCATGGGCATCCTCAACATGACGCCGGACAGTTTTTCCGATGGCGGCAAGCATATCGCCGATCCCGAAGCGGCGGCGGATGCGGGTTTCGCCATGGGGCTGGCGGGCGCGGCGATCGTCGACGTGGGCGGCGAGTCCACGCGGCCCGGCGCGGATGCGGTATGGGAAGGGGACGAGATCGCGCGCGTCGTGCCGGTCATCGAGCGATTGGCGAAAAGCGGCGCGATCATCTCCATCGACACGCGCAAGGCTGCAGTGATGGAGGCGGCGCTGAATGCCGGTGCGCATATCGTCAACGATATCAGTGCATTGTTGCACGAACCGCGCAGTATGGATGTGGTGGCGCAGGCGGGTTGCCCCGTCATCCTGATGCACTCGCCGTCCGCTGGGCAAGACCCCCATGTGCAGGCCGCGCCCTATGGCGAGATCGTGGCGGACACCTATGCCTTTTTGGAGGCGCGCATCGCGGCCTGTGTCGCGGCGGGCATCGCGCGGGACCGGATCATCGTCGATCCGGGCATCGGCTTTGGCAAGGCGCTGGGCGACAGTCTGGCGCTGATCAACCGTCTGGCGACGTTCCAGTCGCTTGGCCTGCCGTTGTTGCTGGGGGCGAGCCGCAAGCGGGTGGTGGGCGCGCTGTCCAACGAGGCCCCGGCAGCAGATCGGCTGGGCGGATCGCTGGCGCTGGCGCTGGAGGGCGTACGGGCAGGTGCTGCGATGCTGCGCGTGCATGATGTGCCGGAGAGTGTGCAGGCGGTGCGCGTCTGGCGCGGTCTGCGTGATGCGGCGCTGAGCACTGTCTCGAACTGATCGCCGGACACCACTTTCACCTGTCATGAAAAGGCGATAAGGGGCCGCCATGAAAGACGACAAGTTCAAGACCAATCGCCACGCCCCCGACCCCGCGCTGCTCGCCAAGGCGGAGACGCTGACCGAGGCGCTGCCCTATATGCAACGCTATGCGGGGCAGACCTTCGTGGTGAAATATGGCGGTCATGCCATGGGCGACCCGGAACTGGCGCGCGATTTCGCGGAGGACGTAGTCCTCATGAAGATGGTCGGCATCAATGTGGTCGTGGTCCACGGGGGCGGCCCGCAGATCGGGTCCATGCTCAAGCGGCTGGGCGTCGAGAGCCGCTTCGTCGGCGGCCTGCGCGTCACCGATGCGGAAACGGCGCAGATCGCGGAAATGGTTCTGGCAGGGTCCATCAACAAGGAAATCGTTGGCTGGATCGGGCAGGCGGGTGGCCGCGCGGTCGGCATTTCCGGCAAGGACGCAGGGCTGGTCACGGCGGAGAAGGTCGCTGGCAAGCGTGAGGCGGACCCGTTGCAGGGCATAGAGCGTCACGTCGACTTGGGCTTCGTGGGCGATCCGGTGGCGGTCGATACCCGCATCCTCAACTCGCTGTCGGCCGAGGGGATCATCCCCGTCATCGCGCCGATTGCGTCAGGGCTTGACGGGCACACCTATAATATCAACGCCGACACCATGGCGGGCGCGATCGCGGGCGCGCTGGGCGCGACACGCTTTTTCCTGCTGACCGACGTCGCGGGCGTGCTCGACAAGAGCGGCGACCTGCTCACCGATCTCGATGAGGCACGAATCAAGGCGTTGCAGGAAGACGGTACGATTTCGGGCGGCATGATTCCCAAGGTGGAGACGTGCGTCCATGCGGTGCAGGGCGGCGTGGAGGCGGCGGTCATACTGGATGGCCGGGTGCCGCATGTGATGCTGCTGGAAATCTTTACCAAGCAGGGCGCGGGCACGTTGGTCCACGCCTGATCGGCTTGGGTTAAAGAAAGGGGAACGCGCGCCGCGCCCAGGGGTTTGTGGCGCGTGATCCATTTACCCGCATCCCCCGCGCTGCGCAGCGCGCTCGCCATCATCCTTGCCGCCCCGCTCTGGCTTGCGGCCTGCCGTCAGGCGGGCGACCCGGAGAATGACGCGACGCCCGCCAATGTGATGGCGACGCGGGAAGGGCGCTCGGCAGAGATCGCCGCCAATGCCGTCGCGGCCTTGTCGACGGCCCCTGCAAACATCGCCATTGCGCCGACCGACGCCGCTGCTGTGGAGGCTCGCACTGCCCTGACCCCGGAAGCGGCAAAGGGAGAGAAGGGCGCGCGGGCGGTGCTGCTCGACTGGGCGCGGGCGCTGGAGACGGGCGATTGGGAAAAGGCGCGGGCGCAATGGGGCCATGGCGGCGAGGATAGCGGTCTGGACGCGGAAGCCTTCGCAGCGCCCTATCGCAAATATCGGCAGATCACGGTCAGCGTCGGCGACGGCACGGTCGAGGGAGGCGCGGGATCGCTCTATTACGAGGTGCCGGTAACGCTGGCGGGTGTCCTGCGCGATGGCCGCACCGAACGCCTCACCGGAACGGTCGTCGTGCGCCGGGTCAACGACGTGGACGGAGCGACGGCGGAGCAACTGCGCTGGCATTTGTCACAGGCGGACCTGAAGCCGCGGCCCTGAGTGGGAGGGTTGTCGCGCTTTAGCCGTTGCAGATGCTTGTCGTCGGGCAGTGCTATCGGCTACAGGGGCGCCACGCTTCGCCCTTCGGGAGACTTCATGGCCTACGCGATTTTCACGACTTTGATGATCCTGCTCAACGTGGCGAAATGGATCATCATCATCCAGGCGATTGTGAGCTGGCTGGTGGCGTTCAATATCATCAATACGAGCAGCGATTTCGTGCGCACCGTGCTGTATGCTCTGGATCGCATGACAGAGCCGCTGTACCGGCCGATCCGGCGAGTTATGCCTGATCTGGGCGCTCTCGACCTGTCGCCGATGGTCGTGCTGCTGGTCATCATCATCCTGCAGCAGGCGATATTGCCGCCGTTGTTCGCGTCGCTGGTGTGAGCGCAGTCGCCCGGCGTTCGGGCGATACTATGATCGTGGCGGTGCGCCTCAGCCCCCGCGCCGCGTCGGACAGGATCGGCGGGCTTTGGACGGATGGGGCAGGGCAGTGCTGGTTGAGCGCCGCCGTGACCGCGCCGCCGGACAAGGGGCGCGCCAATGCTGCGCTCATCGAATTACTGGCCGAAACGCTCGGCCTGCCCCGCTCGTCCCTCTCGCTGGAGGCGGGGGAGACGAGCCGGTTGAAGAGAGTGCGGATCGCGCGCGCGGATGCGGCGATCGTCGATAAGATGGAAAGACTGGAGACGCTCACATGACGATCGGCAAGATCATCGACGGCAAGGCTTTTGCGGAGGGCCTGCGCGCCGAAGTGGCGCGGGGCGTCGCGGGGTTCCTTGCCAGTCAGGGACGCACGCCCGGTCTGGCCGTGGTGCTGGTGGGCGACGATGCGGCCAGCGCCGTCTATGTCCGCAACAAGGGTAAGATGACCGTCGCGGTCGGCATGGAAAGCCTGGAATTCCGTCGCCCCAGCGCAACCTCTCAGGAGGAACTGATCGAACTGGTCGAGGAACTGAACGGCGACCCGCTGGTCGACGGCATCCTCGTCCAGTTGCCGCTGCCCGACCATATCGACGACAAGGCGGTAATCGCGACCATCAACCCGGCCAAGGACGTCGATGGCTTCCATGTCGTCAACGCGGGCCGTCTGGCGGTGGGCGAGCAGGCGCTGGTGCCGTGCACGCCGCTCGGCTGCCTGATGCTGCTCAAGGATGAACTGGGCGACCTCAGCGGGCTGGAGGCGGTCGTCGTGGGGCGCTCCAACATCGTCGGGAAGCCGATGGCGCAGTTGCTGCTGAACGAGAATTGCACCGTCACCCTCGCGCATAGCCGGACAAAGGATCTGGCCAGCGTCGTCCACCGCGCCGACATTGTCGTGGCGGCGGTGGGCCGCCCGGAGATGGTGAAGGGCGAATGGATCAAGCCCGGAGCGACGGTGATCGACGTGGGCATCAACCGCGTGCCCGCCGCAGAGGAGGGCAAGACGCGCCTCGTCGGCGATGTGGCGACGGCAGAGGCGGCGAGCCATGTGCGCGCCATTACTCCGGTGCCGGGCGGCGTGGGACCGATGACGATCGCGGTCCTGCTCCGCAATACGCTCGTCGCCGCCTGTGCGCGGGCGGGGATAGCGGCGCCGGTCGGCCTCTGATGCGTCGCTGCCTGCCGCTGGCGTTGTTGCTGCTGGCGGGGGCGGCCTATGCCCAGCCACGCGGCGGCGGAGGGGGTGGCCGCTATGCGGACCCCAGCGGCGTGATTTCCGCGGAAATGGCGCTGGGACGGCTGGCGATCGAGAAAGGCGAGGAGGCTGCGCTCGCAAAAATGGGCGCGAAGGATGCCATCCTGTTCGCGCCGGGGCCGGTCTATGCCCAGAAATGGGCGAAGGGCCGCCATGGTCCGCCCGTGTCGATCCGCTGGCAGACGCGGCAGGTGTTCATGTCCTGTGACGGGCGCGATGCGGTGAGCACCGGCGACTGGGCGCAGTCCGATGGCAAGCACGGCTGGTACAGCATTTTGTGGCGGCGCGATCCCAAGGCGGGCTTTCAATGGGCGCTGATCAACCGCGATGCTCGCGATGGCACATCGGAACCTTCGGACGAGATCAGTGGCCGTGTGGCGCAGTGCAAGGCGCGGGAACGGGGGCGGGACGGCGATGGGCCGCTGCCGGGCAAAGGGGCTGCTCCGGTCGTACTGCCTGACGTGCGTCAGCCTGCGCCGATGAACGGGGAGGGCAAGTCGCAGGACGGCTCGCTCCGCTGGCGCTGGGCTGTCGCGCCGGACATGTCCCGCACGCTCGACGTGTGGATGGCGACGGAAACGGGCGAGGCGCAGGTTGTCTCCGACCGCGTGCCGTCACCGGCGGCGTAAACGTTACAGCCAGTCCGCGACGGTCCAACCCACACCGCCCAGCGAAAGGGCAAACAGGCCGATGCCCGCGAAGCGGGACAGGCGGCTCACGAAAAGGTCGGCCCGGTGATGCGACACGGCATGCGCCCGCATTTCCGCGACGATCTCCGCCGCATGGGAGCGCCGCTCGTCGCGCAGGATCACCGGAACGAAATGCGGATTCTGCGTGTGGTTGTCGCTGCCGCTGGCGTCGTCGGAGAACT
Organism: Sphingobium sp.; assembly: GCA_036383715.1. GTDB lineage: Bacteria > Pseudomonadota > Alphaproteobacteria > Sphingomonadales > Sphingomonadaceae > Sphingobium. The sequence goes on along the minus strand of DASVNT010000037.1, from coordinate 79,148 downwards.
GTCCGGTGTGAACGCTGGAGCCGGGTGTGAACATGGCGCCCATCCTTTGTCTGTCGGTTCGGTGAGGACGCACTCCTTGATGTCGGGGGAAACGGGGTGCGTCCTCATCCCCTTTTCTAAGCGCGTCCTCTGAAATTCCGGTGGAAGCTATCAGGATGAAAAATCGGCATTTTGTGTAAAATTACGGGGCGCTGTCCGCAGCCGACACCGCAGGAAAGGCGCGGCAATGCGCTTCACAGGGCGGACAAAAGTTCTAGGGTCGTCTCAGCCACCCTTCGTCGCCCTCCCGAACAGGACAGACATGACCGCACGGCACCTTCCCGATGGCGATTCCGCCGGTACTTTCCTGGGCCATCCAAAGGGGTTGTACGTCCTCTTTTTCGCGGAGATGTGGGAGCGGTTTTCCTACTACGGGATGCGCGCGCTGCTGATCTTCTACCTGACGAAATGGTGGCTGTTCAGCGACGGCAAGGCGAACCTGATCTATGGCGCGTACACCAGTCTGGTGTTCATCACGCCGATGCTGGGCGGTTACCTCGCCGATCGCTATCTCGGCCAGCGCAAGGCGGTACAGTTCGGTGCGATCCTGCTGACCATCGGCCACTGCCTGATGGCGTTCGAGGGCGGCGTGGCGGGGCATGAGGATAATCCCGCGATCAACGTCTTCTGGCTGGCGCTGTCCTTCATCATGGTGGGGTCGGGCTTCCTGAAGGCGAATATCTCCGTAATGGTCGGGCAGATGTACCGCCTGACCGACGTGCGGCGGGACGGGGCCTATACGATCTTCTACGTGGGCGTGAACGTGGGCGCGTTCCTTGGCTCGATCATCGCGGGCTGGCTGGGGGAGACTTATGGTTGGCGCTATGGCTTCGGTGCGGCGGGGATCGGCATGGCGCTGGGCCTCGTGGTGTTCGTCATGGGCCGGGGCAAGCTGCTGGGCCGGGGTGAGCCGCCGGAGCCGGAGGTGCTGGCGCGGCGGCATGGCGGCCTCCGCCTTGAGACATGGCTGTACATCGTCTCCACTGCGTCCATCGGGGTGTTGTGGGCGCTGATCCAGATGCAGGATGCGATCGGCTGGCTGTTGCTGGCGTCCGGGGCGGTGATGCTCGCCTATATCGCTTGGGTGGCGGTGACGCGGCTGGAGCCGCATGTGCGCGACCGATTGTTCGTGATACTGTTCCTCGTCCTGCTCAATCCGATATTCTGGGGCCTGTACGAGCAGACGGGCGGGTCGCTGAACCTCTTCACCGACCGTTTCGTGGACCGCGACATGATGGGCATAGATGTCAAGGCATCGGTGTTCCAGTCGGTCAATCCGTTCTTCATCATCACGCTGGGGCCGATCTTCTCGATCCTGTGGGTGTGGTTGAACCGGCGGCGGCTGGAGCCGTCCGCGCCCGCCAAATTCGGCATCGGCATCCTGCTGGTCGGCCTGTCCTTCCTGACTTTGGTCTGGGGGGCGGAGGCGAACGGCATCGATGTGCCGACGCCGGTCATCTACATCTTCCTGATCAACCTGTTCCAGACCGCGGGCGAACTGTGCCTGTCGCCGGTCGGCCTGTCCGCGATGACTCGGCTCGCGCCCGCGCATATGGCCAGCCTGATCATGGGCGCGTGGTTCTTCGGCACCGGAGGCGGCGATTTCGTGGCGGGCAAGATCGGAGAGGCGACCGGCGGGGACAGCGGCGCGGCGACGAAGGCCAGCATCTTGGAGGTTTACAGCCATATCGGCTGGCTGGGCATCGGCATTGGCGTGGCGATATTGGTGATCGCACCGTTCGTCACGCGGCTCATGCACCTCGATACGCTCCGCGACGAGGATGTCGATCCGGTGCCGCCGACGGCCGATCCCTATCCGATGCAGGAGCGTGCCGGATAGGCTTGGGGGACGGCGGGCTTTTCGCTATAGACCGCCTCTTGCCAGATATGGGGCGAACGATGGGCAGACGGTTTTTCGGTACGGACGGCATCAGGGGCCGCACCAACAAGGCGCCAATGACGGCGGAAATGGCGATGCGCGTCGGCATGGCGGCGGGGCGGCATTTCATGCGCGGCAGCCACCGGCACCGCGTGGTGATCGGCAAGGATACCCGCCTGTCCGGTTACATGATCGAGAATGCACTGGTCGCGGGCTTCACCAGCGTCGGCATGGACGTGGTGCAGTTCGGTCCCATTCCGACTCCTGCCGTGGGCATGCTGGCCGCATCGATGCGCGCTGACCTCGGCGTCATGATCTCCGCCAGCCACAACCCCTATTATGACAATGGTATCAAGCTGTTCGGTCCCGACGGCTACAAGCTGTCCGACGAGGATGAGCTGAAGATCGAGGCCTTTATCGAGGCGGATGCCGCTCTGGCGGCTTCGGAGAATATCGGGCGCGCCCGCCGGGTGGAGGATGCGCGTGGCCGTTATATCCATGCGGTAAAATCGACGTTCCCGTCGCATCTGCGGCTAGACGGCCTGCGCATCGTGGTCGATTGCGCCAATGGTGCGGCCTATCAGACCGCGCCGTCGACCTTCTGGGAACTGGGCGCGGATGTGGTCGCCATCGGCGTCACGCCCAATGGCATCAACATCAACGATGGCTGTGGGTCCACCTCGCCAGCTCTGTTACAGGAGACGGTGGTCGCGTCGGGCGCGGACATCGGCATCGCGCTGGACGGGGATGCGGATCGCCTGATCGTCGTGGACGAGAAGGGGCAGATCATCGACGGTGATCAGATCATGGGCCTGATCGCGACCGACTGGGCCAAGGACGGGCGGCTCAGGGGCGGCGGTCTGGTCGCCACGGTCATGTCGAACCTGGGCCTCGAACGCCTGCTGGTCGGGCAGGGCATCACGCTGGAGCGCACGCAGGTCGGCGACCGCTATGTGCTGGAGCGGATGCGCGGCGGCGGCTTCAATGTCGGTGGGGAGCAATCGGGGCATATGATCCTGTCCGACTATGCAACCACCGGCGACGGCACGATTGCCGCGCTGCAGGTGCTGGCCGCTCTGGTTAGTGCGGGCAAGCCGGCCAGCGAGGTGCTGCACCGCTTCGACCCGGTGCCGCAATTGCTCAAGAATGTGCGCTTCGCCGGGGGCAAGCCGCTGGACGATAGCGCGGTTCAGCGCGTCATCGCGCAGGCGGAGGCGGAACTGGCCGGGTCGGGGCGCCTCGTCATCCGGCCTTCGGGCACGGAGCCTGTCATCCGAGTGATGGCGGAGGGCGACGATGCCGACCAGGTGCGCGACGTGGTCGACCGCATCTGCGACAGCGTGGCGAAGGCGGCGGCATAATGCTGGAAATGCGGCCCGATTGTGAGCTTTGCGGCGTCGAACTCCCGGCTCAGGCGGGCGGCGCGTTCATTTGCTCGTTCGAATGCACATTCTGCGCGGAATGCACGGAGGATCTCGATGAGCGTTGTCCCAATTGCGGCGGCGAACTGATGGACCGGCCCGCGCGGGTCGGAGACGCGCTGAAACGCCATCCCGCCTCGACGGAGCGCCGTTACAAGGGATGACGGTCGCGCGTATTCTTATCATCGCTGGTTCGGATTCGGGCGGCGGCGCGGGCATTCAGGCGGACATAAAGGCCGTGACGATGCTGGGCGGCCACGCGATGACGGCCATCACCGCGATCACCGCACAGAATACGCTGGGCGTGCAGGCGGTGCATGTCGTGCCGACGGAGATGGTGATCGCGCAGATCGACAGCGTGGTCAGCGACATTGGCGTGGATGCCGTGAAGATCGGCATGATCGGGTCTGCCGTGACGGCGCAGGCCGTGGTGGAGCGGCTCGCAAGGCTGGAGGGTGTGCCCATCGTTTTCGACCCGGTGATGGTCGCGACCAGCGGATCGGTGCTGGCGGACGCTGGCACGATTGCAGCGTTCGAGGCGCTGATGGGGCTGGCGACGCTGGTCACGCCCAACCTGCCGGAACTGGCGGCGCTGGGCGGGGGCGGCGTGCTCGAAACACTCGACGACATGGAGGCTGCGGCGCGGGCCTTGCTGGAGCGTCACGGCTGTACGGTGTTGGCCAAGGGGGGGCATATGGCGCCGGGCTCCGATGATGACGGTATGATCCATGATCTGCTGGTGATGCCCGAAGCTGTCGTCACTTATGGCAACCGGCGCATCGAGACCCGCCATAGCCATGGCACAGGCTGCACGCTGGCGAGCGGCGTCGCGGCAGGACTGGGGCAGGGACTGTCTCTCGAAACGGCGGTGGACCGGGCGGAGGCTCTGGTCGCGGCAGCTCTGGCGGCGGCGCCGGGGCTGGGCGGCGGGCATGGGCCGATGGGTCATGCACTGGGCATGATCCCCTTCTACCATCTGTTGGCGGCACGTGACGAGCAGGGTTTCGATGCCGCAGCCTTTGCGGCCCGTTACGATGGAAACGCGGCATGATGCTATTGCCTGACGGCCTCATCGCAGGCGTGGACGAGGCGGGACGCGGCCCGCTCGCCGGTCCCGTGGTCGCCGCCGCCGTCATCCTGTGCGAGCGCGGGATCGCCGGGCTGGACGACAGCAAGAAATTGACCGCCGCACGCCGCGCCGAACTGGAGGCGCAGATACTCGCCCACTGCCGCTACGGCATCGGCATGGCGAGCGTCGAGGAGATCGACAGCATCAACATCCTGCAGGCGACCTTCCTCGCCATGACCCGCGCGGTGGAGGCGCTGTGTGGGGCGCATGGCTGCACGCCCGATCATGTGCTGGTCGACGGCAATCGCCTGCCGAAATGGACTTATCGTGCGACGGCGGTGATCGGTGGCGACGCGATCCACGACTGCATCTCCGCCGCGTCCGTCCTCGCCAAGGAAGCGCGCGACCGGATGATGAAGGCGGCGGCGGTCGATTATCCCCACTATGGCTGGGCATCGAACAAAGGCTATGGCTCGGCGCAGCATATGGCGGCACTGCGTACCCATGGTGCCACGCCGCTCCACCGGCGCAGTTTCGCGCCCGTCGCGCAGGTTCTGCTGCCGCTCTGACTTTTCCGATATCGCGAGGGATGACGGTCACGGCGCGGAGCCGGGGACGCGATTTCGCTTGCGCGACTCACGTTCGAGGATTAATGATACGTTCGGGTTTCGTTACTGCGGATGCCTGGAAGGCCAGAAAACAACGGAGAGATGTGCCATGAACTCGGTGGTCGAACTGAACAAGGCGGGCGCAACGGAAGCGGAGGCTGTGATTTCCGCGCCCTTCTTCCTGCGCGGGCGGATGGTCGAGGGTAGCGAGCAGACGCATCGCTCGCGCGACCTTGGCGTCACCTTTACCACGCCGATCATCGACATGAATGCGGCGGTGCATCCGCGTACGGAGGTGCCGCCGCTCCTCAACGTGCCGACTGCCGAAATTATCGATTTCCTGGTCGAGACAGGCGAGCGCATCCGTGACCCGAAGAACGACATCTTCCAGGAATGTATCGACCGCATGTGCGCGCAGCATATCCTGCCGCGCGAAGTGGTCGCCAATCAGGCGATGTACGCCACGCATATGCTGGAAAAGCGCCGGTTGATGGCGGAACTGGAACAGAATTTCCCCGATCCGCGCGCGCTGGACGAGTGGGTGCCCAAGCAGGATTTCACGGGCCGCAAGAGCTTCGTGCGCGCCTTTGCCCCGCGCCTCATCCATGTGCTGCCGGGCAATTCGCCGGGCGTCGCGGTCAAGTCCATCGCCCATGGCGCGCTGGTCAAAGCGGTGAACCTGTTCAAGATGTCGTCGTCGGATCCCTTCACTACGGTCGCGATCCTGCGCACCATGGCGGCGATCGACCCGGAGCATCCCATCGTGAAGTCGATGTCCGCCGTATATTGGCGCGGCGGCGACGAGCGGACGGAATCGATCCTGCTGCGGCCCCAATATTTCGACAAGATCGTCGGCTGGGGCGGGGGCGATGCGATCAACAACCTGATCAAATATACCGGGCCGGGCCTGCAACTCATCTCCTTCGACCCCAAGACGTCGATCTCCATGGTCGGGCGGGAAGCCTTTGCCTCGGACGAGACACTTGTGCTGGCCGCCGACCTCGCCTCCGCCGATGTGATGACGCTCAATCAGGAAGCGTGCGTCGCCAGCCGCTTTCAATTCGTGGAGGGCACGGAGGAACAGGTGGATCGCTTCTGCGCCGAATTGCACAAGCGCATTGCGGAGCGCGCGGCGGCGTCGGGTGACGTGCGGGCCTATGACCGCGACCTGAAGGAACAGATCGACGTGCTGGCCATGATGGACGATGAATTTCGCCTGTGGGGCAGGACAGACGGCAAGGGCGTCGTCATCCGCTCCGACGAGCCGGTCGATTTCCACCCGATCAACAAGACCGCCAATGTGGTCGGCGTGGACAGCCTCGACGACGCGGTGAAATATATCAACGTCGCGACGCAGACGGTTGGTTTCTATCCGTTCAATCGGATGCCCGACTATCGCGATCGCCTCGCCAGTGGCGGTGCGCAGCGGATCGTCCATCTGGGCGAGGCCGGTCCCAGCACCATCGGCAATCCGCATGACGCGATGTATGCGCTGCACCGCTTCGTGCACTGGATGGCGCATGAGGACGGCATGGCGGGGGAGTGATCTTCCCATGAAAACGGCGGCGTTTCCCGGTGAGGAAACGCCGCCGTGCGACCCTTACGGCTCTGTTGTAAAGTTTAGCCCGCCGTCTTTTCGAACGCGGCGGTGATGGTCAGTTGGGTCGCGTCGCTCACCATCGGCACATATTTGCTGACGCCGAAGTCGCTGCGGTTGATGGTGCCGGTCGCCTTGAAGCCCAGCGTATAGACCTTCTTCATCGGATTGACGGCAGCGGCCTGGAAAGTGGCGTTCAGCGTTGCGGGCTTCGTCACGCCGTGCAGGGTCAGATTGCCCGCGATGGTCGCGGTATTCTTGCCGGTGCGCGTCACCTTAGTCGAGACGAAGCGGATCGCAGGATATTTGCCGGCGTCGAGCCAATCGGCGCTGACCAGTTCGCCGTCGAGCACTTTGTTGGTGGTGGAGAGGGTGGCGACGGGGACGGACACGTCCAGCTTTGCGGTCGCCAGCGCCTTCGGGTCGATGGACAGGGTGCCGGTGGCGCCGGGGAGCGTGCCAAAGAAGTCATTGATGCCGAAATGATTGACGCTGAACTGCGCCAGCGTGTGCGCGCTGTCGATCGTGTAATTACCCGCCTGTACGGCCTGTGCGTCCGGGTTGGACTGGGCAATGACGGCAGCGGGGATGGACAGGCTGGCGGCAAGGGCGGCGATGACGAGGATACGCTTCATGGACGGGCTCCCGGAGGATCGGAGGAATGTTGTCCGTGATGTGCCCCACGCCCGCTTGATCGAACAGTCGGAAAAAATGCGCGCAACTATTCGATAAAATGGAAAAGTGTCCTATCCGGCCTTCGGAACGTCGCGCGGCACGGTCACGCGCACGATCAGGCCGCCGGTGGGCGCATTGGCAAAGGTGAGCGCGCCGCCGAAGCGTTTGAGCAGATGGTTGGCGGTCGGGATGCCGAGGCCGAAACCCGCCGTATCCCGAGCGCGCGCCTCATCCAGCCGGAAGAAGGGATCGAGGATGCTGCCCAGATATTGGTCCGGGATGCCGGGGCCATTGTCGGCAATGGTGATCCGCCAGTCATCGCCATCCGACGCGATGGTCACGCGGACATGGTCGCCATGATGGAAGCCATTGTCGAGCAACGGACGCAAGGCGAGCAACAGCGGCTCGCGCCATGTCGATAGGATGGCACTGCGCGGTGCGATCAAGTCGTAGGATTTATCGAAATCCGCCAGCATGTCCCGCACGGCGGGCACCAGATCGACCGGCTCCGGCTCCACGTCCAGATGCTGCGCGCGCAGGAATTGCTGGAGCGACATGAGCATCGCCTCCATCTCGTCTGCGCTGGACCCGACGAGGCGGGCGATGTCGCTGTCGCTCACGAAATCGGCGGCGATCTTGAGCCGGGATAGCGGCGTGCGCAGGTCGTGGCTGATCGCCTCGAAGGATTTCGCCTGATCCTCGACGAGATGGGATATGCGCGCCTGCATGTCGTTCATCGAGCGGGCGAGGTGGCGCAGGTCCGCCGGGCCGGTTTCGGCAAGTGGCACGGTGCGGCCTTTCCCAATGGCCTCCGCTGCGTCCGACAGCGTGCGAAGCGGCGTGGTGAGGAAGCGCAGGGCCAGGAGGCCACCGCCGATGCACAGGAGCGTGATGAGCAATGTCATCGCCGTGGCGCGCAGCGCGATGGGCCAGCTCGACGAAATATCCTGCGACCGGAAATTCAGCCAGCTCCCGTCGCTGAGGCGCATGGAGCCGACGAGGTCGCGGTGACCGAGCCGCCCCGGCTCGACCGCCAGCAGCAATGTCTTGCGGGCGAGGGAGGGTTCCCAGACGGTGATGTACCGGCTGATCTCCGTCATCGCGTCCGCACGCTGCGCCTGTTTCACGGCGGGCGCGGCGGCGAGGCTGGCGGTCAGGTGCCGGGTGGTCATGATGCGCGGGGTCAGCGCCGGGTCGATCTGGTGGACCCGGTCGCTGACGATCAGCAGTTCGGCAACGCGGCGGGCGTGATCCTCCCGCAGGGTCTGGCGATCGATGGCGTCGTAGAAGATCAGGCTGGCCCCGACCTGCACGACGCCGATGACGAGCAGCAGGAGCGCGGCATAGGCAACCAGCCGCCGGGAGCGCAGCCGTTTCAATATCCGCGCGCCGCCCCCCATCAGGCGCGCCTGACCCGTTCTATGGTCAGGGCGCGGGCGCGTCCGTTGCGGTCGGGCCACAGGATCGACTGGCCGGTGCGCAGGCCGATGAGGCCCGCGCCGACGGGTGTCAGGATGGAGATGCGCCCGGCCTCTATGTCCGCATCCCCCGGATAGACGAGTTGCACGGTGCGGCTGGCGCCTGTCGCCTCGTCGGTGAAATCGACGGTGGCGTGCATGGTGACGACGTCGTCCGTAATCTTCGCAGCGGGCTGGACGGTGGCGCGACCGATTTCGGTCAGCAGGAGTTCGCTGACCTGCGGCAGGCGATCCTCCACGCTGATGGCGAGGTCAGTGAGGGCGTCGGCTTCGCTATCGATCATATGGATGCGGGGGCGGCGTGCGGCGGTGGTGGTGGGCATGGGTGCTTCCCTTCGGAAATGGGTCTGGTGACATGAAGAAACTCCCCGGTTTCGGGGGACGTGCCACACCGAAGCCGGGGCTAAATGCCCGCGAGAAGCTGACCCCCATGATGACGAAGCTGCCTGACCATGGCCGGACGCTGACACCGGAGGGAGGGGGAGTCAATAAACAGGGTCAGCATAGCCATGATTTGCAACATAGGGTGTGGGCTACCGGGCGGCTTTCGCCTCCGTCGCCAAACGGGCGTCGAGCGCCGTTTCATAGCGGTCGGCCAGTGTGCGGCAGGCGTTGGTGCTGCGATAGCCCATGCCTTTCGGGTCGCTGCGCAGTCTTTCCAGTCGTGCCTCGCCGTCCGAATGTTCGGGGTGGCCTGTAATGAGTATGTCGCAGGGCAGGGCGCGTAGGGTGGCGAAGCTGCGCCGGAAATCGCGCACGACAGCGGGGTGCGCGGAATAGCGATAGCGGCCATCGGTCAGCGAGTTGAGGCTGGCTGCGAAGACGATGGTCGCGCAATCGCTTGCTCCGTCTTCCGCGCAGGATCGCCAGGACCAGCTCATGCTCCCCGGCGTGTGGCCCGGCGTCGCATGGGCGGTGATGTCCAGTGTGCCGAGACGGATGTGCTCGCCGTCGCGTACTGTCCGCACGCGCTTGACCGACGGATAGGCGAACAGGGTGGTGCGCTGCGGATCTTCCGCGCCGCTGTGTCCCACCCGTAGCACGCGGGCGCCCGCCGCACTCGCCAGAACGGTTGCGCCGCTGTCGCGGGCAAGCGCGGCGATGCCGCCCGCATGGTCGTAATGCGGTTCGCTGCTGAGGATCAGCTTCACGTCTTTTATCCGAAAGCCTGCGGCGCGGAGGTTCTGTTCCACCAGCGGCGCGGCTTGCGGCAGGCCCGCGTCGATCAGCACAAGGCCCGCGTTGGTGGCGATCAGGACGATGTTCATATGGGTGAGGCCGACCAGCCAGGTCGATCCATGGACCCGGATCGGCCCTCCCGACTCCATCCAGCGCGGTGCCAGTTCGGGCGCAATCGGGCGGGTGAGGCTGTCCTCCTGCGGCGGCGCGGCGGGGGCGGAACCCGCACAGGCCATCAGCAGGGCAGCGGCGATGGGCATCTTTGCGCCTTTGGTCGAACGATTCTGCATCAGCATATCCTTGCCACTTGTCCGCTTGCTGAAGGGGCTGCGGCGGAGATTTCTCCGTTTGCCGGATAAAGTCGAGGGAGGATGATGGGTGCGCGCCCGGTGAATGCGAGCCTCGCATCGGCACGGAGGAGGACTGGCATGAGGTGGACGCAGGGCATCGGGCAAGGCCTCATGATCGCGTTGGCCTTTTGCGCGCCCGCCGCCGCGCAGGAAAAGGTCATCCGCTTCGGCCTGACCGGTGACTATCCTCCGTTCGCAGAGCGGCTGTCGGATGGGAGCTATGCGGGCGCCGATGTGGTCATCGCCCGGCGGATCGCGCAGGGCATGGGTGCGCGAGCGGAGTTCGTACTGACAGGCTGGACTCGCCTGTCCGAAGATTTCGCTGCCGGGCGGTTCGATGTCGCCATAGGCGGGCTGACCGTCCTGCCAGACAGGGCAGCACTCGGCACGTTCTCCATCCCTCTGATGGACGATGGCAAGCGGCCTCTGGCGCTGTGCCGGGACAAGGGCCGCTATCGCAGCATCGCGGCGATCGACCGCCCCGGCGTGCGGGTGCAGATCAATCGCGGTCCCGCCATCGCGGCCCTCGCGAAACAATGGTTCCGGCAGGCGAGCGTTACGGTCAATCCGGACGATGCGACGCTGACCGACCGACTGCTGAACGGGCAGGCCGATGTGTGGATCACCGATGGGGTGGTGGTCGACCATATGGCGCGCCTGCATCGCGGCAAGTTGTGCGCCACAACACGCGAACCCTTCACCCATCTGACGAAGGCATGGCTGATCCGCAACGATCCGGCGCTGATCGCCGGGATCAATGCGGGCCTCGCCAGGGCGCTGAAGGATGGAAGCTGGCAAAAGGCGTTGCGCGCCGTTCGATAGGCGCTTTTACCCCGCCTTCACCATGTTGCGCTAGGGCGGGGCATGAGCAGCGAAGGACAGTCAGGCGTGGCACAGCATAAGGTCATCATCGTATTCGGCACCCGGCCGGAGGCGATCAAGATGTTTCCCGTCGTCCATGCCCTGCGTGCGCAGTCCGGCATCGACACCCGCGTCTGCGTCACGGCGCAGCATCGCGAACTGCTCGATCAGGTGCTGGAGATCAGCCGGATCGTGCCGGACATCGACCTCGACATCATGCAGCCGGACCAGACGCTTGACGGCCTGACCGCGCGCCTGATCGTGGAACTGGGCAAGGTATTCGATGCGGAGAAGCCGGATCGCGTCGTCGTCCATGGCGACACGCTGACCGCCATGATCGCGACACTGGCCGCCTATTATCGCAAGATCCCGGTCGCGCATGTCGAGGCGGGCCTGCGCTCCGGCGACATTCATCACCCGTGGCCGGAGGAGGTGAGCCGCCGTCTCGTCGCCTGCGTCGCGGACATGAACTTTGCCCCCACCGATGCCGCCGCCGATGCCCTGCGTGCGGAGAACCGGGATGAGGCGAGTATCCACATCACCGGCAACACGGTCATCGACGCGCTGCTCGCCACGCGCGCGCGGATCGCGGAGGAGCCGGAACTGGCCGCCCACTTCCGGTCCATCGCCGCGCCGTTCGAGGACAAGCGGGTCATCGCCGTGACCAGCCACCGGCGGGAGAATTTCGGCGGCGGCATGGAGGCGATTGCGCGCGCGATCCGCGACATCGCCGCGCGGCCCGATGTGGCGGTGATCTTTCCCGTCCATCCCAATCCCAATGTCCGCCGGGTGATGGAGGCCGAACTGGCGGGCCTGTCCAACGTCGCGATGATCGACCCGCTCGATTATCCCAATTTCGTCGCGCTGCTCGACCGCTGCGAGATCGTGCTGACCGATTCGGGCGGCGTGCAGGAAGAGGCGCCGTCACTCGGAAAACCTGTATTAGTGATGCGCGAGACGACCGAACGGCCTGAAGGCGTGGCCGCCGGGACCGCGAAACTGGTGGGAACGGACGCTGCGCGTATCGTTTCGGAAATCTTCACCCTTCTGGACGATAAGTCGGCCTATCTGGCCATGTCGAGGGCGCACAATCCCTTTGGCGACGGCCATGCAGCGAAACGCATCGCAGAGGTCATCGGACATGAGTGCCAGCACTGAGACAAAGGTTGCCGTTATCGGCCTTGGCTATATCGGCCTGCCCACCGCCGCCCTGATCGCCCGTTCGGGCATGAGCGTGCAGGGCATCGATGTGTCCGCCCATGTCGTCGATACGGTCAACAGCGGCCGCATCCATATCGAGGAAGTCGATCTTGACGGCCTCGTCCAGGGTGTCGTCTCACGCGGGCTGCTGCGCGCGTCGCTGACGGTGGAGGAGGCGGACGTGTTCGTCATCGCCGTGCCGACCCCGGTGAGCGAGAATAATGCGCCCGACATCAGCTATGTCCTGGCCGCCGCGCGCGCCATCGCGCCGGTACTGAAGCCCGGCAATGTCATCATCCTGGAATCCACCTCTCCCGTCGGCACGACCGAGGCGATGCGGGACGAACTGCAGAAGATGCGCCCGGACCTGAAAATGCCCGGTTTGCCGGGGAACGGTGCGGAAGTCGCCATCGCCTATTGCCCGGAGCGCGTTCTGCCCGGCCGCATCCTGATCGAACTCGTCAACAACGACCGCTGCATCGGCGGCATCACCCCGCGTTGCGCGCGCAAGGCGCTGAGCTTCTATCGCCAGTTCGTGCGTGGTGAGTGCATCACCACCACGGCCCGATCGGCGGAAATGGTGAAGCTGGTCGAGAACAGCTATCGCGATGTCAACATCGCCTTCGCCAATGAACTCAGCGTCATTGCGGACGGCATGGGCATCGACGTGTGGGACGTCATCCGCCTCGCCAACCGCCATCCGCGCGTGAACATCCTGCAGCCCGGCCCCGGTGTCGGCGGCCACTGCATCGCGGTCGATCCGTGGTTCATCGTGCACGGCGACCCGGTCAACAGCCGCATCATCCGCACCGCGCGCGAAGTCAACGAAGCCAAGACCGACTATGTGATCGAGCAGGCGTCGAGGCTGATCGACGAGCGCCCGGACGCGGAGATCGCCTGCCTCGGCCTGGCCTTCAAGCCCAATATCGACGATTTCCGCGAAAGCCCCGCGGTCAAGGTCGCGGCCGCCCTCGCCAAGCGTTACGGTCGCCGTCTGAAGCTGGTCGAACCCTATGCGCGCGGCTTGCCGATGGAGTTTGCGGGCACGGCGGCGGAATTGATCGACATCGACGACGCCATCGAGCGTTGCGGCGTGTTCGTCGTGCTGGTCGACCATGACGTGTTCAAGTCGGTGCCGCTGGACGAACGTATCGACAAGGCGGTCTATGACAGCCGCGGCATCTGGCCCGACCAGCCGCATCCCCTGACGCCGCAACCGCTGCGCAAGGCAAGTTGAATAAAGAGTTTCCTATCGGAACCTACTTGACGCGATCCATTCGGTCGGCTTTGACTTCCCGCAGGAGAGGGTAGTCACAAGCCACTGAACGGAAATCCGTGTCCGATCCGAATCTCTATTATCTCTTTGCCATCATCGCCGTCATCATTTCCGGGCTTGCCAAGGGCGGGTTCGCGGGGATCGGTGCGCTGGCGATGCCTGTCATGGCGATGGGCATCGATCCGCTGCGCGGCGCGGCGATCCTGCTGCCGATCCTGATCGCGCAGGATGCGGTCGGAGTCTGGGCATTCCGGCATAGCTGGGACCGCATGGTCATCGCCGTGATGGTGCCGGGCATGGCAGCGGGTGTGGCGCTGGGATATATCTACTCCTCCGCCGTGTCGGAATCCGCGATCCTCGGCACGGTGGGCGGCATTTCCGTGCTCTTTGGCCTGTACCGCCTGTGGGTGGAGCGCGGGGAGGAGGCCGTTCTGCCATCCAACTCGCCCAAATGGCTGGGCACGCTGCTCGGTGCGGCATCGGGTTTCGCGAGCCAGATCGCGCATCAGGGATCGCCGCCGTTCCAGATGTGGGTGCTGCCCCGTCGCCTGCCGCGCGACGTGCTGGTCGGGACCACCGCCATCGCCTTTGCCATTACCAACTGGATCAAGGTGCCTGCCTATCTGGCGCTGGGCCAGTTCACGCTGGAGAACCTCAAGGCGTCGGCGATCCTGATGCCCGTCGCCTTTCTGTCGACGCTGGGGGGCGTGCGGCTGGTGAAGCGGATCGACGCGGAAAAATTCTATACGCTGATCTACACGCTGATGATCCTGCTGGGCGGGAAATTGCTGGTCGACGCGTTTATTTGAACGGACGGCGACGTGACTTACGCGCCGTTCACCCCACATGGCCGTTGACGCCCGGCCTGAGCAGGCATAGGCGCGCCCCTCATGAGCGGGCCACAGGCATATTCGCGGGAGGCGGCGCGGCTGCGTCTCTACCTCCTGTCGATTCTGGTCGACATTGCCGTGCTGGTGATGGCGTTCGCGCTCGCCAACGCGGCTGTGCTGGGCCGGATCATGGGCGAGCCGGGAAAGCCCCATGGCCTGATCATGGCCGCCATGATCGCGCCCGTCTATGTGCTGCTGGCGATCAACGGCGGCGTCTATGGCATTCGCGCCATCGGCAAGGGCCGCAGCAGCGCGCGCCGGGCGCTGCTGGCGCTGGCGCAGGCGGTGATGCTGATGCTGATCATCGTCTATTTCGGCAAGATCGCGGAACGCCTGTCCCGCCTGACCTTCGTCGTGGGGCTGGTGGCGAGCGCGGGCGGACTCGTCTGGGCGCGCAAGCTGACCGACCGCATGGCACGGCGGATCGTGGGCGAGACGCCGCACCTCACCATATTGATCGACGATGGCATGCCGTTCGACGCATCGGACATCGCGGAAGTGGTGGACGTCGTGGATGCGCGCGCGGCTGGCCTGGACCCCATGGCGCATGATGCCGCCACGGCGGCGCGGCTCGCTGCGGTTGTCGGCACGGCGGAGCGGGTGGTGGTGTCGTGCGAGGGCGACCGCATGGACGCCTGGGGCATCGCGCTCGCCTCCCTTTCGGCCAAGGCGGAGATACTGGTGCCGGAGATGCGCCGCTTCGTTCCCGCCAAGGTGGGCGAGTTCGAGAACCACCCGACCATCGTCGTGGCGAGCGGCCCGCTGGAATTTCGTGACCGCCTGCTCAAGCGCCTGTTCGACATTGCGGCGAGCACGGTGGGCATCATCCTGCTGTCGCCGCTGCTGCTGGCGGGCGCGATTGCGGTGAAACTGTCGGGACCGGGGCCGGTGTTCTTTCGGCAGGCGCGGCTGGGGCGGGATGCCGCGCCGTTCATGATCTTCAAATTCCGTACCATGCATCACGCGCTGAGCGACAGCAAAGCCAGCCAGCTCACGCAAAAAAACGATGCGCGCGTGACGCGGATCGGGGATTTCCTCCGCCGCACCAGCATCGACGAATTGCCCCAGTTGCTCAACGTGTTGCTCGGCGACATGAGCGTGGTCGGCCCGCGTCCGCATGCGCCCGCCGCAAAAGCCGCCGACAGCCTGTACTGGGAGGTGGATCATCGCTATTGGGCGCGGCATTGCATCAAACCGGGGATGACCGGCCTCGCGCAGGTGCGTGGGCACCGGGGGCCAACCGACCGGCATGAGGATCTCGTCAATCGCCTGCAGTCCGATCTCGAATATGTCACCAACTGGTCGATCTGGCGTGATCTGCGGATCATTGCCGCAACGTTGCGCGTCCTTGCCCACGACAATGCCTTTTGAGGTTCGCGGCGCATGACCATAGCCGTGCTGGTCCTGTTGCTGAGCATCGTCCTGCTGTTCTGGCCTTTCCTCTTCTATCCGCTGGTGCTGAACTTCCTGCCGGATCGTCCCGTGATGCGGGCGCGGGCGGGGGATACGCTGCCGTCCGCCAGCCTGCTGTTCTGCGCCTATAATGAGGCGTCGGCCCTGCCGGAGAAGATCGCGAACCTGCGCGCGTTGAAGGCGCGATATCCCGATCTGGAAATCCTCGCCTATAACGACGGGTCGGCGGATGACACGGCGGCGCTGCTGGATGCCGCATCGGACGTGGTGACGTCGGTCCATGGGCCGGGCCGCGCGGGCAAGGCGCGGGGCATGAAGACGCTGGCGCACCGGGCAAAGGGCGACGTGCTGATCTTCACCGACGCCAATGTGACGCTGGATATCGATGCGGTGGAACGGCTGCTCGGCTATTATGTCGACTGGCAGATCGGCGGCGTGCTGGGGTCGTTGCGTTACGACGGGGAGGGCGCGAGTTCCTCCGCACAGGTCGGCGGCCTTTACTGGCGGATCGAGGAAGGGTTGAAGGATCGGGAATCGCGCACGGGCAATGTGATGGGTGCGGACGGCTCCATTTTTTCCGTGCGGCGCAACCTCTACCCGGAATTCCCGGATAGCGTGCTCGACGACCTGACCGTCTCCATGCACGTGGTCTTCGCGGGCCAGCGCCTGATCAAGGCGACGGACGTGATCGCGCGGGAGATGATGGTCGCGAAGCGCGCGGACGAGATGCGGCGCAAGGTCCGCATCGCGGCGCGCGCCTGGCACACACACATATGGCTCCGCCCCAAATTGCGCGGGATGAGCGGCCTCGACCGCTTCAAATATAACAGCCGCAAGATCGTGCGCTGGTTCGGCGCGCTGTGGATGGCGGCGGGCGGCCTCTCGGTACTCTTTATAGTTGCGAGCTGGAGCCTGCTGGCGGCGGCGGGGCTGCTGCTGATCGGCGGCGGCTTCATCGCCATGGGCTTCGGCAGTCACAAGGGGCCGCTGGCGGCGATCACCGACATCATATTAGCCTATGTCGCGACCTTGCAGGGAATCACGCTTGCCGCGCGGGGCCGGGACTTTACCCTCTGGGCACCGGCGCAGTCGCGTAGCAAGGTGGAAACGGGCAAGACCGACGTAGGGAAGGGTAAATGACCGCATGATTACCGCGCAACGTGTTCTCAAGGCGGCGGGCAAGCATGTGTCCCGCGTGGGGCTGGCCCTGCGCAGTTTTGCAGGAGCGCCCGACAACCGGCATTGCCCGGCCTGCCATGCGGATATTCCGGGCTTTTTTCGCTATGGCGATGCGCGCGACTGGGGCTGTCCCGCCTGTGAGTCATCCCCGCGGGAACGACTGATGCACTATCTGCTCGACCAAGGGCGGATCAGCGTACCGGATGGCGGCATCGTTCTGCATTGCGCGCCCAACGAGGGCAGCCTGGTGCGGCGGTTCCGGGACGCGGCGGGGGACTATGTGCCCGCCGACATCGACCCGTCGCGCTATCATGTCGCGGGTATGCAGAAGATCGACCTGATGGCCTTTGCCGACACGGTGCGTTTCGACCGTATCTACGCCAGTCATGTGATGGAGCATGTGCCGGACGACGCGCTGGTCCTGTCCAATATCGCGCGCGCGCTTAAACCGGGCGGCGAGGCGTGGCTGATCGTGCCGTTGTGGGATCGCGCGTCTGAGGATGGTTCGGGCGACCTGTCGGGCCGCGAGCGGGAGCGCCGCTTTGGCCAGTGGGATCATGTGCGTCAATATGGGCTGGACTTCGCTCAGCGGATCGAGGCGGCAGGCCTGACCGTGGAGGTCATCGCCGCGCGCGATCTACCTACCGAAGACGTTCAGCGCATGGCGATCGACGACGTGTTGTTCCGGGCGCGTCGGTGAAAGAGAATTTCGCCCGGACGCGGAGCATCTGGGCGCCCCTCGGCAGGCTGGAAAGCAATCCGCGCGTTCTGGCGCTGTTCAAGCTCGCCAATGTGGGCTTGGCGATGTTGTGGGGCTTTGCCGTCACCTTCGTATTCGTGCGGTTGCTGCCGATCGAGGAGTTCCGGGCATTCCTTCTGCTGGTGGCGCTCGCCAATTTCACGGTGTCGGCGGATTTCGGCTTTTCCGGTATCCTCTATGCCCGGCTGCGGCGGTTCCGGCTGGGGTCGACGGAGGCGGATGCGGCCTTTCGCCCGCGCGATGTGGCAATGCTGTTCGCGTTCATGGCCGGGATCGTGGTGATCGGTGCGATCATCATCGTGGCCGGACTGGCGACGGGACATATCGGGACGCAGCGGCCCGCGCTGTTCATCGCCTTCTACCTGCTGACCACCGCCAATATCTTTGCCAACCTCACCAAGCGCGCGCTGGCGGCGCTCGACCATAATCTGTTGTGGGAGTTGATCGATGCGGTGCGGCGGGTGCTGTCGCTGGGCCTGCTGCTCGCCGCGCTGATGGGGGTGCCGATCCTGCTGTCGGTCTGCGCGCAGATCGGGCTGGCGGTGGTGGCGTTGCTGATCGGCCTCAGTGTGGTGCATGGCGCGACGGGGATGCGGGCGGGTGACTGGCTGCTGCGGGGTGCGGAGCTGAGCGTGATCGGGCGCGATTATATGCGCGACATGGGGGCCACCATGGCGCTGACCCTGTCGGATGTCGCGGCGTATAATGCGCCCTATTTCGGGATCGCGGCGATAACCCACGATCCCCGGCCGCTGCTGGTCTTCGATTTCCTGTTCAAGATTTCCCGCGCCCTGACGGCGGTCATCCGTGCGCTGGTGGAAGCGGGCCTGCCGCGCCTGACCGCAGCCTTTCACGAAGGGCGGATGGAGCGGGCCCGGCAGATCGTCCGGCAATTGCTGTGGCTGGCGCTGGCGGCGGCGGCTGGGCTGGGGCTGGTGCTGATCGGGGCGGGGTCGATGCTGTCCGATGTGTTGTTCGCGGGCAAGGCCGTGCTGTCGTTGCCGGAACTGATCGGGCTGGCGGTGCTGCTGGTCGGCCTCGCGATCCTGTGCGTGTCCACCTATGTCCACAACGGGTTCGGGCGGTTTGCCGCGCTGCTGCCCGCGAGCGTCGCCTTCCTCGCTCTGTCGGTGTTGAGCGTCGTAGGCGGGGCATGGGCGGCGCGGGTGACGGGGGAGCCGTTCGCGCTGTGCTTCACGGTCCTTTATGCCGCGAGCCATGTGCTGATCGCGCTGCGCCACGCAGTGATGCTGCGGGAGATCATGCGGGCATGAAGCTGGTGATGGCCGACCCGTCGCTGTTCACGGGGCGCTATGACGACGGGCTGTGCGCTGCGCTGGCGGCGCGCGGGCATGAGGTGGTGCTGGCGGGCCGTGCGCTGCGCACGACCGATGCGATTGCGCCTGCCGGTTACGTCTATGCGCCGCGCTTCTTTCGGGCGAGTGAAAGGGTGCCGGGCGGCGGCAAGGTGAAGCGGGTGGCGAAGGCGGGTGAATATCTGGCCGATGCGCTGGCGGGATCGCGCCGAATTTTCGGTGGCGCGCCGGTGGTCCACTGGCAATGGCTGCCCTTTCCGATGGCGGACGGGCACTGGCTGCGGCGGCTGCGGGAGCGTCATGCACTGGTCCACACCGTGCACAATGCCAAGCCCTTTCATGGCGATGGCGCGATGCAGGGAAGCGGTTATTTCGATCTGGTCGCGCAGTTCGATCGCCTGATCGTCCATGGCGAAGAGACGCAGGCCGCGTTGCAGGAGCGCGGCATCACCGTGCCCATCTCCATCGTGCCGCATCCGCCGATGCAACTGGCGCAGGCAGGGCCGGACGATCTGGCCGCCGTGCCACCGTCGCGGCGTCCGCGCGTCACCTTCTTCGGCACGATCAAACCCTATAAGGGCGTCGACCTGCTGGTCGAGGCGGCGCTGCGGCTCTGGGCGGAGGGCGCGGCTTTCGACCTCGCCATCGCGGGCCAGCCGTTTGTGTCCATTGATGCACTGGTCGAGCGGGTGCGGGCGGCGGGGAAGGGGGACAGGCTGATCCTCGACCTCGGCTTTTTGACGGAGCCTCGGCTGGATGCGCATCTGCGCCGGGCGGATATAATTGCCTTTCCCTATCGGCACATCGATTCCAGCGGTGCCTTTCTGTCCGCATGCCATTATGGCGCGGCGATGGTCACGAGTGATAGCGGCATGTTCGCACGGTTGCCCGAAGGGGCGGTGTCCCGGTTTCCGGTCGGAGAGGTAGGGGCGCTGGCCGATGCGTTGCGCCCGCTGATCGCGGACAGGGCGACGCGGGATCGGGCGGGGCAGGCCGCGCTGGCGCTGGGCCGGAAACTGGGATCATGGGATGAGGTGGCGGCGCTGAGCGAGGCGGCCTACGCGCACGCCGTCGCGGCAGCGCGCGCACGGGGGGCAGGCATATGACGGAATTGGCGCGCTATCGCCGCGAACTGGGCAGCCGGTGGCTGGCGATCCGGCTGGCGCTGGCGGGGCGGCAGCATCAATATCCCGAAGTGCTGGCGCTGCGCCGTTTTACCGAGCATTTTGGCGTGGACTGCGTGATCGACGTGGGCGCGAACGCGGGCCAATATGCGACGATGCTGCGCAAGGATGTGGGCTTTGGCGGGGTGATCCTGTCCTTCGAACCCAATCCCGTGGTGTTCGCGGTTCTGGAGCGCAAGGCCGCGTCCGATCCGCGCTGGCACGTCCATAATATCGCCCTGTCCGACGCGGACGGCACCGCCAGCTTTAACATCATGGCGGCGGACCAGTTCAGTTCGCTCAATGCCCCCGCAACCGAGGATGCACTGTTCCAGAGCCGCACCGCCATCACCCGCACGGTGGAGGTGGAGACGCGGCGGCTGGAGACGCTGTGGCCGGAATTGGCCGCGAAGCATGGCGTCGCCACGCCGTTCCTGAAAATGGATACGCAGGGGCATGATCGATCGGTCTGCGATGGCGCGGGCGATGCGCTGGCGCTGATGGCGGGGTTGCAGACCGAACTGGCGGTGCGACCCTTGTATGCGGGCGCGACGGGATACCGCGAGATGATCGCGTTGATGGAGCAGGCGGGCTTTTCGCCCAACGCGGTGTTCGCGAATAACAAGGGGCATTTCCCGCTGCTGGTGGAGATGGACGGCCTGTTCGTGCGGGACAGCCTGCTGAGCGAACGCGGCGAGGTCGTCACCGCATGATCGGGCGCGGCACGGCAGGGTTCGGAACCGGACGGACGCGCGCCGCCTGGCCGATGCTGCTGGCGGGCGTGCTGTTCTACCTGTTGTGGGATGCGGCGACATGGGCATGGTACGTCATGCCCGACCGCACGGTGGCGCTGCCCGAGTATCTGTTCATGACGCAGGATATGCCGGTGCTGATCGGCATGGCCGTGGGGCTGATTGCCCTGATCCCCATCGATCGGCAGAGGAGCGTGGGTGCGCCCGCTGTCCCCTCCGGCTGGGCCATGGCCTTTGCCGCTGTGCTGGCGGTGGTTGCCGCGCGGGTCGGGCGCGACCTGATCTTCCATGCCTATAGCCCGTCGCGGGACGAGCTGATGGTGGAGATGGCCGCCGCCTATTTCGCGGAGGGGCGCATCGGTTGGCCGATTCCGGCACAGTGGCTGCCCCATGCCCGCGCGATGATGCCGGAGTTCTTCAGCCCCTATGGCGCGGACCATGTGTGGACGTCGGTCTATCTGCCGGTCCATGCGGCGATCCGTGCGCTGTTCGTGCGGATGGGAGATGGCGACTGGGCCGCGCCGCTGACATTGGGCCTGGGCCTGCTGGCGTTGTGGGACGTGGCGAAGCGGCTGTTCCCGGATCGGCGCGATGCGCAGGCGGTGGTGATGATCCTGGCGCTGACCTCCGCGCAGCTCGTCGTGACCGCGATGACGCCCTATGCGATGACCAGCCATTTCGCGCTCAACATGCTCTGGCTGGCGCTGGTCCTGCGTGGCGGCCGGGTGGCGGGAGCCTTGGCGGCGGTGGTGCTGGTGCTGGCGGCGGGCCTGCACCAGTGGCATTTCCCCATCCTGTTCGTCGCGCCGTTCATCGGCTGGCTACTGCTGCGGCGGCGCTGGGGCATGGCGGCGGTGCAGACGGGCGCTTTGGGCTTTGCCGTGCTGCTATGGGCCAAGCTGTGGCCGATGCTGCTGGCACATGTGCTGGGTCCGCCGGATGGCGGCGCCGCGCGAGGTGCGCCCGATGTGGATGACAAGGTGATGAGCCTGTTCGGGCGGCTGTCCAAATGGCAGCCGCTGCTCAACATCGCGCGGTTGATGGCGTGGAACAATGTGCTGCTGTTGCCGCTGGGCGCGATGGCGGTGGCGCGGCTGCGTCCGGTGGCGGGCTGGTTGCGCGACGCGCCGGTCGTGCTGCCGTTGTTCGGTACGGTAGCGATCGGTTTCGCGACTGCGCTGTATCAGGGCTATGGCTGGGGCTTTCGCTATATGCACGGCTCGGTGGGGGCGCTGTGCCTGCTGGCAGGCTATGGCTGGACGGTGTTGTCCCCCGACGGGCGGCGGCCGATGCGGCTGGTCTGGGCAGCGAGCGCGCTCAGCATCGTGGCGGCGGCATGGCTGCTGGTCACGACGGAGGAGCATGTGCGCCCCTATGCGCGGACCATGGCGGCGATCCGTGCCAGTACCGCGGATGCGGTGCTGGTGGATTTGCGCGGGGGGTATTTCATGACCGACCTCGTGCGCTTTGACGAGGGCCGCCCGACGCGACCCGCCGTGTTGTCACTGATGACGATGGACGAGGAGGAGGTGCGCGACCTGTGCGCCCATCACTCGGTCGAGACAATGGACTACAGCCAGTTCTGGGCGATGGGCGTGCATCAGGTCAGCCCGGTGATCCGGCAGGGACCGTGGATCGACGCCTTGCGCGCGGAACTGGACCGGCTGGAATGCGGCAAGCCTGTGATCGGGGCGAAGCGCGGCAAGCTCGCCCGGTCCGTCTCGCGGCGGCATGGCGGCAAGCGGCGGTTGCACGGGTTCCTGCGCTGAGGCCTACTTCTTCGCGTCGAGCAAGATTTTCCGTCCCGCGATCCACGTCTCCAGCACCCGCGTCTTCGGCAGGTCCGCAGGCTGGGCCAGCTCGATATCCTTGTCGAGCAGCAGGAAGTCCGCATATTCCCCCGGTGCGAGCGCACCGAAACGTCCCTCCGCACCCAGGGCCGCCGCGCCGCCCGCCGTCACCGCGCGAAACGCCTCGGCAAAGCTCAGGCGTTGTTCGGGGCGCCAGCCGGAAAAGGGTTGCCCGTCCGCCGTCTCGCGTGTCATCGCGATGCGCACCGCTTCCAGCGGGGTGAGAGGGGCGAAGGGACCACGACCAGAGAAGGCGAGGCCGATCTGCGCGGTTGCCATGTCCTTCCACCCATAGGCCTTGCTGTCCGCCGCCGCACCGAGGCGCTGGCGGACAAGCGCGCCCGCATCGCGGATCGCCTCCGGGCTGACAGTCAGGGACAGGCGATCGGCGGGCAGGGCGGTGAGGCCGGATGCGGAGGCGAGGTCCGCCCCGTCGATCCGCCAGCGGCTGCGCGCGACATAGGTCTGGCCCATTTCGGAGATGGCGCTGGCGGCCTCCTCCACCGCGCGGTCGCCGTGCGCGTCGAGGATGATCTGGAAACCGTCCATCGCCGCGCGGCTCATCTGGTTGCGCAGGCGCGTGTCGTGGAGCAACGGTTCACCGCTGATCGACGGCGCATCGGCATAGGGCGCGCTCAGCCATGCCCGGCGCGCGCCGACATCGCCGTCGATGGTGAGGTGAACGCCCGCCAGACGCAGGCGGCTGTCGTACAACCACGGCGTCGCCTGCGGTCCCGCCACCAGCGGCAGGTCGTCCACGGTTGCGGTATAGCCGACGATCCGCAGGCGCAGCGCATCGCGGTCGCCCGCACGGCGCAGCGCCTGCCAGTCTGCGATATTCACGCCCATGTCGCCCACCGCCGTGATGCCGCGCGACAGATAGGCTGCCTGCGCCTTCAGGAAGGCGGCGTCCAGATCCTTGGGCGCGGGTTTGGGCACGATGTGCTCCACCATGTCCATGGCGGTGCCGATCAGGATACCGGTAGGCTTGCCCCCCGCCATCATGATGCGCCCGCCCGCAGGCTGCGCGGTGGTGGCGGTGATCCCGGCGAGTTTCAGCGCGGCGCTGTTGGCCCAGCCCTGCTGCCCACTGGCATCGACCAGCCAGATGGGCGTGTCCGACACTGCTCGGTCGAGTGCGGCGGCCGTTGGCGCGCTCCCTTCGGGCCAGAGCGCGGCGTCCCAGCCATAACCCAATATCCAGCGACGACCTTCCGCGGCATAGGCGGTCACGCGCCCCGCCACATCGTCCACCGACATCGCAGGCGACAGGTCCAGCGACAGGAGTGCGATCGCGAGGCGCATCACATCCGCATGGGCATCCACGAAACCGGGGATCAACGTCGCGCCCTTGCCGTCGAAACGGTAATCGAGCTGCTTGGGCCGTTTGTCCTTTTCCAGCAGCCGCTTTTCGACCCGGCCGTCCTTGTCGAGCAGCAGCGCGTTGAACCGCACGATGCGCCCATCAGCGCCCGTGGTGATGCCGTTCACATTGTCGATAAGTCCGCTGGACCACGCTGCAGTCGGTGCGGCGAGGGCGAGCAGGGCCGCTAGGGCCGAAGGTGTCTTGATCATCGCTTGGCAATACGCCTGACGAGTGCGCTTGTATCCTGCTTGGCGCCGCCCATGCCCTGAACATCGGCATAGAATTGATCGACCAGCGCGGCGACGGGGAGGGTCGCGCCATTATTGCGCGCCTCGTCCAGCGCGAGGCCGAGATCCTTGCGCATCCAGTCCACCGCGAAGCCGAAATCGAACTTGTCCTCCGCCATGGTCTTCCAGCGGTTGTCGAGCTGCCAGCTTTGCGCCGCCCCGCCGGAAATCGCTTCGAATACGGCGGCGAGGTCGAGGTGGGCGGCCTGCGCGAACCGCATTGCCTCCGACACGCCCTGAATCACGCCCGCGATGGCGATCTGGTTGACCATCTTGGTCGTCTGGCCCGCGCCTGCCGCGCCGACATGCACGATGCGCGAGGCATAGCATTGCATGACGAGGCGCGCGGTTTCGACCGCCGGTTCCTCGCCGCCGCACATGATGGACAGGCGACCATTTTCCGCGCCAGCCTGACCGCCCGACACGGGTGCGTCGACGCAGTGGATGCCGCGGCCTTCGCCTTCCACGAAAATCTGCCGTGCGATCTTGGCTGATACCGTGGTGTGGTCGATGAACAGGCCGCCGGAGCGCAAGGTGCGGAACGCGCCGTCGCGGCCCAGAGTCACCTGCGCCAGATCGTCATCGGTGCCGACGCAGCTGAACACGATGTCCGCGTCCTCCGCCGCCTGTGCCGGGCTGACGCTGGCGATGCCGCCATAGCGTTCGACCCAGGCGCGTGCCTTGCTCATCGAACGATTGTAAACCGACAGCTCATGCCCCGCCGCGACCAGATGGCCAGCGATTGGACCGCCCATCACCCCAAGACCGATAAACGCGATTTTTGCCATAATGCGGGCATAGAGCCTGTTTCACAGTTGCGCCAGATGGGTTAGGGCCCTGAATATCATGTCGACAAGCAAAACACTCGCCGCCGCCGGACTGCCTTCGCTGCCCGTGACCCTCGATGATATCGTCGCGGCCCAGGGGCGCATTGGCGGCGCGATCGTCCGTACGCCGACGATGCTCAGCCGGACCCTGTCGAACCTGACCGGCGCGGACGTGTATCTGAAGTTCGAGAATTTCCAGTTTACCGCAGCCTATAAGGAGCGCGGCGCGCTCAACCGGCTGATGACGCTGAGCGAGGACCAGAAAGCGCGCGGCGTCATCGCGGCGTCGGCGGGCAATCATGCGCAGGGCCTCGCCTATCATGGCGCGCGCCTCGGCCTGCCCGTCACCATCGTTATGCCGCGCCCGACGCCGACCGTGAAGGTCGTCCAGACCGAAGGCCATGGCGCGACCGTCGTCCTGCATGGCGAGAAGTTCGAGGATGCCTATGGCCATGCCCTCGCGCTGGCGCAGGAGCAGGGGCTGACCTTCGTCCATCCGTTCGACGAGCCGGACATCATCGCGGGGCAGGGCACCGTCGCGCTGGAGATGCTGGAGGATGCGCCGGCCATCGACACGCTGATCGTGCCGATCGGCGGCGGCGGCCTGATCTCCGGCATGTCCACCGCCGCGCGCGCTCTGCGCCCGGAAATGATGATCGTCGGTGTGCAGGCGGCGCTCTATCCGTCGATGTACGACCATATCAAGGGCACGCATTTCCCCTGCGACGGCGATACGCTGGCGGAGGGAATCGCGGTCAAGGATCCGGGCCTGCTCACCCGCCGCTTTGTCGAGGCGAATGTCGATGACATCGTACTGGTGGACGAACGCGCGCTGGAACAGGCGGTGAGCCTGCTGCTCCAGATCGAAAAGACGGTGGTCGAGGGTGGCGGCGCTGCGGGCCTTGCCGCTCTGCTGACGCATCCGGGCATGTTCCGGGGGCGCAAGGTCGGCTTGGTGCTGTCGGGGGGCAATATCGACACGCGGCTGCTCGCCAACGTGCTGCTGCGCGACCTCGCGCGGTCGGGCCGCCTCGCGCGCCTGCGCATCCGGTTGCAGGATCGGCCGGGCACGCTGTTCCACGTGAGCCGTATCTTCGACGAGCAGGCAGTCAACATCCTGGAACTGTCGCACCAGCGCATCTTCACCAACCTGCCCGCCAAGGGACTGACGCTGGACGTCGAGTGCGAGACGCGCGATGCGGAGCATCTGGACCGGCTGATGCTGGCGCTGCGCGACGCGGGCTTCGACGTGTCCCCGGTTGAGGCGGCCTGACGATAATTCTGGTGTGGATAAGCGAGCGTAGGGGCTTGAGGTTGAACCGGGCCATGGTAAACTTGCTTTTCACCGGGGATTCCTGACCGCATACTCGCCCCGTGCTATCGTTGATGTTGCACCTGTGATGTTATGCTGTGATTCAGGGGGCCATTCCGGCCAGATGGAGAGACTGTGAGCGCTGCCTTTCGCTTCCCGCGCTTCTTCATGACCAACGCCAGCCCGTGCCCCTATCTTCCGGGGCGCACGGAACGGAAGGTCTTTACGGAGCTGACCGGGCAACATGCGTCGGAACTGAATGACGCGCTGGGCCGCATTGGTTTTCGCCGCAGCCAGAATGTCGCCTATCGTCCCAGTTGCTCCGATTGCTCCGCCTGCGTGTCGGTGCGGATCGTCGCGGACGAGTTCCGGCCCAATGGCACGCAGCGTCGCCTGATTCGCCGTAACGAGGATCTGATCGCGACTGCGTGCAAGCCGTGGTCGACCTCCGAGCAGTTCCAGCTTCTCCAGAAATATCTCGCCGTGCGTCATCCGGGCGGCGGCATGACGGAGATGGACGACGTCGATTATGCCGACATGGTCGAGCAGACGCCGGTGGACAGCTATGTCATCGAATATCGCCTGCCGCCGGAATTTCCGGGCGAGCAGGGCCGCCTCGTCGGCGCCTGCCTGACCGACCGTCAGGGTGACGGGCTGTCGATGATCTACAGCTTCTACGATCCCAGCCTCGAAGACCGGCAGGGTCTGGGCAGCTATATCATCCTCGACCATGTGGCGCGCGCGAAGCAGGCGGGCCTTGCCTATGTCTATCTCGGCTATTGGGTCGAGGGGTCGCAGCGCATGGCCTACAAGACCAGCTACAAGCCGCTGGAAAAGCTGGGCCGCGACGGCTGGTCCCGCTTCGACGCCGCCGATCTGGAGAAGGCGGCGCGGTCTGCTCAGAGCGTGGAGAACGCTCCGGCAGGGCGGTTGAAGGACAGCGTTATTCTGAAGTGATGGGCGGCGAATGCCCAAGACCGCCATCCTGAAACATGTTCAGCATGACGGCTTTGTCGATGTCGTCAATCCACCCAATCCAGCCCGATATCCCGATAGACCGAGCGATCCTCGTCCCAATTATCCTTCACTTTGACGTGGAGGTAGAGGTGGACTTGCACGCCCATCAGCTTGGACAGTTCCTCGCGCGCGCGTGATCCGATTTCCTTGAGCCTCGCGCCGCCCTTGCCCAGCACGATGGCGCGCTGGGAGGTGCGCTCGACTAGGATTTGCTGGTGGATTTCGATGGAGCCATCCGCGCGCTCGCTATATTTCTCCGTCTCGACCGCGCTCTTATAGGGCAGTTCCTCGTGCAACTGGTGATAGAGCTGTTCGCGGGTGATTTCGGCGGAGATGATGCGGTCGGTCGCGTCGGACACCTGATCTTCGGGGAAATGCCACGGCCCTTCGGGCATCGCCTTCGCGAATGCGCTCTTGAGTTCGGGCAGGCCGTCGCCGGTCTGGGCGCTGACGAAATAGGTTTCGGCGGGGGAGAGGAGTTCGTGGAGCCTCTCGGTCAGGATCAGCAGCTTCTCCTTCGCCGCGATATCGACCTTGTTGATGATGACCCATTTGGGTTCGGGCCGTTTCGCCAGTCCCTCGATGATCGGAGTCATCTTGGGGCCCAGGCCGCCGCGACCATCGACGACCAGCGCGATCAGGTCCGCGTCCTGCGTGCCGCCCCATGCAGCAGCGACCATGGCGCGGTCGAGCCGACGGCCGGGCGCGAAGATGCCGGGCGTATCGACGAGGATAAGCTGCGCCTCGCCCTCCAGCGCGACACCCATGACGCGGGTGCGCGTGGTCTGCGCCTTGGGACTGGTGATCGCGACCTTCTGCCCGACCAATGTGTTGACGAGGGTGGACTTGCCCGCATTGGGCGCGCCCACGACAGCGATAACGCCGCAGCGTTGGGTCATGATAATTTCTCCAGCAGCAGGGACGCGGCCTGTGTTTCGGCCTCCTGCTTCGATCCACCTTCCGCCTCTGCAACGCCGACGCCGTTGATGGAGACGCTCACCCGGAAACGGAGCGCATGATGCGGCCCGAAACGGGAAATGATTTCATAGACGGGCGCCTTGCGACGATTCGCCGCGGCCCATTCCTGCAGGGCGGATTTGGGGTGTCGCGGCGCGGCGGTCGCGCCCGCGATATCCTCCGCCCAGAGCCGCCGGATCAGCGCGCGCGCCGCATCCACACCCCGGTCGAGATAGAGCGCGCCGATGATCGCCTCCATCACGTCGCCCAGCACATTGTCGCTGTCGAGCGCGCCGTCGTCGCGCGCCTGCTTGCCGAGGCGGATATGCGCGGGCAGGCCGATGGAGCGCGCGATGGCGGCACAGGCGGGGCCTGTCACTAGCGCGTTGAGGCGGCGGGACAACTGCCCCTCCTTCTCGTCCGGGAACAGCTCGTACAGCCATTCCGCGATGATCAGGCCCAATATGCGGTCGCCGAGGAATTCCAGACGCTCGTAATTATCCGCGCTCGCGCTGCCATGGGTCAGCGCGCGCGCGTAGAGCGCCATGTCGGCGGGCTGCTGGCCGACGAGGGTCGCCAGCCAGTCCGGTGTCGCCTTGCCGGTCAGAAGCCTTCCCCGATCCGGCTGAAGCGGGCGGCGGAAACCCATGTCCACGGGAGCAGCCAGTTGGCCGAACCGTCGGTGGAGAAGACCGACACCAAAGCGCGTCCGACGAGATTCTGTTCGGGCAGGAAACCGACGCCGCCTGCATCGACGGGGACGCGGCTGTCGGCACTGCGGTCGCGATTGTCGCCCATGACGAACACATTGCCCTCCGGCACGATCATGACCGGCGTATTGTCCTCCGGTCCGTCGATCAGGTCGAGGACATTATAGCTGCGTCCGTTGGGCAGTGTCTCGCGAAACTGGGGGTAGCGGCAGGACAGCGATCCGTCCGCGCCGTTCACCTCATATTTCGCGCGGTAGCAGGGCGAGGAGCCGCCCTCGGCGCGCGTCGCCTCGATCATATTGGGCGTGGCCGGGATGACGAGGTCGGCGATGCGCTTCTTGGGCACGGCCTTGCCGTTGAGATAGAGCGTGCCGCTGCGCATCTGGACGATGTCGCCGGGCAGGGCGACGACGCGCTTGATCCAGTCCTGGCTGAGGTTCGCGGGCGCCTTGAACACCACGACGTCGCCGGGCACGGGATGGTGCGGCAGGATGCGGCCGGGGATCAGCGGCAGGTTGAACGGCAGGCTGTAGCGCGAATAGCCATAGGGCCATTTCCCCACGAGCAGATAGTCGCCGATCAGCAGGCGCGGCTGCATCGATTCCGACGGGATGTTGAACGGCGCGACGATGAAGCTGCGCAGGATGAAGACGATGATCGCCAGCTTCACCGTGAAAAGGATGAAGTCTTTCGTCTCGGATGTTTTGCTGGATTGCGCCATGGGTCGTCTTTGGTGCCAGACCGGCCACACGTCAAGCGAGGCAGGATGTTGCGATATGCGACATTGTGCGGGTGCAATAGGAAGTGGGATCGGCTACCACAGGGGCGATTGGGCAAGGAGACGTGGTAGATGTCGGACGACGCGCAGGTATCGGCAATCTGGAAGGCGCTGGAATCCGCGGAGGTGCCGGAACTCCGGTCCATTTTCACGGCTGACCCGGACCGCCTGACCAAGCATGTGTTCGAGGTCGCGGGGATACGTTTCGATTTTTCAAAGACGCATCTGCTGGATTCTACGGTCGATAATTTTCTGGGGCTGGCGGATGCCGTTGACCTGAACGGCGCGCGCGCCGCGATGTTCGCGGGCGAGGCGATCAACAACAGCGAGGGCCGCGCTGTCGAGCATGCCGCGCTGCGCGGTGAAGGCCGGGCGGAGACGGTGGAGGAGGCGCGGGGACTGCGCATCCGCATGCGCACGCTGATCGACGCCATCGAAGCGGATGCGCTGGGCGAGGTCCGCCATGTGCTGCACATCGGTATCGGCGGATCTGCGCTCGGTCCCGACCTGCTGGTCGATGCACTGGCGCGGCATGGCGACCGTTATGACGTCGCGGTGGTCAGCAATGTCGACGGCAGTGCGCTGGAAGAGGCGATTGCGGGCTTCGATCCGCATACGACCCTGATCGCCATCGCGTCCAAGACCTTCACCACCGGCGAGACGATGCTCAATGCCGCGAGCGCGCTGCAGTGGATGATGGATGCCGGGGTGGACGATCCCTATGGCCGCGTCATCGCCCTGACCGCTGCGCCGGAGAAGGCGATGGAATGGGGTGTCGATGAAACGCGCATCCTGCCCTTCCCCGAAAGCATCGGCGGGCGCTATTCGCTGTGGTCCTCCATCGGCTTTCCCGCGGCGATCGCGCTGGGCTGGGGCGGGTTCGAGGGATTGCTGGAGGGCGCGGCGGCCATGGACCGGCACTTCCGGCAGAGCCCGGCGCGGGAGAACGTCGTACTGCGCGCGGCGTTCGTGGACCAATATTATGCCCGCGTGCAGAAGTGCCAGACGCGCGCCGTCTTTGCCTATGATGAGCGGCTGCGCCTGTTGCCGAGCTATCTCCAGCAACTGGAGATGGAGAGCAACGGCAAGTCGGTGAAGCGCGACGGTTCGCCCGTCGACGGTCCGACCGCGCCGATCACCTGGGGCGGGGTTGGTACGGATGCGCAGCATGCGGTGTTCCAGCTGCTGCATCAGGGCACCAATATCGTGCCGGTCGAGTTCATCGCGGTGACGGAAGCGGGCGACCGGCTCGACCCCGCGCATCATGACACGCTGCTGATCAACTGTTTCGCGCAGGGTGCGGCGTTGATGCAGGGGCGGGCCAATGACGATCCGGCCCGAAACTATCCGGGCAATCGCCCCTCCTCGACGATCCTGATCGACGACCTGACCCCGCATGCGCTGGGCGCGCTGATCGCCTTCTACGAGCATCGCACTTTTGCGAACGGGGTGCTGATGGGGATCAACAGCTTCGACCAGTTCGGCGTCGAACTGGGCAAGCAGATCGCCAAGGCCATCGAGCAGGACGGGCCGAGGGGCTTCGACCCCTCGACAATGGCGCTTATTGACCGGGCGTTGGGGTAACCGGCGCAGGGGCGACTTCGGGCGTCGAGACGATCGTCGGCGTCGGGACGGAGGTCACGGGTGAGATCATGCCCGATGGGGCCGTGAGGCCGCTTTTCGGGCCATGCAGCGCGTCGATCTCCGCCTGTCGCCGCTTCAGATACAGGTCGCGGCTGGCGATATAGGGGTCGGAGCTCTGGCGGACCGTCTTGATTTGTTCGTCGAATTCGACACGGTCGTTCATGGACTTCACGATGCCGGTCGTCAGGCCGTAGATCGGGCGATTAAATGGCTTGCCCGCCACGGCGGGGATCAGGCCGAGGTCGAGGAAGCGCCCCACCAAATCGCGGACCGTGGTCGGACCGAGAATCGGCACGAACAGGAACGGTCCCGGCTTGATGCCGTGATAGCCCATGGTGTTGGCGAACCCGTTCTGGCGATAGGGCAGGTGGAACGGCTTGCGCTTGGCCATGTCGAACAGGCCCGCCACGCCGATGGTGCTGTTGAGCGCGAACCGACCTGCCGTCTCCGCCGCCTTGCCCGGCTTGAACTGCAGCAGATAGTTGATGAAGACAATCGGTTCGGCGAGGTTGATGAGGACGTTGCGCAGGCCGTTGCGCACGGGCTTTGGCACGATGCGCTCATAGGTTTTGGCGGTGGGCGCGACGACGGCCTTGTCGATCACCTGCACGGCTTCATAGGAGGCGGCGTTGATGCCGACGAGGGGATCGGTGCGGGTGGGACGACGGTCCTTGCCGGTCACGATGATGGCATCGTCGGCGGTGTCATGGTCGACAGGGTGCGGTGCCGGGGTCAGCACGGGCAGGGCGAGGGGAGCGGGGGGCGATGCTGCCGTCGCGGGCGCGGAGGATGTCTCTGCAGTTGCAGTGACCTCTGCGGCAGGGGTTTCGGGGGCATTGCTTTCATCGGCGGTTGCCGTGCCGGCCATCAGAAGTGCAATGGTGAAAATCGAAACGCTCAATCCCTGACCCTTCAAATCAAATAGAAACCCGGCCGCATCGACCGGGATTCCGAACCGGGCCGCGAAGCGCAACGAACAAACGGCGTCGTTGTCAGAACGTTCCGAATCTTCTCAGATGCGTTTCGCTGTGCCGCAATCACGCCAAAGGCGCTGTTGAGTAAGGCTTCCTCCCGCACACGTCGATCCTTTATGACGCTTTGGTGAAAATCCTGTTAGCCGCAGGGATTGGGATCGGGAGCGGCTCGATCAGTCTGAGCGGGAAAAGCCGGTTGCGCGAAGGGAGGCCCCGCCCCCATATGCGCGGCACCGGTAAAGGCCCCCATTAGGATACCCCTCCATGAGCGACTATGATTTCGACCTGTTTGTGATCGGTGCGGGTTCGGGCGGCGTGCGGGCTTCGCGCGTATCCTCGTCCTATGGCGCGCGGGTTGCAGTCGCGGAGGAGTATCGGGTTGGTGGCACCTGCGTCATTCGCGGATGCGTGCCCAAGAAACTGCTCGTGTACGGCGCGCATTTCGCGGAGGATCTGCACGATGCCCGCCGCTTTGGCTGGAACGTGCCCAAGTGCGATTTCGACTGGCCGCGCCTGCGCGACAATGTGCTGGGCGAGGTGGACCGCCTGAACGGCCTCTACACCGAGACGCTGGACAAGAATAAGGTCACGATCTTCCACGAGCGCGCCACCATCGAGGGGCCGCATGAGGTGCGGCTCGCCAGCGGCAAGCTGGTGACGGCGGACAAGATATTGATCGCCACCGGTGCATGGCCGGTCGTGCCGGAGATCGAGGGGGCGGAGCATGGCATCACCTCCAACGAGGTATTCCATCTCGAATCCCTGCCTCGCCGCATCCTGATCGCGGGCGGTGGCTATATCGCCAATGAGTTCGCGGGCATTTTCCGGGAATTCGGCAGCCAGGTGACGGTGGTCAATCGGTCCGACGCGATCCTGCGCGGTTATGACGAGCAGCTGCGCGACCGGCTGCTGCAAATCTCCATGGCTAAGGGCATCGTGTTTCGGTTCAATGCGCCGTTCCAGAAGATCGAGAAGCTGGAGGACGGGACGCTGCGCGCGCATCTCGACGGATGCGATCCCATCGACGCCGATGCGATCCTGTTCGCCACGGGCCGCCGTCCGCATATCGCGGGCCTCGGGCTCGAAAAAGCAGGTGTGGAACTGAACGACACCGGCGCGATCAAGGTGGACGAGCATAACCGCACCAATGTCGAGAGCATCTACGCCGTGGGCGACGTGACCGACCGCATCCAGCTGACCCCCGTCGCCATCCGCGAGGGGCAGGCGTTTGCAGACACCGTGTTCGGCAACAAGCCCAGCACCGTGGACTACAGCTGCGTAGCCAGCGCGGTTTTCTCGCAGCCCCCGATTGCATCGGTGGGCATGACCGAGGCGGAGGCGCGCAACAAACTGGGCTCGGTAAAGGTCTATTCCTCCGACTTCCGCGCGATGAAGAATGTGCTCGCGGGCCGGAACGAGCGGAGCCTGTACAAGCTGGTCTGCGATGCGGAGACGGGCAAGGTCGTCGGCATCCACATGATCGGTCCCGATGCGCCGGAGATTTTGCAGGCTGCGGCGATTGCGGTGAAGGCGGGGCTGACGAAGGCGGATTTCGACGCGACGGTGGCGCTGCATCCGAGCATGGCGGAGGAACTTGTTCTGATGCGGTGAGCGATGTTTTAGGTGGGGAGTGGACCGTCCGCTACCCCCTCACCGTTCGGTTCGAGTAGACTTCGAGCTTGTCGAGAAGGCGTATCGAGAACGCTGGCACAGTGCTGATTTCTCGACACCGGTTCTCGACAAGCTCGAACCTTGCTCGAAACGAACGGATGTGAAGCAGCGTTCGCTTCTGATCGCCATCAACCAATCTGCCTTTCGGGATGACGGAGTTGGTAGGCCCGACCTTCCCCTCACTCCACCGAATAGGGCACGACATGGCGATGATCCGGGTCCACCCTGATCGGCCGGTCGATGGGCGGAAAGGCGCGCTGGTCGCAGCCCTGACGCGGGCAGAGGCGGCAGGAGGTGCCGATGGGTGTCGCCGCAGCCTCGTCATGCAGGCGCAAACCGTCCGCATAGATGAAATTCGCGGCATGCTCGACCTCGCACCCCAGCGCGACGGCGTAGCGGCGCGGTGAGCGGGCATAGCTGCCGGACGGTTTCACGATGCCGCGCGCCATGGAGACGTAGCGGACACCGTCCGGCGTCTCGCCCAGTTGCACCTGTATGCGGTCGGGGATCGCCACGGCCTCATGCACGACCCATAACGGACAAGCGCCGCCGAAGCGGGCGAACTGCAGACGGGTGGCGCTATGCCGCTTGGTGATGTTGCCTGCCATGTCGACGCGGCAGAAGAAGAAGGGGATGCCCCGGCTGCCCGGTCGCTGGAGGGTCGAGAGGCGGTGGCAGGCCTGTTCGAAACTGACGCCGAAATTGCGCGATAGCGGGTCGATGTCATGGCGCAGCGCCCGCGCCGCATCCCGAAACCGGCGATAGGGCATGAGCAGTGCACCCGCACCATAATTGG
Organism: Sphingobium sp.; assembly: GCA_036383715.1. Classification (GTDB taxonomy): domain Bacteria; phylum Pseudomonadota; class Alphaproteobacteria; order Sphingomonadales; family Sphingomonadaceae; genus Sphingobium. The sequence continues at coordinate 43,854 of DASVNT010000037.1, read as the reverse complement.
CGAGGCCGATATGGAGCAGCGCGTCCGTCCCCGCGTCGCCCATCCGTGCATCCCTCACCAGTTCGGCCAGCATATCGCCTGCCTCCAGCCGCATGAGCTGCACCGCCAGCAGGAAGGCGCGTGTCTGTTGCGGTTGCGCGCTGTTGATGCGGACGAGCTTGCGGTGGGGGTCGTAGGCGCGCTGCATGTCGCCTGGCGCGTCAGGCAGTTCCGTCGTGCAGCCGTGGCGGTCTTTCAGCGCCGCGATCAGCCGCGTCTCCACATCCAGCCCGCTGATCGCCAGCTCCTCGGCCAGATCCTCCGCCTTGCAGTCGAGCGCGTGGATATAATTGCCCGCCTCGTGAAACCAGTCGCGCACCAATTCCCATGGCATGCGCGCGGCGGGGGCGGCGTCGCTCGCCAGGGCTTCCTCCATCATCGCGATGCGGTCCTGCGCCTGCTGCCAAGCGCGGTGGAGGTCGACATAGCGGGCGGCGAAGTCGGGATGCTGGAGGAGGAGCCGTTCGGTCCGTTCCGGGTCGGCGGGCGGCGATCCGACGGCGGGGCTGGCCATTGCCCAGTTGAATGCGCCCAGCAGCTGCTCCTCCTGCCGCTCGTCGAAACTCGACCAGTCGAGGGGGAAGGCGCGGGCGAGGGCGGCCTTGACCTTGGCGGTCAGGGGGCGGTCGTCATTCTCCAACTGGGACAGGTAGCTGACTGAAATGCCCAGCAGTTTCGCCATGCCGGCCTGATCGAGCCGTTGTTCCAGCCGAAGCTGGCGGACTTTGGGTCCAACGAAAAGGCGTGTGCCGCGAGCCATGCAGTTCCCTGGTGGAGAAAATTGTTAAGGATGATTGCTCCTAATTTGCAAAATTGCGATTTGCAAATCCGCAAATTCACATTTGCGCTTGGAGGCAAAGCCTGAGAGAGCGCCTCATCCGGAGTTAGTCTCAACAGGAACGATAATCCGCATGTCCAAGCTCGCCATTATCGAGAAGCTCGAAGCCAAACGCGAAGCCGCCCGCATGGGTGGCGGCCAGAGGCGCATCGACAATCAACATGCAAAGGGTCGCCTGACCGCGCGCGAACGCCTCGAAGTCCTGCTCGACGAGGGCAGCTTCGAAGAGGTGGACATGTACGTCGAGCATAACTGCGTCGATTTCGGCATGAACGAGAACCATATTCCGGGCGACGGCGTCGTCACCGGATCGGGCACGATCAATGGTCGCCTCGTCTTCGTGTTCAGCCAGGACTTCACGGTCTTCGGCGGTGCGGTGTCCGAACGGCACGCGATGAAGATCTGCAAGGTCATGGACATGGCGATGAAGGTCGGTGCGCCGTTCATCGGTCTGAACGATTCCGGCGGCGCGCGTATTCAGGAGGGCGTCGCATCGCTCGCCGGCTATGCCGAGATTTTCCAGCGCAACGTGCTGGCGTCGGGCGTGATCCCGCAGATCAGCGTGATCATGGGCCCGTGCGCGGGCGGTGCGGTCTATTCGCCCGCCATGACCGACTTCATCTTCATGGTGAAGGATTCGAGCTTCATGTTCGTGACCGGCCCGGACGTGGTGAAGACCGTCACGAACGAGATCGTCACGCAGGAGGAACTGGGCGGCGCGATCACGCACACGACCAAATCCGGCGTGGCCGACATCGCGTTCGAAAATGATCTGGAAGCGTTGCTGTCCGTCCGCGACTTCGTGGACTTCCTGCCCGCGTCCAACCGCGAGCCGGTGCCGGTGCGTCCGACCGTCGATGAATGGGACCGCGTGGACGAGAGCCTGGACTTCGTGATTCCGGCCAACGCCAACCAGCCTTATGACATGCACGAAGTCATCCGCAAGGTGCTGGACGAGGGCGATTTCTTTGAAATCCAGCCCGCCCATGCACCCAATATCCTGTGCGGTTTCGGCCGGGTCGAGGGGCGCACGGTCGGCGTGATCGCCAATCAGCCGCTGGCGCTGGCAGGTGTGCTCGACATCAACTCGTCCAAGAAGGCGGGCCGTTTTGTCCGCTTCTGCGATGCGTTCGATATTCCGCTCATCACCTTCGTCGACGTGCCCGGTTTTCTTCCCGGTGTCGGCCAGGAGCATAGCGGCATCATCAAGCATGGCGCCAAGCTGCTGTTCGCCTATGCCGAAGCCACCGTGCCCAAGATCACGGTCATCACGCGCAAGGCCTATGGCGGCGCCTATGACGTCATGTCCTCCAAGCATCTGCGCGGCGACCTCAATTTCGCATGGCCGACGGCGGAGATCGCGGTGATGGGTGCGAAGGGCGCGGTCGAGATCATCTTCCGCGGCAAGACGCCGGAAGAGATCGCGGAAAAGACCAAGGAATATGAGGACCGCTTCGCCAACCCGTTCGTGGCGGCGAGCAAGGGCTTCATCGACGAGGTGATCCAACCGCATTCGACCCGCAAGCGGATCGCTCTGGGCCTGCGTAAGCTGCGCAGCAAGAGCCTCGAAAATCCGTGGAAGAAGCACGACAATATTCCGCTGTAAGGCGAGAGGAACACCCATGTCTGAATTGCAGGATGTCTATATCGTCAGCGGCGTTCGCACGGCGGTCGGTGATTTCGGTGGCTCGCTGAAAGGCTTCAAGCCTTCCGACCTGGGCGCGCTGGTGGTGACGGAGGCGCTGAGCCGCGCCGGTGTTCCCGCCGCCGACGTCGGCCATGTCGTGATCGGTCAGGTCATGCAGACCAGCGCGCGCGACAATATGCTGTCCAAGGTGATCGCGCTCCAGTCCGGTATTCCGGCAGCTGTGCCCGCGCTGACGCTGAACCGCCTGTGCGGGTCGGGCGTGCAGGCCATCGTTTCCGCCGCGCAGATGATGCGGCTGGGCGAGGCGGGCATCACCGTAGCGGGCGGCGCGGAGAGCATGTCCAACGTCCCCTATCATGACCACGGCGTTCGCTGGGGCAAGAAGATGGGCGACAACACGCAGGAAGACGCGCTGACCCACGGCCTGTCCGATGCTATCGGCGGCTATCACATGGGCATCACGGCCGAGAATGTGGCCGCGCGTCACTGCATCAGCCGCGAGGATATGGACGGCCTCGCCGCCACCAGCCACCAGCGCGCGGCCAAGGCGATCGCAGAGGGCCGCTTCAAGGAGCAGATTCTTCCCGTCGAGATCAAGACGCGCAAGGGCGTCACCGTCTTCGACACGGATGAGCATGTTCGCGCCGACACGACCGTCGATACGCTGGGCGCGATGAAGCCTGCGTTCAAGAAGGACGGCACGGTCACGGCGGGCAATGCATCGGGCATTAACGATGCGGCTGCCTCCGTCGTCCTCGCCACGGGCGAAGAAGTCGAGAAGCGGGGCCTCAAGCCGCTGGCGAAGATCATCGCCTGGGGCCATGCGGGCGTCGAGCCGGAGTATATGGGCGAAGGGCCGATCAAGGCGGTTCCCATCGCGCTGGAGCGTGCGGGCCTGTCGCTCGACCAGATCGACGTGATCGAGAGCAATGAGGCTTTCGCGGCGCAGGCTGCGGCGGTCGCCAAGGTGCTGGGCTTCGATCCGGACAAGGTGAACCCCAATGGATCGGGCGTGTCGCTGGGCCACCCGGTCGGCGCCACGGGCTGCATCATGACGATCAAGGCCGTCTATGAGCTGAAGCGCATTGGCGGCCGCTACGGCCTCATCACCATGTGCATCGGTGGTGGGCAGGGTATCGCTCTGGTTGTCGAGAATGTTCAGTGAGTGATGGAGTTCTCGGTGACTTGGCTGTCAAACTCATTACCATTGAGCGACTGCTAATCTTGCTACTCTCCGATAAGCGTTATTTACCACTGATCGAAAACATGCGCCGAGATTTGTACGAAGAGTTTGGTTTGCCGCTAAATAAGCTATTTCCAAGCGATCCTGAGTATCGTGCAATTAGCGATATTAAGGATGCGATTGAAGGCGCTTTGGAGCAGATCGAGCATAACATTGAATTTGTGACTTCTGGGGACTCAGAATGAAACTCGGTCGTTTGAACCACATCGGCGTCGCGACGCCTGACCTCGACGCTTCCATCGCCTTTTATCGCGATGTGATGGGTGCGACGGATATCACCGAGCCGTTTGTGCTGGAAAGCCAGCAGGTGCGCGTGGCGTTCGTCAACACGCCGGGCGAGAACGGCACGGCGGGCACGCAGATCGAACTGTTGCAGGCGACCAGCCCAGACAGCGCGGTCGGCAAGTGGATCGCCAACAACCCCCTCGGCGGTCAGCACCACATCTGCTACGAAGTGCCGGACATTTTGGAAGCGAAAGCCTGGTTCGAGAAGCTGGGCAAGCGCGTCCTTGGCGAGCCGCGTATCGGTGCGCATGGCACGCTCATCTTCTTCGTTCACCCGAAGGATATGGGCGGGCAACTCACCGAGATCATGGAAACGCCGAAAGAGGCGCACTGAGTAATTTGAGTGGTCCGTTCGCCCTGAGCTTGTCGAAGGGCCGTACTTCTGAAGAAAGGGCAGGGCTTCGACAGGCTCAGCCCGAACGGGAATAGCAGAGATGACCGATAAGCCGACGCTCGATCAATGGTCCGCCGCCGCAGACAAGGAAGTAAAGGGCAAGAACCTCGACTGGCAGACGCCGGAAGGGATCACGGTCAAGCCGCTCTACACGGCGGAGGACGTCAGCGTCGAGCCGGGCCTGCCGGGTTTCGCGCCGTTCACGCGCGGCGTGCGGGCTTCCATGTATGCGGGGCGTCCGTGGACCATTCGTCAGTATGCCGGTTTCTCGACCGCCGAAGAATCCAACGCCTTCTACAAGCGCAACCTCGCGGCGGGGCAAAAGGGCCTGTCGGTCGCCTTCGACCTCGCCACGCATCGCGGCTATGACAGCGACCATCCGCGCGTTACCGGCGACGTGGGCAAGGCGGGCGTGGCCATCGACACCCTCGAAGACATGAAGATCCTGTTCGACGGCATCCCGCTCGACAAGATGTCCGTGTCGATGACGATGAACGGCGCGGTGATCCCGATCCTCGCCTTCTTCATCGTCGCGGGCGAGGAACAGGGCGTCGATCGCAAGCTGCTCGACGGCACGGTCCAGAACGACATCCTCAAGGAGTTCATGGTCCGCAACACGTACATCTACCCGCCTGAGCCGAGCATGCGGATCATCTCCGACATCTTTGGCTATACCAGCCGCGAGATGCCAAAGTTCAACAGCATCTCCATCTCCGGCTATCATATGCAGGAAGCCGGTGCGACGCAGGTGCAGGAACTGGCCTTCACCATCGCGGACGGCATGGAATATGTGAAATATGGCGTGGCGTCGGGCCTCGACATCGACAAGTTCGCGGGCCGCCTGAGCTTCTTCTTCGCCATCGGCATGAACTTCTTCATGGAAATCGCCAAGCTGCGCGCCGCGCGCGTGCTGTGGCACCGGGCGATGACGACGCTGGGTGCGAAGGATGAGCGCAGCAAGATGCTGCGCACCCATTGCCAGACGTCGGGCGTGTCGCTGACCGAGCAGGACCCCTATAATAACGTCATGCGCACCACCATCGAGGCGATGGCCGCGATGCTGGGCGGCACCCAGTCGCTGCACACCAATGCGCTGGACGAGGCGATCGCGCTGCCGACCGACTTCTCGGCCCGCATCGCGCGCAACACGCAGATCATCATCCAGGAAGAGACGGGGATGACCAAGGTCGTCGATCCGCTCGGCGGCAGCTATTATATCGAGGCGCTGACGCAGGAACTGGTCGACAAGGCGCAGGAGATCATCGACCGCGTGCAGGCGGACGGCGGCATGGCGAAGGCCGTGGCGGCGGGCTGGCCCAAGGCGATGATCGAGACGGCGGCGGCGGCGCGTCAGGCGCGCGTGGACCGCGGCGACGACGTGATCGTGGGCGTGAACAAATATCGCCTCGCGAACGAAGACCTGCTCGAAACGCTGGAAGTTGACAACGCCAAGGTGCGCGAGGGCCAGATCGCCCGCATCGCCAAGACCAAGGCAGAGCGCGACAGCGCCAAGTGCGAGGCCGCGTTGCAGGCCCTGCGCGATGGTGCGGCGGCTCCGGCCAGTCTGGAGAACAACCTCCTCGCGCTCGCGGTCGAATGTGCCCGCGCCCGTGCGACGCTGGGCGAGATTTCTTCCGCGATGGAGGAGAGCTTCGACCGCTACGGCACCACGCCGACCCCGGTGAAGGGGGTCTACAGCGCGCCCTATGAAGGTGACAGCCGCTGGCAGCAGGTGCTGGACGGTGTGACCGCCGTGGAGCGTCGTCTGGGCCGCAAGCCCAAGATCATGATCGCGAAAATGGGTCAGGACGGCCATGATCGCGGCGCGAACATCATCGCCTCGGCCTTCGGTGACATGGGCTTCGAGATAGTCTCCGGTCCGCTGTTCCAAACGCCGGAGGAAACGGTCGTCGTCGCGCTGGAAAGCGGTGTCGATGTCGTCGGCGCGTCCAGCCTGGCGGCGGGTCACAAGACACTGATCCCCGAACTCATCAAGCTGCTGCGCGAACAGGGCCGCAACGATATCAAGGTGATCGCGGGCGGCGTCATTCCGCCGCAGGATTACGACTATCTGCGCGATGCGGGCGTACAGGGCATTTACGGCCCCGGTTCCAATGTGGTGGAATGTGCCGCCGACGTGCTACGGCTGCTCGGTCACAACATGCCGCCCGCCGGCGAAATCTCGGAGGCCGCCGAATAATGAGTGCTGCGCAGTATCAGACCACCCCTCGCACCGACTGGACGCGCGAGGAGATCGCCGCGCTGTTCGACCTGCCGTTCATGGACCTGCTCTATGAGGCGCAGACGCTTCACCGCGCCAATCATCCGCGCAACGAGGTGCAGCTTTCGACGCTGCTGTCGATCAAGACCGGCGGCTGCGCCGAGGATTGCGGCTATTGTTCGCAGTCCAAGGATGCGGACAGCGGCCTGAAAGCCACCAAGCTGATGGACGTGCAGGCTGTGCTGCAATCGGCGGCGCAGGCGAAGGATCATGGCTCGGGCCGTTTCTGCATGGGCGCCGCATGGCGTAACCCCAAGGAACGCGACATGCCGGCCCTCATCGAAATGGTGAAGGGCGTACGGCAGATGGGCCTCGAAACCTGCATGACGTTGGGCATGCTGACCGAAGGACAGGCGAAGCAACTCGCGGATGCGGGCCTCGATTACTACAACCATAATATCGACACTTCGCCGGAGAATTACGCCAACGTCATCACCACCCGGACCTTTGCGGATCGGATCGAGACGCTGGAGAATGTGCGCGGCGCGGGCATCAACGTGTGCTGCGGCGGTATCGTCGGCATGGGTGAGGAGCGCAGCGATCGCGTCGGTTTTCTGCACGCGCTGGCGTCCATGCCCCACCCGGAGAGCGTTCCGATCAACCAGCTTGTTCCCGTGAAGGGCACCGTTCTGGGCGACATGCTGGCGGGAACGCCGATGGGCGAGGTGGACGAGATCGAATTCGTCCGCACTGTCGCCGTCGCGCGCATCGCCATGCCCGCCTCCATGGTCCGCCTGTCGGCTGGTCGCGAAAGCATGAGCCAGGCTTGTCAGGCGCTGTGCTTCATGGCGGGCGCTAACTCGATTTTCACCGGCGACAAGCTTCTCACGGCTCCCAACGCCGGTGACAATTCGGATGCGGCGCTGCTGTCGAAGCTCGGCATCGCGGCGATGCAGGCCAAGCCGCACGGGCATCTGGAAGAAGCCGCCGAGTGATGTTCGGTCTAGGATCGTTGCTTTTGCTTGCAAGTGCCGCTTTGCCTAGTGGGCATGTTGCTTCTGGATCACCTGACATCGTTCTGGCGATGAAGGCGTTCGAGCAAATATGCTGGCGTCATGTTGGTGACGATGTTGCCCTGGAAAAGGCTGTGGGAAGTACATCGCTTCCATTTTCTAGAGATGATTCGAATTCTACCGCCTATAGCTCTGTGTGGACTGTATCTGGCGCGAAAGTGATATTTAGTAAGGGTAGCCAATTTCCGGTGCCTTTGTGTACATTGTATTTGCGGACATCTGTTGCATTTGATGATGGGGGCGTTGAGTCGTCGTTCAAAAGCCTGCTCGGCCTTGACGATAAGTTCATAGATAAAAAGCTCAATAAAGGCGGTAAAGCTTGGCGCATACCGATGTCGAATAACAGGACGTTTCTGGTAGGTGTCGGTAGGCCGACTTCTTCTGACGAGGGCAATGTGGGTTTCACTGTCCAAATATTTAAAACAAGCTCGCTTACGCGAACACAGCACTAAGGGATGCTATGATCAAAAAAATCCTGATCGCTAACCGTGGCGAGATCGCCTGTCGCGTCATCCGCACCGCGCGGAAGATGGGCATTGCGACCGTCGCCGTTTATTCCGATGCCGATTCCCGCGCGCCGCATGTGCTGCTGGCCGACGAGGCTGTGCATATCGGCCCGTCGCCCGCTGCTCAGTCCTATCTGATCGCGGACAAGATCATCGAGGCGTGCAAGAAGACCGGCGCCGATGCCGTGCATCCGGGCTATGGTTTCCTGTCTGAGCGCGAGAGCTTCCGCAAGGCGCTGGACGCGGAAGGCATCATCTTTGTCGGCCCTCCTGCGAACGCAATTGCCGCGATGGGCGACAAGATCGAGTCCAAGAAGCTGGCGATGGAAGCGGGCGTGAACGTCGTCCCTGGCTTTGTCGGCGTGATCGAGGATACCGAACATGCGGTGAAGATCTCCAACGAGATCGGTTATCCGGTGATGATGAAGGCGTCGGCTGGCGGCGGCGGCAAGGGCATGCGCCTCGCCTATAGCGAGCAGGACGTGCGCGAGGGCTTTGAGGCCACCAAGCGCGAAGGCCTTGCCAGCTTCGGCGACGACCGCGTGTTCATCGAGAAGTTCATCGAAAGCCCGCGCCATATCGAAATCCAGATCATCGGCGATCAGCACGGCAACATCCTCTATCTGAACGAGCGCGAATGCTCGATCCAGCGCCGCCACCAGAAGGTTGTCGAGGAAGCGCCTTCGCCGTTCGTGTCGCCCGAAATGCGCAAGAAAATGGGTGAGCAGTGCGTCGCCCTCGCGCGCGCCGTCGGCTATTTCAGCGCGGGTACGGTCGAACTGATCGTGTCGGGTGCGGACAAGACCGGCGACGGCTTCTACTTCCTGGAGATGAACACCCGCCTGCAGGTGGAGCATCCCGTCACGGAGGAGATCACCGGCCTCGACCTCGTCGAGCAGATGATCCGCGTCGCGAATGGCGAGAAGCTGGCCTTCACGCAGGCGGATGTGAAGATCAACGGCTGGTCGGTCGAGAACCGCGTCTATGCCGAAGATCCCTATCGCGGCTTCCTGCCGTCCACGGGTCGCCTCGTTCGTTACAATCCACCGGAAGCCGTCGATGGCGTCCGCGTCGATGACGGCGTGGTCGAGGGCGGAGAGGTCAGCATGTTCTATGACCCGATGATTGCCAAGCTGATCACCCATGGCACGACCCGTCAGGAAGCGATCGACAAGCAGATCGCCGCGCTCGACCGTTTCGAGCTGGAGGGCCTTGGCCATAACATCGACTTCCTGTCGGCGCTGATGCAGCATCCGCGTTTCCAGAGCGGCAACATCACCACCGGCTTCATCGCGGAAGAGTTCCCGGAGGGCTTCCACGGTGCCGCGCTGGCCCCCGGCCTGTCGGTCAAGTTGGCCGCCGTCGCCGCCTTCGTCGCCAAGGCGCAGGCCGACCGTGCGCGCCACATCGACGGTCAGCTCGGTACGCCGCTGGCTGCACCCAAGGGCTGGCAGACCAAGGCTGGCGACGACGTGCATGACGTCGTGGTCGAGGACAAGGGCGTCACGGTGGACGGCAATCCCGTCAAGCTGTGGATCGAATATACGCCGGGCGACCGCACGGTGGAGGCGCATTTCGATGACGAAGTGCTGTCGGTTCGCGTCGCGCCGATCCGGGGCGGCTGGAAGCTGACGACGCGCGGCGCGATCCACTCGATCCGCGTGCTGCCTGCGCATGTCGCGCCCTATGCTGCGCACATGATCGAAAAGATCCCGCCGGATCTCTCCAAATATCTCATCTGCCCGATGCCGGGCCTGCTCGTCTCGCTGAACGTGGGCGAGGGCGACAAGGTGGAGGCCGGTCAGCCGCTGGCCGTGATCGAGGCGATGAAGATGGAGAATATCCTGCGCGCCGAGAAAACGGGCGTGGTGAAGTCGGTGAATGCGGCAGCGGGCGACAGCCTGGCCGTGGATGCGATCATCCTCGAACTGGAATAAAAGGGCCGGGCCGGGGAGGACGACTTCCCCGGCCCGCCGTTTCTGCTATCGGGTGTCCATGCACCTCGACCATGATCCTGCGGCGCCTGCGCTCCCCGAAATCAGCTTCGACGATTTCCTCAAGGTGGACGTCCGCATCGGCACCATCGTCTCCGCCGAACCCTTTCCGGAAGCGCGCAAGCCCGCGATCAAGCTGGTCATCGACTTCGGTCCCGGCATCGGCATGCGCAAGAGCAGCGCGCAGATCACTGAGAACCATGGCATCGAAACGCTGCCGGGCCGTCAGGTCGCCGCAGTGGTCAATTTCCCGCGCCGCCAGATCGGCAAGTTCATGTCCGAAGTGCTGACGCTCGGTTTTGCCGACGCCGCCGGGGCGGTCACGCTCTTTGCTCCCGACAAGCCCGTTCCTAACGGATCGCGCCTGTTCTGAGCGAAATATCCTTCTGTTTGGCGGAAGCGGATATTTAACCTTATCACAGTATTCACCCCCGTTCAGTCCGCCCTAAAGCCCTTGCTTTGCGGCGATTGTGGGGGCACAGCCGCGAACGGGGCTTGTGGGGATCAGGGTTAATGGCAAGCAGTGCGGCCGGATCGTCCGGCCATATTGGAGAGGTCAAATCCAGCGACATGCGCCTCGTGATTGCGGCGTCATCGGCTGGCACCATTTTCGAATGGTATGATTTCTTCATCTACGGAACGCTCGCCGGCATCATCGGCAAGACCTTTTTCCCCGCCGGCAATCCCACTCTCCAGATCATCCTCGTATGGGCCGGTTTCGCCGTCGGCTTCGGCTTTCGTCCGTTGGGCGCCGTGCTATTCGGCTATCTGGGCGACCGGTTCGGGCGCAAATATACGTTCCTCGCGACGGTGATCCTGATGGGGATCGCGACGGCAGGTGTCGGCCTCATTCCCTCGGCGGACAGCATCGGCATCGCCGCGCCCCTGCTCGTCCTGTTCCTGCGCGTGTTGCAGGGGCTGGCGCTGGGCGGGGAATATGGTGGTGCGGCGATCTATGTCGTGGAACATGCGCCCCAAAAGCGGTCGGGCTATTTTTCCAGCTATATTCAGGCAAGCGTGGTCGGCGGTTTCGTGCTCAGCCTGATCGTCGTTCTGAGTTGCAAGGCCGGATTTTCGGCGGAGGCCTGGAATGGCTGGGCATGGCGCGTGCCGTTCCTCCTGTCGATCCTTCTTCTCGCAATATCGCTCTGGATGCGCCTCAAGCTGAACGAAAGTCCGGTGTTCAAGGCGATGAAGGAAGCTGGCGAGGTCAGCGCCAATCCGATCAGGGAAAGCTTCACCTATCCGGGCAATAAAAAGCGCATCTTCGTGGCGTTGTTCGGGGTGTCCGCTGGCCTGACCGTCATCTGGTACACGGCGATGTTCACGGGCATGTCGTTCCTCAAGGGGCCGATGCGGGTCGAGGATACATGGGCGGAGGCCATCGTTGGTGCGGCAGCCGTGCTGGGTCTGGTCTTCTTCATTCTTGCGGGGCATGTTTCGGACCGGATCGGTCGCAAGGTGCCGTTGGTGACGGGCTATGTGCTGACGTTGCTGCTGCTGTTCCCGATCTACTGGTTGATGGGATCGGCGGCGAACCCCGGTCAGGCCGCAGCGGCGGAGCGGGCGCCGGTCGTCGTCCATGCTTATGCCTGCCCATTCGATCCTTTCGCCACTAAGCAAGAGTTGGCCTGTGGCAGGACGCTTGCTGAATTGAGCAAACTTGGCGTTCCCTATGCGCTTGCCAAAACGGCTCCCAGGGCTGGTTTCGACGATATGATGCCAGTCATCACCGCAGGCGAAGGTCCGCTGATCGTGAACAGCGTGTCCGACATCCAGCCGCAACTGGAAGCCGTTGGATATGATTTCACTCAGCATGTGCCTTCACCGGGCAATGTCGCGATCATCCTGTTCTGTCTGGTTGCCCTGTCTGCGCTGGCGGGCCTCACCTTCGGTCCGACAGCCGCGACGCTGGCGGAGATGTTCCCGCCCGCGATACGGTATAGTTCCATGTCTATTCCCTATCATATCGGGACGGGCTATTTCGGCGGTTTCCTGCCGCTGATTTCCAGCTACATCATTGCGCGCACCGGCGATCCCTATGCGGGGCTGTGGTACACCATGGCCATCGTCGCCTTTGCGCTCCTCGTCGCCCTTTGGGGCTTGCGGAACAAGGCTGAGTCCTTTGTTTCGTCCGTTTCAGTTGCCTGAGAAGAAGAACCTATGATGCAGCCTCCTTCTGCGCCCCTCGTCCTTGCCCTCGATGCCGATGCGCTTCGCAATAACTGGCGCTGGCTCGCAACGCAGAGCGGCAAGGCCTCTTGCGGCGCGGCGGTCAAGGCCGATGGCTATGGGCTGGGCGCGACGGAGGTCGTGCAGCATCTGAAGTCTGCGGGTTGCCGCAACTTCTTCGTTGCAACATGGGCGGAGGCGCTGAGCCTGAAGCCGCATATCGGGGAAGCGGGCCTGTCCGTCCTGCACGGCGTGCGGGAAGAGGATATGGCGATCGCCAAAACGCTGGGCGCGCGTCCCGTGCTGAGCACACCCGCGCAGATACAGCGGTGGCGCGACGCGGGCGGTGGTCCCTGCGACGTCATGATCGACACGGGCATGAACCGCCTCGGCCTCGACGCGAATGATGTCAGCGCGTCGTTGTTCCAGGGGCTGGAGGTGGACACGGTGATGAGCCATCTCGCCTGCGCCGATGAAATGCATCCGCTGAACGCGGTGCAGCAGATGATCTTTGCATCGCTCGCCAAGAAGGCGGGCGCGAAGCGTCTGAGCCTCGCCAACAGCGCGGGCATCTTCCTGGGCGAGAAATATCATTTCGACCTGACCCGTCCCGGCCTGTCCATCTCTGGCGGCGCAACCTGCCTCGACGCGGAACTGTCCGTCCGGCAAGTCGTGCGCCCCCGCGCGCAAATCCTGCAGCGCCGGACGATCCGCGGCGGCGAGTCCGTGGGTTATGGCGCGAGCTACTCCGCCGATCGCACGCGCGAGGCGGCGGTGATCAACCTCGGCTATGCCGACGGCTATTTGCGCGGCTTTTCGAACAGCGGCTATGCCACGGCGGATGATGGCACCGTGCTCCCCGTCATGGGCCGGGTGTCGATGGACCTGGTCGTCATCGACGTCACCGACAGGCAGAGCCTGGGCGAGGGCGACTGGGTCGAGATCGCCTATGATCTGTCGCAGGCGTCGATTGCGTCGGGCCTCTCGCAATATGAGCTGCTGACCGGCCTTGGCAGCCGGTTCGACCGCAAGTGGATTTGATTTAGCCGCCCTGCGCCGAAATCCACCCGGATAGCGGCTCCCAGAGGTTCTCGCGCGCCGTCCTGCCCACGATCATGCCGACATGCCCCTGATGGAGGATGCGTTGCTCCGCCGCCGCGGGGCGGGCGTCCAGTGGGACGATCTGGTCCGTGGATGAGGATATGTTGAGCGTGGCGAACGGAAGTGCTGCCGGATCGATCGTCTTGCCACCGACGATCCACTCACCCTGTCCAGTGATGTTCGCGCCGTAGAAATCCTCGATCAACTCGTTGCCCGCCGCCAGCGTCAGCGGTGCACCCTCGTTGACCCAGTCTTCGAGCAACAGAAACGCGCCATAGCCCCGGTCCTCTTCGCGGACATCCGCAAAGGCCGCATATTTCCGGATGGTCCGCTGCGGGTCGAGGGACCAGAAGCCCTGCTGCAACACTTCCATCGGCATGACGCCCAGATCGCGACATACCGGCTCGGCACTGCTCCACGCCTGATGAGTCTGGGTGCGAAATATTTCGGGATAGGCGTTGAAATGCCAGGGCGCGGCAATGGTCGCGAGGGCGGAGCAGGGGGTGAGCGAGGCGGCGGCAATCGCGATGGTCCCGCCCAGGCAATAGCCGACAACGATGGGCGGACGCGGGAGGGTCGCCATCAGGGGGATTAGCAAGTCGGTGGCATGGCCCGCCACGTCCTGATCCTGATCCGTCTTCGCCGGATAGCCCCAGTCGATCTGGTAGATATCGTGCCCCTGCGCGCTCAGATAACGCAAAAGGGAGTTATCCGGTGCAATATCAAGCACATCGGGCGCATTGATGAGGGACGGGGCGAACAGCACGGGCAAGCGGCGTTTTTCTCCGGCTGCCTCATAATGGAGCAATCGGGCGCGGCCCTGAGTCGCGACGATGCGCACGGGGCGTTCATGCTGCGGCCGTGCTGCGCGCTGAAACCGCCGTAAACCGGCGAATGCGCGCTCGCGAAAGAGCGGGTCGCCCTCGGTTTCCCGCCACAAAATGCTCAAAAATAGTGGAAGAGGACGCGGTCCGTGTTGCGGTGCGACATTTGAGGGTGTTAGACTAGGTCTGAACGGGGGCGGAGAGTCTGTCATGGCGAAATCTAAAGATAGCGAAAGTGGCCAAACGGTCATCATAAAAAAATACGCCAACCGGCGTTTATATGACACGGAGACATCCAGCTACATCACGCTCGACCTATTGTCGCAGATGACGCGCGAGGGCCGCGATTTCGTGGTCGTCGATGCTAAGACGGGCGAGGACATCACGCACAACGTCCTGACCCAGATCATCATGGAGGAGGAGCAGCGCGGCGAGAATATGTTGCCGGTCAGCTTCCTGCGCCAGCTCATCTCGCTGTACGGCAATTCGATGCAATCGCTTGTGCCGCAATATCTTGAGGCGAGCATGGACGCGTTCCGCAAGAATCAGATGCAGTTCCAGCAGGCCATGGAAGGCGCCTTTGCAGGCGGTCCTTTTGCGGAGATCGCCAAGCGCAACATGGAAATGTTCAACGCCGCTGCGGTCGCATTCAAGGCTGGTGCGCCTGTAGTGCCCAATGCACCTGCTCCGACGGAAAGCAAGGGCGAAGGCCAGACTGCGCAGGAAGTGGCGGAACTCAAGGCGCAACTGGCGGCGCTGACCTCCAAGATCGACAATCTGAACAAATAAGCCGCGCCCTCCTCTGCTCGCGTTGAACGCGAATTTTATGTGCGCTGCAAAAAGCGCAGCATGAACGCATCACCGGGATGGCGGGGCAGAGGTTGTGAACGCGGGGAGGGCGTTGTCGGGAGATGACGGTGGCGACCGAATCCGTTGAAGCGGCTCCCGACGGGCGATCGCCCGTATCGTGGCAATCCTATGCCCTGCTGGCGGTGGTCATGCTGTTCTGGGCAGGCAACAGCATCGTCGGGCGTGCGGTGCGCGACGACATACCGCCCTTTACCTTGGCCCTCATCCGGTGGACGGGTGCGAGCCTCGTGGCGCTACCCTTTGCATGGCGGCATGTGGTGGCGGATCGGGAGATCTTGCGAGCCGGGTGGCCGCGCATCCTGATCCTGGGGCTGACCGGCGTGGCTGCGTTCAATGCGCTGATCTATTCCGGGCTGCACTACACGACGGCCACCAATGCGCTGTTATTGCAGGCCGGTATTCCGACATTGGTCCTGCTATGTAACGGGCTGTTCTTTCGGACCGTGCCGCCGGTCGCACAACTGGTCGGCGTCGCATTGTCGACGGTAGGCGTCTTCTACATCGTCCTGCGCGGCGCACCGCTGGCGTTGTTCCATATGGGCATCAACTTCGGGGACATGCTGGTCCTGTGCGGGGTGCTGTGCTGGTCGATCTACACCAGCCTGCTGCGTATCCGGCCCGGCTGTCACCCGCTGACCTTCCTGATCCTGACCTTCGCCATTGGGATTGCGGTGATGGCGCCGCTGGCGGCGACGGAGGCTGATCGGATCGCCGCGATGACCCTTAGCTGGAAGGTGGCGGGCGCCTGCGCCTATGTCGCGTTGTTGCCGTCGCTGGTCGCCTATACGCTGTACAATGCGGCAGTGCAGGACATCGGGGCCGGGAGGGCCGGGCAGACGATATCGCTGATGCCCCTGTTCGGCAGTTTGCTGGCCGCGATGCTGCTGGGCGAAGTGCTGCAGGGCTATCATATTGCGGGAATGCTGTTGATTCTGGCGGGAATAGTCGTGACGGCGCTGGCGGGGCGGCGATAGGAGCGTGGGAACCGCCCTGCGATCAACATCGAACCAGTGCTGCATAGCCCTCTTCGACGTGCTACAGGCGGATCGGTATCCAACGCGCTTCCTGATATTCGACGTAATGTCTTGAGTGAATTGGGCTGGAATAGAGTAGTCATAACAGAATATTGGGTCGCATTCTGATGATCGCGCAATAAAAGCGCGCAGGGGGTGCGAATGGCTTATTTGGTGACAGGGCGGCGAATCGCGTGCCTCGCTGGTACGATGGTTGTCCTGATGTGGGCGGGCGCAGGGGGCGCGCAGGTCCAGACGGGTCGTGCTGTCCTGCCGACACGGGAAGACTTGAATCCGGTTCCCGATGCGCAAACCGAAGCGCGCCCGCGCCTGTCGATCGTCGATGACATAGAGCGTTCGCCCTGCCCGCTGGCCGACCCCAAATTCGCGGGCGTGACGGTTCCGGTCAACAACGTTACTTTCAACAATCTGAAAGGCGTGAGCCCCGAAGAGATGCGCGCCGCATGGGCGCCCTTCGCCGGTACGCGCCAGCCGGTCGCCGTGCTGTGCGAAATTCGCGACGCTGCCGCGACCATCGTGCGCAAACATGGCTATCTCGCCGCGGTTCAGGTGCCGACCCAGCGCATCGAAAAGGGCGAGATCCTCATGGAGATGCTCTACGCCCGCGTTGTCGCCGTGCGTGCGCGTGGCGAGACGCAGGGGGCGGAGGCGATGATCGCCCGCTACCTGAAACCCCTGTCCGAGGATGAGGTGTTCGATCGCAACCGCGCCGAACGCTACCTGCTGCTCGCGCGCGACCTGCCGGGTTATAATGTCCAGCTGACGCTCAAGCCCGCAGGCACCGTGCCGGGCGAAGTGGTGGGCGAGGTTACCGTTGTGCGCCGCGCCTATGCGGTCGATTTCACCGTGCAGAATCTGTCCTCCCGCGCTGTTGGCCGCTGGGGCGGGCAGGTCCGGGCGCAGTTTTTCGGGCTGACCGGCATGGGCGATGCGACGTCCATCTCGCTCTATTCGACCGCCGATCTGGCCGAGCAGCAAATCCTGCAGATCGGCCATGAGTTTCGTATCGGCGGAGAGGGGCTGAAGATCGCGGGTCAGTTCACCCAGGCATGGACCGCCCCCGACATCGGGCAGGCCAATGGCCTGACGCCGCTGCGCGCCTGGACATCCTATGGTTCGGTGCAGGCGAGCCTTCCCATGGTGCTGCGGCAGGCGCACAGCCTGACGGTCGGCGGTGGCCTCGACATCGTGGATCAGCGGGTGAATTTCGCAGGCGTGCCGATCAATCGCGACCGGCTGCGCGTGCTGTTCGCTCGCGTGTCCGGCGAAGCCATCGACCTTGGCGCGCAGCGGCCGCGCTGGCGGATGGCCGGGTCGGTGGAAGTGCGCAAGGGCGTCTCCATCTTCGGAGCGACCGATTGCGGCTATTTCTGCGCCATTTCCACGAGCCGGTCCGATGGGGAAGCGACGGCGGGTCTGGTCCGGGCAAGCGGCGTCGCGGAAGTGGCGCTGGGCAAATCGTTTGCGCTGTCCTTTGCGCCACGCGTGCAGATCGCGTTCGACCCCCTGTTCGCGTTCGAGGAGTTTACCGGCGGCAATTACACCATCGGTCGCGGCTTCGATCCCGGCACGATTAACGGCGACAGCGGCATCGGCGCGGCGGTCGAGCTGCGCGCGGCGGGCTTCACCCTCGGCTCGCTGGAGAAGCTGGTGCTGCGCCCATACTTGTTCGCGGACGCTGCGCGGACGTGGGACAAGAAGACGGCTCTATCGCTGCCTGCGCGCGGCCTTGTGTCGCTCGGCGGTGGTTTGCGCGCCGACCTGTCCGATCGCCTGCGCCTCGACGCGACGCTGGCGGTGCCCACTGACACCACGGGTATCGTGGCGGACCGATCCGCCCGATTCCTCCTGACCCTGACGACCCGCATCCTGCCGTGGAGTGCCCGCTGATGACGACCCGCAAACTCTCGCCCTGGCTCGTCCGGTCGTCGGTGCTGGCCATCGGTGTATCGATTGTCGCTTTCGGCGCCAGCGATCCTGTGTCGTCGCAGTCGTTCAACGCGACCGGCTATAATGTGGCGGCGGGGTATATCGACAGCGTGACCACTTCGGCGGGCGTCACCAATATCGCCCTGAACAGCGCGCAGGCGGTGATCGACTGGACCCCCGATAACGGCGGCACGGGCGAGATCCTGTTCCAGGCCGCAGGCACTACGGCCAATTTCTCGCGGGGGGGAGACTTTGCGGTGTTGAACCGCATCGTGCCCACCGATCCCAGCCGCCCGATCCGGCTGGACGGCAATATCAACGGCCTGGTCGGCTTTTCTGCGCCGACGACCGGCGGTACGGTGTTCTTCTACAGCCCCGGCGGCATCATTATCGGCGCGACGGCGCGGATTGACGTCGGTGCGCTGGGCCTCACCACCGCCTCGCCGCAGATCACGACCGGCACCAGCGGCGGGTTCATCACCACGACCGGCACGAACAGCATCGTGACCTATAGCGCGGTGGCTGCTGCGCAGTCTCAGAGCGCGATCATCATCGAACCGAGTTCCGTCGCGGGTGCGGCGCAGATCAACGCGCCCAACAACGGCAGCTATGTCACCCTGTTCGCGCCCGTCATCAAGCAGAACGGCATCATCAACGTGGAGGGATCGGCGGCGCTGGTCGCTGCGTCGGCGGGCACGGTCACATGGAACGACAACGGCCTGTTCAACGTGCAGGTCACGACCGGCACGGACGGCGATGCATCGGGCGTCGCCATAGAGCATACAGGCAACACCGGCGGCACGACCGGCGGCACCGCCGGGTCGGACTATCACCGTGTCTATTTGGTCGCGGTGCCGAAGAATACGGCGATCACGACCCTGATCTCCGGCGGTAGCTCGCTGGGTTTCGACGTGGCGAATGCGGCGGCTTTCTCCGCCGACGGTGTCGTTCTGACGAGCGGTTATAATGTTTCGGGCGATTCTCCCAGCACCACGGCAGGTGGGAGCGGTGCGGCGGATATCGTCATTACCGATGCGACGTTCCGGTCGGCGCTGAACGCCTATTCCAACGCCAATGTCTCGCTCACCGCGCAGGGCGGGGCGACGAGCATCCTGTGGGGTGGAGCGACCCTGACCGGCGCGACGTCGGCCAGCATGATCGCGACGGGCACGGGGAGCCTGATCGACGCGCGGCGCAGCGTGAACCTGTATTCCACGGCCGCGGGTGATGATGTGATCGCGGCGATCACCGGCGGCAACGCGCTTGTCCGCAGTACCAATGGGGGCGCGATCACTGTCACGGGCAGCGTTTCTCTGGATGTCAGCGCATCGGGCGCGCTGGTATCGACCGGCGGTACGGCGGTGGTGGATATCACCAACGGCGGAACGGTCGCGCTGTCCGGCGGGCTGGACATGCTGGCGGATGGGCAGGGTAGCTTTGACGTGCCCTACGGCGACGGCGTGGGCGGCACGGCGCAGCTGTTCATCAACGGCGGCGGGGCCAGCCTGACGCTGGGTAGTGGCCTGAACCTGCAGGCCAATGGCTATGGCGCCAGCACGGATGGTCCGTCCGGCTATGTGGGCGGCAGCGGCTTTGGCGGCACGGCGTTGATCGAGGTCGGTTCGGGCACTGGCGCGGCGAGCCTGAATGTTCTGGACGGCGTGACCTATGTCAACGCGCGCGGTGAGGGCGCTCAGGGCTGGGTCGCGACGGGCGGCAATGGCACGGGCGGGACGGCGACGATCAGTGCGCTCGCCAATGGCACGCTGAATTTCGCGGATGATGTAACGGTCGATGCGCGCGGCATTTCGGGGGATATCAATCAGTCCGGTTTCGCTGCGGGCGCGGCCAAGGGCGGTTTTGCATCGCTCACCTCCTCCGGCGCGGGCGGTCTGGTTTCCGTGAGCGGCAGCCTGACGGTCGATGCGAACGGCGAATATTATCGCAATGATTCCGCCAACACTGGCGCGGGCCTGACGGAAGGCGGCACCGCGTCGATTTCCGCCTCCGCCGGGCGTGTGACGGTCACGGGCAGCACGCTGGTGTCGGCTAATGCCGCTGCCGAGTTCGAGAGCTTTGGCCCCTATGGTGGTGGCGACGCCCTCGGCGGGCAGGCCTCTGTCAGCGCCACCGGCACGGGTGCGCTGGAATTCACGACACTGAATTTTCAGGCGAATGCCGTGGCGGGCACCGCGCCGCAAACGGGATCGGCGAGTTCCGCCACGGGCGGCGCCGCGTCGCTGTCCGCGCAGGATAGCGGTTCGATCAGTCTGGGGTTGAGTACCACCGGCAGTGCCAATGCTTTGGGCGCCACTGGCGACGAATTGAACGGCGGCGATACGATTGGCGGCACGGTCAGTTTCGGCCAGTCGGGCAATGGGTCGATCACCGGGACCGGCGACCTCTTCCTGAGCGCCAACGGCGTTGGCGGAGACATGTCCGGGCAGCTTGGCGCGCTGACGGGCGGGCTGGGGCAGGGCGGCAGCGTCGATCTCTACGCGCTGGGGTCGGGGACGTTGCAGGTCGACGGGCTGTTGTCGGTCGGTGCCAATGGCAACGGCGGCGGCGGAGAGAATTTCGGATCGCAACTCGCCTATACGGGCGGCATCGGCCGGGGCGGCACGGTCAGCGTCGGCGCGGGAGACACCGCGACTCTTTTGGTCGGAGGCAGCGCGTCGATCAACGCGGATGGCACCGGCGGGTCGGCCCGGTCGGGCGATGTTGCGGGCGGCGCGGGATTTGGCGGCACCGCCAATCTGGGCGTGTCGGGCACGGGCGGAATCGTGGATATTCGCGCGTCGGGCACCAATGTCAGCGTGACGGCCAGCGGCTTTGGCGGCGCGGCGAGCGGGACGTCGGCAGGCGGTGCCGCCACAGGTGGCACGGCGTCGGTGACGGGTAATGGTGGCAGCGCGTTCCTGGGCCCCGTTGCGGTGGCCGCGAACGCCACTGGCGGCTCTCCGCAGTTCAGTTTCGGCACCGGAGCGGGTGGCGCTGCCACGGGCGGACGCGCGGCCTTCTATATGGAGAATGGCGCAGAGGCCTTTGTCACGGCGTCGTCGGGCACGGCGCTGGCCCTGACGGCGGATGCGCGCGGTGGTTCGCAGACGTTCGGAACATTGGGCGGGAGCGCGGTGGCGGGCGCGGTCGATGTTCAGGCGCTGAGCGGCGCGGCGATTACCGTGACAGGAGCGACGAGCCTGTCGGGGGCCGCGTTCAGCGGACCGGGCGGCACGGCGGATGGTCGCCGCGACCTGTCCGTCCTGCCGCCTAACGTCTGGGTGCGGGCGCAGGGCGGCACGATCCGCCTGGACGGCCTGATGACGGCGGTCGCCGATGCGACGGCTGGCGATGTTTTCGCCAGCAATGGCGCGGCGGGCGGTTCCGCCTACGCCGGGTCGATCTCCATCGTCTCCAACACGGTCGCGAGTGGGGCGAGCAGCATCGAGACGCAGGATCTCGTCCTGCGCGCGGCGGGCACCGGCGGGCAGGCGGCGACGGCCGCGCAGGGCGGGCAGAGCGGAGCGTCCGGCGGCATGGGTGCTGGTGGCCAGATACTGCTGGCTGGACAAGGCGGCAACGGCTTCCTTCAGGTGGGAGCGGTCGATGCGTCGGTCACCGGCCTCGGCGGCAGAGGGGGCGATGGCAGCGTGCTGGGCGGTGCAGGTGGCGTGGGTCGAGGCGGTTCGGTCATCGCGGGCACGACGCAGGGGATCGCCAGCAGCGCGACGTCGGGCGGCATGAGTTTCGGTTCGCTCCGTCTGGATGCGAGCGCGGTGGGCGGCGACGGCGGGCTGGGCTTTTCCGGCGCGGCAACGGGAGCGGGCGGCGCAGCCACGGGCGGTCTGGCCCGTATCGTCGTCACCGGCTCCACCGTCAGCGGCGGCGACATCGGCATACAGGCGGGGGCGTTGTCGGGCGATGCGGGCAACAGTCCGAACTACACTTTCCCACTGGGGGCCAGCGGCAACGCGACCGCCGGGATCGTGGAAGTCGTTATTACCGGGCGCAGCGGCTCCATCCAGTCGGGCAGGCTTCAGTCGGGGCGGGTGGACGGCAACGCGGTCGCCAATCTGGGCCTCGGCGCGGCGGGCAGCGGCGTTCGCTATT
This sequence comes from Sphingobium sp., assembly GCA_036383715.1. Classification (GTDB taxonomy): domain Bacteria; phylum Pseudomonadota; class Alphaproteobacteria; order Sphingomonadales; family Sphingomonadaceae; genus Sphingobium. The sequence continues at coordinate 21,573 of DASVNT010000037.1, read as the reverse complement.
ACACCGGCGGTCCGATTTTCTCCGTCAGCGACGGCAGCGCGAATGTGACGCTGGTCAACATGGTCGTCGGCGGCGACCTGCCCAGCCTGACCCTCGCGACGCCGGCAGGGCGGCTCGTCCTGAACAATGCCGTGGTCACCGTGGCCAATGACTTCACCATGACCACGCCGGGCAATCTGTCGGTCTTCGCCAATCAGTCGACGCTGAACGCCAACAGCATGAGCCTGAACGCCGGGAATTTCGTCGCGGACATATTGGGCACCAGCCCTGCGACACCGGGCACACTGTCGGCGGCGAACGGTCTGGTCGTCAATTCCGGCAATGATATCATCATTGCGGCCAATCTGAGCAGCCTGACAAACCTCTCCCTGTTCGCGCCGGGGCGCGTGTTCGCTTATGACCTGACATCGTCGGGCGACATCAGTGTGGTCGCAGGAGGCGGGGCGATTGCGTTGCGTAATCTGTCCGCAGGCGGCCTGATCGACATCGACACCGCGTTCGCCCTGTCCCTCGGCACCGCGCGTGCGGGGAGCAATATCCTGCTCGATGCGGGCGGAGACGTGACCACGGCGGCGATGGATGCGGGCGATAGTGTGGTCCTGAGGTCGGGCGCAGCGGTCGTCACGGGCGCTGTGACGGCGGGCATCGTCTCGCCCAGCAGCTCGTCCGGCGCGCGCTATGACATCGGTATTTATGGCTTGGGTTCGGTCAGCACCGGCAATTTGCGGGCTGCTGGTCGTGTCGGCCTGATCAGCGGGGCCGGGCCGCTCAGCGCGGGGACCATTCAGTCGGGCAGCGACATATTGCTGCTGAGCGGCGGAGCTGTTTCCGCGACCAGTATTGCCTCCACCGGCAATGCCAGCCGCACTATCTATATCGGCAACAGTTCGATGGTGTCCGGGCTGCCATCCACCGCCTTCGACCCCGCGCCGATATTGGCTTCGGCTCCCGTCGCGGTGAATGGCAATGTGTCGATTGGCGGGCCGATCAGCGGCGCGACGCTGCGGTTCGCGGCCACGGGCAGTTTCTCCTCCGGCAGCATATCGACGCAGGGGCAGGTGAGCGGCACCAGCGGTTCGATGACGACCGGCGCCGTGACATCGGCGAGCGGTCCGATCACCTTGTCGGGTGGCACCCTGTCGTTCGGTTCGATGAACAGCGCGGGCGATGTGCTGCTCACCAGCACCGGCTCGCTGACGGCGGGCGCGATCACCGCAAGCGGCGGTGTGACGGCGACGGGGCCGGGCGTGGTTACGCTCGGCGACCTCGACGTGGGGCAGGGCATCGTTGCGACCGGCACGGCGGGCGTCACGGTCGGCAATATCGTGCGCTCCGCCTCGGTCCAACTGGGCAGTAGCGGGGGCACGGTCGGCAGCGGTTCGATCGTCTCGACCGGGGCGGTCAGCCTGAACGGAACGGCGATCGCCGTGACCGGCCCCATATCGGCCAGCACATTGGCCTTTACCAGTGGCGGGGCGGCAGGTTTTGGCGGGATATTCGTCGACGGCGACCTGACCGGCAGCGCGGCCAGCCTGACGACGGGCAATCTGTCGGCGGGGTCGCTGATCCGTTTAGCGACCACCGGCGACATGACGCTGGGGTCCATGACCGGCCTTGGCGACATCGACCTGTCGAGCAGTGGCGGTTCCATCGCATTGAACTCCGCGACAGCCAGCGATTCCATTCTGGTTCGGGCGGGCAACAGCGTGACCATAAGCCGCTTTGCTGTTGCGGGCCTCGTCAATCCGCAGACGGTGCCTGGCGTGCTGACCGGGTCGGTCGCGGTGTCGGCGGGTGGCGAAGTGCGGGCGGGCGCTTTGGCGGCGGCGCGCGACGTGATCGTACTGGCGAACAATGGCGGCATAACCCTGACGACAGCCGTACCGACCACGGGACAAGCCACCACGGGCCGCATCGATGCGGGCAACGACGTGCTGTTGATGGCGACCAATGGCGTTTCCGTGCCCGGTGGCATTACGGCGGGCGCGGCGGGGCGCATCTCTCTGCTGAGCAACAGCATTGCATCGCTCGGCGGGACGTTCGGCAGCGGGTTCGATACCGCGCCGATCTTTGCCGCTGTGCCGGTGGCGATGGCCGGGCCGATTTCGCTTGGCGGAACGGTGACGGGTGGCAGCCTGCGCGCCGCCAGTAACGGGGCGATCTCCATCGCGTCGGGCACGCTGGCATCGCTGGTCGACCTGAGGGCGGACAGTGGCCTGCTCTCCATCACCGGCACGCTGGGCGCTCCGACGATCACCCTGCGCTCCAACGACATCGCCATCGGCAGCGCCGCGCGGATCGACGCGGGCGATACCGGCCTGATCAGCCTGTACAGCACCAATGCGCAGGGTATGCGGATCGGCGACGGTACGGCGGGAACCGGCGGCTATGTCCTCGACAAGGCGGAGTTCGCCACGCTCAACAGCGGCTCGGTCGCCATCGGAGGCGTCGACGGCGCGGCGGCGGTCGATATGACCATCGGCGATCTGGAGGTTACTGGACCGCTGGCAGGCAGCACCATCGACGATCCCAATGGCGTCGTGACCTTCTACACCGGCGCCCAGAATGCGCAGGCCCATAGCGGTACGATCCGCATCACAGGCAGCCTTCAGGGCCGGGGCTTCTTGGCCACCAACGGCATTCGGTTCAGCACGGGCACGTTCGAGCTGGATGCAGAGACGGGGCTGCTGGAGATTTTGGGCGGCAGTACGGGCGTGAGCGGTGGGGGCCTGAGCGGAACGATCTTCTTCGACGCCCCCAATATCCGCGTGACGCAGGCGAGTATCCTTGGCAAGCTGGCGCAGAACCCGCGCTATGCCGGGCGGGCGGCGGAGCTTAACACGCCGCTGTCCACCGCGCGGCCCAATGGCGTCGTGCGCGCGGGCCTCATCGAACTAGGAGAGGCGGACGCGGTGCTGGTGCAGAATACGGGCACAGCGGCCTTGCCCGCCGGTTTCCTGACGACGGCGAGCACCACGCTGGACCGGCAGACGGTGCCTGCGCTGGGATCGGTCGACCTCATCATCAACGGGCAGTTGCTGACCGATGGTAATTTGCTGACCGGCCTTGCAGTGCGTGATTTCCTTGTCGACGATGTGAACCGGCCGTTCTTCACGCCGGAATCGAGCATCAACGGTTGCGCCCTGACGGCGGCGAACTGCAATCCCGCGATCATCAACACGCCGCCGATCCTGCAATCGGACAATCTGCTGGTGACGCAAATCGCCCCCGCTCCGACCCGACCCGAACTGGAAGAGGGCGGCACGCGCGAGGAAACGCCGGAGGAACGCCGCCTGCGCGAACTGGCGGAGAAGGAGGCAAAGAGCCTGCCCATTCCGCCGCCAACGCCGTTGATCGATACACAACCGCTCAATCCGCAGTCCGACCTGGACGAGCCGGTATCGGGTTCGGGTAATCCGTCGCTGATCGGCGGCGGCGTTGCAGGAACCACGATGGGCAAGGGGAACCAGTGATGCGCGCTTCTCTGATCCGGGCGGGTTCAGCCGCCGTCAGCCTGGTCGCCATCGGATGCTCGCTGCTGTCCGGTCCGGCGGGCGCGGAGCCACTGTCGATCCGCAACAGTTTTCGGGTGGGCACGTCGGGTGTGCTGTGTTCGGCACAGATCGCGTCCGCCGACACCCGGCTGAACGATCTGTTCGACAGGGCCTATCGCCTGACCTGTCGGGATGCGGCTGGGGCCGTGGGATCGGTGCTGGCGGTACGTCATGATATTGCACTGACCGACCCTGCGCTGGGCCTCGGCGGATCGGCAGCCCAATGCGGCGCGATCGAGACGGCGACCGTCGAAGGTGTCGGCCAGACGCAGAGCGTGCTGTGCCGCGACGGCGCGACCGGCGTGGACTATCGCCGCTACGCCCTGCGCAAGGGGCGGACACGCTATGTGTCGGAAGGGTTGGCGGGCTATGATCCCGTGCTGCGCCTCGCCCTCGCCAGCGTCTATAACAACCGGTCGCAGGCGGGCGACGTGTCGGTGGCCTCGACCGAGGTTGCGGACGCCGCCGCCTTTGCCCGCGTGCAGGCCGGGTCGCTCGATGCCGAAGGCGGTCGGGTGGAGGCCTATGCCCGCAACAATGACGGGCGCTTCGCGGAGTCCGCCGAGTTTTTCGAACTGTTGTCGGGCCGATCCGACCAGCCCGCAAAGAAAGCGGAACTGATCGCCAATGCCGGCTTGCAGCAATCCAATCTAGGCAATTTCTCTGCCGCCTTCTCGCTATTCCAGCAGGCGGACAAGGCAGTCGCGCAGAGCGACGGCATCACCCAGCGGTTGATCCGAAACTACCGCGCGATCAACCTGCTGAACCAGCATTTTGGCGAAGCCGCCCTGACCATCCTCGATACGCCCATGTCGGCGGTTCAGCTCGATTATGATGTGGTGAGCGCGCGCGACGGGTTCGTCAGCAATCCGCTGGCCGACCAGATCAACCGCGAAAATGCCTCACTGCGCCGTCTGGGGGGGATTAGTTCGGGCCTCACCCCGCTGGAACGCGCCGCGACTCTGGATGCGCAGGCCAGCGAATTGCGCGGTGTCGCGCTGACGCAACTGGGCCGTCTGGATGAGGGGGATGAGGCGCTGGTCCGCGCGGATCGGGCGTTGCTCGCTATCCGCGAAGGCCGTTTGACCTCCGCCCTGTGGCTGCGTTCGCAGATCGCGATGGAACGGGCGTCGATTGCGGAGGCGAAGGGGGACGCGGGCAAGGCGGGCGGCTTCTACCGCGATGCCGTGGCCATACTGACCGCTTCCTATCCCGACACGCCCGCATTGCTGGCGGCAGAGGCCCGGCAGGCCGGTTTTCTCGCACGGTCGGGCGATAAACCGGGTGCGCTTGCGCTGTTCGCGACGGTCGTGGATCGGAGCGAAAAGGTTTCGGACAGTTCGACGGCATTACGTGACCTGCTGTCGCCCTATTTCGCCTTGCTGGTGGAGCAGGGGACGCCGGATGCAGCGGCGGCGCTGTTCAAGGCGGCGCAATCGCTGCAGCGCCCCGGCGTCGCCAGCACGCAGGCGATACTCGCCCGCGAATTGAGCGAGGGGAATGACGAGGCGGCGGGACTGTTCCGTCTGGCGGTTGCGCGGACCCGCGACATTGGACGGACGGAGGTAGAGATTACCCGTCTGTCCGCTACCACTGCGCCGGGCGAGGAGGATCGGGAGAAGCTCGCTGCCTTGCGCCAGACGCTCGATCAATTGCGGTCGGAACAGACGGCGCTGACCGCCCGCCTGTCTGCCTTCCCGCGGTACAACGTGCTGTCGCCGACTTCGGTGCCGCTGGCGGAATTGCAGGCGAAGCTGGGCACGGGGGAGGCCTATTACAAACTCGCGATCATCGGTGACGCGGCCTATGCCGTGTTCATCGACGGTGCGGGGGCGACGACGTGGCGGATCGACCAGAACCGCGCCGCGCTGGAGGACAACGTAGCGGGGGTCCGCGACAGCATCGTGCGGATCGAAAATGGGCAGGTATCGACCTATCCGTTCAATATCGAACTGGCGCGGTCGCTCTATCTCTCGCTGTTCGGTCCCGTTGCGAAGCGGATGGAGAGCGTGCGCCACCTGATCTTCGAACCGGATGGGCCGCTGCTGCAATTGCCGCCCTCGCTGCTGGTTACGGACGACGCGAGCGTCGCGGTTTATCGTGCGCGGGTGGCAAAGCCCAATGCGGATGAGTTCGACTTCACCGGCATTGCATGGCTGGGCCGCAATCGGGACACGACCATCGCGGTCAGCCCGCGCGCGTTCATCAACGTCCGCTCCATCGCACCGTCGAAGGCGCAGATGGCGTATCTCGGCCTCGGCAGCAACGCCGCGCCCGCCGCTTTCCCGTCGGGAACCGGGGCGGATGGCTGCGACTGGCCGCTGGCGACATGGCAGGCACCGATCGATTCGGCGGAATTGACGCTGGCCAGTTCGCTGATCGGCAAGGCGGGGAGCCGGGTTCTGACAGGCGCGGCGTTCACGGATGACGGGCTGACCGGATCGGGCGAGTTGTCCAATTACCGCATCCTGCACTTCGCGACCCACGGCCTCGTCACCGCGCCCCGCCCGCAATGCCCGGCGCGCCCCGCGCTGGTCACGTCCTTCGGTCAGGCCGGTGCGTCGGACGGGTTGCTGAGTTTCCGGGAAATCTTCGACCTGAAGCTGGATGCGGACCTCGTCATCCTCTCCGCCTGCGACACGGCGGGCATGGCGACCGCGGCGGTATCGCGGGAGGCGGGGATCAGGACGGGCGGCAATTATGCGCTCGACGGCCTGGTCCGCGCCTTCATCGGGGCCGGCGCGCGGTCGGTGATCGCCAGCCACTGGCCGGTGCCGGACGACTATGACGCGACCAAAAAGCTGATTGGCGGCCTGTTCGGTGGCAAGCCGGGGGAGAGCATGGGCTCGCTGCTCGACAAGGCGCAGATGCGGCTGATGGACAAGCCGGAGACGTCGCATCCCTTCTACTGGGCGGCGTTCGTCATTCTGGGCGATGCGGAGAAGCCGTTGCTTCGCCGTTAAAGCAGCCCGTGCGAGCGAAAGCTGAACCAGCGGTCTTCGGCGATCACGATATGATCCTGAAGGGACGCGCCCAGCATCCGGGCGACGCGCCACACCTGCCGCGTCGCCTCGATATCCGCGTCGCTGGGGCGCGGATCGCCGGATGGGTGGTTGTGCGCCATGAACACATAGGCCGCGCCCGTCAGGGCGAGCGAACGGGCCAGCGCGGGCAGGGGAATGGCGACGCGGTTGTGCTCGCCCGTTTCGTGCAGGGTGGTCGTCAGCCTGCCCGTGGCGTCGAACAGCCATAGCCGCACCATCTCTGCCGACTGGCAGGGCAAGGCATAGCTTTCAACGGGATAGGCTGGACCAGAACATGTCATGGGCGCGAGGCTGAGGCGAAAATAGCCGGTCGGTCCAGCAGGGACGGCTCCGCCCCGGACCATGGAAACTCCGTTTTGGAGTATTTGCGGGCGCGGGGCCGATCGGATACAGCCGCTCTACCTATGACCCATTATGAACAGCAATATCTCGACCTCATGCGCCACATCTGGACGGAGGGGCATGAACGCACCGACCGCACGGGCGTCGGCACCCGATCCGTCATGGGGGCGACGATGCGATTTTCGCTGGCGGACGATGCCGTGCCGCTGCTCACCACCAAGCGCGTGTACTGGAAAGTCGCCGCGCGGGAGATGCTGTGGTTCCTGACGGGCGAGACGAATATCCGTCCGCTGGTGGAGCAGAATGTCCATATCTGGACCGACTGGCCGCTCGACCGTTATCGCCGGGAAACGGGCGACATGCTGTCCATGGCGGAGTTCGAGGCGCGAATCCTGAACGAGTCGGGCTTTGCTGAACGCTGGGGCGATCTGGGGCCGATCTATGGGCGGCAATGGGTGAACTGGCCCCGTTATGAAGCGGTGGAGGCGCAGGACGGCCTGTTCCGCCGGGCAGAGACGGGGCACAACCAGATTGCCGACCTCGTCCGTGCGATCCGTGAGACGCCGGGGTCACGTCGCCTGCTGTTTACCGGCTGGAATGTCGATGAACTGCCCGGCATGGCTCTGCCGCCCTGCCACATGACCTATCAGTTCCATGTGGCGGGCAATCGCCTCAATGGCCTGTTGTTTCAGCGCAGTTGCGATCTGGGGCTGGGCTTTGCGTTCAACATCTTCGGCCTGACGCTCATCACGCGGATGCTGGCGCAGCAATGCGATCTGGAGCCGGGGGAGATCGTGTGGAACGGCGGTGACGTCCACCTGTACCTCAACCATGCCGAACTGGTGGAGACGCAATTGTCGCGGCAACCGGCGGGCGCGCCCAAATTGCGCCTGCTGCGGCGACCGGACAGCATCTTCGACTATCGGATCGAGGATTTTGTGGTGGAGGATTATGCACCGCAGGCAGCAATCTCCGCGCCTGTGGCCGTCTAGCGCCAAACCCTAGAGCAGTATGCCCCTGTAGGCGACCGTACCCGTCTCGCCGGGCGCGATGGTGTGCGTGAGGCGCAGGCGGACGCGCGTGGGGGCCTGAAGCGGCGAATCGGGGCGGGACCAGTTCTGTCCGTCATCGACCGACACGCGCACGCTGTCCGATCGATCGGGCAGGATATGGACGCCGCGCGGCACCGGCGACACGAAATCATAGCCGGACAGCGCGCCGCCTCCGTTGTGATAGCGGATGAGGAAGATCAACCTGTCGCCGCTGCGCACTTCGGACGGTTCGCGCAGCGTCCGCCGCGCCGTGCCATCCCTATCCGATGTTTCGAGCAGCAGACGGCCTTCCAGGGTCATGGCGGCATCGACCGGCGCCTCCGGTCCCGTGGCGGCGGTACTGCTCCCCATGGCCGTCAGGACGGCAAAAGGGAGGGTGAGGGCACAGATGCCGACGAGGAGGAGGGGGCGACGCATGATTTCGTCGCATTAGCGCAAGGGATTGACCGGATGGTTAACGCCCCCGTTTGACCCCGCCCGCGCCGGGTGCAAGGATGCCGCCATGTCCGACATGCCCCAGAATTTCCAGCCTGCAGAACCGGCGCCCCAACCAGAGACGGTGGGCGAGATCCAGCGCCTGCACGAGGAACGCAATCGCCTGTTGTCCGGGCTGATCCTGACAGCGGTGGCGGGGCTGCTCCTCGCCATCCCCTTTGCCTTGCAGGCGGGCGCGCAATTCTTCCTTCCGCTGGCGGCGGCGCTGATTATCGCCATCACGCTGGTGCCGTTTCTGGAGTGGCTGGAGCGGCACCATGTTCCGTCCCCGCTGGCGGCGCTGCTGTCGGTCAGTACGTTTCTGGTGATCGCCAATACCGCCATCGTGCTGATCATCGTACCCGCGAGCGACTGGGTGCGGTTGCTCCCGCAGCGGATGGATCAGATCAAGAGCAATATCGCGCCGATCATCGACGCCTATGCCCAGCTTCAGCATTTCGTGGACGAGATGGTGCAGATGATCACCACCGCGCCTGCCGCCGTGGCCGCGCAGACCGGCGCATTCGACCCGCCGCACTCGTTGATCCAGTTCGTGGCGACGGCGGCGCCCGCCGTGCTGGTGCAGACATTGTTCGCGATCCTCGTCATCTTCTTCTTTCTCAGCCGCTGGACGAGTTTGCGCCGGGAGACGATTCGCAGCCGGGAAAGTTTTGCAGGCGCGATGGCGATTGCGCGGGTGATCCAGAATGTCGTGGATGCGACTTCCCGCTATGTCCTCACCATCGCGACGATCAACCTGCTGCTGGGTGCGGCTGTCGCATTGTCGCTGACGATCATCGGCATGCCATCGCCGCTGATGTGGGGCGGCATCGTCGCCTTGCTGAACTTCATTCCCTATTTTGGCCCCATCGTCGCGGCGATGCTGCTGGCGCTGGGCGGGCTTATGTCGTTCAACGAGGTGGGTGTCGCCCTGATGCCCGCCGTCATCCAGATCACCTTTCACCTGATCGAGGCCAATGTGGTGACGCCGCTGGTGCTGGGCGGGCGGCTGAGGCTCAATCCATTGCTGATTCTCGTCTCACTCAGCTTCTGGGGATGGATATGGGGCACACTAGGGGCTTTGCTGGCGGTTCCGATCCTGATCATCATCCGCACCGTCGTCGCTGCGGCAGGCACCCCCGATGTGGCTGGTTTCCTGTTCGAGGCGGGGACGCTGATGGGGCCGGGGCGGCACCCGCATGAAGATAATGTGACAGAGGTTGAAAAGGGTTGTTGACAGGTGGGAGGCCCTCGCCTAGTTGGCCTCCCACACCGAACGCGGGTGTAGCTCAGTTGGTTAGAGTGCCGGCCTGTCACGCCGGAGGTCGCGGGTTCGAGCCCCGTCACTCGCGCCATTTTCCTCAGGAAAATGGCAACGCGTTCGTTACCGGACCAGGGTTCGGGATTAACCTCTCAGGTTAAATTGTCTGGTGATCAGACTACCCTTCGGGGGCACCGCAGGCGCTTGGTCGCCTCCAAAAAATCGACCTGCTTATGACGCAAAAAAAGACGGCGCGCATGGACTGCGGCGCCGTTTTCGAATCGTCAGGACTAGAGGCCGTCCGTAAGCGGACCGTCTCCGTCCCCTCAGGGCCGCCAGCGGCCCGTCTCCATCCATTGTAGCAGAGGCTTCATCGGGGCGATCCAGATGATGCCCAGGAAGACGTAGATCACGGCCTGCACCAGAGCGTGCAATTCGCCGATCCAGCGCGACAGGCTGGCCACCATCACTGCCCACACGGTGATGATGAGGAGGATGAGCAGCATTCCGGCAGGCTTTCGCCATGTTGGTTCGGTGTTCATCGCCCGCTGTCCTCTCGTTCCAGTATCGCCGCCTCTGTCACGACCATGTGCAGGGGCAGGTCGTGCGGCTCCACAGGCACCCGTTCGACCTGCTGCGCCGACCAGCCAAGGCCGATGCGCAGCGCGTCCGGATAAGCCGCAAAGGCACGATCATAATAGCCGCCGCCCTGACCCAGACGGTTCAGAGCATCGTCATAGCCGACCAGCGGCGCGATGATGACATCGGGTTTCACCTCCGCTGCGTCTGCGCCGGGTTGCAGGGTGCGGAACGCGCCGGGGACGAGGATCTGCTCCACGTCCCACTCCGCAAAGTGCATCGCGCCCGTTTTCGGGGCCATGCGGGGCAGGGCGAGGCGATAGCCGAGGTCTTCGAGTTGGCCCGCGATATTGGCGGTCGGCGCTTCATCGCCGGTCGCATAATACAGCGCGATCGTGGCGTCTGTGGGCAGTCGCCGGATGACCGGCGAGGGCAAAACGCGAAAGGCGATTCCGCGCACGGAGGGCGGCATGGCGGCCAGATAGCGCGCGCGCCGTTCGCGCAGCACCTTGCGCAGCGGCGTCTTGTCCACAGTCGAGCCGGATGGGGGAGGGGATTCGCCGTCGGGTGGCGTCATGATGCTTCAACTCCTCGCACATGCGCCGGGCGCTGCGCCGCCGTTCCAAAAATGCTGTCATACTATGGCGAGGGTGACGGGACCGCCATGGCCGTTTGCCGGAATATCCTCTGACGCCTCAACGTCAGGTGGGGACCGTGTGGCGCTGGCCAGAGCCAGACCAGGGACAGCCCCCGTGGATTTTGATATCGCCTCAGGGATGTTCGCAAAAGCGCGCACCGGGCAGTACCCGTCCCCCCTTAGATAGAGTTAGCCGGGCTCCGCCGCAAGGGCCAGCCCGATCGCCTCCAGACGTTCGGCCAGAGATTCGAGCGCCTGCGCGGTGGCACTGTCGTCGACGGGCGGCGGCGGGGGCGGCGCTACGGCCTCCTGCTTGCGCTGCACCTCCGCCTGTGCGTCGGACAGGTCGTCGGCCAGCAGCAGGGCGGCGAACAGGAACTGGCGCACCTCGGTCAGGCCGGGGCTGCCCGCCTTCACCTTGTCGACGCGATCCGCGATCATGCGGGACAGCTGGTGCAGCCGTGCCTCCTCGCCGTCGCGGCAATGGAGGGCGTAGGAGCGGCCCGCGATGGTGATATTGACCTCAGCCATCGCGCCGTGCCTTTTGCAAATCGTCGATCAGGGAATCCAGCGAGCGGAGCGCGGCCAGCGCCTTGTCATGGCTGAAGGCATTGATGGCGTGCGGATCGGGTTCCGCCGTGGGCGATGCCTGCCGTTCGCGATCCTGCTCGCGTTCCACCAGTTCCGCATTGCGTTGCTCTGCGGCAAGCAGTTGCGCCCTCAGACGGGCGATTTCCTCGGCCTGTTCGGCTTCCCGCGCGGCGGAAAGCCCGCGTTTTCTGTCCACGGCTGTATCAAGGCGCGTGATCGCCCTTTCGATCCGGCCAATCGCCTGCATCATGCGGTCGCTCGTCATGGACCGACCCTTATCACGGCGATCGCGCAATGCAAAAGCCATGGCTATGATATTGAATTGAGTCGTGATGATCGTCCCCGCGCGGTTGACGATTCGGCCTTCTGGCGACAAACGGGGCGCGCGCGAATCACCCCCTCCTAATAAAGAGCCGAAACCAATTCGGCGTCGATAGGATCACAGCATAGTCATGAGCATCTCCGACACCGCCCTGTCTTCTGCCATCCGCGTCCTGTCCATGGACGCCGTGCAGGCCGCCAACAGCGGACACCCCGGCATGCCCATGGGCATGGCCGACGTAGCCACGGTGCTGTTCCGTGACGTGCTGAAATATGACCCGGCACGTCCCGACTGGGCCGACCGCGACCGCTTCGTGCTGTCTGCGGGGCACGGCTCGATGCTGATCTACTCGCTGCTGCACCTGACCGGCTATGCGCGTCCGACGATGGACGACATCCGCAATTTCCGTCAGCTCGGTAGCCCGTGCGCCGGTCACCCGGAGAATTTCGAACTGGCTGGCGTCGAAGTGACGACCGGCCCGCTGGGTCAGGGCGTCGCTATGGCGGTCGGCCTCGCGCTGGCGGAGCGTCATCTGAACGGCGTCTATGGCGCCGATCTGGTCGATCACCGTACCTGGGTGATCGCGGGTGACGGCTGCCTGATGGAAGGCATCAACCATGAGGCCATCGGCCTTGCGGGCCACCTCGGCCTCGGCCGCATGAACGTGCTGTGGGACGACAACCGCATCACCATCGACGGCGACACCGACCTGTCGACCAGCGAGGACATCCTTGCCCGCTATGCCGCGACCGGCTGGCACGTCACGGCTTGCGACGGTCATGACTTCGCCGACATCCGCCGCGCGATGGACGAGGCTCTGGCCGACGATCGCCCGTCGCTGATCGCTTGCCGCACCATCATCGGCAAGGGCGCGCCGAACAAGCAGGGCGGACACTCCGTCCATGGTTCGCCGCTGGGCGCAGAGGAAATCGCGCTGACCCGCACCGGCCTTGAATGGACGCATGCGCCGTTCGAACTGCCGGAAGACGTGCTCGCCGAGTGGCGCAGCTTTGGCGCGCGCGGTGCGACCGCACGCGGCGAATGGGAAGCGCGCCTCGCCGCCAGCGGCAAGGGCACGGAGTTTTCCGCTCGCATGGCAGGCGAACTGCCCGCCGACACCGGCATTGCTTCTTATATAGACGGCCTGCTCGCCGCGCCGCAGAAGGTCGCGACCCGCAAGGCCAGCGAGATGGCGCTCGGCCCGTTGACCGAGAATGTGCTGTCCATGATCGGCGGCTCCGCCGACCTCACCGGCTCCAACAATACCAAGACCAAGGCGACCGGCCCGCTCACCAAGGACGATTATTCCGGTCGCTATGTCTATTATGGCATTCGCGAATTCGGCATGGCCGCCGCGATGAACGGCATGGCGCTGCACGGCGGTGTCATCCCCTATGGCGGCACCTTCCTCGTCTTCTCCGACTATTGCCGCAACGCGATCCGCATGTCGGCGCTGCAGCGCGCGCGCGTCATCTATGTGCTGACGCACGACAGCATCGGTCTGGGCGAGGATGGCCCGACCCATCAGCCGATCGAGCATGTCATGTCGATGCGCCTGATCCCCAACCTCGAAGTCTTCCGCCCCGCGGACGTCATCGAGACGGCGGAGTGCTGGCAGCTTGCGCTGGAGAATAGCGAAACGCCGTCGGTTCTCGCACTGACCCGCCAGAACCTGCCGCAACTGCGCGACAGCGCGGGCATGTTGAGCGCCAAGGGGGCCTACACGCTCCGCGCCGCATCCGCCGAGCGCAAGGTGGTGATCGTCGCCACCGGTTCGGAAGTCGAGATTGCCGTCGCCGTGCGTGACGCGCTGGAAGCCGACGGCATCGGCGTGGACGTCGTGTCCATGCCGTCCATGTCGCGCTTCATCGCGCAGGACGCGGGCTATCGGAACGAAGTTCTGCCGCAGGGCGTGCTGCGCGTCTCCATCGAGGCGGGCACGACATTCGGCTGGGAAGCGATCACGGGCCTCGACGGTCTGCGCTTCGGCATCGACAGCTTCGGCGCCTCTGCTCCGGCAGAAGTGCTGTACGACCATTTCGGCCTAACGGCCGCGAAGATAGCGCCGCAAATCCGCGCGGCGCTGGGTAACTGAGGAGGAACAGTCCCATGGCAGTCAAGGTTGCAATCAACGGTTTCGGTCGCATTGGACGTCTTGTCGCGCGCGCCATTCTGTCGCGCACGGATCATGACCTGGAGCTGGTTGCGATCAACGATCTGGGCGATACCAAGTCGAACGCACTCCTGTTCAAGCGTGACAGCGTCCACGGCAATTTCGCAGGTGACGTGTCGGTCGATGGCGATTTCCTGGTGGTCGATGGCAAGCGCATCAAGGTGACCGCAGAGCGCGATCCCGCGAACCTGCCGCACAAAGATCTGGGGGTGGTCATCGCTCTGGAATGCACCGGCATCTTCACCACGAAGGAAAAGGCTAGCGCGCATCTGGCCGCCGGTGCCAAGCGCGTCGTCATCTCCGCCCCCGGCACCAACGTCGACAAGACGGTCGTGTTCGGTGTGAACCACGAGACGCTGACCGCCGACGACATCGTGATCTCGAACGCCAGCTGCACCACCAACTGCCTTGCGCCGCTGGCGAAGGTGCTGCACGACGCCCTCGGTATCGAGAGCGGTTTCATGACCACGATCCACAGCTACACCAACGACCAGAACACGCTGGACCAGCTGCACAGCGATATGCGCCGCGCCCGCGCCGCTGCGCTGTCGATGATCCCGACCACCACGGGCGCTGCCCGCGCGGTGGGCGAGGTTCTGCCGGAGTTGAAGGGCAAGCTGGACGGTTCGTCGGTTCGCGTGCCGACGCCGAACGTCTCCGTCGTCGACCTGAAGTTCATCGCCAAGCGCGCGACGACCAAGGAAGAAGTCAACACGCTGCTCAAGGCCGCGTCGGAAGCTGGCCCGCTCAAGGGTGTGCTGGGCTATTCGGACGAGCCGCTGGTGTCGATCGACTATAACGGCGACCCGCGTTCCTCGACCGTCGACAGCCTCGAAACCGCTGTCATCGACGGCAAGCTGGTCCGCGTGCTGAGCTGGTACGATAATGAATGGGGCTTCTCTAACCGCATGATCGACACCACGGGTGTCGTAGCGAAGTTCCTCTAAAACGACATAGACCCCGCCGGACCAACCGGCGGGGTTTTTCAATACTCACACAATTTCCATTTCAGCCGGAACAGGGGACATCATGGCAAAGCCGTTCAAGACACTCGACGACATGGGCGACATCACGGGCAAGGTGGTGCTGGTGCGCGAGGATCTGAACGTGCCGATGCAGGACGGCGCGGTCAGCGACGACACCCGCCTGCGTGCTGCCGCTCCCACCGTGCTGGAACTGGCCGATCGCGGCGCGAAGGTGTGCATCCTTGCCCATTTCGGTCGTCCCAAGGGCCAGAAGTCGCCCGAACAGTCGCTCAGCCTCGTGAGCCAGGCGCTCGCCAAGGTGCTGGGCCGGCAGGTGCAGTTCATCCCTGATTGCGCCGGTGAAGTGGCCGCAGCGGGCATTGCGGTGATGCGCGGCGGCGACATTGCGATCCTTGAAAACACTCGCTTCCATGCGGGCGAGGAAAAGAACGATCCCGCGCTGATCGAGGCGATTGCCAACAACGGCGACCTCTACGTCAACGACGCCTTTTCCGCCGCGCATCGCGCGCACGCCTCGACCGAGGGGCTGGCGCACAAGCTGCCCGCCTTTGCCGGTCGGTCGATGGAGAAGGAACTGGACGCGTTGGAATCCGCGCTCGGCAATCCGGTGAAGCCTGTGGCTGCCGTCGTCGGCGGCGCCAAGGTATCGAGCAAACTGGACGTGCTCAACAATCTCGTTCGTCAGGTCGATCACCTGATCATCGGTGGCGGCATGGCCAACACCTTCCTTGCCGCGCGCAGCGTGGATGTGGGCAAGTCGCTGTGCGAGCATGACCTCGCCGACACCGCCCGCGCGATCCTCGACGCGGCGGACGCCTCGGGGTGCATCATCCATCTGCCCTATGACGTCGTGGTGTCGAAGGAGTTCGCTGCCAATCCGCCCAGCCTGCGCACCGTCAATGTGCATGAAGTCGCGGCGGATGAAATGATCCTTGATGTCGGCCCTGCCGCGGTCGAGTCGCTCAGCGACGCGCTCAAGACGTGCAAGACGCTCGTCTGGAACGGCCCGCTCGGCGCGTTCGAGATTCCGCCGTTCGACACCGCGACGGTCAGCCTCGCCCGGACGGCGGCGGCGTTGACCAAGGAAGGCGCGCTGGTTTCGGTTGCGGGCGGCGGTGATACGGTCGCGGCGCTGAATCAGGCGGGCGTTTCCGAGGATTTCTCCTTCATCTCCACAGCCGGCGGCGCTTTCCTGGAGTGGATGGAGGGCAAGGAACTGCCCGGCGTGAAGGCGTTGTTCGTCTGATCGACTATTGTGCCGTTGCACAGAGACGGGGGCGCCCAGCGGTGCTCCTTTTTCTTGGGCAGTGCTTGCAAAGAATTGTCAGACAATAAAATCGGCCCGCTATGTGGGCGGTTTGACTTAATCATTGGTTATCAAGGTTGAGACTGCGGCGCGAACGCGCTACGCAAATAAAGTGTTTCGCGTTGCAGCATTTCCGGGGAGGAAGATATGCTGCGACGCAACTTGGATACAATCCCGAACAGGAGAACAGGGCACATGACCATCGACAAGCGCGAGAAGATCGCCACGGGTGCAGGCTTTATCGCAGCACTCGATCAGAGCGGCGGTTCCACGCCCAAGGCGCTGGCGGGCTATGGCATCCAGGAGGGGGCATGGTCGACTGACGAGGAAATGTTCGGCCTGATCCACGACATGCGTTCGCGCATCATCACCGCTCCGAGCTTCGCCAACGGCAAGGTTCTCGGCGCAATCCTGTTCGAGCGCACGATGGATGGTGAGATCGACGGCAAGTCGGTTCCCGCCGTACTGATCGAAAAAGGCGTCGTGCCCTTCATCAAGATCGACAAGGGTCTGGAGGATGAGGCGAACGGCGTTCAGCTGATGAAGCCCAATCCCACGCTCGACGACCTGCTCGTCAAGTCGAAGGCGCTGGGCGTGTTCGGCACCAAGGAGCGTTCGGTCATCAACCTCGCCAACCGCGAAGGCATCGCCGCCGTCGTGAAGCAGCAGTTCGAGGTCGGCCAGCAGGTGCTGTCCCACGGCCTCGTCCCGATGATTGAGCCGGAAATCAACATCAAGAGCCCTGAGCGTGCCGAAGCCGACCAGATCCTGCTGGAAGAACTGGTCAAGGCACTCGACGCGCTGCCGGGTGACGATCAGGTCATGCTGAAGCTGTCGCTGCCGACCAAGCCGGGTCTGTTCGATGCACTGGTCGATCATCCGCGCGTCCTGCGCGTCGTCGCGCTGTCGGGTGGTTTCAGCCGCACCGACGCTTGCACCGAACTGGCGAAGAATCGCGGCGTGATCGCGAGCTTCAGCCGCGCCCTGCTGAACGACCTGCGCCACCAGATGACGGATGCCGAGTTCGACGCCTCGCTGGGCGGCGCGATCGACGAAATCCACGCGGCCTCGACCGCGAAGGCGACCGTTCAGGCCTGATCGGTCTGATAAGGGGATAGGGAAGGCGGCCGGATGTTTTCGGCCCCTTTTTTCGTGCGTTAAAGCCCGCCCTTGAAATCGAAGGTGAAGCGATAGCTTTCCGGCGCGATCTCCTGCCCGCTGCGCTTTTGCGGGGCGGCGGAGAGGAGGGTCAGCCTGCCGTCCGCGATCTGAATGGGTTTGCCGAGCGTCAGTTCGACCTCCTTCTTCCAGTCACCGCCGGTCACTGTGGCCGCAATCTTGACCTCGCCCGCGCGGACGCATTGCACGTCGATCGGACAGCGGCTGTCTTCGATCAGCCGGTCCGGCCTGACCATGGGGCCACCGACATAGGCGGTTTGCCCGATGCGCGCTGGCCCCTCCCGGTCGCACACCCGCGCCGGATGCGCGGCGCAGCCTCCCAGCACCAGCAATGCCGTCATGGCGTATAAACGATGCGTCATTTCATTCCCCCACGGGCCGATCCGGCTCTGTCCTTACCACTGGACGCAGGGATAGCCGCATTCGTTCCGCACCGCTTTCGTTTTGCCACAAGCCCCGCTATGACCCGCCCGACCATTTATGGAGAGCATCCGATGACCGCGATTCAGGAAATTCCGCTCAAGACGATCAAGGGCGCAGACGCCAGCCTGGCCGATTATGCGGGCAAGGTTCTGCTGGTGGTGAACGTCGCCTCCAAATGCGGCCTGACGCCGCAATATGAAGGGCTGGAGAAGCTCTACAAGGACTATCAGGACCGCGGCCTCGTCGTGCTTGGCTTCCCGGCCAACGACTTCAAGGAGCAGGAGCCGGGTTCCAACGACGAAATCGCGACCTTCTGCACCACCAATTACGGCGTCGATTTCCCGATGTTCGAGAAGCTGGTGGCAACCGGTCCCGACAAGCATCCGCTCTATGCCGCGCTGACCGCCGCCGTGCCGGAAAAGGTGGGCGATGCGCAGGTGTGGCGTGATCGCCTCAAGGGCTATGGCATCGACGCGACCGAAGACCCCGAAGTGCTGTGGAACTTCGAGAAGTTCCTGGTCGACCGCGACGGCAATGTCGTCGGCCGCTTCTCGCCGCAGGTCGCACCGGACGATGCGGCACTGGTTGGTGCTATCGAGACGGCGCTGGGCTGAACGACATATGGCAAGCACGGGATCAAAGGCTGATCTGATGGTCGATGGCATCACCGCGACCGGGGGCAGCATATGAGCGACGACGAGATGGAACCGCTCGATCCCGGCTTTGCCGACCGTTTCGAGCAGGAGGGGCGGCGCTTGCCGCTCCCCTGCCAACTCTATCTGATCTCCCCGCCGGAAATCGGCGCGGATTTCGCCGACCTGCTCGCCGCCGCGCTGGATGGTGGGCCGGTGGCCGCGTTCCAGTTGCGACTCAAGGGGCTGGACGACGACGCGATCGCCCTCGCGGCGGAGCCCCTGCAGAAACTTTGCGCGGAGCGGGATGTCGCTTTCATCATCAATGACAGCGTCGCGCTGGCCCAGCGGCTGGGCGCGGATGGCGTCCATCTGGGGCAGGGCGATGGCGACCCGCGTGAGGCGCGGCGGATATTGGGCAAGGATGCGCAAATTGGCGTGACCTGCCACGACAGCCGCCACCTCGCCATGGAGGCGGGGGAGATCGCGGACTATATCGCCTTTGGCGCATTTTATCCGACGACGACCAAGGAAACCACGCACCGGCCCGATCCGTCGATCCTGTCCTGGTGGGCGACGGTGTTCGAGATCCCCTGCGTCGCCATCGGCGGCATCACGGCGGACAATGCTGCCGTGCTGGTGGAAGCGGGCGCGGACTTCATCGCGGTCAGCGGAGCGGTGTGGAACCATCCCGATGGCCCGCGCGCTGGGGTCGCGGCGTTCGAGGCGGCGCTGAACGTCCGGTAACGGGCGACCGGAGTTGGGCTACTCCGGCACCGCCTCAAATTCGAGGCGCGGTTTCATGCGTCCCGAACGAACCCCTTCAATCTCCGCCGGGCTGGCCCAATGCGGCCCGACGACCGGGCTGCTCACCGGCATGCGCGTGCCCTCGACCAGCCAGCCGTCCGACACCACCGGCGCTTGCCGCAGGGGCGGGGCGGTCAGCATGTCGTCGCCCGCCAGCCATTCGATATCCGCGAACTGCAGCTTCACCAGCGGTTCCCGCTTCGCGCCGACGATCGTCACGGGCACGCCCATCGACGTGATCGCGAACAATTGCTTGGCAAAGGCCGTGGGAAGCCGGATGCAGCCATGCGACGCCGGATAGCCGGGCAGGTGCCCCGCATGGATGGCGATGCCGGTCCATGTCAGCCGCTGCATATAGGGCATGGGCGCGTTGGAGTAGAGGTTTGAGCGGTGCCATTGCCGCTTTTGCAGGATGGTGAAATCGCCCAGCGGCGTGGCATGGCCGCGCGTGCCGGTCGATACCGTGCTCATCCCGATCAGGCGGCCACCGCGATAGACGTAAATCCGTTGCTGCGCGATGCTGATGGTGATCGACAGGTCGCCGACGGGATTTTCCGCCTCTGCGTCCCATAAAAACTGCCCGACCTTCAGCGCACGCGCTTCGACCAGTGCTTGTGCCGCCGCGGGAATAGCGAAAAGCCCCGCTATCAGCAGGGCGAGAGAAGTACGAAGGGCGGAGCGGGGAAAGGAAAGGTGCATGGGCGATTCACCCTTCCATGCTCGCAGCGGCGCATCAATGGCGGGTTTTGCGCCCTCCGGCGGCATCTGTCCCGTATCTGGTCAGACTGGCGGGCACTTGCCTCCCGGCGGTGGAGCGGCTAAGGCCCGCCACCGGCTCTTTCCAACATTCTTCAGACACAGGCAGGCCCGTTTCATGGCAAAGATCAGCGGCGTGGACATTCGTCCCGGCAACATTCTCGAATATGAAGGCGGCATCTGGAAGGTTGCCAAGACGCAGCACACCCAACCCGGCAAGGGCGGTGCGTTCATGCAGGTCGAGATGAAGAACCTCATCGACGGCCGCAAGAACAACATCCGCTTCCGCTCCGCCGACACGGTGGAGAAGGTCCGCCTGGACACGAAGGATTTCCAGTATCTCTATGCCGAGGGCGACGATCTCGTCTTCATGGACAAGGATACTTACGACCAGATCAACCTGCCGACCGACCTTCTGGGCGACGCGGCGGCCTTCCTGCAGGATGGCATGGATGTGACGCTGGAAATGTGGGACGAGCGCCCGATTTCGGTTCAGCTGCCCGAACAGGTCGAGGCGACCATCGTGGAAGCCGACGCCGTGGTGAAGGGTCAGACCGCCTCGTCCAGCTACAAGCCCGCGATTCTCGACAATGGCGTGCGCGTCATGGTGCCGCCGCATATCGGCAGCGGCACGCGCATCGTCGTGGACGTGTATGAGCGCAGCTATCTGCGCAAGGCTGACTGATTAGAGCGCCCCTCCCGAGGGAGGGGCTGGGGCTGGGCGCGGCCCGTCCCCCAAATGCTTCCGCGATTGCCTGTGCAATCGACCCACCCCCTTGACCGGAGTCGCGTACCTCCGGTCAACCTCCCGTGATCGGGAGGAGGAGTAAGATTAATGGCGTCCCATTCCGGCCTGCTCACCGTCATCGAACGCGCCGCGCGCAAGACCGCGCCGCGCCTGCGTCGCGACTTCGGCGAGGTCGAGCATCTGCAGGTCAGCCGCAAGGGGCCTGCCGACTTCGTCAGCCTCGCCGACAAGCGCGCCGAGCAGACGCTGGTCGAGGAATTGCGCAAGGCGCGGCCCGACTGGGGCTTCCTCCTCGAAGAGGGGGGCACGATCGAGGGTGATCCGATGAAGCCGCGCTGGATCATCGATCCGCTCGACGGCACGACCAACTTCCTCCACGGCGTTCCGCATTTCGCGATCTCCATCGCGGTGCAGGAACCGCGCCGTGACGGCAAGGGCTGGGGCGAAGTGACCACCGGCCTGATCTACCAGCCGCTGACCGACGAAAGCTATTGGGCGGAAAAGAGCAGGGGCGCGTGGCTGCATGACCGGCGCCTGCGCGTATCGGCGCGCCGCGACCTCACGGAGTCGCTGATCGCGACCGGCATTCCCTTCCACGGGCATGGCGACATGGGGCAGTGGACGCGCATTTTCGGCGCGGTGGCCCCGGCAGTGGCGGGTATCCGCCGCTTTGGCGCGGCTTCGCTCGACCTCGCCCATGTCGCGGC
>DASVNT010000036.1:0-28841 GCA_036383715.1 Sphingobium sp. | reverse complement strand
GGCAAGTATCTCCGCGACGTCAGCGCCCGCGCATATCTGTGCTGCGGCGGCTTTCAACGCGCGGGGCAGGGCAAGGGCGGCGACCCGTTCCTCCGCCGACAGATAGGCGTTGCGGGAGGAGAGGGCGAGGCCGTCCTCGGCGCGCGCGGTGGGGACGCCGACGATCTCGACCCGCAGGTTGAGGTCGATGACGAGGCGGCGGATGACCGCCAGTTGCTGATAATCCTTTTCCCCAAACAGGGCCATGTCGGGGCGGACCTGCCCCAGCAGCTTGGACACCACCGTCGCCACGCCGTCGAAATGGCCGGGCCGCGCCGCGCCGTCCAGAGTCTCGCTGATGCCGGACACGCGCACGCTGGTCGCAAAGCCTGCCGGATACATTTCCTGCACCCGCGGCGCCCACAGGATCGCCACATCCTCGGCGCGGAGCAGGGCGGCATCCGCGTCCTCCGTGCGGGGATAGGCGTCGAAATCCTCATTGGGGCCGAATTGCGTGGGATTGACGAAGATGGAGACGACCACCCTGTCCGCGCCCCGCGCCCGTGCCGCGCGGACCAGCGACAGATGGCCGTCGTGCAGCGCGCCCATGGTCGGGACCATGGCAATCGTCTCGCCCGCGGCCCGAAACACGGCGAGGGCATCATAAAGTGTGGATAAGTCCCGGATGATTTGCACGCCGGTAATGGCTCCGATATGGCTGGCGACGACAGGGGTTTGGCGACCGGCACAGCGCCGGTCAAGCTGGCTCCGCATGATTACAGACAGAACATCCGCAGGAACCGGGATCGACTTGATGGCCAGCACTTCGGCACATTGCATTGTTTTCGCGAACGAGAAGGGCGGCACCGGCAAGTCGACGACGTGCGTCCACACCGCCGTCGCTTTGTCCGCGCAGGGACTTACGGTGGGCGTGATCGACCTCGATCATCGCCAGCGCACCGTGACCCGCTATCTGGAGAATCGCGAGGGCACGATGCGCCGCCGCGAGATCGCGCTGCCCATTCCGGCCTATGAAGTGTTCGAAGGGACGGAGGTCGCCGGGCTCGATGCGGCCATCGATCGCCTGCACGAGACGTGTCAGGTGGTGGTGATCGACACGCCGGGCCGTGACGATCCGCTCGCCCGCCACGCCGCGACCCGCGCGAACACGCTGGTCACGCCGATCAACGACAGCTTCGTGGACTTCGACCTGATCGGGCAGGTGGACCCGGAGAATTTCAAGGTGAAGCGGCTCAGCTTCTACGCCGAACTCATGTGGGAAACGCGCAAGACCCGCGCGAAGACCGATGGCGTGTCGATCGACTGGGTCGTGCTGCGCAACCGCCTCCACAATAATGAAGCGCGCAACCAGAAGCGCGTGGGCGACGCGCTGACCGAATTGTCGAAGCGCGTCGGTTTCCGCGTCATCCCCGGCCTGTCGGAGCGCGTGATCTTTCGCGAGCTGTTCCCGTCGGGCCTGACGCTGCTCGACAAGGGGCATCTGGGCGACCTTGGCATCAGTCATATCGCGGCGCGGCAGGAGTTGCGCGAGATGGTCGGCGGCTTTGCCCTGCCGTTCGGGCAGCGCGCGGGGGCGGAGCGGGACGCGGCCTGATTCATGGGGCTGCTCGGCATAGTGCTCGGCGGCTGGCTGTGCTGGCTGATCCTGACCGGCAGGATGGGCAAGCCGTCGGGCGGGCAGATCGCGGCATTGGTCATGGCGCTCGTTGGCGGTGCGATTGCGGCGCGAGGCCGTCCGGTCATCGGTGGTGGCATGGCGATGGCGGGCCTTGCCTGGCTGTCGCGCAAGCCGCGTGTCGCCCGCGCGACCCAGCCGCCCGTTCAGGACGATGCGCGCCTGCGTGAGTCGCTGGACCTGCTGGGCCTGCCCCGCGACGCGACTCGCGCTGCCGTGACGGAGGCGCACCGCCGCCTGATCGCGCGCACCCACCCCGATGCGGGCGGGACGGCGGCGCTGGCGCGCAACATCAACGCCGCGCGCGACTATCTGCTGGCGCACCTGCCGCAATGAGCCACGCCTTCCACCCCAGCGTGCTGCGCGAATATGATATTCGCGGGATCGTCGGAAAAACGCTGGGGGAGGCGGACGCATGGGCCATCGGGCGCAGCTTCGGCACGCTCATAGCGCGGGCGGGCGGCAGCCGGGTCGCGGTCGGCTATGATGGCCGCATCAGTTCGCCCGCGTTCGAGGCGGCGCTGGTGGACGGCCTTAATGCGTCGGGTATCCATGCGGTCAGGATCGGTCTGGGACCGTCGCCGATGCTATATTATGCCGAAGCCGAGCTGGACGTGGACGGCGGCATCGAGATAACCGGCAGCCACAATCCCGCCGAGTATAACGGCTTCAAACTGGTGTTTCAGCACCAGCCCTTTTTCGGCGAGGATATTCAGCATCTCGCCCGCATCGCGGCGGACGGCGACTGGGTGGACGGCAGCGCCGGCAGCGAGGCGGTCGATATCATGGACCGCTATGTCGCGCGCCTGCTGGACGGGTTCGACGGTCGGGCGTTCCGCATCGGCTGGGACGCGGGCAATGGCGCCGCCGGCCCCGTGGTGGACAAGCTGGTCAAGCTGCTGCCGGGTGAGCACCACACGCTGTTCACCGATGTCGACGGTCACTTTCCCAATCATCATCCCGATCCCACTGTCGAGGCGAATCTGGCCGATCTGCAGGGGCTTGTCGCGGACAAGAACCTCGATTTCGGGGTGGCTTTCGATGGCGACGGCGACCGCATCGGAGTGGTGGACGGGACGGGGCGGATCATCTGGGGGGACCAGTTGCTCGCCCTGTTGGCCGAACCCGTGCTGCGCGCCCTGCCCGGCGCGACGATCATCGGGGATGTGAAGGCCAGTCAGGCGCTGTTCGACCGGATCGCGGAACTGGGCGGCGTACCACTGATGTGGAAGTCGGGGCACAGCCAGATTAAGTCCAAAATGAAGGAAACTGGCAGCCCCCTCGCCGGGGAGATGAGCGGCCACATCTTTTTCGGGCATGAGTATTATGGGTTCGATGACGGGCTTTACGCCGCGATTCGCCTGATTCGGGCGGCGACGGACAGCGGGTGCAGCGTCACCGAGCTGCGCGGGGGATTGCCTGATATGGTCAACACCCCGGAATTGCGCTTTCCGGTCGAGGAAAGCCGCAAATTCAAAGCAGTCGAGGAAATATTGGTGCGATTGCGCGCCGCAGGGGCGTCGATCGACGAGACGGACGGCGCGCGGGTCGTCACGGCCGATGGCTGGTGGCTGTTGCGGGCCTCCAATACGCAGGACGTCCTCGTCGCGCGTGCAGAAGCGAAGGACGCGGCGGCGCTCGACCGCCTGCTCCACCAGATCGATTCGCAACTCGCCGAGTCGGGCCTCAGTCGCGGACAGGGTTCGGGCCACTGAAACGCCCGCAGCGTTGCGTTTTATGACCCGCTGTAACGCTACGGAAACGTAGCTTTTTGCAACGGTTGCAAAAAAAGCAATCCTGAAGGGGCAATACGCAGTTGCAAAAAGCCATGCTGCAGCGCAAAAGGAACTCGCCTTTCAGGCATCCTCTCCTAAAACTCGTAAGGCCGCCCCATTTGAGGCGGCCTTTTTTTTGGTCTTCGCGGGGTGCCTTTTCAGGCCTGTGGGAACCCCCCCGCAGCAGCCATTGCGGAAGCGCAGGACAGGTCTTAGGGACGGGGCCATGTCACAGAGTCTCAAGATCGCGTCCTGGAACATCAACAGCGTCCGCGCCCGTGTCGAAATCGTCGAACGGTTCCTGACCGAGAGCGCGCCTGACATATTGTGCCTTCAGGAGACGAAGGTCGTGAACGGCACCTTCCCCGAAGCGTTGTTCCGCAAACACGGCTACACCCATATCGTCCTGCACGGCCAGCCGATGCACCATGGCGTCGCCATCGTCAGCAAAGTGCCGATGTATGAGGATGACCGGCTCGACTGGCAGGCCAATGGCGAGGCGCGGCATGTCGGCGTGCGGCTCGACAACGGGCTGCGACTGGAAAATGTCTATGTGCCCGCAGGCGGCGACGAGCCGGATCGCACGATCAACCCCAAGTTCGGACAGAAACTCGACTTCTACGAGCGGATGATCGACTGGTCGGCGAAGCTGTCCGTCCCCACGCTGCTGGTTGGCGACTTCAACGTCGCGCCGCTGGAATGCGACGTGTGGAGCCACAAGGCGCTGATCAACGTGGTTAGCCATACGCAGATCGAGATCGACCTGCTCGCCCGCCTGCAGGCCGCGCATAACTGGGTCGATATCGGCCGCAAGTTCGTGCCGGCCCCGGCGCGCCTCTATACTTGGTGGAGTTACCGCGCGAAGGATTGGGCCGCGTCCGACCGGGGCCGCCGCCTCGACCATATGTGGGCCAGCCCGGACATCGCGGACAAGGCGACGGCGCATTATGTGCTGGAGGATTGCCGGAGCTGGACGCGCCCGTCCGATCACGCACCGCTCATCACCGAGTTCCAGTTTTGAACCAGTCCCGCGATGCGGCCCGCGCCATCGACGCGATCCGTCGCGGCTGGGCTGTGCGCGTCCGGGGGGCGGAGGGACAGGCGCTGCTGCTGTTGCCGGTCGAGGGCGTTGGCGTGGGCGACCTCGCCGCATTCGATCCCGACGGCACTGCGCCGCTGCTCCTGTCGGGCGCCCGCGCAGCGACGCTGAAACTGGTCAACCAGCGTGACGCCGCCGATCCGGAGCGCGCTGTGCTGGTCGAGCGGCCCGTGGCGGTCGATGACGGCCCGGAGGCTTCGCTGGCGCAGGCCATGGCGACGGCGGACCCGGTGCGCGACCTGATGAATCCGCTCAAGGGGCCCTATCATGCGCTGCCCCTCGGCCAGCCGGAGCTCGCGGCGGCGGCGCTGCGCCTCGCGCGGTTGGCGGGTCTGCTCCCGGCCTACTTCGTGGGGTCGAACGAGGCGGTGGACGCGGTGGATGTCGCGGTCGATGCGGTGGCGGCGTTCGAGGACAGCGGTCGGCTGGTCATCGCGGCGCGCGCGCGCCTGCCCGTCGAAGTGGACACGCGGGCGGAGATCGTCGCCTTTCGCTCACCCGACGACGGACGCGAGCATGTCGCGCTGATCCTCGGCCATCCCGACGAGACGCCGCCGGTCGTGCGGCTACACAGCGAATGCCTGACCGGTGACGTGCTGGGCTCGCTGAAATGCGATTGCGGGCCGCAGCTGCACGCGGCGCTGCACGAGATTGCGCACAGCCGTTGGGGCGTTCTGCTGTACCTCCGTCAGGAGGGGCGGGGCATCGGCCTGATCAACAAGCTGCGCGCCTATCAGTTGCAGGATCAGGGCTTCGACACGGTCGACGCCAATGTGCGGCTGGGCTTTCCCATCGACGCGCGCGATTTTTCGGTTGCCTCGCGCATGCTGGCCCTGCTCGGCATCGGGGCGGTACGCCTGCTGACCAACAATCCCGGCAAGGTGGAGCGCCTGCGCGCGGAGGGCATCGACGTGATCGAGCGGGTGCCGCATGCGGTGGAGGCCAATCCGCATAATGAACGCTATCTGGCGACGAAGCGGGACCGGACCGGGCACCAACTGTGACCGGCGTGCTGCGCGTCGATACGCGGGCGCTGACGCTCACCTTCGGCGACATCATAATGCCCTGCGTGATCGGCAAAGGCGGCGTCAGGGCGGCGGCGGACAAGCGCGAGGGGGACGGCGCGACGCCGCTGGGCACATGGCCGCTGCATGGCGTGCTGCTCCGCCCGGACCGGCCAGCGGCGGATGTGACGCCCGGCCTACCGTGGCGCTGGATCGCGCCGCAGGACGGCTGGTCCGACGATGTGGGCGATGCCGCCTATAACCGCGCCGTGACCCTGCCCCATGGACCCAGTCATGAGCGGTTGTGGCGCGACGACCAGGCCTATGACGCCATCGTCGTGCTCGCCCATAATGATGCGCCGCCGGTGCCGGGTCTGGGCAGTGCGATCTTCTTTCACCAGTGGGTGCCGGGCGACGACGGTCAGCCGAAATCCACCGAAGGCTGCGTGGCCATCGCGCCCGACGACATGCGCCGCCTGCTGCCGCTGCTGACGCCCGGCATGGCGATGGAGATCTTGGCGGGCTGAAAAGTCATTCCGCCTGAGATTATCGGCCCTTTCCCTAAAACCATCCACCTCCCGGCCGTTTTCAGCGCCAATCGGGAGTTAACTATCATGTCGTCCATCGGATCAGTGGGTTCCAGCACTAGTCCTATCGCAAGCGTCCTGCAGGCCAAGGGCCTGTCGAAGGATGCCATCAAGCTCGTCGAGGACGATCTGAAGGAAGCGCAGTCGGAAACCGGTGCGACCACCGGCTCGCAGGCGGTGGACGCCAAGGCGGTTCGCGCCGCGCTGGACACCAAGATCAAGGACGATGTTGCCTCCGGCGATCTGAGCAAGGAGGATGCCGCCACGATCACCAAGGCGCTGGATGACATGGACGCCGCAGCCGCAGGAAGCGTCTCCGCAGGCGCAAGCGGCGGCGCCAAGGGCGCTGGCGGCCCCAAGGGCGCTGGCGGCCCCAAGGGCGGCGGCGGTGGCGGCGGTGGTGGCTCCACGGAAAAGACCGAACAGTCGCGCATCGTGACCGTCGCAAACGGCGTGAAGACGACCGTCATCACCTACACCGACGGCACCACCGAGACGAAAACCACCTATGGCTCCCCGGACAAGGATACGGACAGCTCGAAGGCTGCCGCGTCCTCCGCGAAGGATGCCGATACGGCGAAGGACTATCTGGCGAAGATCGAACCGGGGTCGCTGTTCGACGCTTATGCGTGATCCTCACGCCATCTTGGCGGTTTCCAGCAACGTCTCCGCATCGCTCGTCATGCTTTCGAGGATGCGCTTTTCCAGCGTGGCGAGCCGCTGCTTGCTCTCGATCTTTCCGCCCAGCAGGTCGGTGACGTAGAAGGTATCGATCGCGCGCTCGCCGTAGGTGGCGACATGCGCGCTGTGGACCGTGACCTTCGACTGGAACAGCGCGAAGGCGAGGTTGAGGAGCAGCGCGGGCCGGTCGCGGGCCGTCACCTCGATCACCGTGAAGCGGTTCGACGCGCTATTGTCGATCAGCACATTGGGCGCGACCGTGAACGCCTCTGCCCGCGTGCGCGCCATGGGCCGCTGGTGCAGCTTGGTCATCAGCTTGTGCCGGTCGGACAGCGCGTCGGAGATCGCCTGCCGGATGCGGGCGAGCTGGTCGGGATGGTCGAACCGCCCGCCGAGCGGCGCCTGCACCAGAAAATTGTCGAGCGCCGTGCCGTCGCGCAGCGTGTGGATGCGCGCGTCCATGATGCTGCCGCCGGCCAGATGGATGGCGCCCGCGATGCGATAGAACAGGCCGGGATGGTCCGCCGCGCAGACCGTGACGAGCGTCGCGTCGCGCTCCGGGTCAGGCTGGGCGCTGATCGACAATTGTTCGTCCACCGCGTCGATCAGATGGCGGGTGTTCACCTCCAATATGTCGTCGGGTTCCGCGATCCAGTAGCTTTCGGGAAAACGCGCGACGAGGGTGTCGAAGCTCGCCTCGTCCATCTGCAGCTTTTGTTGCAGGGCATGGCGTTTTTGCGCGATGCGCTCCTTGCGCCCGCGCTGCTTGAAGCCGGGACGGACCAGTTCCTCCGTCGCCTCGTAAAGTTCTGTCAGGAGCTGCCGCTTCCACCCGTTCCACACACCGGGGCCGACCGCGCGAATGTCCACGATGGTCAGCACGACGAGCAGGCGCAGGCGTTCGAGCGTCTGCACCTCCGCCGCGAAGTCGAGGATGGTCTTATAGTCGGAAAGGTCACGCTTGAACGCGGTCGCGGACATGAGGAGGTGGAGGCGCACCAGCCACGCAACCGTCTCCGTCTCCGCCGCCGTCATGCCGAGCCGGGGGCAGAGTTTCTCCGCCACTTCCGCGCCCAATATGCTGTGGTCGCCGCCGCGCCCCTTGGCGATGTCGTGCAGCAGTACCGACATATAGAGCACGCGGCGCGAAACGATCTTGCCGATCAGTATCGAGGCGAGCGGGTGGTCCTGCTTCAACTCGCCATGCTCGATTCGGGACAGCAGGCCGATGGCGCGGATGGTATGCTCGTCCACCGTGTAATGATGGTACATGTCGAACTGCATCTGCGCCACGACACGGCCGAATTCGGGGATGAAGCGGCCGAAGACGGTGGATTCGTTCATCCAGCGCAGCACCCGTTCCGGGTCGCGCGGACTGGTGAGTATGTCGAGGAACAGCGTGTTGGAGCGCGGGTCGGCGCGCACCTTGCGATCGATCAGCGCCGCGTCGCGGTTCAGCGCGCGCATGGCGTTGGGGTGAATTTCCAGCCCATGCTTGTCGGCGAGGTCGAAAATCTCGATCAGGCGCACCGGGTCCGCCTGAAAATGATCGTCGGTCGGTATGGTGATGCGGCCGCGATCCAGCACGAAGCCTGACAATTTCCGGGGACGCCGGAACATGGCGGGCAGATAGCGTTTGCCCTTGCGCCCCATCGTCTCGTCCAGATGGGCCATGAACATGCCGGTCAGGTCGCCGACCTTCTTGGCGTTCAGGAAGTAGAGGCGCATGAACCGCTCCACCGCCGACCGTCCGGCGCGGGCGGTGAAGTGCATGCGGCTCGCCACTTCCACCTGCAGGTCGAAGGTCAGGCGATCCTCCGCGCGGTTGGCGATGATGTGCATGTGGCAGCGCACGGCCCACAGGAAATTCTCCGCCTTTTCGAACTGCCTGAGTTCGCTGGCGGTCAGCAGGCCGACGCCGACCAGTTCCGCGACGGAACTGACGCGGTTCACATATTTGCCGATCCAGAACAGCGTGTGCAGGTCGCGCAGGCCGCCCTTGCCCTCCTTCACATTGGGTTCGACCACATAGCGGCTGTCGCCCAGCCGGGCGTGGCGGCTTTCCCGCTCCTCCAGCTTTTCCGCGACGAACGCGCGGGCGGTGTCCGCGACCACATCCGTATGGAAACGGTGCATGCAGTCGTCGAACACCTTGCGGTCGCCCCAGATGTAGCGGCCTTCGAGGAGCGCGGTGCGGATGGTCAGGTCGCCCTTGGCCATGCGGATCGTCTCGTCGATCGACCGGCTGTTGTGACCGACCTTCAGGCCGAGATCCCAGAAGGTGTAGAGCATGGATTCGATGACCTGCTCGGTCCAGCCCGTCGTCTTATAGGGGGTGATGAAGGCGATATCGACGTCGCTGAACGGCGCCATTTCCCCGCGCCCATAGCCGCCGACCGCAAGGATCGCGATCCGCTCCGACGCGGTGGGGTTGTTGATCGGATAGAGAAAGCTGGTCGTGGCGTCGTAGAGAACACGGACGATCTGATCGACCAGAAACGCCTGCGCCGTCACCGCGTCGCGCCCGCTGGTCGGATGCGCCTCCAGACGGCGGCGCACTTCCTTTGCGCCTTCCACCATCGCCTCCTTCAACGTGGCGACGATGAAGGGGCGCAGTTTCGCGCCGTCATTGTCGACACGGGCCGCTTCTTCGGCGATCCGGTCGGACAGGCGGCGGCGGTCGATGATGGCGCGCTGGGTGGCGATGGCAATGGACATGGTGGCTATTTAGCTATCAGATCGGCGTTAACCAAACGCGTAAGCCGATAAAGCGCGTCCAGCGCCTCACGCGGGGTTAGCGCATCGGGGTCGATGGCGGCCAGCGCGGCGTGGAGCGGGTCGGCGGGCGCGGGTTCGGGCGGCGCGCTGGCGGCAAAGAGGGGCAGGTCGTCCAGCCCTGCCGCGATGCCCCCGGTCTTCGCCTTGCCAGCCTCCAGTTTCGACAGGACCGCCTTGGCCCGGCCCACCACGGGCGGCGGCAGGCCCGCAAGGCGCGCGACGGCGAGGCCGTAGCTGCGATCCGCCGGACCCTGCGCAACCTCGTGCAGCAGGACCAGCTCGCCCTTCCACTCGCGCGCGCGGACATTGTGGAGCGACAGCGCGGGCAGCGTCTCCGCCAGCCGGGTCAGCTCGTGATAATGGGTGGCGAACAGGCAGCGGCAGCGGTTCGCCTCATGGATCGCCTCCACCACCGACCAGGCGATGGCGAGGCCGTCATAGGTCGACGTGCCGCGCCCGACTTCATCGAGGATGACGAAGCTGTTCTCCGTCGCCTGTGAGAGGATCGCCGCCGTCTCCACCATCTCCACCATGAAGGTGGAGCGGCCCTTCGCCAGATTGTCCGACGCGCCGACGCGGCTGAACAGGCGGTCCACCGGGCTGAGCACCGCGCGGGCGGCGGGGACGTAGCTGCCCGCCTGTGCGAGGATCACGATGATCGCATTCTGGCGCAGGAAGGTCGATTTACCGCCCATATTGGGTCCGGTGACGAGCCACAGCCGGTCGTCTTCGATCAGGCAGCAGTCATTGGCGACGAACGGCGTGCCCGACGGCGCCAGTGCGGCCTCCACGACGGGGTGGCGGCCCCCGGCAATGTCGAGCGTCCGGCCCGGCACGAAATCGGGACGGCACCAGCCCCCCTCCACCGCGCGGTCCGCCAGCGCGGAGGCGACGTCCAGCCGCGCGATGGCGGCGGCGGCGGCGGCGATGGCGTCGCGGCGGGCGGTGACGCCCTCGGTCAGTTCCTCCAGATGCGCGGCCTCGGCGGCGAGGGCATGGCCGCCCGCCTGCGCGATGCGGGTCGCTTCCTCATGGAGTTGCGGCTCGTTGAAACGGACCGCGCCCGCCAGCGTCTGGCGATGGGTAAAGCCGCTGTCGGGCGCCATGAGCGCGTCGCCATATTTGGCGGGCACCTCGATATGATAGCCCAGCACGCCATTATGCTTGATCTTGAGCGCGGCGATGCCGGTGCTGTCGCGATAGCGCGCCTCCAGCGCAGCGACGGCGCGGCGTCCGTCGCTGGCGGTGCGGCGCAGGTCGTCGAGCGCGGCGTCATAGCCCTCGGCGATGTACCCCCCGTTCGACGCCTCGGTCGGGGGCGAGGGGACGAGTGCGCGCATCAGCCGATCGACCAACTCGCCATGCCCCTCCAGCGCGGGTAGCAGGCGGGTGAGCAGCGCGGGCGGCGCATCCACGGACCGCAATGTCTCGCGCAGCAGGCGCGCTTCGTTGATGCCGTCGCGGATCTGGCCGAGGTCGCGGGGACTGCCCCGTCCGATGCACAGGCGGCCCAACGCGCGCCCGATGTCCGGCATGGCGCGCAGCGTGGCGCGGAGCGAGGCGCGGGCATTGCCGTCCTCCACCAGCCAGTTGACGAGGTCGAGCCGCTCGCCAATGGGGGCGGGGCCGATCAGCGGTGCGGCGAGGTCGTCGGCCAGCAGGCGCGCGCCCGCCGCAGTCACCGTCCGGTCAACCGTGGCGAGCAGCGACCCTGCCCGCGATCCGCCCTGTGTCTGGCAGATTTCGAGGCTCTCGCGCGTGGCCGGGTCGATGGCGAGATGCGCGTCGGCGGTGGTGCGAACCGGCGGCTGCAGGAAGGGGATGCTGCCCCGCCCCACATGGTCGAGATAGGCGATCAGCCCGCCCAGCGCGGAGAGTTCCGCCCGGTTGAACGCGCCGAACCCATCGAGCGTGGCAACGCCGAAATGGGATTTCAGCCGCTTTTCCGCGCGCTCGCTTTGGAAATCGCCATTGTCGAACGCGATGGCGCCGTCCACCCGCTCCGCCGTGACGGGACGCCCGACGATCTCCGTCGCGGCAAGCCGGGCGACTTCCGCATCGAGACCGCCATCGGTGCAGCCGGTGACGGTCAGGCGGCCCGTGGAAATGTCCACCGCCGCAACGGCGAGCATCCCGCCCGCCTCGCCAATGGCGGCCAATATGTTGGACTGGCGCGAATCGAGCAGGCTTTCCTCGGTCAGAGTGCCCGCCGTCACGAAGCGTACGATGGCGCGGTTGACGAGGGTCTTGCCGCCCCGCGCCTTGGCCTCCGCCGGGCTTTCGGTCTGTTCCGCGATGGCGACGCGATGTCCGGCACGGATCAGGCGGGCCAGATAGCCTTCCGAACTGTGCACGGGCACGCCGCACATCGGGATCGGCACGCCGCCATGTTCGCCGCGTGATGTCAGCGCAATATCGAGCGTCTGCGCTGCGGCCTTGGCATCCTCGAAGAACAGCTCGAAGAAATCGCCCATACGGTAAAACAGCAGGCAGTCGTCCGCCTCCGCCTTCAGGGTCAGATATTGCGCCATCATCGGAGTGACGGCGGGGGAGGCGGATTGGCTGGCCATGCCTGCTTCCCTAGCGGGCGTCAGCGGGGTCGCCAAGCGGGATACGGAAAGTCCGATTTGTCCAAAGCGCGGTTTGAATTTTCAAATTCCTTGCTCTTGTGCGTCATCCACCCTTGTCCCTTCCGCGCCATTGCCGCTAGGGCATCCGCATATCTGCCCGTATCGGGCACATCGGCGGTATCGAGAGGGGCCAAGGCATGACCGACAAACCAAGCGTCCAGTTTTCGGAGCGGGAGGCGCTGTTCTTCCATTCGACCGGACGTCCGGGCAAGATCGAGATCATCGCGTCCAAGCCCATGGCGACACAGCGCGACCTTTCCCTCGCCTATTCGCCCGGCGTGGCCGTGCCTGTGCTGGAAATCGCGAAAGACCCGGCAACCGCCTATGACTATACGGCCAAGGGCAATTTGGTCGCGGTCATCTCCAACGGCACCGCGATCCTCGGCCTCGGCAACCTCGGCGCGCTGGCGTCCAAGCCGGTGATGGAGGGCAAGGCTGTCCTCTTCAAGCGTTTCGCCGACGTCGATTCCATCGACATCGAACTGAAGACCGAAGACCCCGACGCCTTCATCGCCGCCGTCGAATTGATGGAGCCAAGTTTTGGCGGCATCAACCTTGAGGATATCAAGGCGCCGGAATGCTTCATCATCGAACAGACGCTGAAAGAGCGGATGAACATCCCGGTCTTTCATGACGACCAGCATGGCACCGCGATCATCGCGGCGGCGGGCGTCATCAACGCGGCGATGATCACGGGCCGCGAACTGAAGGACATGAAGGTCGTGGTGAACGGCGCGGGCGCCGCCTCCATTTCCTGCACCGAACTGATCAAGGCCATCGGCGTTGCGCATGACAATGTCGTCATGTGCGATAGCAAGGGCGTCATCTATCAGGGCCGTACCGAGGGCCTGAACCAATGGAAATCGGCCCATGCGGCTGTCACCGATGCCCGCACTCTCGCTGACGCGATCAAGGGCGCGGACGTGTTCCTGGGCCTGTCGGTCAAGGGCGCGGTGACGCAGGACATGGTGAAGTCCATGGCGCCCAGCCCCATCATCTTCGCCATGGCCAATCCGGACCCGGAAATCACGCCGCCGGATGCCAAGGCGGTGCGCCCCGACGCCATCGTCGCCACCGGCCGTTCGGACTATCCGAACCAGGTCAATAATGTGCTGGGCTTCCCGTTCATCTTCCGCGGCGCGCTCGACGTGCGCGCGACGACGATCAACGAGGCGATGAAGGTCGCCGCCGCCCATGCCATCGCCGAACTGGCGCGCGAGCAGGTGCCGGAGGAAGTGGCGCTGGCCTATGGCAAGCAGCACAGCTTCGGCCCAGACTATATCATCCCCGCGCCGTTCGACCCGCGCCTGATGGAAGTCGTGTCGCTGGCCGTGGCGAAGGCCGCGATCGACAGCGGCGTGGCGCAAAAGCCGATCGAGGATCTCGACGCCTATCGCCAGACATTGAAGGCGCGGCTTAACCCCGCCAATTCGGTGCTGGCGCTCGCCTATGAGGGCGCGCGGGCGAACCCGAAGCGCGTCGTCTTTGCCGAGGCGGAAGAGGAAGTCGTGCTGCGCGCGGCGATCCAGTTCCGCGACGGCGGTTGCGGCGTGCCTGTGCTCGTGGGCCGCGAGGAAGTCTATGACAAGTTGCGCGCGCTGGGCGTGCAGGATGCCGAAAGCTATGAGGTCCACAACAGCGTCAACTCGCCGCTGGTGCCCCGCATGGTCGACATGCTGTACGAGCGCCTGCAACGCCGGGGCTACCTCCGCCGGGACTGTGAACGCATGGTCAACCGCGAGCGCAACGTCTTCGGCGCGCTGCTCATCGAACTGGGTGAAGCGGATGCGATGATCACGGGCACCACCCGCACCTATGCGCAGACCATGCGCGAAGTGCGCCGCGTGATCGGCCCGCAGGAGCGTACCGCGTTCGGCGTGCATATCGTCGTCAGTCAGCACAGCACGGTGTTCATCGCCGACACCACGGTGAACGAGCGTCCGACCGCGCAGCAACTGGCCGACATCGCCGTCGGCACGGCGGCAGTGGCGCGGCGCATGGGCTATGAGCCGCGCGTCGCGTTCATGTCCTACTCCACCTTCGGCAACCCGGCGGGCACTTGGCTCGCCAACATCCGCGAGGCGGTGCAGATTCTCGACGGGCGCGACGGCATCGACTTTGAATATGAGGGCGAGATGCCGCCAGACGCGGCGCTGAACCCCGCTGTGTCCAAAAATTATCCGTTCAGCCGCCTGTCGGGTCCGGCCAATGTGCTGGTCATGCCGGGGCTGCAGTCGGCCAATCTGTCGGCGAAGCTGCTGCGCGAGCTCAAGGCGGGTTCGGTGATCGGACCGATGCTGGTCGGCATGGACCGCCCGGTGCAGGTCGCGACCATGGGGTCCAATGCGTCGGAACTGGTCACGCTGGCCGTGCTGGCGGCGAGCGGTATTACGGCGTAAGGCAGAATTCTAGTCATCCCCTCCCGCTTGCGGGAGGGGTTAGGGGTGGGCAAGCGACCGCGAGGTCGCTGTTGGCTTCGGCTTTAGCGCAGGCCCACCCCCGGCCCCTCGTCAGAGTCACGTGCCTCTGACGAGCGCAGGCGGGAGGGGAGAAGAAGGCATAGCCCCGTCAGCCCTTGGGCTTGGTATAGGGCACGAACTTGTCGAGGCCGACGCTGCCGCTGGGAAAGCGCGTACCCTGATCGACCAACCGCACGATATCGATGCTGCACAATTGCGGCGAATGGGTATCCGTCACCAATATGTCGCCGCTGTCGAGAAAGTTCGCGCCGGATTTCGGCGTGTTCACATAGAGCGTCCGGCCGATCTGGTAGATGATCGCCGTGCGGTCGATGATCTGCGACGACTGGATCTGGCTTTGCTGGATGCAGTCCACCGGCGTTCCGGCGACGCGCCCTTCCAGCGCCTTGGCCAGACGGTCTTGCGGGGTTTTTGCCATCCTGTTTTGGGTGGGGGCAGCCTGCGCGGCGCCCGCGCTCACCATGCCGATGACGGCCAGAGCGATCAGGGGTGAGAAACGCATGTCTCGATCCTTTCCTTCATTGCCATGCCTTATAGACGAAGCCGCCTGTCGCTGGCCTTAACCGCGCGGCTTCATCCCTTGCGCCATGGCGGTGAGAGCCTGCGCGCGGGGCAGGGACAGCAAGTGGTCGAAGGTCGCCCGATAATGGGGATGGGGAATATAGACCGGCCCCTGCGTCAGATGGTCGAGCGCCAGCCGGGCCACTTCGTCCGGCGATTGCTGGTTGGCGATTTTCGCGGGGTCGAGGCCCTGCTTCTCCGCCGCTTCGGACTCGGTCGCGCCGGGGCACAGAGTCAGCACGTCGATGCCGTCCGGCGTCAGTTCGCCCCACAATGCCTCGCCCAGCGCGTTCACATAGGCCTTGGTCGCGGAATAGACCGCCGAATAGGGGCAGCCGATCAACCCCTCGACCGAACTGGTGAACAGGATGCCGCCTTTCCCGCGCGCGCGCAGGCGGGAGATATAGCCATGGGCGATCTGCGTCGTGGCATGGCAGTTGACGGTCAGCATCTCCGCCTGCGTCGCCGGATCGTCCGCCTCGAACGGTCCCTTGGTCCCGAAACCGGCGTTGCTGACGATCAGGCCGATGTCGATGGAGGCGGTGGCGTCCAGCAATCGCTGTGCGGCGCCGGGGTCGGCCAGATCGACCTCCAGCGGCATGACGGCGATCCGCGCCTTGTCCTCCAGCCGTTCCGCCAGCACTTCCAGCCGGTCGATGCGGCGGGCGACGAGGACGAGGTTGAAACCACGCGCCGCCAGCTCCTCCGCAAAGGACCGGCCAATGCCCGACGATGCGCCGGTGACGAGGGCGGTCGGGCCGTAGCGGTTCAGGAAGTCGGTGGTCATCTGGCGATCCTCTCTTGCACGGCTCCTCCTGCCACGGGGAGCCGGGATCGCGAAAGGGGCGGGCTGCATTTCTGGCCCGATGGGGACATCAATCCCCCAACCCTCAATCTGTCGCCATCGCGATCCGCGCCAGTTCCGCCTCCTCGATCAGCATCGCATCCTCTGCCTCGCCCTGCGCCACATGTTCGCGCCCGATCATGATGAGCAGCGGCACGGCGAGCGGGCTGACGCGGGGCAGGTCGACGTGGAGCAGGGTGGATGCCGCCCGGTCGATCAGGTCGCCCAGACGCCCGACATCGGTCATCCGCGCGCGCGCATCGGCCCACGCCGCCTTGAGCAGCAGATGTTCCGGCTCGTACCGGCGCAGCACGTCGTAGATGAGGTCGGTGGAAAAACTCACCTGCCGTCCCGTCTTGCGGTTGCCCGGCTGGTGCCGCTCGATCAGGCCGCTGATCACGGCCACGTCGCGAAATGCGCGTTTCAGCAGGCTGGAGCTTTCGACCCATTCGACGAACTCCGCATCCAGAATGTCGGGGGAGAACAGCGCGGCGGGATCGGTAATCGGCTTCAACCCGTAAATCGCCAGCGCATAGTCGTTGGACACGAAGCCGGTGGGCATCAGGCCCAGATGCTCCATGCGCCGGGTCAGCAACATGCCGAGCGACTGATGCGCGTTCCACCCCTCGAAACTGTAGATGACCATATGGTGCAGCTTGTCGTGCGGGAATGTCTCGACCAGCAAC
The DNA here is from genome assembly GCA_036383715.1 of Sphingobium sp. Lineage (GTDB taxonomy): Bacteria > Pseudomonadota > Alphaproteobacteria > Sphingomonadales > Sphingomonadaceae > Sphingobium. The sequence continues at coordinate 12,041 of DASVNT010000036.1, read as the reverse complement.
TGATCGGGGCGCGGCAGGACGGAGCGATATTGCTGCATGTCCAGCCACTCGTGCACGTCGGGGGGAAAGCGATGCCATTCCTGCGGGCTGGCGAGAAACGAGCGCACGCGCCCTGCCAGATGCGTGGACATCGCCATGCGCGTGCCGCCCCAACTGGGGATGCGCGCCGATTTATGGGAGGCGCGGACGAGCAATTCGCTTTCCGTCTGCCGCACCACCTCCAGACTGGTGCCCGCGAAATAGAAGGTGTCGCCCGGCGCGAGCGTCGCGGCAAAGCCTTCCTCCACCGTGCCCAGCTTGCGCCCGTTGGCGAAGCGGATGGACAGCGCGGGCTGGTCCACGATGATGCCCGCGTTCATCCGATATTGCTGCGCGAATTTCGGATGGGCGATGCGCCATGTCCCGTCGGGCTGCCGGGCGAGCCGCTGGAACCGGTCATAGACACGCAGCGAATAGCCGCCATGGGCGATGAATTCGAACTGCGCGTCCAGTTCCTCGCGGTTCATCCCGGCATAGGGCGTGGCGGACCGGATTTCCGCCAGCATCTCCTCCGGCTCCAGCGGCGATGCGCAGGCGAGGGCCATGATATGCTGGGCCAGCACGTCGCGCGCGCCGGGGCGGAAGCTGTCCGCATCGCGCGCGCCCTCCCGCACGGCATCCAGCGCCGCCTGCGCCTCCAGATATTCGAAACGGTTGCCGGGGATGATGAGCGCGCGGCTCGATTCGTCCAGCCGGTGATTGGCACGGCCGATGCGCTGGAGCAGGCGCGACGACCCCTTCGGCGCGCCCATCTGGATCACGCAGTCCACATCGCCCCAGTCGATGCCGAGGTCGAGGCTGGCGGTCGCGACAAGGCCGCGCAGCCGCCCGTCGGCCATCGCCGCCTCCACCTTGCGCCGCGCTTCGCGGCTCAGGCTGCCATGGTGGATGCCGATGGGGAGCGTGTCGTCATTGGCCGACCAGAGCTCCTGAAACACCAGTTCGGCGAGACTGCGCGTGTTGCAGAAGACCAGCGTCAGGCGGTTCTTCGCGATCTCCGCCATCACCTGCCGCGCGGCGTAGATGCCGCTGTGGCCGGACCATGGCACGCGGTCTTCGGGGATCAGGATATGCACGTCGGGCGGCGCGCCCGGCTCTCCCTCCACCAGCGCGACATCCTCTGCCCGACCATGGGGGGCGAGCCAGTGCTGATAGGCGGCAGGCTCCGCGACGGTGGCGGACAGGGCGACGCGGCGCAACGCGGGGTTGATCGCCTGCAACCGCGCCATGGACAGGGAGAGGAGGTCGCCCCGCTTCTCCGCCGCAAACGCATGGACCTCATCGATGATGACCGTCTTGAGCGATGCGAAGAACTGGAAGCTGTCGGGATAGGACAGCAGGAGCGACAGCGATTCCGGCGTGGTCAGCAGCATCTGCGGCGGACGGGCGCGCTGCCGCGCCTTGCGGTCGGACGGCGTGTCGCCGGTGCGCGTCTCGACCCGGATGTCGAGGCCCATTTCGGCGATGGGGGTCAGCAGGTTGCGCTGAACGTCCACAGCCAGCGCCTTCAGCGGCGAGACATAGAGGCTGTGCAGCCCGTCCTGCGGGTTCTCGATCAGGTCGACCAGCGACGGCAGGAATCCCGCCAGCGTCTTACCCGCGCCCGTGGGAGCGACGAGCAAGGCGTGGCGCCCCGCCTCCGCCGCCCGCACCATGCCAAGCTGATGATCGCGCACCCGCCATCCACGCTGCGCAAACCAGTTGGCGATGGGGGCGGGAAGGGGGCGGGTGGTCACATCCGGGATATAGGGCGGGGAAGCGGCGCTCGCGAGGGTGATCTGCCGCTCCCCGGACGTTATCCCGGCATCAATGCCCGAAGATCAGCCACAGTACGATGATGACGGGAATGGGAACGCCGATCAGCCACAAAAGAATGCCCTTGCCCATCATCCATCTCCTTCATTTCTGTTGCGTGTCTGGATAGGAGACGTTTCGGACGCGGCAGGGTTCCGCTTTTCCGTGGTCGCAGCGTTGCCCTTTGGGCATTGAGGCCCTAAATCGCCGGGCCATGACTCAACTGATCTTCGCCATCCCCAAGGGCCGCATCCTCGAAGAGGCCCTGCCCCTGCTCGCCAAAGCCGGTATCGAACCGGAGGCGGAGTTTCATGCGAAGTCGAGCCGCGCCCTGAAATTCGCCACCAACGTCCCCGGCCTGTCGATCATTCGCGTGCGCGCCTTCGATGTCGCTACCTTTGTGGCGCACGGCGCGGCGCAGATCGGCATCGTCGGATCGGACGTGATCGCGGAGTTCGACTATTCCGAACTGTACGCGCCCGTGGACCTCGCCATCGGTCACTGCCGCCTGTCCGTCGCGGAGCCGGTGGGGCTGGACGCGGAGGATCAGGCGGGCCTCAGCCATGTGCGGGTCGCCACCAAATATCCCCACCTCACCCGCGCCTATTATGAGCGTCAGGGCGTGCAGGCGGAATGCGTGAAGCTGAACGGTGCGATGGAACTGGCGCCGTCGCTGGGCCTGTCGCGGCGGATTGTGGACCTCGTCTCGTCGGGCGCGACGCTCAAGGCCAATGGTCTGGTCGAGACGGCCAAGATCATGGAGATCACCTCCCGCCTCGTCGTCAACCGCGCCGCGATGAAGATGCGCGCCGCCGAACTGGTGCCGCTGGTCGAGCGTTTCCGCGAAGCCGTGGAGGTGCGCGATGCCGCTTAGGCTGAACGATAGGGACGCGACCTTCGCCGCCGATTTCGACCGGCTGGTCAACGCGCGGCGCGAAAGCGACTCGGATGTGGCCGACACGGTGCGCGGCATCATCGCGCGCATCCGTAGCGAGGGCGACGCGGCTCTGGCCGACTTCACGACGAAGTTCGACCGCCACGACCTCGACACCACCGGCTGGCAGGTGAGCCAGGCGGAGCGCAATGCCGCGCTCGCGGGCCTCGACCCCGAATTGCGCCGGGCGCTGGAACTCGCCGCCGACCGCATCGCCGTCTATCATGAGAAGCAGCGGCCCGCCGACAGCGATACGGTGGACAGCGCGGGCGTGCGTCTGGGTGCGCGCTGGGGCGCGGTGGAGGCGGCGGGGCTGTATGTGCCCGGCGGCAATGCGGCCTATCCGTCGAGCGTGCTGATGAACGCCATCCCGGCCAAGGTTGCGGGCGTGGATCGCATTGCCATCGCCACGCCGACGCCCGACGGCACGGTCAATCCGCTGGTGCTGGCGGCGGCGGAGATTGCGGGCGTGTCCGAAATCTGGCGCGTCGGCGGGGCGCAGGCCATTGCCGCGCTCGCATATGGCACGGACCGGATCGCGCCGGTGGACGTGATCGTCGGCCCCGGCAATGCCTGGGTGGCGGAGGCCAAGCGCCAGTTGTACGGCGTCGTCGGCATCGACATGGTGGCGGGACCGTCCGAAATCGTGGTGCTGGCTGACGGGCAGAACGACCCGCAGTGGACCGCCGCCGACCTGCTCAGCCAGGCGGAGCATGATCCGACCAGCCAGTCGATCCTGATCACCGATGATGCGGGCTTTGCCGACCGGGTGGCCGCCGCCGTCGAGGAGCAACTCAACGTCCTCGCCACCGGCGCGCGGGCGCGGATTAGCTGGACCGATCATGGCGCGATCATCGTGGTGGGCGACCTCATCGACGCGGTGCCGCTGATCGATCGGCTCGCCCCGGAGCATCTGGAAATCGCGACCGCCGATCCCGAACCGATCTTCGCGAAGGTGCGCCATGCCGGGTCGGTGTTCCTGGGCCGCATGACGCCGGAAGCGGTGGGCGATTATGTCGCCGGACCTAATCACGTCCTGCCGACCGGCCGCCGCGCGCGCTTTTCCTCCGGCCTGTCCGTGCTCGACTTCATGAAGCGCACCAGCTTCCTGTCGCTGAACGAGACGGCCATCGCGGCCATCGGCCCGGCGGCGGTCGCGCTCGCCCGCGCCGAGGGCCTGCCCGCCCATGCCGAAAGCGTGGCGCGGCGGTTGAGGCTGAACAACTGACTTTTCACCGTTCGCCCTGAGCTTGTCGAAGGGCCGCACTTACCTTCAAGAAAAACAGCCCTTCGACATGCTCAGGGCGAACGGATAGTATTGCTCCATGACCGACCGCGCCAAGACCCGTTCCGCCGCACGCCTCGCTGCCGTGCAGGCCCTGTATCAAAAGGAGATGGAGGACACCCCCCTCGCGCTCCTGCTCAACGAATTCCACCAGCACCGGCTGGGCGCGACCATCGAGGACGTGACCTATGTCCATGCGGAGGTCGCGTTCTTCGACGATATCGTGAAGGGCGTCATCGCCCGCCGCGACGAGATCGACGGCCATATCGTCGCCAAGCTGGCGCAGGGCTGGACGCTGGAGCGCCTCGACAAGCCGATGCGCCAGATCCTGCGCGCGGGCACTTATGAATTGCTCGCCCGCATCGACGTGCCGACCGGCAGCGTCATCAGCGAATATGTCGATGTCGCGCACGCCTTTTACGACAAGCGGGAGGCGGGCTTCGTCAATGGCCTGCTGGATGCGATCGGCAAGGTGATCCGGGCCTAAGCCCCCGATGACCCGTGAGGCCGACTTCATCGCGGCATTGCGCGCAATCGCGACCGACCCCGCCGCGCGTGACCTCATGGACGATGCGGCGGTGCTGCCGTTTGCGGGCGGCCTCGTCCTGACCCACGACATGATGGTGGAGGGGGTGCATTACCTCCCCGACGACGCGCCCGCCGATGTGGCGTGGAAGCTGCTGGCGGTGAACCTGTCGGACCTTGCCGCCAAGGGGGCGGAGCCGCTGGGCGTGCTGCTCGGCTATGCGATGACCGATGACGCCGCATGGGACGCGGCCTTTGCGGCGGGTCTCGGCGTGGCGGCGGCGGCGCTAGGCGTGCCGGTTCTGGGCGGCGACACGGTGCGAATGCCGCGCGGTGCGCCGCGTGCGCTGGGCCTGACCGCATTGGGCCGCGCGCCCGCGGGCGGTGCGCCGTCGCGGTCGGGGGCAAGGCCGGGCGACCTCCTCCATGTCTCCGGCACCATCGGCGATGCGGGCGCGGGGCTGGCGATCCGGCTGGGGCAGGCGGCGGGCGATGCCATGCTGGTGCGCCGCTATGTCCGCCCCGAACCGCGCCTTACGCTGGGGCAGTGGATTGCACCCCATGTCACCGCTATGGCCGATGTGTCGGACGGCCTGCTGATCGACGCAGATCGCATGGGCCGGGCCAGTGGCTGCGCGATCCATATCGACCTCGACGCTGTACCACTGTCCGATGCCCTGCGCGCGATGCGGGGCGAAGGGCTGGACGTGCGTCTGGCGGCGGCCTCGGCAGGGGACGATTACGAACTGCTGTTCACCGCGCCGCCGGGCGCGATCACCGACCCCGGCGTGACCGTCATTGGCCGGGTGGAGGCGGGGGAGGGGCTCTCCCTGCAGTTCAAAGGCGAAGCCGTTCCGCTGCCCGCGACCCTCGGCTATGAGCATGACGCGGGGGCGCAGGGTTAAAAACCCGCTAAACCTGCATGGTTTCACACCGATAACGAACAGCCTTTATCCGTCATGCTTCCACAGGAGCATGCCGCCATGTCGTTGATCCCCGCAGGCCTCGTTTCCGGCCCCTCGCTCGTCCCCCAGCCGCCGCTGATCCCGCCCGTCTCCGCAGCGCAGCCGGTGGACACCGCATCGCAGTCCAAGACGGACAGCGGCACGTCGCAGCAGCGGGACGGCGCATCCGCGTTCCTCTCGCAGCAACCCCGCGAAACCAACCTCACCTATGACCGTCCCGCTCCGGTGGAAGCCCCCGCGACAGGGGCGCAGGGCTTCGTCAGTCCGTACGCGAACAGTGGCACGGCCACGGCGGACGCCGCCGCAGTGAACGCGCCGCTCGCACAGGCGGAACCGCAAAAGACGCCCGCCTACGCCGTTGCCGCCAGCGCCTATTCGATGGTGGCGGACGCATCCCCCGGCATGCCCGCATCCGTCCTCACCCCGCTGCGCGGTTTCTGACGGACGGCGCTCGCCGTAATCCCTTCAATAAAAACTATATCGCGCCCATCAACGCGCACGAATCATCATCACTTGACGATGAAATTCGCACCTATACTCTCCCCTCTTGCGCGATACGGTTCCCATGACGGCGCGTGAAACCAAAAATGGGGGAGAGTGACTGTCATGACTTTGGTGTTCATCGCCATAGGATGCGGCGTGCTTGCCGTTCTTTATGGTCTGCTGACGAGCCGCCAGGTATTGAGCGCTTCGCCGGGCAACGAAAAAATGCAGGAAATCGCCGGGGCCATTCAGGAGGGCGCCAAGGCGTATCTGGGCCGGCAATATCTGACCATTGCGGTCGTCGGCCTTGTCGTGGCGGTCATCCTGTTCGCGACGCTCGGCCTGTTGTCGACCGTCTCCTTCCTGATCGGGGCGATCCTGTCCGGGGTGGCGGGCTATGTCGGCATGCACATTTCCGTGCGCGCGAATGTCCGCACGGCGGAGGCCGCGCGCAGCAGCTTGCAGGGCGGGCTGACGCTGGCGTTCCGGTCGGGCGCGATCACCGGCATGCTGGTGGCGGGCCTCGGCCTGCTCTCCATCTCCGGCCTGTTCTGGTATCTCACCGGCCCCGCCGGGCTGGAGCCGCATGACCGCCAGATCGTGGACGCGCTAATCGCGCTGGCATTCGGCGCGTCGCTCATCTCCATCTTCGCGCGTCTGGGCGGCGGCATCTTCACCAAGGCCGCTGACGTCGGCGCCGACCTCGTCGGCAAGGTCGAGGCGGGCATACCGGAGGATGATCCGCGCAACCCCGCCGTCATCGCGGACAATGTGGGCGACAATGTCGGCGACTGTGCGGGCATGGCCGCCGATCTGTTCGAAACCTATGTGGTGACGCTGGGCCTTACCATGCTGTCCATCGCCCTGCTGGTGCAGGCGTCGAATGAGGAGCTGATGCTGCTCATGTCGCTGCCGCTGGTGGTGGGCGGCGTGTGCATCATCACCTCGATCATCGGCACCTATTTCGTGCGGCTGGGCAAGTCCAACAACATCATGGGCGCGCTGTACAAGGGCTTCTGGACGACGGTGATCCTGTCGGTCGGCGGCATCTATTATGTCACGTGGCAGGTGTTCGGGGACATGCATCGGGTGATCGGTGCAGACCTCGACGGCGCGGGTGGCTATACCGGCATGGCGCTGTTCTGGTGCATGATGATCGGCCTTGCCGTCACCGGCCTGCTGGTGTGGATCACCGAATATTACACCGGCACCAATTATCGCCCGGTGAAGTCCATCGCAAAGGCGAGCGTCACCGGCCATGGCACCAACGTCATTCAGGGGCTGGCCGTCAGCCTGGAATCGACCGCGCTGCCGACGCTGGTGATCGTCGTTGCGGTGGTGGCCACCTTCCAGATCGCGGGCATCATCGGCGTGGCCTTTGCCGCGACGTCGCTGCTGGCGCTGGCGGGCATGGTGGTCGCGCTCGACGCCTATGGTCCGGTGACGGACAATGCGGGCGGCATCGCGGAAATGGCCGGACTGGAGGATGAGGTGCGGGTTCGCACCGACGCCCTCGACGCGGTGGGCAATACGACGAAGGCTGTGACGAAGGGCTATGCCATCGGGTCCGCCGCGCTGGCCGCGCTGGTGCTGTTCGGGGCCTATACGACCGACCTCAAGGAATATTTCCCGTCACTGGAGGTCGATTTCACGCTCAACAATCCGTTCGTGATCGTTGGGCTGCTGCTCGGCGCGTTGCTGCCCTATTTGTTCGGGGCGTTCGGCATGACTGCCGTGGGCCGCGCGGCGGGTGCGGTAGTCGAGGATGTGCGCGAACAGTTCCGCAGCAATGGCGGCATCATGGCGGGCACGTCGCGCCCTGACTATGCCCGCACCGTCGACATCGTGACCAAGGCGGCGATCAAGGAGATGATCATCCCCTCGCTGCTGCCCGTGCTGTCGCCCATCGCCGTCTATTATATCGTGACGGCCGTGGCGGGGCAGGCGCAGGGTTTTGCGGCTCTGGGGTCGATGCTGCTCGGCGTCATCGTTTCCGGCCTGTTCGTGGCGATTTCCATGACCAGCGGCGGCGGCGCATGGGACAATGCCAAGAAATATATCGAAGACGGCCATCATGGCGGCAAGGGGTCGGAGGCGCACAAGGCCGCCGTGACCGGCGACACCGTGGGTGATCCGTACAAGGATACTGCTGGCCCGGCGGTCAACCCGATGATCAAGATCACCAACATCGTGGCGCTGCTGCTGCTCGCCGCGCTGGCGCATGGCGGGATGTAGGGATCGACAGGAATGGGGGACGTCCGGTGGGGCGGCCCCTCACAGACTTCGGGCCGCCGGATGATCCGTGCGGCCCGAAATCATTTTGGGACTATCGGGGGAGGGTTCAGGCCTCTGCCCCGGCCTTTTGCTTGGCCTTGTAGGTGCGCTTGCCATAGCCCTCGCCCTTGTCCAGCGAGCCGAACATCCAGTCGTAGAGCAGCGTGATGGTGGCGAAATTGCCGCCGGTGAACCGCGCATGATGATGGTGGTGCATCACGGACATGGTGTTCAGATAGCCGAAGGGGAACTGCGCCTCTTCCCACAGATCGTGATTGTGCAGGTTGATCTCCGAAAAAGCGATCCAGGTGATGACGATCGTCGCCAGGTGGAAATCGCCCATCACGAGCGACAGCAGGAAAATGGTCGCGACATAGAGGCCCAGCCCGATGGCGACTTCGAGCGGATGGATGAAGCTGGAGTCGCCGCGGCAGGGATTATGCTGCCGATGGTGAATCGCGTGCATCCACTGCAGCGGTCCCTTGAACGAGCCGCCATCGTGGAACAGGAAACGATGGGTGAGATAATAGAAGAAGTCATAGACCATCAGGATCACGACGATATCCACCGGCATCCGCCACCACGGCTGCGGCTGCGTGGTGAGGCAGAAGGGCAGGATCATCCCGAAGATCACCACCAGATACAGCGCGGACCATTTGCGGTTCCACGCCTGATTGGCGGCATAGCTCGCCTTGGTCATCTTTGCCTTGAAGGTGTCGGTGTTGAGCTTTCCGGCGCGTGCGAAGGCCGGAACGAGCCGGGGCAGCAGGACTTTACCCGCCAGCGTGACGGCCAATATGCCGAGGCCCGTGTAGAGCGACAGCAAGCCATGATAGTTCGCCCATAGCGTGTCGAGAACTGCCTGTGTCATGATGCGGGCCTCGTCCCTCAGTCGTTTCCATTATTTGAGAACGACGTTCTCGGATTTGGAAATATAACGGCACGGGGTGGCCCGCAATGGTGAAGGCGAGACGCGTGGCTCACAGCCGGCCCGTGGCGAACGGCGGGAGAGAAGAAGTGCGGGCCATTCGCGCATTCCCACCGCGCGTATCTTCGCCTATAGGCCGCGTCCATGTCGCCCCTCGCGTCGCTTTCCCGCCGTCTCGCCGCGCTCGATGCGCGCAGCCGCAGGCGTGTCCTGAGCACCCGCGAGGGCGTGGACTTCGCCTCCAATGATTATCTCGGCCTGTCGCGCGATCCCGTAATTGCGGCGGCCATAGCGGCGGCGGCGGCGCGCGGCGTGCCTGCCGGGTCCGGTGGATCGCGCCTGCTGCGCGGCAACGCGCCGGAGCATGAGGCGCTGGAGGAGCAGGCCGCGCGCTTTTTCGGCGCGGAGGCGGCGCTGTTCTTTGCCAGCGGCTTTTCCGCCAATGCCGCGCTCCTCGCCACCCTGCCGCAACCGGGCGACCTGATCGTCGCGGACGACCTGATCCACGCCAGCGTGCATGAGGGGATGCGGCTTACCCGCGCCGCTCATGTCCTCGCGCGGCATAATGACGCGGGCGCGGTGGAAGACGCCATCATCCAGTGGCGCGCCGGCGGGGGTAAGGGGACGCCGTGGATCGCGGTGGAGAGCGTCTATTCCATGGACGGCGACATCGCGCCGCTCGCCGACCTCCTCGCCATCGCCGACCGGCATGAGGGCGTGCTGGTGGTGGACGAGGCGCATGGCACCGGCGTCTTCGGTCCCGGTGGCCGGGGCCTCGCCGCACCGTTCGAGGGACGCGACAATGTCATCGTGCTCCACACCTGCGGCAAGGCGATGGGCGTGGAGGGCGCGCTCGTCACCGGACCGGCGGTGGTGAAGGACTATCTGGTCAACAAGGCGCGCGGGTTCATCTTCTCCACGTCGCCGTCGCCGCTGATGGCGGTGGCCGTGGGCGCGGCCATCGACCGAATGGAGGCTGCCGACGATCTGCGCGCGGCCTTGCGCGACCTCTATGCCCATGCGGGGCGGGTGCTGTGCGAACCGCTCGGCCTTGCTGCGCCGATCAGCCCGATCCTGCCGATCATCCTCGGCACGGACAAGCGCGCCATGGCGGTCGCGGCGCAGTTGCAGGCGGCGGGCTTCGACATTCGCGGCATTCGTCCGCCCACGGTTCCGGCTGGCACGGCGCGGTTGCGCCTGACGCTGACCCTGAACGCGTCGTCGTCGGACATTGATGCGCTGGCCCCGCATCTCTTCGCGGCGATGGAGGCGCATCGATGACGGGCGTTCTGGTGATCACTGGCACCGACACGGATATCGGCAAGACGGTCGTCGCAGCGGGCCTGACGGCGGCGCTGGGCGCATCCTATTGGAAGCCGATACAGGCGGGCACGGCAGAGGGCACCGACAGCCTCAGCGTGGCCGATCTTGCCGGTCTGCCCCCGGAGCGCGTCCTGCCCGAGGCCTATCGGCTGGCGCTCCCGGCATCGCCCCATCTGGCGGCGGAGGCGGAGGGCGTGACCCTCGACCCGCAGCGGCTTGCCCTGCCCGACATTCGCCCGCTGGTGGTCGAGGGGGCGGGCGGCGTCATGGTGCCGGTGCGCCGCGATCCGCCGCTGTTCATGGCGGACCTGTTCGCGGTCTGGGGCGCGCCGGTGCTGCTGGTCGCACGGTCCGGGCTGGGGACGATCAACCACAGCCTCACCAGCCTGCTGGCGCTGCGGCAAAAGGGAGTGCGGGTGGCGGGCCTGCTGATGGTCGGTGCGGCGCATCCCGATAATGAGGGGCTGGTGCCCGCGCTGGGCGGCGTGCCCTATTTCGGTCGCCTGCCGCATCTGGGTCAGCTGGACCGTGCCAGCCTGACTGCTACCATTGCCGACCATATCGACGTCGCGGGCATCAGGGAGGCGATCGCATGAGCGGCTCCCCGGTCTGGCACCCGTTCACGCAGCACGGGCTGGAGGAGGAGATTCCCCGGATCGTCTCGGCGTCCGGCGCGCATCTCAACACCGCCGACGGGCGCACGCTGATCGATTGCATTTCGAGCTGGTGGGTCATCACCCACGGCCATTGCGAACCGCGCATCGCCGCCGCCATCGCGGATCAGGCGGGGCGGCTCGATCAGCTTATTTTCGCGGGCTATACCCATGAACCGGCGGAGACACTGGCGCGCAGCCTGATCCGCCTGACCCCGCCGGGCCTGTCCAAAGTCTTCTTCTCCGACAGCGGATCGACGGCGGTGGAGGTGGCGCTCAAGATGGCGCTGGGCCACTGGTACAACCGGGGCGAGCCGCGCCATCGCATCGTCGTGATGGAGCATAGCTATCATGGCGACACCATCGGCACCATGTCGGTGGGGGAGAGGGGCGCGTTCAACCGCGCCTATGCGCCGCTGTTGTTCGACGTCGAGAAGATACCCTATCCTGCGGCGGGGCGCGAGCAGGCGACGCTGGATGCGCTCGAACGGCTCTGTGCGAAGGCCGATGACAAGCCTGCTGCGTTCATCGTCGAGCCGCTGGTGCTGGGGTCGGGCGGGATGCTGTTCTACGGCCCCGACGTGTTGCGGGAGATGGCTGCGATCTGCGCGGCGCACGACGTGCTGTTCATCGCGGACGAGGTGATGACCGGCTGGGGCCGCACCGGAACGCTGTTCGCCTGCGATCAGGCGGGCGTGTCGCCCGACATCCTGTGCCTGGCCAAGGGGATGACCGGCGGCCTGGTCCCGCTGGCCGCAACGCTGGCGAGCGAGGCGATCTTCGCATCCCATTACAGCCCGGACAGGGCCGACATGTTCTTCCACTCGTCCAGCTTTAC
>DASVNT010000035.1:0-1786 GCA_036383715.1 Sphingobium sp. | reverse complement strand
CCGCGTCTGCGAAACGGCGGCGCGCTGGGCCAGGGTGGATATCGGCCAGCGCATCGCCATCAACATCTCGTCGCGCGAACTGTCGCAGGCGGATTTCTTCCTGCGTCTCCGGCACGCCATGGCTACGCATGAAACGCCGCCGGACATGCTGGAACTGGAAATCACCGAATCGCTGGCGATGGAGCTGGATGCGCGGGTGCTGGGCCAGTTGCGCGCCCTGCGCCAGGACGGCGTGCGGGTAGCCATCGATGATTTCGGCACCGGCTATTCCAACCTGTCGCGCCTTAAGGAACTGCCGATTGACCGGGTCAAGATCGACCGCAGTCTGGTCCGTGACATCGCGATTTCAGCCGAGGCGCGGACCATATGCAGCGCGGTGGTCGGGTTGATCCACGGACTTGGCATGGAAGTGGTCGTCGAAGGGGTCGAGACCGAGGCGCAGATGGAAATGCTCCGGGTCATCGGCTGCACCCTCTTTCAGGGCTATCATCTCGCACGGCCCACCGGCGAGGCGGATTATCTCGCCCGCTTCGCCGCGCCGCCCATGGTAGAGCGGCGACAGGTCTGAACCCTTCAGGCTCCGAGCGCGCGGCGCAGGATCAGGGCGTAGATCGTCTTTAGATCCTCCAGATCCTGAACGCCCACCGCTTCGTCCAGCTTGTGCATCGTCGCGTTGTTGAGGCCGAATTCCACCACTGGACAGAGCCGCGACAGGAAGCGCGCATCGGACGTGCCGCCCGTGGTGGATAGTTCCGCCTCCACCCCCGTGACTTCGCGGATGGCGACCGCGACCAGATCGGACAGGCCGCCAGGCTGCGTCAGGAAGGGCTCGCCGCTGATCTTCGCGGTGACGGCGCCGCCTTCGACCGCCGCGATGGCGGTGATGCGATCGACCAGTTGCGCGCCGCTGTGCCGGTCATTGAAGCGGATGGAAATGCGCGCATGGGCGGCGGCGGGAATGACGTTGGTCGCAGGGTTGCCGACTTCCAGATCCGTGATCTCGATATTGCTGGGCTGGAACCAGTCAGTCCCCTCGTCCAGCATTTCGCGGTCGATGGCGGCCAGGATGCGCACGAGGCGCGGGACCGGATTGTCGGCGAGATGCGGATAGGCGACATGGCCCTGCACACCGTCGACCCTGATCCACATGTTGACGGAACCGCGCCGGCCGATCTTGATGACGTCGCCAAGCCGCTGCGAGGATGTCGGCTCCCCCACCAGGCACAGGTCGGGCCGCAGGCCGTGGGCCGCCATCCGGTCCATCAGGGCCAGCGTGCCATAGACCGCCGGACCTTCCTCATCGCCGGTGATGATGAGGCTGATCGTGCCGGGCAGATCCTGCGACAGGCCGCCAAGGGCCGCGACGAAGGCGGCGATCGCCCCCTTCATGTCCACCGCGCCGCGCCCGTAGAGCAGGTCGCCGCGAATTTCCGGGCTGAAGGGATCGCTCGTCCAGCCATTGCCCGGCGGCACGACATCCAGATGCCCGGCGAAGGCGAAATGCGGCCCCGCGCCGGTGGTCCGCCACGCGAGCAGATTTTCGACCGGGCCGTCTGGCGCTTCGCCCACGATGAAGCGGTCTACAGTGAAACCGAGCGGCAGCAGCAACGCCTCCAGCACCGCGAAGACCTCCCCCCGCGCGGGGGTGACGGAGGGGCAGGCGATCAGCTTGCGTGCTATATCCACAACGTCGACATTGGTGCTGGTCATGCTCATGGGCTTGCGTTAGCGAAAGCCAAGCGCCTTTGCCAGCCGGAGGAAAGATCATGCCCAAGATCGATCTTGC
>DASVNT010000034.1:0-1976 GCA_036383715.1 Sphingobium sp. | reverse complement strand
GCCCGGTCGGCGTCGTCGCCCTGATTGACCGCGATCGTATAGGGCGTCGAAACCAGCGCGTTGGACAGGCTGTAGCCGAACTGGATGATCACCAGCAGAAACGCCAGCGTGCCGATCGCCGCCGTGCCCAGATGGTGGATCGAAAAAAGCTGCACGGCCAGATGGCTGACCGACACGATGGCGGACGACAGGCTCGCAAGGCCAAAGCGCCCGAACAAGCCTTTCCACTCCCCCTCCCGCAAGCGGGAGGGGGCCGGGGGGTGGGCCAGCGCAGCGCCTAGATCATTCCCACCCCCTAACCCCCTCCCGCCAGCGGGAGGGGAACCGGGAGCGCTTCCACCGACTCTTCAGCCATGCCGATGTTTCCAGATGAGCCACAGCGCATGCGGATTGGTGGTGATGTAACGCCACGCCAACTGCTTCGGCCGCGTTACCATGCGATGCAGCCATTCGAGCCCGGCCTTCTGCATCCACGTCGGAGCGCGCGGATAATCGCCCGTCACATAATTGTAGAGCCCGCCGCAGGTGACGATCCATCCTGCCTTGATCCGATCGCGGTTGCGCACGCAGAAAGCCTGCTCGCGCGGCTTGCCGGTGCCCACCCACAGCACGTCGGGAGCCGCCGCGTTGATCGCTTCGATCACCGCGTCCTCGTCCTCCGGCTTCCAGAACCCGTTGCGCCGTCCGGCGAGCTTCAGGCCCGGAGCGGCCTCCGTGATCCGGCGGGCGCATTCGGCGTTCACCGCCTCATCGCCGCCCAGCAGATAATAGCCGACACCCGCCTCCGCCGCCCGGCTCAGGCTGTCGGTGAACATGTCCGTCGTGCTCGATCGGTCGGCGATCGGCGTATTGCTGAACCAGCGTGACGCCATGACGATGATCTGCCCGTCGGCGTGGATAAGGTCCGCCTGCGCCAGATCCCTGCGGAACTGCGGGTCGCTAGCGTTCATCGACAGCCCCTGTCCGTTGCAGTCGAACACCAGCAAGGGTGGCTGCTTCTGCATGCGCCGCAACGGGGCGTCGCGCAGCATCTTCCCGATCAGCGCGTCGAGCGACAGGGTGGAGACGGGAACGCCGCCAACCGCCACATTCTTTTCCTGCCCATCCGCCGTGGGGAATGGCTGTTGAAGCGCCCGTTCCGCGCTCATGCGATCACCGTCCCGGCTATGGGCACGCCATGCCGATCAAGATCGTCGATAACCCGCCTCAAGTCCGCGATCGCGGTGTCGCCGCGTCGCGCCACGATCACCACGGCGTCGAAGCCCGCAAGGATGCTGCCGAACGGCGTCTGCTCGCCCTTGCGCTCGGCAAGGTGGAATAGCATCGCCATTTCCTTGAGGCCCCATCCATTCGCCGTCTCCGCCAGCGGTCCGCGCGTAATCAGGCTCGCCGCGCTGCCCGAAGCGCGCCCCGCCGTCATCAGCCACAGTCCCTCGATCGCCGTCTTGGCGGCCGGGAGCAGGGCGGCGCTACCCATCAATTGCTCGGCCAGGCCCGCCTTGTTCGCGACGCGGAACAGCCGGTCGAGCGACGGATTGCCCATGTCGACATCGACGAGCATCGTCTGCCCGTCCATCTGCGCGAGGACGACAGCGAGGTTCGCGGCCATGATCGCCGCCTCGTCGCCCGCCTCGATCGACAGCACCGCGAGGCGCAGCGCGGACGGATCGCCGCCCTTGGCCGCCGCCCGCATCTTGGCCCGGATGGTGCGCACCTTGGCGGCATAGGGGCTCGCCGGATCGAACGCCGCGACCACCAACGGATCGATCCGCTGGTCGCCTGCGGACAGCAGGGTGAAGCCGCCCTGCAACGCCTCCAGCAGCCTTGCCGCCTCAGCGTCCAATATGTCCAGTTCGACCGCAGCCTCGTGGAAAGGCAGGCCCTGCGCCCGCGCATGGGCGTCTACCCGGCCGACATCGGATTCGATCAGGAAACCATGTTCGACCGCCAGCCGGGCGAAGGATTGGGCGTCACGC
>DASVNT010000033.1:0-28272 GCA_036383715.1 Sphingobium sp. | reverse complement strand
GTTCGCGCCGTCTCCGACGGGCTATCTGCACATCGGCGGCGCACGCACCGCGCTGTTCAACTATCTGTTCGCGCGCCATCATGGCGGCAAGTTCCTGCTGCGGATCGAGGATACCGATCGGCAGCGGTCGACGGACGACGCGATCGCCGCGATCTTCGACGGCCTCGACTGGCTCGGCCTGTCCGGCGACGAGGAGCCGGTGTTCCAGTTCGCGCGCGCCGCACGCCATGCCGAAGTCGCGCATCAGCTTCTGGCGCAGGGCGACGCCTATAAGTGCTTTGCGACGCAGGACGAACTGACGGCCCTGCGCGAGCAGCAGCGCGCCGAGAAAAAGCCGATGCGCTATGACGGACGCTGGCGCGACCGCGACCCGTCGGAAGGCGGCGACCAGCCTTATGTGATCCGCCTGAAGGCCTTGCGTGAAGGCGAAACGGTGATCGAGGATGCCGTTCAGGGCCGCGTCGTGGTCCAGAACAGCGAACTCGACGACATGATCCTGCTCCGGTCCGACGGCACGCCCACCTATATGCTGGCCGTGGTCGTGGACGATAACGACATGGGCGTGACCCATGTCATTCGCGGCGACGATCATCTCAACAATGCGTTTCGTCAGCTCGGCATCATCCGGGCGATGGGCTGGTCGGTCCCGACCTATGCCCATATCCCGCTGATCCATGGTTCGGACGGCGCCAAACTGTCCAAGCGTCATGGCGCCATGGGTGTCGATGCCTATCGCGACGAGCTCGGCATGTTGCCGGAAGCGGTCGGCAATTACCTGCTCCGCCTCGGCTGGGGCCATGGCGATGAGGAGATCATCAGCCGCGACCGCGCGGTGGAGGTGTTCGACCTCGCCGGAGTCGGCCGTTCGCCCTCCCGCTTCGACATCAAGAAGCTGGAGAATCTCAACGGCCATTACATCCGCGAAGCGGACGATTCCCGGCTGGCCGCACTTGCAGCACAATTGCTCGCAGCGGGGGGGCTGGAACCCCGGCTCGATCTGCTGGAATCGGCGATGCCTTCGCTGAAACTGCGTGCCAAGACGGTGCATGAGCTGGCCGACGGCGCACGTTTCCTGTTCGTTGCCCGTCCGATTCCCATCGACGCGGATGCGAAAAGCCTGCTAGGTGATGCTGCGGTTGCGTTGATAAAGACGGTGGCCGATCGCCTGAGCGCCCTCGACGAGTGGACGCTGGAAGGGATCGATGCCGCGATACGCGCAGCCGCAGAGGATGCTGGTATTGGACTTGGCAAGGTGGCCCAGCCGTTGCGCGTTGCGCTGACGGGCAGGACCACATCGCCGGGCATTTTCGACGTTGTTTTCCTGCTTGGAAAAGACGAGACATTGGCACGCCTGTCGGACGCCTTCACCGGCGCTGACGGGCATAATTGATAGAGAGAAGGGGCGGTTAATGGCGGCTGACAAGGTTACCCTGAACGTGGAGGACAAGGCGCTGGATTATGGCGTGATGTCCGGCTCGATCGGACCGCAGGTCATCGACATCCGCAAGCTCTACGCTCAGACCGGCATGTTCACCTATGATCCGGGCTTCACCTCGACGGCGAGCTGCCATTCCGCGCTCACCTATATCGACGGTGATGAGGGCATATTGCTGCATCGCGGCTATCCCATCGACCAACTGGCCGAACAGTCCAGCTTCATGGAAGTCTCCTATCTGCTGCTGCACGGCGAACTGCCGTCGGCGGAGGAACTGGCGACGTTTACCCGCACGATCACGCGCCACACCATGGTGCATGAGCAGCTCACCACTTTCTATCGCGGTTTCCGCCGTGACGCGCATCCGATGGCCATCATGTGCGGCGTCGTGGGCGCCCTGTCGGCCTTCTATCATGACTCGACGGACATCAACGATCCCAAGCAGCGCATGATCGCCAGCCACCGGCTGATCGCGAAGATGCCGACCATCGCCGCCATGGCGTATAAATATTCGGTCGGTCAGCCGTTCGTGTCGCCGCGCAATGACCTCAGCTACGCGGGCAACTTCCTGCGCATGACCTTCTCGGTCCCGGCTGAGGAATATGTGGTCGATCCCGTCGTCGAAGCAGCGATGGACAAGATCTTCACCCTGCACGCCGACCATGAGCAGAATGCGTCGACCTCGACCGTTCGCCTCGCCGGTTCGTCGGGCGCCAATCCCTTCGCGTGCATCGCGGCTGGCATCGCCTGCCTGTGGGGCCCCGCGCATGGCGGCGCGAATGAAGCCGCGCTCAACATGCTGCGCGAGATCGGCCATGTGGACCGCATCCCCGAATATATCGCACGTGCGAAGAACAAGGACGATCCGTTCCGCCTGATGGGCTTTGGCCACCGGGTGTACAAGAACTACGATCCGCGCGCGAAGGTCATGCAGAAGACCGCGAACGAGGTTCTGGAGAAGCTGGGCGTCACAGACCCCATTTTCGACGTGGCTCGCGAGCTGGAGCGGATTGCGCTGAGCGACGAATATTTCGTCTCCAAGAAGCTGTATCCGAACGTCGATTTCTATTCGGGCATCATCCTCTCGGCCATCGGCTTCCCGACCGAGATGTTCACCGTGCTGTTCGCCCTTGCCCGCACCGTCGGCTGGGTCGCGCAGTGGAACGAAATGATCTCCGATCCAGAGCAGAAGATCGGTCGTCCGCGCCAGCTGTACAATGGCCCGGAAGCCCGCGACTATGTGCCGGTCGGCAGCCGCTGATCGCTTCGGCATCGATAGTATGAAAGAGGGGCCGTCCACCCGGACCGGCCCCTTTTTCTATCCCGCAGGATGGTTCAGCGTCCCTGCCAGCGTGGCAGGCTGAGCGTGAACCGCGCGCCCTGCCCCTTCGCGCTTTCGACCCCGATTTCGCCGCCCATCGCCCGCGCCAGTCGCCGCGAGATGTAGAGGCCGAGGCCGCTTCCCGCCGTATCTTCCGGGGTGAGACGCTCGAACCGCTCGAAAATGCGCTCGTGATCCTCCGCATCGATGCCGCGTCCCTGATCGGCCACGATGATCCGCACAACCGACGAATCCTGATCGACCCGGACCCAGATATGGCTGTGGTCCGGGGAATAGCGCACGGCATTGCCGATGAGATTGACCAGTATCTGGAGGACGCGCCGATATTCCGCGGTCGCCAGCACCTGTTCGTCGGCCTCTGGCGGTTCGACCAGGATATTGCGCTCCGCCGCCCGCATCTTGAGCAGGCCCGCCGCGCGGCGGCCAAGGTCGGCCACATCCACTTCTTCGCGTGCGACCCGGAAATCGGGCCGCTCTATGGCCTGAAGGTCGGACAGGTCATCGACCAGTTCGACCAGATGCTGCCCCGCCTCCGCAATATCGGCGGCATAGGAGGCATAGTCGGCCTGCAGCGGTCCTTCGAGTTGCCCACTGATCGTATTGGCGTTGGCGATGATCCGGCCCAGCGGCTGGCGCAGCGCATTGTCGAGGCGGCGGCTGAAGATCGGCGAATAGGGTTCCGCCTGCGCAGCCGCGGCGTTCCCCACCTCTCCCTGCCGGATCGCCTTGCCCCGATAGCCGGTCAGCCGACCCAAAGCGTCGAACGTCGGCAAGGCCGCGAGCGAATAGCGGATGCTCTCGTCGGCACGCAGCAGCGCCGACTGCCGCGAAAAGGGCCGGCGAGCCGCGACGGCGGTCAGCAGCGGCAGTGGATCGCCCCCCTCCTCATCCCTTTCAAGCAACCGGAAATAAGCGGTCAACGGCTCCCCGGCATGGGGCAAAGCATGTCCGATCGCATCATCCTGTCCGTCCACCAGCCGGAATTGCAGGCTGGCATCGACCTGCCAAATCCAGCCATCCTCCCCCAATTGGCTATGCGCGCCCATCGCCAGGGGATCGACGGGATCGGGCGCGCGCGGCTGCTCCTCCCATTCGATGATGCTGAGGTCAACGCCATCGGAATCTGGCTTCATCCGTACCCACAGGGAAATATCCGAAGTCCCCGATGCAATGGCGACAGGGCGGGCAATGGTGATGCCCAGCCGCTGGGCCAACCGCACGAGATGCGCCAATGCCGGAATGACGATGGCCCCGTCCGAAGCACCGCCCGCTTCCGCCTGAAGCGCCAGCAGCGGCGGGTCGGCGGTGACGAGACGACCGTCGGGCGACACGCGCCCGCGAATGACGCTGTCGATGCTCATGATCGCATCCAGCCCATGCGCGACAGCTTCGCGATCAGCGGTGCAGGACCGCGCCATCGCCCAAGGTGCCGCATCGCCTCCTCCGGCGTCAGCCCTCGATAGTGCGCAAGGATGTCGGGCAACAGGCTGTCGTCGCCCGTATCGCCTATCGGTGCGAGGGCGTCGAGCATTGCCACAAAGGCCTCATCGCTGAGGCTGAGCAGATGCGCCAGCGCAGCACGCTCCTCCGCCGTGCCATCAACCAGCAACGCCAGCGCCTGCTCCAGCGGCATGCCCGCGCGAACAGCGCCCAGCGCCGCGACCAGCAACAGGTCGTGGCGCATCGCGCTCTGTTCCGCGAGATCGCGAACGTCATTGTCACCCCGCACGATGCTCGCCACAAAGGCGGCGCGCGCAAAGGGACCGGCCTGTTCGTCGTGACGCGCGACGATGGCTTCCGCTGCACGGACCAGAACGGGCATGGCGGCGCCATGATCGACACCCATGCGCGCGGTCAGCCCCTCGACCAGCAGCGCGCAGGCGGCCCAGACGAGATCGGCAAAGGCTTCCGCCGCGAGGTCGGCGCGCATCGACCATTCCAGCGGATGCGGGGTCAACCATGGATCGACGGAAAGCCGGAGAGCCGTCAGGGCCTCCGCCGCCACGACATCCGCCAAGGAAATGTCAGGCGCGCCCTCATCCTCCCCCCGCGGAGCAGGCAAGAGGTTCATGCGCAGCGCAATGGCCGCAGCCGCACGCAGCCGGAGGTGGTCGAGCAGGACCGGCGACAGGACCGCAGGATGCCGCTCTATCGCCAGACGGCAATAGCCCGGCCCCAGCGCCTCGACCGGCCGCGCGAGCCAACTCTCGCCCAGATGCAGGCCGATGGCGACCTCCACCGCGTTGAAACAGCCGGAAAGATGGGCGCGCACTTCGCTGAGCAGGACGTCGGTCCAGCGCTGCGGGCCGCCTTGCAGCAGTTGCGAAACATCGCCGGCATGACGCAACGATCCTGCGACCGCGTCGCGGAAATGAGCGTCCGGCCCCGAATCCGGTAGATGTTCGGCAAAAGTCATGACCGGCCTATGCTAGTCAAACGAGGTTAAAACCCCGCTAAGCCCGGTCAGCCTCGCAAAAGCTGGTTCGCATGGCTCGCAAAAGCCAGAAGCGCGCAAATTGTGAACATCGTCGCCAGCGCACCCGTCAGGCCGCCGATCGCCAGCAGAAGAAGTGCTGTGCCGGGTGCGAATTTCAGGAGGGCGGGCACATCCTGCCCCAATCCCTTGAGGCGCAGGGCGGGGTTTAGCGCCAGCAATCCGGTGCACAGCGCCGCCGCCGCCGCGCCCAAAGCGCCGCCACCGCCATGGATGACGCCCGTCGCCAGTATCGCGGCCAGCGCGATGCCCCACATCACATAATCAATGGCCCGCGTTCCGCTCGTCAGGTGCAGCAGTCGATCCAGTTGCGCCCCGACCCGGTCGCTGACCAGCCCGGCAAAGCACAACAGGCAACCGAGCATGACGACACCGCCCAGAATCGCGACCAGCCCCAGCAGCCCCAGGCCGATGCCCATATTGCGCAACATCGCGGGCGCGACGCCGTGGCGGATAGCGAATGGCGCGACGAGCGCGGCGGGCTTACCCACGGGCCAGTCATCGCTGTCGGCGGCCGTGGCCGTATTGCGATCATGGGTGCGGGCCAGAGCCTGTGTGGCGGCGTCGGCGGTTCCCTGAGTCGCGGCGACGACGATCCGTCCATCGAAGACGTCGGTCATGTCGCACCCGGCGCGCGCCGCCCCCTCCTGCACCACCTGCCGCAACAGCGTGAGCGGCACGTCCCAGTCGCCCAGCATGTCGAGTATGCCGAGCAGCGTCGGCGCCGGCACGATCAGCGCGCCAGCCCACATCTGATCCGCGTCGATCCGCTCGAACGCCTGCGTCGCCGGTCCCGCAGGCAGGGCGAGCAGGCGCGCGCCCTCGCTCTGCGACAAGAGTTCCAGATGGGCTTTGGGCAGGATATACCCATCCCCGATCAGCAGGATTCGATCGTTGCTGCCGATCATTCGGCCCAGGGTCGGCAGGTCGCGGATCAGGGTCGCATGAATGCCGCTGGCCGCCAGATGATCGACCGTCGCGGTTAGGATCGGGCTGATGTCGTCGACCAGCACCAATACATGCCCTGCACCCACGGCGTGCGCCTGCCGCGCCTGATATTCGATCAGGCTCTGGCCGGCGAAGTGCAATTCCGCGCGGCGACGCCTGCCCGCGTCTCCGGGGGTGGCGTCGGTCATGCTGCGTGCGCTGAGTATGGCGACAAGAGCCATGAAGGAAATTACCCGCCCCTGAATGCTACGGGCACCTGTTTACCGTGCAGCCGCCCGATTGCAAGGAAGCTGCCCCGCAACGCCGCCGTCCGCGTCAGTTCCCGTCGGAAAGATGCGTCAGGGCAAGTTCGATCTTGCGCAGCAGGCCGGAATCTCCCTTCATCCCGACAGCCGCTCGTTCTGCCAGATCAGTGAGTTGCGCGATGCCAAAGGTGGCGCAAAGCCCCTTGAAGCGCCATGCGGCCATGTGCCATTCAGGCACGGTTGTCGATCGGACCATCGCCTGCACGTGCGCCTGCGCGCTTTGCAGAAAGGTTCGGCGCAAATCCGCCATCAATGCCGGGTCATCGCCAAATGCGGCGGCGGGAGCGACAGAGATGCGGGCGGACTCGTCGGCCATGATCTATGGTTGCATGGGACAGTTAAGAAAGCGTGGAGTGCGCCGGGTTTTTGCGGGGCGCATGAATAGGGAATACGGGGCGGACTATGAACAAGCCAAGATTTACAGGCGATGACGGTCGCGTCCCTGACGGCAGCCAGAAGGACGCGAAATGGGTCGATCTGGTCAAGGCCATGCGTCAGGCCGATCCCGTCGATCCCCCCGCCGCCGAACCGACGCGGGTGGAGGCTGCCGCGACACCCGAAACCCCGCCCCTCGACTCGCCGCCCCTTACCGACATCGGCCCTCTCGACGTGAATGACGCTGCCTTTATGATCTACGAAGACGAAACGGGGAACGAAGGGCGTGGTCGCCGCAGGCTCGTCCTGACGCTGGCCATCGGCGCGTTGGCTCTGCTCTGGGCCGTGTTTGCGGGCTGGACCCTCACCCCCAGCCTGTCCCCCGCCAGTGCCCCCTTCCTCCTCCTGACCGTCGCGGCTGTCGCCACCCCGCTCCTGCTGCTGGCGGCACTCTGGATCGTCGCGACGCGCCGGGCACCCGATCCCACCGTACAATGGACCGACTATGCCCGCAGCGTGTCGACGCAGGCGGACCGCTCGCTCGAATATCTCGCGTCGGCTGAAAACCGTCTGAAGCAGGCCTATGCCGCGCTCGAACGACAGGCGCAGGACGCGAGCAACCTCGCCGAAGGCAGCGCCAGCGCCCTGCTCGCCACCGCGCATCGGATCGAGAGCCAGTCCGTCATGGCGGAGGGTGCCCTGCGCTCCTCCGGCACCGTCGCGGCAGAAGTGCTGTCGCTGGTACAGGCGTTCGAGGAGCGCGCGCCTGAACTGGACAACCGCCTGACCGGCCTAACCCGTTCGCTGGCGAGCCATAGTGCGGACCTGTCCGCACGCGGCACCACGCTGGAGGAGCAATTGCGCAGCACCGCCCTCGTCGCAGAGGAGGCGCGCATCCAGCTCACCCACGCCCATGACAGCGCCGTGTTGCAAATGGCGGGCCTGCGCGATGCGGGTCGCCAGACGGGCGACGAACTGACCGCCATGGCCGAACTAGCGTCGGCGCGCGTTGAACTGATCCTCGAACGCGCGCGCACGGCGATGGCGCTGGCCCGCGACGGGCTGCAGGATCATATGGCGGCGCTGGCCGCGCTGAGCGATCAGGGCGAACGCAGCGCCAGCCATGTGCAGTCGCTGCACGAGGCAGTCGAGGATGTGGGCCGCAAGCTTTCTGCGATCGAGGCGGACAAGGATGGCGGCCAGGGGCGCATCTGCGCCCATCTCGCGACATTGGGCGCGCAGGCCGAGCGTGTCGGCGAGGCGCTGCACAGCAGCAACACCGGCGCAGCCCATCTGATCGAGCGGACCGAGACGCTGTTGCTGGCGCTCGACTCCAATATTCGCGAGATTGACGAGAGCCTGCCCGCGGCGCTGGGCCGCTTCGACACCCGCCTTGCGGTGACGGAAAACAAGCTGACCGAAACCGTCTCGCTGGTGGAGGGCATGGCCGGAACCGCCGATGCCGCAGCCCGCCATATGGAGCAGGCGAGCGAAACCCTCGTCGCGCAGACGCAGGCGGTGGAAACGAGCATCAGTGCGAGCGACACCACCCTTGCCCGCCAGACTGCCGAGATCGCCCGCATGCGGACCGCGCTGGATGAAAGCGCGGCGTTGATGAGCGGCCTGGTCGAGAGCGGCGCCCCCCGCATGCTCTCCGCCATCCAGACCGTCCGGTCCGAGGCCGAAAGCGCGACCCGCCATGCGGAGGATGCGATCAACGGCATCGTGGCCCGCGCGGCGGAGGCCTTGTCACAGGCCGGTGGAGACGCGCTCGACGCCGCGATCCGCGACCGGGTCAACGCCCAGATTGCGCAAATTGCGGAGATTGCCGACAATGCCGTCAAGTCGGCCCATCGCGCGACCGACCATCTGATGCGGGAGATGATGGCGATCACCGACACCGCCACCGACCTCGAACAGCGCATGGCGCAAGCCCGCCAGACGGAAGACCAGCGTGGCCGCGATCATGTCGCGGAACGCTCGGCACAAATCATAGCGACCCTGAACGATAGCGCCATCGACGTGACCAAATGGTTCAATCAGGACATTGGCGAGCGCGAATGGGCGTCCTATCTCTCCGGTGACAAGAGCCTGTTCGCCCGTCGTGCGGTTCGCCTGCTCAGCGGCGGCGACGTAAAGCAGGTGCTCGCCCGCTACGCCGACGACGGCCAGTTCCGCGAGCATGTGAACCGCTATGTCGAGGATTTCGAGACGATGCTGGCGGACATACTTCAGGCGCCGCGCGGGCACAGCCTTGCGATTGCGCTGCTGTCATCGGATTTGGGCCGCCTGTATGTGGCGCTGGCACAGGCTATCGAACGGCTGCGGGTTAACTGAGGCTAGCGGGCTGAACCGCGAAGGTCACAGCCTGATCGTCATCCCAGCGTAGGCTGGAATCTCTCTACTCTGGGTGGTGCCCTGTTGAGGGAGACCCCAGCCTTCGCTGGGGTGACGTGAGTTGAGCGGCAACGCCTCCCCCCCTCACATCTTAATTATCCGGCATATCCGGCGCACCCATCCAGTGCAGCACACCGTCGAACGCATTCCGCGTCACCCAGCCATAATGATAATTCATCACGAACAGCGCCGTGGGGACGAGCGCCAGGACACCGGTCTTGAGCGCGGTGCGCCACAGGCTGAAATGCGCGGGCGCGCTGTCCGCCTGTCCCCGGACCTTGGGCACCCCCGCCTCATCCGCCGTGCGGACGCCAAAGGGCAGCACCAGGAACAGGCACAGGAAAAAGAACAGGAAATAGATCGCGATCATCGAGGGTATGGGCATGGCGAGTTCCTATATGCGGATGACCGTCACGTCCACGATCGGCTTCTTGCCGGTCCAGTTGGTCGCCACCCGGCGAACCGCCAGACGCACAGCCTCCCGCACGCTCTCCACATCGCCCGACCGCGCCTTTGCGACGGACTTCTTTGCCGCTTCACAGGCTTCCTCGATGAAGGCATCCTTCTCCTCCTCGACGGGCACACCCCGGATGCGAATGTCGGGAGTGCCCACAACCGCGCCGCCCTTGGCCAGCGCCACGCCGACGCTGATATGCCCATAAAGGCTGAGCTTGCGCCGTTCGTTGATCGTGCCGCCCTCGGCAGGCAGGATCACGTCGCCGTCCAGCACCAGCCGACCCGTCTCCTCCGTCCCGATCTTCTTGGGGCCATTGGGGGCGAGGCGGATGACGTCGCCGTTCATCTGCACGATGGTCCGAGGCACGCCCGTCGCCAGTCCCAGCCGCGCCTGTTCCGCCATATGACGCATCTCGCCATGTACGGGCACGAGGATTTCCGGCCTGATCCAGCGATACATCGCCTCCAGTTCAGGGCGGCCGGGATGGCCGGAGACGTGGACGATGGCTTCGCGATCCGTCACCATCCTGACGCCCTTGGCCGCCAACTGGTTCTGGATGCGGCCGATGGCGATCTCGTTGCCCGGTATCTGCTTGGACGAAAAGACGACGACATCGCCCTTGTCGATCTTGATCGGGTGGCTGTCCCCGGCGATCCGGGCCAGCGCGGCCCGCGCCTCGCCCTGTCCGCCCGTCGCGATGATCATCGCCTTGTGCGGCGGCACCGCCATGATGCCGTCGAAATCCACCACCGGCGGGAAATCGGTCAGATAGCCGCAGGCCTTGGCCGTTCCGATGATGCGGTCGAGCGAACGCCCCGCGACGCACAGGGTTCGTCCCGTCGCCTTCGCCACCTCGCCCAGCGTTTTGACCCGTGCCGCGTTGGAGGCGAAAGTGGTGACGACCACCCGCCCCTTCGCACCCGACACCGCCTCGATCAGGCCCGCGCGCACGCTGCCCTCTGATCCGCTGGCATTGGGGTTGAACACATTGGTGCTGTCGCACACCAGCGCCAGCACGCCCTCATCGCCGATGGCCGTCAGTTCCGCCGGGGTCGCGGGCACGCCGATCTGCGGCTCCTCGTCCAGTTTCCAGTCGCCGGTGTGGAAGATCTTGCCATGCGGCGTCTCGATCAGCAGCGCATTGCCCTCCGGTATGGAGTGGGCGAGCGGCACATAGCGAAAGCGGAATGGCTTCAAGTCGACCGGCTGGAAATCGCTGACGACGCGGACCTTGACCTTGTCGGTCAGCCCTTCCTCCACCAGCTTGGCGTGGATCAGCCCCGCGGTGAACGGCGTGGCATAGAGCGGCACGTCGAGATCGGCGGCCAGATAGGGGATCGCGCCGATATGATCCTCATGCCCGTGGGTCAGCACGATGCCGAGCAAATCCTTGCGCCGTTCCTCGATAAACCGCGTGTCGGGCAGGATCAGGTCGATGCCGGGATAGCCCGGATCAGCGAAGGTCAGGCCGAGGTCGACCATCAGCCATTTGCCCTCACACCCATAAAGGTTGAGGTTCATTCCGATTTCACCGGACCCGCCTAGCGCGAGAAACAGCAGTTCATTGGCAGGCGTCATGCGCGTGCGGTACTCCGTTCGTAAAGGATGGACAGGCCGCGAATGGTAAGATCCGGCTCAATCGCATCGAAAATTTGGGTATGGGTGTCGAAGAGGACGGACAGCCCGCCGGTGGCGATCACCTTGACAGGGCGCCCGATTTCCGTGCGCAGCCGTGCGACCAGCCCTTCCATCATGGCGACATAGCCCCAGAAGACGCCGATCAACATCGCATCCTCCGTCGTGGAGCCGATGACGGAGGTGGTGGCGGGCGCTTCTACGGCGATGCGCGGCAGGCGGGCCGTGGCGTTGACCAAAGCGTCGAGCGACAGGTTGATGCCCGGCGCGATAATCCCGCCCTTGTAGGCGCCATTGTAATCCACGACGTCGAATGTCGTCGCCGTTCCGAAATCGATGATGACTAGGTCACTCTTGTGGACCGCATGCGCGGCGATGGCGTTCACCACCCGGTCGGCTCCGACGCTCTGCGGCGAGCGCACGTCCAGTGGGATGCCCCAGGGCACGGAGCCTTCACCGGCGACCAGCGGCTCGACATTGAAATATTTGGAAGACAGCACCTGCAGATTATGCAGGGCGCGGGGCACCACGGTCGCGATGATAACGGCGGTCACATCGCTGATCGCATAGCCCTCCAGCCCCAAAAGCTGGTTGAGCCAGACGGCATATTCGTCCGCCGTGCGGCGCGGATCGGTCGCCACGCGCCAGCGCGCAACGATCTCCCCATTGGAGACGAGCGCAAAGACGATGTTGGTATTGCCCGCGTCGACGGCGAGTAACATCAGACAATCCTTCCCCTAAATCGCAAACACGTCGCCCGCATGGATGACGCATTCGGAGCCGTCGTTCCGCCGCAGGATCAGGGCGCCGTCGCCCGCCAGTCCGGCGAACGTGCCCTGTACCTCGGACTCGTCCGGGAGAACAGCGCGAAGCGGTGTGCCGAAGCCATGCGCGCGCTCCAGCCAGGCATTGCGCAATGGCGCCAGGCCTTCCCGCCGCCAGCGATCCAGCCATAGCGCGAAATGCTCCGCCAGCGCCTCTGCCGCCCGGTTGGCGTCGATATCGGCCTGTGCGCCGCAGGAGGCAAGGCTTGTCGTCTCCCGCCCGGCGATTTCCGGCGCATGCGTGATATTCATGCCGAAGCCGGCGACGACCGCATCGCCCTTGCGCTCCAGCAGCATGCCGCACAGTTTGGCAGGGCCGACCAAAAGGTCGTTGGGCCATTTGATCGTCACGTCGAGCGCCGGGACCAGCGCCTGAACGGCGGCATGGGCGGCCACCGCACAGACCAGCGCCAGCGTATGCGCGGGCGGATCACCCGGCTGCAACCGCACCAATGTGGAGATATGCAGATTGCCGGTCGCACTCGACCAGGAGCGACCGGAGCGGCCGCGCCCGCCCGTCTGCCTGTCCGCGCGCAGCCACAGGCCCTCGTCCCCGCCGCTGGCCGCCAACGCGATCAGATCGCTGTTGGTCGATCCCGTTTCCGCAAGGACGATGATCCTGCGCGTCAGAACAGCGCCGCCGCCGCTGCCGCGCTCGCGCGATCGAGCAACGGATTGAGGAGGTAACCAAAGACGATCACGCCGGCAGACAGGCTCAGCAGGGCATATTCGACCGTGCTCTGTTTCGCCTCATAGGCTTCCGCAGGCGGATCGAAGTAGATCGTCTTGATGACCTTGAGATAATAGAAAGCGCCGATGACCGAAGCCGCGATGCCGACGGCGGCAAGGCCGGTCAGGCCCGCACCGACAGCCGCATCGAACACCAGGAACTTCGCCCAAAAACCGAACAGCGGCGGAATGCCCGCGAGGCTGAACATGAAGATTGCGAAGGCGGCGGCCAGCCCCGGACGCGTCTGCGACAGGCCGGACAGGCTCGCGATGCTCTCCACCGGATTGCCGTCCTTGTCGCGCATCTGAAGCACGCACAGGAAGGTGCCAACGGTCATCACGATATAGATGGCGAGGTAGCTCAGCACCGCCGCCACGCCTTCCTGCGTCCCCGCAGCCAGACCGATGAGCGCAAAGCCCACATTGTTGATCGAGCTATAGGCCAGCAGGCGCTTGATGTTGGTCTGGCCGATGGCGGCCACTGCACCGAGCAGGATGGAGGCCAGCGCGATGAAGATGATGACCTGCTGCCACGCCATGCCCGCCGGACCCAGCGCCTCGATGGCGACGCGGATGGTCAGGCCCAGCGCCGCGACCTTGGGCGCGCTGGCGAAGAAGGCCGTGACCGGCGTCGGGGCGCCTTCATAGACGTCGGGCGTCCACATGTGGAACGGCACGGCGCTCATCTTGAAGGACAGGCCCGCCAGCACGAAGACCAGGCCGAACATCTCGCCCTTGTTCAGGCCACCCTGCTGGATGGCGGACGCAATATTGTCGAAGCCGGTGCTGCCAGAGAAACCATAAAGCAGCGCGATGCCGTAGAGCAGGATGCCACTCGCCAGACCGCCGAGCACGAAATATTTCAGGCCCGCTTCCGCCGAACGCTCATCCTGCCGCATGAAGCTGGCAAGGACATAGGCTGCAAGGCTGTTGAGTTCGAGGCCGACATAGAGCGTCAGGAAATCCCCTGCCGACACCATGATGCTCATGCCGATGCACGCGAGCACGATCAGGATCGGATATTCCGCGCGGGCGGCACCGCCCCGGTTGAAGAAGCGCGGCGCGATCAGGATGCTCACCGCCGCCGCGACGTAGATCAGCACCTTGGCATAGGCGGAAAAGGCGTCGGTACGGAACAGGCCACCCATCACGCTTCCGGCAAGGACGCCGGGACAGGCAAGCGAAACGCCCGCGACGGCCAGCGCCGCGACGGACAGCCAACTGATCGCCTGCGTGGCGCGGTCGCCCGCATAGGCTGCGACGATCAGCAGGGCGAGCGCCGCCGCGATCAGCACCAGTTCCGGCAGGATGGGAAGCATCGTGAAAGTCTCAGTCATCAGTGTGCCTCCCCATGACCTTCATGGTCGGCAGCAATATGGTGGTCCTGGGCGACGGGCTTGCCGAGGGCAAGCTTTGCATCACCCTCCGGCTTGGCGCGATCGAGGCGGGCGACGAGGCTGGCGACATCCTTGCGCATCGGCGCGAGGAAGCTCTCCGGGTACACACCCATCCACAGCACACCGGCGGCGATGGGTGCAAGGAGCAGCATCTCGCGGGCAGACAGGTCCGGCATCGCGCGCACATCATCCTTGTCGAGCGGGCCATAGGCCACGCGGCGATAGAGATAGAGCATATACGCCGCGCCGAGGATGATCCCCGTGGTGCAGACCAGCGCAACCCAGCTCGACGCCTGATAGACACCCATCAGCGCCAGCAATTCGCCGACGAAGTTGCTGGTGCCCGGCAGCCCAACGGACGCCATGGTGAACAGCAGGAAGAACAGCGCATATTTCGGCATATTCTCCGCAAGGCCACCGTAACGGTTGATCTCGCGCGTGTGCAGCCGGTCGTAGATCACGCCGACACACAGGAACAGCGCGCCGGAAACGAGGCCATGGCCCAGCATGACCATCATCGCGCCTTCCAGACCCTGCTGGTTGAACGCGAACAGGCCGATGGTCACGATCGCCATATGCGCGACCGAGGAATAGGCGATCAGCTTCTTCATGTCGGACTGAACCAGCGCGACGAGGCTGGTGTACACCACCGCCACCATCGACAGGCCCCAGACCAGCCAGGCCAGTTGCGCAGACGCCTCTGGGAACATCGGCAGTGAGAAGCGGATGAAGCCGTAGCCACCCATTTTCAGCAGCACGCCCGCCAGAATGACCGAACCCGCCGTCGGGGCCTGCACGTGCGCGTCGGGAAGCCAGGTGTGGACCGGCCACATCGGCATCTTGACCGCAAAGCTCGCGAAGAAGGCCAGGAACAGCCATGTCTGGACATGCGGATCGAAATCATAGGCCATCAGCACCGGAATGCTGGTCGAACCCGCTTCCCGCACCATCCACAACATCGCGATCAGCATCAGCACGGAGCCGAGCAGCGTATAGAGGAAGAACTTGTAGCTGGCGTAGATGCGGTCCGCGCCGCCCCAGATGCCGATGATCAGATACATCGGGATGAGGCCGGCCTCGAACATCACGTAGAAGAGGAAGATGTCCTGCGCGGAGAACACGCCGATCATCAGCACTTCCATGAACAGGAAGGCCGCCATGTACTCACCGACGCGCTTTTCGATCGCCTGCCAGCTTGCCCCGATGCAGATCGGCATCAGGAAGACGGTCAGGACGATCAGCATCAGCGCGATGCCGTCGATCCCCAGCGCCCAGGCGAAGCGGCCGAAGATCGGCGCATATTCCTGGAACTGCCACTGCGGCGCGTCCGGCGACTGGTCGAAACTCGCCCACAGGACAATGCCCAGCACCAGATTGGCCAGCGTCGCCGCCAGCGCGATCCAGCGCGCCGTGTTCGCGTTGGAGTAGAGACACGCGACGGCACCGGCCATCGGTACGGCGAGCATCAGCGAAAGGATGGGAAAGCCGGTCATCAGCGTGCAATGGCCCAGGTTGTCGCCGCGGCGAGCCCGATCAGCATCACCAGAGCATAGGAATAGAGATAGCCGGACTGGAGGCGGCGCGTGACCTTGCCGCCCTGCACCACCAGCGCCGCCAGACCATTGGGTCCGAACCGGTCGATGACATTCTTGTCACCGTTCCAGAACAGGCGGCCCAGGATGAAGGCAGGCTTGACGAACAGATGGTTGTACAGCTCGTCGAAATACCATTTGTTGAGCAGGAAGTCGTACAGGACGCTCCACTGCGCCGTGAAGCGCGCAGGCCAGTCGGTGTGCTTGATATAGCTCAACCAGGCCAGGACCAGACCCGTCACCATCACGGCGAACGGCGTCCACTTCACCCAGGTCGGCACTTCATGGCTCGCGTGCATGAGATGTTCGTCGAAGAACAGCGACCCGCGCCAGAACTCCGCCCCCTCTTCCGCACCGACAAAGGCGTGATGGAAGACGAAGCCGCCGAAAACCGCGCCGATGGTCAGGACGATCAGCGGCACCAGCATCGGGAACGGGCTCTCATGCGGGTGATAGCCCGCCGTACCGTCGCCATGCGTGTCGTAATGGTGATGGCCATGGTCATGCGCGTCATGGGCATGCGTGGGCGCATGGTCGTGACCATGGGCGTCCACGTCATGACCGGCATGCTCGTCGGCAGGATGATCGTGATGATCGCCATGCACCGCATGCTGGATATGCTCGCTCTGCTCCCACCGCGGCTTGCCGAAGAAGGTCAGGAAGATCAGGCGCCAGCTGTAGAAGCTGGTCAGCAGCGCCGCCAGCGCACCCACGAAGAATGCCCCCGTGCCGTGACCACCCGCCGCATAGGCGGATTCCAATATGGCGTCCTTGGAGAAGAAGCCTGCAAAGCCGAGCGAGGTGCCCGGAATGCCTACGCCAGTGATGGCCAGCGTGCCCAGCAGCATCGCCCAATAGGTCAGCGGGATGCTTTTGCGCAGGCCGCCATAATAGCGCATGTCCTGCTCATGGTGCATCGCATGGATGACCGAACCCGCGCACAGGAACAGCAGCGCCTTGAAGAAGGCATGGGTCAGCAGGTGGAACATCGCCGCGCCATAGGCGCCGACGCCCGCCGCGAAGAACATATAGCCCAGCTGCGAACAGGTCGAATAGGCGATCACCCGCTTGATGTCGTTCTGCACCGTGCCAATTGTCGCGGCAAAAATGCAGGTCGCGGCGCCGACGATGGTCACGACCGACATGGCGGTGTGGCTCGTCTCGAACAGCGGCGACAGGCGGCAGACCATGAAGACGCCCGCCGTGACCATGGTCGCGGCGTGGATCAGCGCCGACACGGGCGTCGGGCCTTCCATCGCGTCCGGCAGCCAGGTGTGCAGGCCGAGCTGCGCAGACTTACCCATCGCACCCAGGAACAGCAGCAGGCACAGCACCGTCATCGTGTCGAAACGCGCGCCGAGGAAGCCGATGGTCGCACCGGCCATGCTTGGCGCGGCGTCGAGGATCTCAGGGATCGAGATGGTGCCGAACACCAGATAGACACCGAAGATGCCCATCATGAAGCCGAGGTCGCCGACGCGGTTGACCACGAACGCCTTGATCGCGGCCGCGCTCGCGCTCGGCTTATAATACCAGAAACCGATCAGCAGATAGGATGCGAGGCCGACGCCTTCCCAGCCAAAGAACATCTGAAGCAGGTTGTTCGCCGTCACCAGCATCAGCATGGCGAAGGTGAACAGCGACAGATAGCTGAAGAAACGCGGCTGGTCGGGATCCTCCGCCATATAGCCCCAGCTATACAGGTGGACGAGCGCGGAAACGCTGGTGATGACGATCAGCATCACCGCGGTCAGCGTATCGACGCGAAAGCCCCAGGCAACGTCGAAGGTGCCCGACTGAATCCAGGTGAACATGGGCGCGACATGCGCCTCGCTGTCACCCAGCCAGAAGCCAAGGAAGATGCTCCAGCTCAGCGCGCAGGAGATGAACAGCGCGCCCGTCGTCACCGATTTGGCGACGACATTGCCGATCATCCGATTGCCGAGGCCAGCGAAAACAGACGCCAGCAGCGGCAGGAGAACGATGAAATATATGGCGGACACCGCGCGCTTACCCCTTCATCCGATTGACATCGTCGACGGCGATGGTGCCGCGCGCGCGGAAATAAATGACGAGAATGGCAAGACCGATGGCCGCCTCACCCGCCGCCACGGTCAGCACGAACATGCTGAACACCTGCCCGACCAGATCGCCCAGATAGGCGCTGAACGCGACGAAGTTGATGTTCACGCTGAGCAGGATCAGTTCGATCGACATCAGGATGACGATGACGTTCTTGCGATTGATGAAGATGCCCATCACGCCGAGCATGAACAGGATCGCACTGACGACGAGATAGTGGACCAACCCAATCACAGCTCGACCCCCTGCCCGACGGGCTGATTGATGTTGCGGACGGCATCCTGCGGACGGCGCCGGTTCTGTTTGTCGATGTTCTGGCCGCGCACGCCGCCGCGGGTTCGGTGCGTCAGCACGATGGCACCGATC
The DNA here is from genome assembly GCA_036383715.1 of Sphingobium sp. GTDB lineage: Bacteria > Pseudomonadota > Alphaproteobacteria > Sphingomonadales > Sphingomonadaceae > Sphingobium. The sequence goes on along the minus strand of DASVNT010000033.1, from coordinate 9,894 downwards.
AGCGCCACCAGCAGGATCAGGCCCGCCGCCTCGAACAGGAAGATATAGCGGGTGTAGAGCAGCGTCCCGATCGCCTCGATATTCGGCACGTCATTGGCGATCGGCGCGGCACGATTGGCCAACTGGATCGGCCCCGTATTCCATGCCGCCGCACCAAAGACGATCTCCGCCAGCAGGATCAGGCCGATCAGCAGGCCAAACGGCAGATACTCCACAAAGCCCGCGCGCAGTTCCGCAAAGTCGATGTCAAGCATCATGACCACGAACAGGAACAGCACCGCGACAGCGCCGACATAGACGATGACGAGCAGCATCGCGATGAACTCAGCGCCCAGCAGGACCATCAGCCCTGCCGCGTTGAAGAAGGCCATAATGAGCCACAGCACGCTGTGGACCGGATTGCGCGCGAAGATCGTCAGCGCACCGCTCATGACCACCAGGGCCGCGAATAGATAAAAGGCAAGGACGTGAATCACTGAACGATCATCCCCCTGGCATTCGCCCCACAAGACATGGTTGCGCGCGCCTTAACGGTAGGGCGCATCGGCGGCAAGATTTGCCGCGATCGCCCGCTCCCACTTGTCGCCATTGGCGAGAAGCTTTGACTTGTCATAGATCAGCTCTTCACGGGTTTCCGTGGCGAACTCGAAATTCGGCCCCTCGACAATCGCATCCACCGGGCAGGCTTCCTGACAGAAGCCGCAATAGATGCACTTGGTCATGTCGATGTCGTAGCGAGTCGTGCGACGGCTGCCATCCTCGCGCGGCTGCGCCTCGATGGTGATCGCCTGGGCGGGGCAGATCGCCTCGCACAGCTTGCACGCGATGCACCGCTCTTCGCCATTGGGATAGCGGCGCAGCGCATGCTCGCCCCGGAACCTCGGCGAAATCGGGTTCTTCTCATAGGGATAGTTGATCGTCGCCTTGGGCTTGAAGAAATACTTCAAGGTCAGCCAGTGCGCCTTCACGAACTCCCAGAGGGTGAAGGATCTTATGAGGTGAGCAACGCTCATTGAATCTCTCTCAATTTGCAAACACCACCAGCCAGAAGCACTGGATCAGTGTCATCCACATTGTCAGTCTTTATGACGCTTATGGTCGCTGATGGCTTCTTATGCTTGAAGAATTTCAATATCAGACCTGTCCCTAAAGCACCTTCCTCTCGAAAGAAGGTAGCCTCGTTCCCCCCGCCTTTCACGGTATGATCTTTGCCGGTGTAGACACCCCCAATGCCAGGCAACGACGTTTTTTCGATGCGCAGGGCACCATCTGCTTTGGGGTCGAAAAGATTCATAACTGCTTCAAGACTATGCCGTACATGATCCGTTGAGATGAGTTCACAGCTTGCGGCCACGGAGGGAAACCCCGTGGCAGATGCAATCGAGGACAAAACTAAAAGCGCCATCACGCTCCGTACCTCGTCAGCATCAGAAAGCCCGACACGATCACGACGAACGCCAGCGACAGCGGCAGGAAGATTTTCCAGCCCAGACGCATAAGCTGATCATAGCGATAGCGGGGAACGGTCGCCTTCACCCAGGAGAAGACGAAGAAGAAGAACAGGATCTTGGCGAACAGCCAGATAATGCCCGGCACGAGGTACAGCGGCGCCAGATCGACAGGCGGCAGATAGCCGCCCCAGAAAAGGATCGCGTTCAGCGCGCACATCAGAATGACGTTGGCATATTCGCCGAGCCAATAGAGCGCGAACGCCATCGACGAATATTCGGTCTGATATCCCGCGACCAGTTCGCTCTCCGCCTCGGTCAGGTCGAACGGCGCGCGCGCAGTTTCGGCCATGGACGAGATCAGGAAGACGATCGACATCGGGAACAGCAGCGGATTGAAGCCATTGCCGTTCAGGAACCCATAATAGCCCTTCTGGCTCTCCACGATGGCGGTGAGGTTGAAGCTGCCCGCCCACAGCACGACAGAGATCAGGACGAAGCCGATGGAGACTTCGTAGGAGATCATCTGCGCACTGGCGCGAATGGCCGAATAAAAGGGATATTTGGAGTTGGACGCCCATCCCGCCAGCACCACGCCATAGACGCCGAGCGACGAGATGGCGAGAATGTAGAGCAGCCCGACATTGATGTTGGCCAGCAGCACTCCCGCCTGGAACGGGATCACCGCCCAGGCCATCAGCGCCACCGTGAAGGTGATGATCGGCGCGATCAGGAACAAGGCCTTGTTCGCGGCCGACGGGATGATCGTTTCCTGCAGGAAGACCTTGAGGCCATCCGCGAAAGACTGCAGCAGGCCGAAAGGACCGACGACGTTCGGGCCACGACGAAGCGCCATCGCCGCCCAGATTTTACGGTCGGCGTAAATGATCATCGCGACCGCCAGCATCAGCGGCAGTGCGATCACCAATATGCCGATGACCGTCGAAAGCAGCCACGCCGCTCCAAATGGAAGGCCGAGGCCCTGGAAAAAGGCGGTCATTCCGCAGCCTCCGCAAAATCCTGTCCACGGACAAGTTCAGCCGAACAACGCTGCATCGTGGGGCTGGCCCGGCAGATGGCGTTGGTGAGGTAGAAGTCCTTGATCGGATGACCGAACTCCCCTGCGCCGCCGGTGGGCAGCGAGGGCGCCGTCCAGCCATAATCGGCCAGCCCTTCGGTCGCCAGTGCCGGCACTGCTGCGAACATCGCCGCGCGCAGCGCCTCGAAGCTGTCGAACGGCAGCGTCTTGCCCAGCACGTCCGACAATGCACGCAGGATCGTCCAGTCCTCACGGGCATCGCCCGGTGCGAACACGGCCTTGTCACCGCGCTGTACCCGGCCTTCCAGATTGACGTAGGTGCCCGGCTTCTCCGCATAGCTCGCGCCCGGCAGGATCACGTCCGCCGCATGCGCGCCCTTGTCGCCATGATGACCGACATAGACCTTGAAGCTGGCATCGAAGGCGGAATAGTCCACCTCGTCCGCGCCGAGCGAAAACAGCAACTTCGGCGCGGCGGCGGCAATCGCCTTGATCCCGCCAGCGGTGGCATAGCCCAGCATCAGGCCACCCATACGCGCAGCCGCCATATGCAGGACGTTATAGCCGTTCCAGCCGTCCTTCACGAGGCCCAGCGTCTCGACCAGCGCCAGCGTGTCGCCATGCGCGCCGTCCTTGGCGAGGACACCGCCACCGACGATCACCGCCGGACGCGCCGCCTTGCCGAACGCCTCGACCACGGCATCGGGCAGTTTTGCCAGCACGCCAGCGTCATTGCCCAGCCACTCAACCTTATACGTCAAATCCGCTTCGGGACCGACGGCAAAGACCTTCGCGCCCTTCTTGATCGCCTTGCGGATGCGCGTGTTGACCAGCGGCGCTTCCCAGCGAAGGTTCGTGCCGACCAGCAGGATGGCATCCGCCGTCTCGATACCGGCCAGCGTCGAATTGAAATTCACCGCCGACAGGCTCGACACGTCATAGTTCAGGCCGGTCTGACGCCCTTCGAGCAGCGAACCACCCAGCGCCGTCACCAGCTCGCGCGCGGCGAACATCGTCTCGCAATCGAGCAGGTCGCCCGCAACCGCCGCGACCGAACCGCCATGCTGAACAGCTGCGATAGCAGCGAAAGCCTCGTCCCAGCTTGCCGGGACCAGCTTGCCTTCACGTCGCACATAGGGCTGATCGAGCCGCTTGCGCACCAGACCATCCACCGCGTGACGGGTCTTGTCGCTCGCCCACTCCTCGTTCACGTCATCATTGACGCGCGGCAGCGAGCGCAAAACCTGACGGCCACGGCTGTCGAGCCGGATGTTGGTGCCGACCGCGTCCATCACGTCGATGGCGAGCGTCTTCTTCAACTCCCACGGACGCGCCTCGAACGCGTAGGGGCGGCTGGTGAGCGCGCCGACCGGGCAGAGATCGACAACATTGCCGGACAGCTCGCTCTGCGCGGCATGTTCCAGATAGGTGGTGATCTGCATATTCTCGCCGCGACCGATCGCGCCGATTTCCGGCACGCCCGCAACTTCCTCGGCAAAGCGCACGCAGCGGGTGCACTGGATGCAGCGGGTCATCACCGTCTTGACGATGGGGCCCATATATTTCTCGGTCACGGCACGCTTATGCTCATGATAGCGGCTCTTGCCCCGGCCATAGGCGACGGACTGATCCTGCAGGTCGCATTCGCCGCCCTGATCGCAGATCGGGCAGTCGAGCGGATGGTTGATCAGGAGGAACTCCATCACGCCCTCACGGGCCTTCTTCACCATCTCGCTGTCGGTGCGGATGTCCTGCCCCTCGGCAGCAGGCAGCGCGCACGATGCCTGAGGCTTCGGCGGCCCCGGCTTCACCTCGACGAGGCACATGCGGCAATTGCCCGCGATGGACAGGCGCTCATGATAGCAGAAGCGCGGAATTTCCTTGCCGGCGATCTCGCACGCCTGAAGGACGGTGGCGCCTGCGGGAACTTCCAGCTCTACGCCGTCGACTTTGAGTTTGGGCATATTACTCCGCTGCCTCCATGACCGGGCCGCGCTTGTCGGTAATCCGACGCTCGATTTCGGGACGGAAATGCTTGATCAGGCCCTGGATCGGCCATGCCGCCGCATCGCCCAGCGCGCAGATGGTGTGGCCTTCGACCTGCTTGGTGACTTCCTGCAACATGTCGATCTCACCGATGTCCGCCTCGCCGGAGCGCAGGCGCTCCATGACGCGCCACATCCAGCCCGTGCCCTCGCGGCAGGGCGTGCACTGGCCACAGCTCTCATGCTTGTAGAAATAGCTGAGCCGGCTGATCGCGCGCACGATGTCGGTGGACTTGTCCATGACGATGACGGCGGCGGTGCCGAGGCCGGAGCCGAGCGCCTTCAACCCGTCGAAGTCCATCGGCGCGTCCATGATCTGCGCCGCCGGGACCAGCGGAACCGACGACCCGCCGGGGATAACCGCCAGCAGATTGTCCCAGCCGCCGCGAATGCCGCCGCAATGCCGGTCGATCAGTTCCTTGAACGGAATGCCCATCGCCTCTTCGACGACGCAGGGCTTGTTCACATGGCCGCTGATCTGGAACAGCTTGGTGCCGACATTGCCGGGGCGACCGATGGATGAGAACCACTGCGGCCCGCGCCGCAGGATCGTCGGCGACACCGCGATGCTCTCGACATTGTTGACCGTCGTCGGGCAGCCATAGAGGCCCGCACCCGCCGGGAAAGGCGGCTTCAGGCGCGGCTGGCCCTTCTTGCCCTCGATGCTTTCGATCTGCGCGGTTTCCTCGCCGCAGATATAGGCGCCCGCGCCGCGATGGACGAAGACGTCGAAATCATAGCCCGAACCGCAGGCGTTCTTGCCGATGAAGCCCTTGGCATAGGCCTGCTCCACGGCAGCGAAGAGAACCTTCGCCTCATAGATGAACTCGCCGCGAATATAAATGTACGCAGCCCGCGCGCGCATCGCGAAACCGGCGACCAGTGCGCCCTCGATCAGCTTGTGCGGATCGTGGCGGATGATCTCGCGGTCCTTGCACGAACCCGGCTCGGATTCGTCCGCGTTGATGACGAGGAAGCTGGGACGGCCGTCCTTGCTTTCCTTGGGCATGAAGCTCCACTTCATGCCGGTCGGAAAGCCCGCGCCGCCGCGACCACGCAGACCGCTGGCCTTCATGCGCTCAATGATCTCGTCCTGCCCGATGTCGAGCAGCGCCCTGGTATTGTCCCAGTCGCCGCGCTTCATCGCGGCGTCGATACCCCAGTCCTGGAAGCCATGGACGTTGGTGAAGATGCGGTCCTTGTCGGCCAGCGGGCCAACGAACGGTGCCGGTGCGGGTGCGTCGGTCATGCCCAGTTCCCCCGATAGTCGTGGTTTTCGGACACCATCTCCTTGAGGGTCGTCGGGCCGCCTTCGGGGCAGCTCGTCTGGCGGTCGATCTGCGGGCCGATCTTGGGCTGCTTGCCCGCTGTCAGATCCTCGATGATCGCCGTCATCGTCTCATAGGTGAGATCTTCGTAATTGTCGTCGTTGATCTGCACCATCGGCGCATTGGCGCACGCACCCAGACACTCGACCTCGGTCAGCGTGAACAGGCCGTCCGGCGTCGTCGCGCCCTTGACCAGCCCCTTGTTCTTGCACGCCGCGAACACGTCGTCCGACCCGCGCAGCATGCACGGCGTGGTGCCGCAGACCTGCACATGGAAGCGGCCCACCGGGGCGAGGTTGTACATGGTGTAGAAGGTCGCGACCTCATAGACGCGCATATACGGCATATCGAGCTGACGACCGATATATTCCATCACCGGAACGGGCAGCCAGCCCTGCGTATTCGTCTCCGCACCCACCTGACGCTGGGCAAGGTCGAGAAGCGGCATCACCGCCGACTGCTGCCGCCCGTCGGGGTAGCGCGCGATGACGGTCTTCGCCTGCTCTGCATTCTCTGCCGTCCAGGCAAAGCTGCCCCAACGCGCGCGGACCTCCGCCTCGTCGGGAATCTGGGGTGCGTCAGCCATTAGCGGATGAACTCCACGCGAGAGCATTTATCGCCCTCGAAAGAATAGACAGCGACGACCTCGAACGGCTCGACCAGTTCCGAACCGTCGGTAGCAGGGCCACGGGTCACATATTCGCGGAACAGGACGTAATCGCCGATAGCCTGCTTCTCGCGGATCTTGGCATTGTTCTGCGGCCATTTGGCGAAAGCGGTGGCAAGGCCGGAACGCGTGCCCTCCTTGCCCTCCCGCACGACGGCGCCGCGATAATTGGCCTCGCTGGCCTCGTCGGTCATGAACGAGACATAGGTGTCGACGTCCTGCGCGTTATAGGCCGCGATCATGGCCTCCGCGATTGCCAGACGATCTCCGCTCAACGGTCGCACTCCCCGAACACAATATCCATCGCGCCCAATACGGCGGTGGTGTCGGCCAGCATGTGGCCCTTCAGCATGAAATCCATCGCCTGCAAATGGCTGAACGCGGTCGGCCTGATCTTGCAGCGATAGGGCTTGTTGGAGCCGTCGCTGACCAGATAGACACCGAATTCGCCCTTCGGGCTTTCGGTAGCCACATAGACTTCGCCCGCGGGCACATGGAAGCCCTCGGTATAAAGCTTGAAGTGATGGATCAGCGCTTCCATCGACTGTTTCATCTCGCCGCGCTTGGGCGGAGACACCTTACGGTCAAAGCTGGCGATCGGGCCTTCCGGCATCTCGTTCAGGCACTGCTTCATGATGCGCGCGGACTGGCGCACTTCCTCGACGCGGACCATGAACCGGTCATAGCAGTCGAAGTTGGTGCCGACCGGAACGTCGAACTCCATGCGATCATAGACGTCATAGGGCTGCGCCTTGCGAATATCCCACGCAATGCCCGACCCACGCAGCATCGGACCGGAAAAGCCCCATTTCAGCGCGTCTTCCTTGCTGGTGACAGCGATGTCCACATTGCGCTGCTTGAAGATGCGATTGTCGGCCACCAGGCTGATCGCATCCTCGAACAGCCGCGGCATGCGGTGATCAAGCCAGTCGGCAATGTCGGTCAGCAGCTTGAGCGGCACATCCTGATGCACGCCACCCGGACGGAAATAGGCGCTGTGCATGCGCGCGCCCGAAGCCCGCTCGAAGAAGTTGAGGCAGTCCTCGCGAATTTCGAACAGCCACAGGTTCGGCGTCATCGCGCCGACGTCCATCACATGCGAACCGAGGTTCAGCATGTGATTGCAGATGCGCGTCAGCTCCGCGAAGAACACGCGCAGATATTGGGCCCGCAGCGGAACTTCGAGGTTCAGCAGCTTCTCGATGGCCAGCACATAGCTGTGCTCCATGCCGAGCGGCGAACAATAGTCCAGCCGGTCGAAATAGGGCAGCGCCTGCAGATAGGTCTTATACTCGATCAGCTTCTCGGTGCCGCGATGGAGCAGGCCGACATGCGGATCGCACCGCTCCACGATCTCGCCGTCCAGCTCCATGACGAGGCGGAGAACGCCATGCGCCGCCGGATGCTGCGGACCGAAGTTGATCGTGTAGTTCTGGATCTCCGTATCGCCCGGCGACGGATCGTCGGCGTTCACGACATGCTCCAGCTTTTCGATATAATCGGACATCAGGCCTTGCCTCCCTCGTCCTTGGCATCGCTAGGCTTTGCGGCCTCGGTGTTGGCGGGTTCGCCAGCGCCGGTGTCGGCCTTGCTCTCGGTGGTCTGGGGCGTCGGCGGCGGAGGAGCCGGCGGCGCGGCGGCGGGCGGAGGCGGCGGAGCGGCTGCCGGGGTCGGCGCGCCGGGGGCCTGCCCGCCAGCCTTCTCGTCACCGGGCAGCACATATTGCGCGCCTTCCCACGGGGACATGAAGTCGAAGCTGCGGAAGTCCTGCGCCAGCTTCACCGGCTCATAGACGACGCGCTTCTGGTCTTCCGAATAGCGCAGTTCGACATAGCCGGTCAGCGGGAAATCCTTGCGCTGCGGATGCCCCTTGAACCCGTAATCGGTCAGGATGCGGCGCAGGTCGGTGTTGCCGGAGAACAGCACGCCATACATATCGAACACTTCCCGCTCCAGCCAGCCAGCAACCGGCCAGAGGTGCGTGACGGTGGGGACGGCGTTGTCTTCGTCGGTCGACACCTTCACGCGCAAACGGTGGTTCTTCGTGACGCTAAGCAGGTGATAGACCACCTCGAACCGCTCTGCGCGGTCAGGATAGTCGACGCCTGCGATCTCCATCAGTTGCTGATAGGCGAACCGGTCGCGCAACGTGACCATCACATCGGCCAGCGCCCCGCGCTCGACCGTGACGGACAGCTCGAAATGAGCATCGACAATCTCGACCACCGCCGCGCCCAGCGCGGACGCGATGGCGTCGGCGAGGCCGTCGATGGCTTCGATGCGGGGGGCGGGATGCACGCTCTTCACCGTTCAATCGTCCCGATACGACGGATTTTCCGCTGCAACTGCATGACACCATAGAGCAGCGCCTCGGCGGTCGGCGGGCAGCCGGGGACATAGATGTCCACGGGCACGATCCGGTCGCAGCCACGCACCACGCTGTAGCTATAGTGATAATAGCCGCCACCATTGGCGCAGCTGCCCATGGAGATGACGTACTTCGGCTCCGACATCTGGTCATAGACCTTGCGAAGGGCCGGAGCCATTTTGTTGCACAGCGTGCCCGCGACGATCATCACGTCCGACTGGCGCGGGGACGCGCGCGGCGCGGCGCCGAAACGCTCCATGTCATAGCGCGGCATGTTCACGTGGATCATCTCGACCGCGCAGCACGCCAGGCCGAAGGTCATCCACCACAGCGAACCGGTGCGCGCCCACTGAAACAGGTCTTCCGTCGAGGTGACGAGGAAACCCTTATCGTTGACCTCTCCGGTCAGCGCGTTGAAGAAGTCGGCATCGGGGGCGACGACCGCACCCGAAGGCGCGCCAAGCGTGCCAGGCCGTTCAAGCTCTACTCCCAATCGAGTGCTCCCTTCTTCCACGCATAGATGAGCCCAAGGACCAGTTCGAAGATGAAGCCCATCATCGTCAACCAGCCAGCCCAACCGATCTCCTTGAGGCTCACGGCCCAGGGAAAGAGGAAGGCGGCCTCAAGATCGAAAATGATGAACAGGATGGCGACGAGGTAGAAGCGCACGTCGAACTGGCTGCGCGGATCCTCGAACGCCGGAAAGCCGCATTCATATTCCTTCAGCTTCTCCGGGTCGGGCTTATGCGATCCAGTCAGCCGTCCCACCGCCATGGGCAGGAACACGAATGCACTGGACAGCAAAAGAGCGATGACCAGAAACAGGAGAATCGGCAGATATTGCGATAAATCCGGCAAGGTGCGTCCCTCGATGCGGTCTGTGCTTCCCGGCGCTTTAGGACTGCTGCATCTGCGAAGCAAGGGGCCGAAGCAGTGAGAATCACTCGCAAAAGCGCGGGTTTCAGCCATGGTTGCCGGACATGCGCTCTCCTTGGCGGA
>DASVNT010000032.1:0-42590 GCA_036383715.1 Sphingobium sp. | reverse complement strand
CAAGGCGCATGCGGTGCAGCCGGTGGCGGCGATCCAGAGTGAATATTCGCTCTGGACGCGCGAGCCGGAGAGCAATGGCGTGCTCGCGACGTGCGAAGAACTGGGCATCGGCTTCGTCCCCTACAGCCCGCTGGGCCGCGGGTTCCTGACCGGTGCGATGAGCGCCGACACGGAGTTCGCCAAGAGTGATTTCCGCGCAATGCTGCCCCGCTTCGCCCCCGATGCGATGGCCGCCAATCAGGCGCTGGTCGATCTCATCCGGCGCTTTGCGAGCGGCAAGGATGCGACCCCTGCGCAGGTAGCGATTGCCTGGTTGCTGGCGAAAAAGCCGTGGATCGTGCCGATTCCCGGAACGACGAAACTCGGTCGACTGGAAGAGAATCTCGGCGCGGCGGACGTCGTCCTGACGGACGCCGAGGTGACGGAACTGGATGATGGCGCCGCCGCTATCGAGGTCACGGGCGACCGTTATCCCGCGATATTCCAGGCATCCACGGGGCGCTAAATCCTTCCCCCTCCCGTCACCGGCGGGAGGGGGACAATCCTCACAGCCGTCCGTACAGGCTGCCGCCATCCACCGCGATAATCTGTCCGGTGATGAACGCCGCACCGTCGGAGAGGAGGAACTTCACCGCTTCCGCCTGATCCTGCGGCGTGGCGAGGCGCGGGATGGCGATACCGGCCAGCCGCGCATCGAGATGCCCCTCCGGCACCTGTTCCCGAAACGCATCGGTGTCCGTCATGCCGGGCGCGATGGCGTTGATGCGGATGCCCTTCGGCCCCAGTTCGCGCGCCAGCGACAGGACCAATGCGTTCACCCCGGCTTTCGCCACACCATAATGGCCCGCGCCCAGCCATGCGGCGGTGGAGCTGGTGCAGACGATAGCCCCGCCCCCCTCCTTCTCCATATAGGGCGCGACGGCGCGCGTGACGATCAGGCCGCCGAACAGGTTGACCTGAAAATGGTGCATCAGCCGGTCCCACGGCATGCTGAGCAATCCGCCCCGCTCCATTCCCCCAAAGAGCGCTGCATTATTCACCAGATAGTCGATCCGGCCAAAGCGGTCCGCCGCCCGTTCCGCAAGCGCCTCCGCCGATTCGGGCGAGGCAATATCGACCGGCAGGTAGATGGCGTCATAGCCGTCGGCGGTCAGCGCATCGGCGCTCGCCCGCCCCTTGTCCTCGTTGATGTCCGCGACGACGATTTTCAGCCCTTTTTCCGCGAGTCCCCGCGCCATCGCCGCGCCCATGCCGCCCGCTCCGCCGCCGGTCACGATCGCAACCTTGCCTGAATAGCGCATCCACCCTCTCCCTCTTTTGTTGCCAGCGAGTGTGGCAGCCGAAGCTGGAATTTGCACGGTTTACATGCCCCCGCGCACGATTATGCCTCCCGCCATTGATCGACCCACTCGATTTCAGCGCACAAACTTATCGGTTTCGCTTTTCAATGACCCCCGCCTACATAGGCTCCGTCATGACAACCACCGGGAGTGATTATGTCCGTTATCAGCACCAAGATTCTGCCCTTCACAGCGACCGCCTTCAAGGAAGGCAAGTTCGTCGACGTGACCGAGGCTGATGTCATCGGCAAGTGGGCCGTGTTCTTCTTCTACCCGGCCGACTTCACTTTCGTATGCCCCACCGAGCTGGAAGACCTCGCCGACATCTATCCCACGCTGAAGAACCTGGGCGTCGAAGTCTATTCCGTCTCCACCGACACGCATTTCAGCCACAAGGCCTGGCACGACACGTCGCCCGCCATCGGCAAGATCAACTATTACATGCTGGGCGACCAGAACCACACCATCACCAAGAACTTCGACGTTCTGCGTGAAGGCGTCGGCCTGGCCGATCGTGGCACCTTCGTCGTCGATCCCGAAGGCACGATCCAGCTCGTCGAAATCACGCCCGAGGGCGTGGGCCGCAACGCCATCGAACTGCTGCGCAAGGTCAAGGCGCTGCAGTATTGGGTGAGCCACCCCGGCGAGGTTTGCCCCGCCAAGTGGGAAGAGGGTGAAGCCACTCTCGCCCCGTCGCTCGACCTCGTCGGCAAGATCTAAGCCGTACAGGGATAACCGCCCCGGAGCCTCTCGCAGGTTCCGGGGTTGGACCCCCGGAGCAATATTTCAAGGAGTTTCAAGACCATGCTCGACGCCACCATCAAGAGCCAGCTTGCCGCCTATATGGGCAATATCAAGCAGCCCATCGAGCTGGTCCCCTCGCTCGACGGCACGCCCAAGTCCAACGAACTGCGCGACCTGCTCGAAGAAATCGCAGGGATGAGCGACCTTGTGTCCCTCGCCGCCGATGAAGGCGATGCGCGCACGCCGTCGTTCCGCATCAGCCGTGCCGGAGAGACGCATGGCGTGCGCTTCGCGGGCATCCCGCTGGGCCATGAGTTCACCTCGCTCGTCCTCGCCCTGCTGTGGACCGGCGGCCATCCGCCCAAGTACAGCGACGAGGTGCTGGAGCAGGTCCGCGCGCTGGACGGCGATTATAATTTCGAGGTCTATTTCTCGCTCTCGTGCCAGAACTGCCCCGACGTGGTGCAGGCGCTGACGCTGATGAGCGTCCTCAATCCGCGCATCACCGCGACCGCCATCGACGGCGCCTTCTTCAAGGACGAGGTCGAGACGCGCAAGGTGATGGCCGTGCCGTCCGTGTACCTGAACGGCGAAGTCTTCGGACAGGGCCGGATGGAGCTGGAACAGATCCTCGGCAAGCTGGATACCGGCGCCGCCGCCAAGGCTGCCGAGAAAATCGCCGCCAAGGAAGCGTTCGACGTGCTGGTCGTCGGCGGTGGTCCCGCCGGTGCCGCCGCCGCCATCTATGCCGCGCGCAAGGGCATCCGCACCGGCGTCGTCGCGGAACGCTTCGGCGGGCAGGTGCTCGACACCATGGCGATCGAGAACTTCATCTCCGTGCCCCATACCGAAGGGCCGAAGCTGGCCGCGCATCTGGAACAGCATGTGAAGGACTATGACGTCGACATTATGAACCAGCAGAGGGCGGCAAAGCTGATCCCCGCTTCGCACGTCGGCGGGCTGGCCGAGGTCGTGCTGGAAAGCGGCGCCAGCCTGAAGGCGAAGACGGTCATCCTGTCCACCGGCGCGCGCTGGCGGACGATGAACGTGCCGGGTGAGGACGAGTATCGCAATCGCGGCGTCGCCTATTGCCCGCACTGCGATGGCCCCCTGTTCAAGGGCAAGCGGGTCGCGGTCATCGGCGGCGGCAACAGCGGCGTGGAGGCGGCCATCGACCTCGCGGGCATCACCGCTCATGTGACGCTGGTCGAGTTCGACAGCCAGTTGCGCGCCGACGCCGTCCTGCAGAGGAAGCTGTTCAGCCTGCCGAACGTGAAGGTCATCACCTCCGCGCTCACCACCGAAGTCCATGGCGACGGCGAGCGGGTGATCGGCCTGACGTACAAGGACCGCAACAGCGACGCCTCGCATCTGGTCGAGCTGGAGGGCATCTTCGTGCAAATCGGCCTCGTCCCCAATACCGAGTGGCTGAAGGACAGCATCGGCCTGTCGCAGCGCGGCGAGATCGAGATCGACCATCGCGGCCACACCAGCCATGAGGGCGTGTTCGCGGCGGGCGACTGCACGACGGTCCCGTACAAGCAGATCGTGATCGCCATGGGGCAGGGTTCGACCGCCGCCCTCTCCGCCTTCGACCACCTCATCCGCCTGCCCGCGGAAGAGACGGAGAAGGTCGCGGCCTGATCCTCCTTTCGCGCCTGCCATCGTCGCCCCGCCCGCCGCACTCCGGCTGGCGGGGCGATGTTTTTGGGGAGGGCGCGAAGCCGGTTCCCACTTTGGCGTGCAATGCTCTGGTTGCTGCCGACCCCGACTTGATCCGGGATGACGATATGTTTTGATCGGCGGGTTTCGAACAGTTGGGGACTTCCCCCCTGTCCGTTCGTTTCGAGCAAGGTTCGAGCGCAGTCGAGAACCGGCGTCGAGAAAGCAGCACTTTGCCAGAGTTCTCGATACGCCTTCTCGACAAGCTCGAAGTCTACTCGAACCGAACGGGAGGGTTTAGCAGACCGCCCCCTCCCCACCCAAACAGGACGACCGGCGGCAAAGGGGAAGGAAAGCCGCCGGTCGTCCGTCCCGACAACCCTATTTCTTCTTTGCGGCGATCGCCTCGATCTCGATCAGATATTGCGGGCCGACCAGCGCCGCGACCTGAAAGGTGGAGCGGGCGGTCAGGTTCGGGTTCTCCGCCGTGCCGAAGAATTCCTTGTACCCCGCATTGGCGCCCGCAAAGTCCATCTTGCCAGTCTTCGGATCGGCGGCGACGAACAGGGTCAGCTTGATGATGTCGGCCATCGTATAGCCCTGCGTCGCCAGCACATCCTTGATCTTGTTGAACGTGCTGATCGTCTGGGTTTTGGTATCGCCGAAATCCTCGACCGTCTTGTTCTCGGCCATTGGTTTCTTAGGGTCGAGTGGGGCGGCGAGCTGGCCGGAGAGGAAGATCATCTCCGTGCCCGCGGCGACCTTTGCCCCTTCCAGAATGATCGCATTGGGATTGCGGTTGATGCGCGTCACCTGTGCCCCGGCTGCGGCGGGCAGGGTCAGGGCGGCGATGGCGGCGGCGATGACTGGGAAGGGGGCGGGAAGGGCGGATTTGCGCATGGTCGTCGGCTCCTCTGGATCAGGCGGGGATGGGCGCAGGGGCAGCCGCAAAGCAACTGGCGATGATGTCCACGGCTTCGCGCGCCACGGCATAATCGGGCGTCTCGTCGGTGCTGTTGAACCCCTGCGATTCATCCGGCCCGGTGTGCTGGATGACAATGCCGTCGCGGCGGGCGAGAGCCGATACCTTGCGATAGGAGACGCCATAATGAACGCCCTCCTGCGGTAACAGCCACGCCAGCTGGCCGCGCACGGGGATCACGCTCTCATCCTTCATCAGCGCCCGCGCGCCATAGCCGGTGCAGTTGACGATCGTCTTTTCGCGAATCTTGGCGAAATCTGCCGGACTGGCGAGCGCCATTGGCACGAAGCGTCCGCCCGCGACCTGAAACTCCATCTCCAGCTGGTGCATCAGGTCGGCGATGTTGAACATGACCGAACTGGTCTTGCGCACGAACGGCGCGGGAAAGGGGTGGGTGCCGGGGGCGAGCAATTGCTGCTGCGGCTGCAAATCCTTCACCTTATCCTCATAATCCACGAAATAATCCGTGCCGCCGCCGGGCAGGGTGATCGGCGTATGAGGCTGCTTGGCGGGCGGCGTGTCGGACAGCGCATAGCGGTCGAGCCATTCGACGGGATTGCCCGCCAGCCCGACATAGCCCTGATGCATGGCGTAGGTTGCGCGCGTCATGCGCTCCCACTTCGTCTCGAACGCGGCATCCGCCGACCCCTGCATCGCCACCCGGCTGGCGGGCGACCATGTCCCCGTGGCGCGCGCCGACCGGACGTCGGGAAAGCGATCCTTTGCATAGATCGTGACCTTCAGGCCCATGCGCTGCGCCGTGATCGCGCTGGTCAGGCCGATGGCGCCCGCGCCGATCACCGCCACCTCCTTCGCACCCGTGGCGAGGATCAGCGGCATGATCTCCTGCGCCGATCCCCAGCTCAGCGACCAGCCGCTGCCGCCATGACCATAATGGTGGACGACCTTCTTCGACCCGATTTCCTCCATCTCCATGCGCGGGCCGGAAACGCGGAACGGGCGCAGGCACACCGACACCCGAAACATCCGGTCGGGCCGCGCCAGTATCGGGAGAAGCGCGGGGTCGGGAGCGAAGGCCCTGCCCTGCGCCAGGGAGAGGCCGGGACGCATCGCGATCAGACCCGCAGCCCCCAGCAAGCCGCCGTGCAGCACCCGCCTCCGATCGATCATCGGCTCTCGATTTCCTGTCATGAGCCCCCCTTTTCAAGGCACTGGCAGCCTAGAGCAGCGCGCGCAAAAGATCATACGTCAAAGCGCGTATGGGCAGGAAGGGGCAAATGGGGCTGACTAGCCGTGACATTCCCGGTGAGCCCGATGCGGTCGGGCCATAGCATTGGTCAATTCGTCCAAAATCAAGAAACAGAATGATACGATGAAAATCGTTCTCACGAGAAAGGAGAGGGCAGGGAACCATTTTGGGGGAAACATGATGTCCCGTATCTCGAAGATTTGTACTTCGGTTTTTCTCGCATCCACTTCACTCTCGGTCGCCTATGCCCAACCTGCCGCCGATCAGCCCGCGGAAGAGGGCGAGATCATCGTCACCGGAACGCGCGCCACCGGCATGCAGGCTGCGGACAGCGCGGCACCGGTCCAACTGTTGAGTGCGGACGCCCTGTCCAAGGTCGGCCAGCCCAATCTCAATCAGGCCCTGACCCAGCTCGTTCCGTCCTTTCAGGCGCAAACGCAGGGCACGGATATGTCGAGCTTCTCGCTCAGTGCGCGCCTGCGCGGCCTCAGTCCGAACCACACGCTCGTTCTCGTCAATGGCAAGCGCCGCCACGGCAACTCCATCGTTCAGGTGATCAACGGTGCTTTTGGCGGCTCCGCAGCGCCCAGCATCGACCTCATCCCGCCGGACGCGGTGCAGCGCATCGAAATCTTCCAGGAAGGCGCGGCGGCCGTCTATGGTTCGGACGCGATTGCCGGCGTCATCAACATCATTCTCAAGAACCAGAACAGCGGCGGCACGGCGACAGCCAGCGTCGGCCAATATTATGACGGAGAGGGCACGCAATATAGCGCCAGCACCAATTTCGGCCTTCCCATCGGGGAGAACGGCTTCGTCAACATGTCGCTGTTCCATCGCCGCAACGGCTATACCACGGTCGGCGACGGCCAGACCGCCGTCCGCAATCTCGATGGATCGACGGTCACCCTGACCGGGGCGAATGTGAACTTCCAGCCCATCTACAATGCGCTGAACGCGAACAACGGCACGGCCAATATCAACAGCGGCCAGCCCAAGTCGCAGCTCAGCATCGTCGAATATAATGCGGGCTATGATTTCGGCGGCGTCGAAATCTACTCCTTCGGCGACTACAGCTATCGCGACGGCTCTGCCCTGCAGGGCTATCGCGCGCCCAACCGCATCTGTCCGACGGGCGCAACGGCGGCGGCGCCGCTGATCCCCTCGACCTGCTATGCGCCGACCATCACCAACGGCATGGTTCCGCTGATCGAGGTGAACCAGAACGAGTTCTCGCTGACCGGCGGAATAAAGGGCGAGATCGGCGGGTTCAGCATCGATGCCAGCAGCACCTATGCCGAGGATACGTCCAGGGTTCTGACCACCAATTCGGCCAACGCCTCGCTCTACGCCGCGACCTATGCCGCTGCCCTGCTGACGCCCAGCACGGCGGATGGCGGCATAACGCCGCGTGATTTCTATGACGGCGGCTTCAAATTCACCCAATATACCGGCACCATCGACGTGAAGAAGAACGTCGAGATCGGTTTGGCCGACCCGATGACGCTGGCCTTCGGTGGCGAATATCGCCGCGAGACCTACACCATCTATTCGGGCTACGAACTGTCCCGCTATGTCGAGGGTGGCCAGTCCTTCCCCGGCTATGGCCTGGGCGATGCCGGTACGACCAAGCGCACGGCCAAGGCGGTCTATGCGAACGTCATCTTCAAGCCGGTTTCGGACTGGTCCGTCGATATTGCGGGGCGCTACGAACATTATAGCGATTTCGGCGATACGACGATCGGCAAGATCACGACCCGCTATGATTTCAGCCCTGCCTTCGCGCTTCGTGGGACGGCGTCCACCGGCTTCCGCGCACCGACACTGGCGGAATCGGGCTACTCCTCCACCAATGTCGGGCCGACCAGCGCCACGCTCCAGCTTGCACCCAGTTCGGCGGCGGCTGCGGCTTCCGGCTTCGGTGCGCTCAGGCCGGAGAAGTCGACCAACTTCTCCATCGGTACGGTCATCCGTCCCATTCCCAAGCTGGTCCTCAGCCTCGACGGCTATTACATCAAGATCAAGGACCGCATCGTGTCGTCGGGCAGCATCACCGGCCAGCGTGTCGGCGGTACGCGGGTCACGGACATCATCAATGGCCGCACCGCCTATGATCTGGTGATCGGCGCCATCACCGCCAGCGGAAAGGCGATCGATCCGACCGTCCTCGCCACGGGCAGCCTGGGCATCCAGACCTTCACCAACGGCATCGACACCGAAACCTATGGCGTTGAATTTTCGGCCCGCTATCCGGTCGATCTCGACTTTGGCCGGCTCGATTTCACGCTGGGCGTCAATTACAACGACCAGAAGGTCACGAACAACCGCCTCGGCACCCTGTTCAACGCCTCCGCCGAGGCGATCATCGAAACCTCCTCGCCCAAGTTCAAGAGCGTGTTCAGCACCCTGTTCACCAGCGGCGCCTTCAGCGCGAACATGCGCGCGACCTATTACAGCAAATCGACCATATTGGTCAGCCCGGCCGTCGCGGTCATCAATGCTCCGATCAATCCCGGCAGTTACTTCCCCGCAGTGGTAAAGGGGACTGCGATCTTCGATCTGGAGCTGGGCTACGACGTTACCGAATGGGCGACCTTCTCCATCGGGGCGAACAACCTGTTCGACAAAAAGCCGGAGATCCCGGCGGTGCTGGCTGCATCCAACCTGGCCAGCGGCGTGGTCCCGACCAACGGCACCTCGCCCTATGTCAACGGTACGACCACCATCAACGGGCCGTATAATCACGGTCCCTACGGCACCAACGGCGGCTATTATTACGCCCGCCTGACCCTGAAATTCTGAGGATGCCCGGCGGCGGCGCCTGTGAGCGTCGTCGCTCCCATCATGGTGGCGACAGGAAAGGACAAGCCATGTCTCTCAAATATCTCCCCCTCCTTGCGGCGGGCCTTCTGGCGACCAGCGCCCATGCGCAGGTCGAGCGCACGGGCGCTCCGACGGGCGTCATCGCCAGTACCGTGACCGTGCCCGCCGGGTACAAGACCGTCTATCTCTCCGGCGCGACGGGATCGCCGATGGACCCCGCCAAGCCGGAATCGGTGGGGGATACCAAGGCGCAGACGCTCAGCATTCTTACCAAGATGAAGGCGACGCTGGAAGGCATGGGCATGACCATGGGCGACGTGGTCAAGATCAACGTCTTCCTCGTCGGTGACCCGGCCAAGGAGGGCAAGATGGACGCCCCCGCCATGAACGAGGTGTTCAAGACCTTCTTCGGCACCGCCGAGCAACCGAACAAGCCCGCCCGCTCCACGGTTCAGGTCGCCGCCCTCGGTCGCCCCTGGACCCTCGTCGAGATTGAGGGGGTGGCGGTCAAGAAATGACCGCGCTCCACTATCAGAATCGCGTCGCCATCGATGAGAGGATCGCATTGGTGGGCGACCCTGCCGCCCGGTACGGCGACCGGATGGATGGCTCTGCGCTCTCCGGCTTCGACGCGGCGGAGCGTCTGTACAGAAAGGCGTTTGCCGCATGAGAGGAGCATGGTCTTCGCTGATCGCCATGGCCGGGGTGTCCGCGATCTTTCTCGCAGGCGTGGCGGGCCGGGCGCAGGACGTATCGGGCGGCGGTTCCTCCGCCGGGCCGACGGCGGCGGACGGCAAGCAGGTCTATGAGGAAATCTGCCAGGCCTGCCACATGGCCGATGCGAAGGGCGGCGGCGAAGCGGGCGCGCGGATTCCCGCGCTGGCCGGCAATACCAACCTCAAGGACCCGAAGTTCATCATGACCATCCTGCTGAAGGGGCGGGGCGGCATGCCATGGTTCACCGACATGCTCAGCCCGGCGCAGATGGCGTCCGTCTCCACCTATGTCCGCGGCCATTTCAACGCCTATCCCGATCCGGTCACGGAGGCGGATGTGAAGGCGCTCGCCGCCGCGCTCGATGCGCCCGGCAAGCCCGATTGCACCACATGCGGAAATTGAACGACGCGGCCCTGCGCCGCGCCTTTGCCACTATCCTATGAAGGGGTCACACCAATGGAAATGAGCGGTCAGACACGGCGCGAGCTTCTGACGATGATCGGCAAGGCGGGGGGCGCGCTTGCCATGTATCAGGCAATGACGGTGCTCGGCCATGCGGCGGAGACGCAGTTCACCGGCCCGCCCAAATTGTCCGGTGCGAAAAAGGGATCGAGCGTCCTCGTGCTCGGCGCTGGCCTCGCGGGCCTGCTCGCCGCCTATGAACTGACCAAGGCGGGCTATAAGGTCACGGTGCTGGAGTTTCAGGACCGCATCGGCGGGCGCAATTATTCCGTGCGCGGCGGCGATACGATCACGGAAGTCGGCGGCGCTGTGCAAAAGGTCGGCTATGCGCCCGGCAACTACCTCAACCCCGGCCCATGGCGCATCCCGCACCACCACCGCACCTTGCTCCACTATTGCAAAGCCTTCGGCGTCGAGCTGGAGCCGTTTATCCAGATGAACCACAACGCCTTCGTCCACCGCAGCGACGCGTTTGGCGGCAAGCCGCAGCGGTACAAGGAACTGGCCGTGGACTTCAAAGGCCATGTCTCCGAACTCCTGTCCAAGTCGCTCAACGCGGGCGCGCTCGATACGACAGTGTCAAAGGAGGATAAGGACAGGCTGCTCGTCGCCCTGCGCGAATGGGGCGTGCTGGACAAGGACATGGCTTATTCCAGCAGCCTCACCGTCTCCGGCCAGCGCGGCTATGACAAGGCGCCGGGCGGCGGTGTCGGCGGCGCGCCCACGCCCTCCACGGTCAACACGCTGCCCAATGTGCTGTCGTCCAGCGTCTGGACGCAGATGGGCTTCTACATGAACTATGTGATGCAGACGACGATGTTCCAGCCAAAGGGCGGCATGGACATGATCGGCAAGGGGTTCGCGAAGCAACTGCCCCCCGGCATGGTCCGCCTGAATACGAAGGTGACGAAGATCGCGCAGGATGCAAAGGGTGTCACCGCGAGCTGGACCGATGCAAAGACCGGCGCGACCGGCTCCACCACGGCCGATTATTGCGTCTGCACCCTCCCGGCGACGATCCTCGCCCAGACCGACATTCAGGTCAGCGACGCGAAAAAGGCCGCGCTGAAGGCGCTGCCCTATTCCAACTCGGTCAAGATCGGACTGGAGATGAAAAGCCGCTTCTGGGAGGAGAATTACTCCATCTACGGCGGGCACAGCTTCACCGATCAGGGGATCGCGCTGATCTCCTACCCCAATTACAATTTCTTCAAGGATGGCCCTGCCGTGTTGCTCGGTGCGTTTGCAGGCGGACCGAAAGGCTATGCGCTGGCGGGCATGACGCCGGAGCAGCGGATCGAGGCGGCGCTGACGCAGGGGTCGGTCTTCCACCCCGCCGAATATCGCAAGGAGTATCTGAGCGGCGCGTCGGTGCCGTGGAGCCGCATGCCGTGGATATTGGGCTGCTGCGCCACCTGGACGGAGCAGACCCGCGCGCAGCATTATCAGAATCTCGTGGCGATGGACGACCGCATCGTGCTGGCGGGGGAGCATGCCTCCTATTACGGCTGCTGGATGGAGGGCGCGCTCCTCTCCTCACTGGACGCGATCACCCGGCTCCACCAGAAGGCGATGGCTGCATGAACCGGAGGGCGGTCTTCCTGACCGCTGCGGCTGCCCCCGTCGCCGCGACGGCGGCGGGCCTCTCCCTCTCCCGCGAAGGCGGGAGAGGTGCTTGGGTCTGTCCACCACTGACAGAAAGCGGCCTGCGCCCCTTCTCCCCCTACTGACAGATCAGCCGGATCGCGATGGCGGCGGCGGCAGAGCGTGTCTCGATCCCCATTTTCTCGAAAATGCGTTCCAGATGCTTGTTCACCGTGCGCGGTGATATGCTCAATATGTCGCTGATGACGCGATTGGGCTTGCCGTAGCTGACCCATAGCAGAACCTCCGCCTCGCGCTGGGTGAGGTCCAGCGTCAGGCGCAGCTTGGCCGCGTCGGCTTCCGGGTTCACTTCATTGAGGCGGATCAGCACCTCATTCTCGCGATATTGCGCGATCAGCACCAGTTCCAGCGTCGCCTGCGGATGCTCCAGCTTCACCGACGCACCGGCAAGCTCGCGCATGGAGAGGAGGCGATCGACCGTCGGACGCATCGCGGAAGGGAACGCCGCATCCTCGCGGCTCCAGCCGGGCGCTATCGCCTGAATCGCCTGTTCGGCGAGCGGCGTGCACCACAGGAAGCGGCCCTCCACATCCGTCGCCATCATCAGCCGACCCGTAGCGTCGAGGCCCGCGAGGCTGGCCTGTACGACGCGGCCATTGGTGATGTGGACGCGCACCCGCGCCAGCAGTTCGTCGACGCTGATCGGCTTGCGCACATAATCCGCGCCGCCGACCTCGAACGCCTCCACCACATGCTCGCTCTCGGTCAGGCCGGTCATGAAGATGACGGGAATATGGGCGAGGCTGGCCGTGTTCTTGATCCGCACCGTCGTCTCGAACCCGTCCAGGCCCGGCATTACCGCGTCCATCAGGATGAGGTCGGGCACGACATGGGACAGGAGTTCGAGCGCGCTGACGCCCGACGTCGCCACCAGCACGGTGATCCCGGAATTTTCCAGCGCATCGGTAAGAAAACGCAGGGAGTCCGGTGCATCGTCGATGACGAGTACCGTGTCCTGGCGCGTGGGCGGAGCGGTTATTTTCATTGATACTCGTCCAAGGTAGCCCGGAGCGCCGGGAGGTCGAATCTATCCAAGCATGCGTAGAGGCGGGTAATCATGTCCCGCGACTGCGGGGCCGCCTGCGCCAGCAGCTTGATCTCACTCTCGATGCCGCGAACATGGCCGATGCGCAGCAGTTCGCGCAGCTTCTCCGCATGGGCCAGCGCCGCGGGCGAGAGGGCTGCGGGGGGCATGGGCTGCCCGTCCGAACCGCCCCCATGCGGACCGTCGCCCTTGTCCGGCGCATCGTCCGCTCTGATCCAGCGCAGCGACAGCAGGACGCCGATGGCATCCACGAATGTGCCCAGTTCGACCGGCTTGGTCAGGAACTTGTCATGCACCGGCTCCCCCTGCGCCGGATCGACGTCGCTCGGCCCGTGCCGCTCATGCGCATTGGCCGACAGCATGGCGATGCGCAGCTTTGCCCCATGGCGCGCGCGCAGGCGGCGGGCGGTTTCCCAGCCGGACAGGCCGGGCATGGAAATGTCGAGGACGACGAGGTCGAAATCTCCCGCCTC
The DNA here is from genome assembly GCA_036383715.1 of Sphingobium sp. Lineage (GTDB taxonomy): Bacteria > Pseudomonadota > Alphaproteobacteria > Sphingomonadales > Sphingomonadaceae > Sphingobium. Next base: position 29,467 of record DASVNT010000032.1, on the reverse strand, counting down.
CGACAGCGCCAGCCCGGTTTCGCCATTGGGCGCGACCGCCACGTCGAAGCCGATGGATTCGAGCAGGCCGCGCATCAGGCGCAACTGGTGGACATCGTCGTCCACGACCAGCACCGAGCGCCGCTCGCCCTTGTACCCTGTGATCGGCGCGGGAACATCGGCCTCCAGTGCCGTGCCCGCCACCTGTCCCATCATGAGGCGTACGCGGAAGGTCGCGCCCGCGCCCGGCTCGCTGTCCACTTCCAGGTCGCCGCCCTGAATATGGACCAGCGCATTGGTGATGGCCAGGCCAAGGCCGATGCCCGGCTGGGTGCGGGCCTGATGGTCTGCGCCGCGCTCGAACGGCAGGAAGATGCGCTCGCGATCCTCCGCCGCGATGCCCGGTCCGCTATCCTCCACCTCGAACACGACGACCTGCCCCGTCCAGATCACGCGGAAGGTCACAAAGCCCGCAGGCGTGAACTTGATAGCGTTGGACAGAAGGTTGATCAGAACCTGTCGCAGGCGCTTTTCATCCATCCGCACGAATTCGGGCAGGCGGTCGGGGCGTTCATAGTTGAACCGCAACCCCTTGGCGCTCGCCCCATGACGGAACATGCTCGCCACCTGATCCAGAAACGGCGCGAGCCGCACCACGTCGTTACTGACGCGCAGGACGCCGTTTTCGATCAGCGAGATGTCGAGCAGCCCTTCGACCAGATTGGTGAGATGTTCCGCGCTGCGCCGGATGATGCGCGCCGCGTCGGTCGGATCGACCTCTCCGCCGCGCTCCATCAACTGCGCATAGCCATAGATAGCGTTGAGCGGAGAGCGGATTTCGTGGCTGACATTGGCGAGATAACGGCTCTTGGCCGCGCTCGCGGCTTCGGCGGCCTCCTTTTCCTGGACGAGACGGTTTATCATGTCCCGGACAGGCGGGCCGTCCATGCCGGTCAATGCTGCTACACCCGCACCGCGCCCGCGCGACTTGCGGACGATCTGGCCGGTGATCCCCGCCAGCGCCACGATGGCAATCAACACGCCCGCCACCTGCCCATGGGCGGCGATGCTCCGCTGGCTCATATAGCCGGAGATGTGGAGAAGAACCAACGCCCCCGCCAGCAACAGGGCGAGGATACCGATGGTCCCGCTCGCCAGCACGGGCGCGCGAGCCTTCATCGTTTCGGGGCGGATGTTGAACGGGAAATGCCCCCGGCTGGCGACATCATCGCCGGACATCGGACGGGGAATGAACGGCGGCGCTTTCCAGCGGTTACGACCCGCTGTAGGGCGCCAGCGCATGATCAGCGCCGTCCCTGCGACACGGCGATGACGCCGGCTATTGCAATGATGACGGAAGCGGGACGCGCGACGTCCGCTTCACCCAAGACCCGATTGTTCATTATCGTTCTGTGACCCCTCGGCGATTGACCGCTCTACGATCAAACCGCCGCGGGATCATTGTGCATAGCAGCGTTTCATCTTGCAACCCCCTTCCGGCGGGAATTGCATTATTATCAATACATTCCCTCAGTAGGAACGCGGCAGCTCAGATGAGTTTCTCTCGCTTCAATCTTTCCAGCAGGCGTGCACCGACGCTGTAGCGAATCGCCTCGCCTTCTCTGATCTTTACCCAGGTTTTGACGCCGATCCCGAAGCGGTCCTGAATAACTTCCGGCTTCTGGCACTGGATGGTCGCGGCCATCCTGGCCACGAGTTGCGGATCAACGGTCATCAGATTCGGCGTAGTCACAAAGCCCTCCCTAGTGCTGGCAGTGGGGAAGTTTATGCGGCATCGCAGCAGAGCATATACGTCGAATGTCGCATGGCGTTGCCGTATTGGTAAAGGCGATCGACACCACCCGCCGACGCTCCCACGGGGACTTGACGCCGCACCCCCGGCAGCGCACGGCATGCGTATGCAGCGATTCCGCATAGCGGAGCGCGATCCGGGAGGGTGTCGTTCATGGGTTACGCCAAGGAGTTTCGCGTCAACTGGCGGGCGCTGGCGGGGGCGACCCTCGGCCTCGGTTCCGGCTTGTCGATCAATGGCTATGCCCAATCGATCATCGCCCCCTATCTGCTCACGGAATTCGGCTGGACCAAGGCGCAGTTCGCGCTGATCGGCAGCATCTATATCCTCGGCATGATCTCCATTCCGCTGTCGGGCCGTATGGCGGACGTCATTGGCGCGCGCGTAGCGATCCTGTTCGGCGTCCTGCTCTATCCGCTGAGCTGGGTCGCGATGAGCATGATCGGAGGCGACATCCGGCTCTATTATGCGATCAACATCGTCCAGTTGCTGCTCTGCTCGACCACGACGACGACCGTCTATTCGCGTGTGGTGGCGGAACGATTCACGTCCGCGCGGGGCATCGGACTCGGCATCATGGCCTGCGGCCCGGCGATCGCGGGCGCGGTCGGCAGTCCGATACTGGCGCAATATGTGGCGAGCCATGGCTGGCGCGCGGGGGCTATTGCCTTTGCCGTCTTCACAATGGTGGCCGGGATTGCCGCCGTCCTGCTGATCCCCGCGCTCATACGATCCCGCGACACCGCCGCGCCGCGCCGCAAGGCAGGAGCCGATTATGGCGAGATCGTCCGCAATCCGGTGTTCTGGCTGGTGTTCGTCAGCGTGTTCCTGTGTTGCCTGCCCTATGCCTTGGCGCAGTCGCAGTTGAACGTGATGCTGCTGGAAAAGCATCTGACGCCTACGGCGGCGGGCTTCGTCATCTCGACCTTTGCGGTCGGGGTGATGGCCGGACGCTTTGGACTGGGCGCGGCGCTCGACCGTTTTCCCACGCATTGGGTTGCGTTCGTCGGCATGGCGCTGTCGGGTGTCGGCCTGTTCATTCTGGCCTCCCCCATCACTCATGTCGCGCCGCTGCTGATCGGTGTCGCGCTGTTCGGCATCTCTTTCGGCGCAGAGTCGGACATCATGGGCTATGCCGTCGCGCGCTATTTCGGGATGGACACTTACAGCAGCGTGCTGGGCCTGCTGATGGCGGCGGCGGGCGCAGCGATGACGATGGGGTCGGTCCTGCTGAGCGTCACCCTCGCCCGCACCGACAGCTATGCGCCGTTCATGATCATCGCGGGAATTTCCGTACTGTTCGGGGCCAGCCTGCTGCTCCGCCTGCGCAACATTACCCCGCCTCCTCTAGACATAATGTGCCCGGCGGAGGTGCAGACGGCCTGAACTATCGGTTTTCTCCGGTTTTTCACGTGGAACACAAGGGGAGAACCCAAAGCACGTCCATGCGTTTGTGATCCATGGCAACGCAGGCACTCCCCCTTCCCGGCAAGCTGATCTTCATAGACGACGGCCAGCCCGGCATCGCCCGCCGCAAGAAGGGCGCGTATTTCGCCTTTTTCACACCCACGGGCAGCCGCATCACCGACCGGGCGGAGATCGACCGGCTGCGCGCCATCGGCCTGCCGCCCGCCTACCGCGACTGCTGGTATTCGCCTGATCCCAACAGCCATTTGCAGGCGACCGGCTATGACGCGCGGGGGCGAAAGCAATATCGCTACCACACCGATTTCCGGGACGCACAGGATGCCGGCAAATATGCGGGATGCGCCGGGTTCGGCAAACGCCTGCCCAAATTGCGGGAGCGCGTCGCGGCGGACCTGCGCAAGCGGTCCGTGGGCCGTGATCGCGCCGTCGCCGCCATCGTCCGCTTGCTCGACATCGGCATGATCCGCGTCGGCAACGACCGCTATGCCGAGGAGAACAAGAGCTATGGCGCGACGACCCTGCGCATGCGCCACACCGCGATAGAGGGGAGCACGCTGCGCCTCTGCTATCGGGGGAAATCCGGCCAGATGCAGGAGCGGCGCGTGAAGGATAGCGGCCTGCTGCGCTTCGTGCGGGCGATGCAGGATCTGCCGGGGCAGCGCCTGTTTCAGTATGTCGATGACGATGGGGCGCGGCACGAGGTCGGGTCCGCCGACGTCAACGCCTATCTGCGCGAGATCATGGGCGAAGGGATCAGCGCGAAGCATTTCCGCACCTGGGGCGGCAGCGTGACCGCCTATGCCTGCCTCTATCATGCCGACGGCAAGGCGGGGCTGAAGTCCATGCTGACCTGCGTCGCGGCGGCGCTGGGCAATACGCCTGCGATCAGCCGCAAAAGCTATGTGCACCCTGCGCTGATCGAACTCGCCAAATCGGGCGATGTGGAGGCATGGCGCGCGGCGACGAAATTGCCCCGCGCGACCACATGGCTCAGCCGGGAAGAACGGGGATTGATGGCGTTTCTGGAGGACGCCGCCGGGTAACTACCCCCGGACCAGCGGATACGACAGGCGCAGATCGTCCAGCACCCGCTCGATGGCCGCATTCTGCCCCGCATTGCCAGAAGGCGAGACGGACCAGTTGCAATGGGGATGGGTTGCGGGATCATAGACCTGCACCGGCCCGATAGCGAGGCGCCAGCCCCGCTTGGTGCCGCCCGCCTTTCGCAACAGGGCGGCGATCAGCAGGTCGAGAATCTGGGGAGCGGTCATCGCGCGACCCTTGCCGCGAACGATCGGAATGGCAAGGGGCGAGAGGAAGGACAGCCGACGATCAGGCCGATATCAGCCCGCCGCCCACTCCACCGCCAGATCGGCCTCGCGAAAGGCAAAGCGGACCAGATGGCGCTCCACCACATCCTTAAGTTGCGGCATGTCTTCCGCTTTGGGCGCGGTGAGGGTCAGAACGAGCCGCCCCTCCTCCGCATCCATATGGCAGTTGCCGATGCTGAACTGGATGTCGCCCGTTTCGGGGGTGAAGGTCACGGGCAGCTTGTGCTGGAAATGCTTGGCAAGCTGCTGGAGGTAACGGCTGGCCTTTTCCGTCTGGACGGTGCCGATGGCCTGGGCTTCGGTGCTCATTTGCTTTTCTCCACGATACGGGCCGCCTCGTCGATGGCGGCGGCTATGGCGTCGGCGGCGGCCTCATCGATCGGGCCTTCCCGAAAGCGCAGGCGCATGGCGAGCTTGAGGTTCTCCATGGCGCGGATCACAGGCGCGGGCACACCGGCGCGGCGCCCCTCCGGTCCCGCCATGCCCGACGAACGGGCCAGCAGGACATCGGCAGCGGCGCGGTTGGCGGCAAGGAAAGCCGTACCTTCATCGGTCACGCGGTGGCGCTTGCGGGCACCTTCGGATGCCTCGACCACCGTATAGCCCATGTCTTCGAGCCAGGAGAGCGTGGGATAGATGACGCCGGGGCTGGGCGTGTAGCTGCCACCGAAGCGTTCCTCGATCCCCTTGATCAGCTCATAGCCGTGGGCGGGGTTCTCGGCGAGGAGGGCCAGCACGAGCAGGCGCAGTTCGCCATAGTCGAACAGGCGCGGACCCCGCCGTCCTCCGCGACCGCGACCTTCGTGGCCACGGTGATGGCCGGGATGGCGGTCAGGACCAAGGCCCGATTCCGGCCCAAATCCGTCATGGTGATCCCCACGACGACGGTCGGAGAGAGCGGGATGGGTGAAGTGGCGGCCCCTGCCGCCTGTGTGTCTGAAGTTTCTCATGACGTCGATATACATCTCGATATATCGTCATTCAAGATATATCGAAAAATATTCTTTGGGAATTTTCAGGCGCTGAAATGCAGAAAGGCGCGCCCCCCTGTGGGAGACGCGCCTTGCGAACATCCTGCGATGCCGGATGGCGTCAGAAGGGGATGATGCGGCCCTTCTCCGAGAATTTCATATAGCCCGCATTGACCCCCAGCCGCCAGCCGACGCCGAAACGGATCGGAATGAGGACGACGTCGCCCTTGCGCAAATAGGTCGCGGTAAAGCCGCCGATGACATAGGCTGCACCCTCCGCACCCGGAAAGCGACCGAACAGCTTTTGGGTGTCGAACAGATTATAGACCAGCACGAACACCTTGGACGCATTGCCGCCCACGTCGAAGCCGATGGATGGGCCGGTCCAGTAAACCTTGCGCTCGCCCTCGATCTTGTGAGTCAGCGTACCGGAGCCGTAACGCACACCGACGATGATCGCGCCCGACGCCTCACGCCCGGCGATATAGCCGATGGGCTCGCCCTGATCCTTGAGGATCTTTTCGATCATGGAGGCAAGGCCCTCTGCCCCCTTGCCGAACACGCCCTCGGCGCCCGCGATCACATCGTCCTTCTGATAACCGGCGGTCGGCACGGGTGGCGGCCCATTGGGATCGGACGCCGCCGAAGGATAGGTCGCGCCATTAGGCTCGGTCGCCGGAGCCGGAGTCGATGGCGCCGCTTGCCCCGACGATGACGGCGGCGACACATCGCCCTGGGCCGGAACCGGCGCGAGATCGGCGTCGATCGACGCATTGGGGTCGACCGTGCGCACCTGCGCCAGCGCGCCACCGGACTGCGCGGCCATCAGGCCCAGCGCCATCCAGCAGGCCCATGCCCGCGTCGGTCGAAGCATCCTGTCCATGCGACCCGTGAAAATCGTCATCCTGCGTCCCCCGGCGGCGCTTTTATCCAAGATTAGCAGCTATCCTGCCCAGCCCATGAAGCGACAATGAATGAACGACGACCCGAGTCGATTCCGCGCCAGTCCGAATCACTTTGGGCCGGATCAGGCGCTGGCGGGGATCAGGACTCGGCCGGAAGGGTGTTGAGCGCGTTGATCGCGGCGTGGACCCGCGCCTCCGCCTCCCGCCGGTCGAGGCCCGATGGAACGACCTCCCCCACGCGATAGCGAATGATACCGGGATAGCGCAGGATCGCTCCGCGCGGGTTGAGCGGACCGCTGAACACCGCGATGGGGACCACCGGCATCTTCATGACGGTGTACAGGCCCGCAAAGCCGGATTTGAGCGGCGGGGCATCGCCATGGGCAACGCGCGTCCCCTCTGGAAACAGGCAAAAGGCCCTGCCCTCCGCCAGAGCGCCGCGCGCATCCGACCGCAACTGGCGCAGCGCCGCCGCGCCCGCATCCCGGTCCACCGCCATCAGGCCATAGGCGCGCGCCAGCCGGCCCCAGAGCGGGATTTCCAGCAACTCCCGCTTCGCCGCGATCATCGGCGCTTTCAGGAGATAGGGTAGGTCCAGCGTCTCGAACATCGACTCATGCTTGAGGACGTAGAAAACCGGCTCGGTCGGCAAAGTGCCTTCGATCACCACCCGCTGCCCCACGATCAGGCGCGCGCACAAGCGGTGATAGAAGGACCATGCCCGCGCGACCGCCAGAAACGGCCGCCGGTGGAGGGGCAGGACGACGAAGGCGAACGCCAGCAGGGGAACCGTCCCGCCGAAGAAGATCAGCTGGAACAGGATGGAACGTAGGATAGCGAGAGGCGTGCGCATGAAGAGGCTCAGATACCCGCAAGGCCGGCGAGACGCCGCAATGCATATTTGTGGAACTCGCGCAGCAGGATGCGCAACGACGGCTGCGTCTGCACCGCGTCGGGGACGATGGTGATGGCTGCAGGCAACTGACGGCTTAGTTCATAACGCGCACGGCGCATATGCCAGTCGGAGGTGATGAGGCGGATCGAGCGATAACCACGCTTCCTGATCCACGCCGCCGTCTCGATGGCGTTGGAGCGCGTGTCGATCGCCTCATGCCCCAGTTCCACGCAGCAGCGCATCGTCTTCATCCCGATGCCATAGGTGCGGCTGATCGAGAACTTGCCAGCATCGCGGTCGACGCCGGAGATGAACAGCCGCTCCGCCCGGCCCCGGCGCAGGAGGGCCACGCCATGTTCGATGCGGCCTGCCGCGCCGGTCAGCACGACGATGCCGTCCGTCTTCTCCTCTCCCGCGGCACCGGGCAGCAGGGTGGCGAACAACGCAAAGGCACCGATCCAGCCGAGCAGGATCAGGGCAAACGCCCGCAGGATCATGAGCGCCCCCTCACAGCGACCGGCTCAGCGCGGATTGCAGCGTCAGGCGCGAGGCGAACCAGGCCACCACGATGAACAGCACGGGCAGCAGCGGCAACACGACCCAGCCCCACCAAGGGAGCGAGATGCTGCCCATCAGGTCGCCCGCCAGCAGGCCGATCGACCGGCCCACCAGCACGACGACCGCTATGGCGGAGGCGAGGCCGATGATCGCACCGAAACTGATGTCGCGGGTCAGGCGGCGCTGGAACAGGCGCATCACCTGCCCGTCGGTCGCGCCCAGCATGTGCATGACGTCGATGGTTCCGCGATGCGTGGCGTGCGCGCCCCGCGATGCCAACACGACGACGAAGGAGGTGGCGACCGCCATCAGCGCGACAATGGCAAAGGCGATCCAGCCGATGGTGCGGACCAGCGTGACGATGGGCGCGATATAGCTGCTATGCGGTTCCACCCGTGCGTCGCGCGTGATCCCGGCGACGGTCCGGGCGATGGCCGACCGCACCGCGCCGACCTCAACGCCCTTTGCCGACAGATCGACATCGATCAATGCGGGAATGGGAATGTCGGTCGATCCGGCATCCGCGCCGAGCCACGGTTCGAGCTGGCGCACCAGCATGTCACGCGGCGCGACAGTGACGCCGGTCACGCCGGGCATGGTCGCCACCTTCGTGCGGATACGTGCAGTCAGGGCGTCGCGGCGCTCCGCATCCGGCTGCGTCACCTGTACCGTCAGCCGGTTCGCCACTGCGTCGCGCATGGTCGCCGCACCTTCGCCCAGCGCGATCCCGGCGGCGCAGGCGAGCACGGTCAGAAAGATCATGATCGCCACGATCCACGGCATCGGCCCCGCCAGCCGCCCCTGCGGCAACAGCCGGTCGTTCGCGCCGCCCGACAGGATCGCGCCCGCTACCATTGCGGTGCCTCCACGGAAGCGGCCCCGCGCGGCGGATAGCGCAGCGCGCCGGTGGGATCGACGAGGCGGCCGCCGTCCAGCCGGATCATCCGCGCATTGGCGACCTTGCCCAGCAGGTTGAAGTCATGGGTGGCGACGACGATGGTTGTGCCGAGTTTGTTCAGCGCCTCGAACAGGGTGATGAGGCGGGTGGCCATTTCCATGTCCACGTTACCCGTCGGTTCGTCCGCGACCAGCAGTTCTGGTCGCCCGATCACGGCGCGCGCAATGGCGACCCGCTGCTGCTCTCCGCCGGACAAGGTGGCGGGCAGCGCATTCACGCGGTCGGTGAGGCCGACCCAGTTCAGCATTTCCTGCACCGGCGCCTTCAACTGCGCGTCGGACACGCCCGCGATGCGCAGCGGCAACGCGACATTGTCGAACGTCGACAGGTGCGGGACCAGCCGGAAATCCTGGAACACCACCCCGATCCGTCGCCGGAATCCGGGCAACCGCGTGCGAGCCATGGTGACGATATCGGTGCCGAACAAATGGATCGCGCCCCGGCTGGGCCGCTGGGCGAGGTACAGCAATTTGAGCAGCGAGGTCTTGCCCGCACCGGAGGCCCCGGTCAGGAAATAGAAACTGCCCTGCTCCAGCGAGAAGCTGAGGTCGGACAGCGTCTCCGCGCCAAATCCATAGCGCAGGCCCACATTTTCGAACTGCACGATCGCCGTCATCGCCGACCCGCTCAGGCCCCCACATCATGGATTATTACGCCAAACGCCGTGGTTTTACGCAGCGTCTTTCCCCTCCATGGCACAGCCGACCCGTGCCCGTAAAGGCGAGTGGCCCCGGCCCGCGACTCACGGAGCGCGCGACGAAAATTAACCGCGCTTGCCCTCGGCAATAAAGCGGTGTTTATGGACCCAGAATGATCCTGACCTGCCCCAATTGTGCCACGCGCTACATCGTCCCTGACAGCGCAATCGGACTGGATGGCCGCCGTGTGCGTTGCGCATCCTGCAAGCATAGCTGGTTTCAGGAGGGCGCGACCCTCGAAATGGCGGACGCAGCGCAAGCCGATGTCGCCGCCGAACAGGTTGCTGCCCCGGTCCAGCCCGAACCCGCCGCCACCCCGCCGGTGCAGACCCCGACGCAGCCTGCCGAGGCCGAAAGCCCCGCCGCCCCGCCGCCGCCGGTCGCTGAGCCAGTTGTCGAGGAAGCCCCCAGCGCCCCTCCTCCCGCGCCTAGCTATGCGCCGCCGATCTACGCCGAACCGGTCGCCTATGCCGATCCGGTGCGCGCGATGCGCAGGCCACGCCGCAATCCGGCTCGCTACTGGACCGTCGGCGCGATCCTGTTTGCGCTGCTGGCCGCATCGGCAGGCGGCGCGCTCTGGTATTTCGGCGCGCCGGGATGGGCGGTCAGCCTCGGCCTCGCCGCCAATCAGGACCAGCCACAGCTTCTGTTCTATCTCCCCAAGGAGCCGGAACGGCGCAAGCTGCCCACGGGCGAGGAATATTTCGCGTTCAGCGGCCGCATCGTGAACAGCGCGGATGAGGAATTGCCGGTGCCGCCCATCGTCGTGGAACTGCGCGACGCACAGGGGCGGCTGGTGTTCAGTTGGATCACCAAGGCGGACAAGGCCCGGCTCAAGCCTAATGAGGAAGCCCGCGTGTCCGAGAGCCGTCTCGACATCCCCAAAAACGCGCGCAACCTGTCGCTGAAGTTTGTGGACGGCACCAACGACTGATCGCCGCGAGCGTCATCTGCGCTTTCGTGCAGAAAGCGTTATCGAGCCGCTTGCACAACCGCTCACCCTCGTCTAGGGCGCATCCTTCCTGGCATGCGGAGCGGTGGCCGAGTGGTCGAAGGCGCTCGCCTGGAAAGTGAGTATACGTCAAAAGCGTATCCAGGGTTCGAATCCCTGCCGCTCCGCCAAGCCGCCGTTTCCGACGGCTCGACCGGCTGAAATTCAGGCCGGTGTCTCGACCAGTTCCACGACCTCGAACGCGAAGCTGGTCCAGCCGCGCATCCGGGCGGCGTCCTCGGTCGCGGCGCGCTTCTTGCGGGCTTCGGGCAGGGAGCGGCTGTGGCCCCAGAAGACTTCCGTCTTGCCGTTTTCCAGTTGGGCGACGATCCGCCAATAATGGGTGAAACTGTCCGTCGTGGGGCCGATGGTCTTCACATAGCCATCGGACATGGTCGCGGTCAGATAACGTCGTTTCTTCTTCATCGGCGGCGGCTTGCGAACGGGGGCAGAAGGCGATGCTTTAGGCTTAAATAAGCCTATGACCAAATCTCATATCGCCGGAAGTGGCGCATTTCGGCGTTGTTTTCCAAAGCTGAACGGTCGGCACGAAAACTCGTTTGAACCGCCTTTGCGCAAAATCCAAGGACGCCCCTCGCAATAAACGGGGGACGTTGTGCTTTATTCCTACTCGGTATCTCATCGCGCTCTGGCCACCGCCCTGCGCGCGGGCATAGGGGCGGCGCTGCTGGCGTCCACCGCACCGGCCATCGCGCAGACGCCGCCTGCCGATGCCGACACGTCCGCCGACGACGCAGGCCTCGGCGACATTGTGGTGACGGCGTCGCGGCGCGAGGAATCGCTGCAACGCACGCCCATCGCCGTGTCGGCCCTGGGCGGGGATGCCATCGAGCAGCAGAAAATCTCCACCTTCCGCGACCTGTCGGGCCGCATCCCCGGCCTGCTCGCGCCCAAACGCTCCACCGCCTACACGACGCAGACCTATTCGATCCGCGGCATCGGCGAGATCGATACCTATCCGGAGCCGTCGGTCGCGGTCTATGTCGATGATGTCTATCTGGCCCGCACGGTCGGATCGCTCTACGACACGCCGGACCTCGAACGGGTCGAGGTGCTGCGCGGGCCGCAGGGCACGCTCTACGGTCGCAACAGCAGCGCCGGCGCGATCCGCTTCATCACCAAGGAACCCAAGGCCGAGCGCGAACTCTATCTCGGTGCGACCTATGGCACGTTCAACAATGTCGACCTGAAGGCGCGGGTCAGCGGCGCGATCCTGCCCGATGACAAGTTGAATGGATCCTTCTCGATCATCCGCCACACCCGCGACGGCTGGCAGTACAGCATCCCGCTCGACCGCTATGTCAACGACCTCGACATCACCGTGCTGCGCGCCAAGCTGAAGTCGCAGATCACCGACAGGCTGTCTGTCGTCCTGTCGGCGGATGCGATGTTCGACCGCTCCAGCCAGAGCTATTACACGCCGGTCAACCAGCCCGACGGCCAGCCCAATAGCGGTCGCCCGACCAACCCCGACCTGTCGTGGGAGGATGTGGAGCCGTATAACTTCACCGACGCCTATGGCGGGTCGCTGACCGTCCGCTACGAGGTGAACAAGAATCTGACGCTGAAATCCGTGACCGCCTATCGCGGCATCAACGGGCCGATCAACTATGGCAACAGCGGCGTGACCGCGATCAAAAGCCCCAGCCTCGCGGGCTTCGACCAGTATCAGATCACGCAGGAATATAATCTCAACGGCGAGTACGACCATTTCAACTTCGTCGTCGGCCTCTATTATTTCTACGAGCATTTCCACAATCACCGCCTGAGCCAGTCGGCCAGCGGCACGACGGACAATGTCGGCACCGTCACGCACACGAACAACTGGCTGCGCACGGACAGCTATTCGGCGTTCGGGCAGGCCAACTGGCTGGCGACCGACAAGCTGACGCTGACTGTCGGCGGTCGCTGGACAACCGACCGGCGCAAGTTCCGCAACATCGGCCAGCAGGGCACGCGCTGGGGCCTGCATGATGCGAGCGAATGGGGCTATGATCAGGACCGCTTCTTCGTCCTCTATCCCACCGGCACCAGCGCATCGAGCACCTTCACCAGCTTCGACGTGACGGCGCAGCCCAAGCGATTCTCGCAATTCACCCCCAAGCTGGGCGTGCAATATCAATGGTCGCCGGAGGTGTTCCAGTATCTGAGCTGGTCGAAGGGCTTCAAAAGCGGCGGCTACGACCTGCGCACCAACACCGTGATCGGCACGCAGACGCCCTATCTGCCGCAGATTCTCACCACCTATGAGGCGGGCCTGAAGACCAGCCTGTTCGCCAATCACCTGACCGCGAACCTCGCCATCTTCTACAATGACATCAAGGATTTTCAGGTGCGCGCGACCAGCGGTGCGGCGCTGGGCATCGTGACGAACCAGCTCATCAACGCGGGCGATGCCGCATCCTGGGGCGGAGAACTGGAAGTCACCGCCGCGCCGGTGGACGGCCTGCGGATATCCGGGTCCGCCGCCTATCTCAGGACCAAATACAAGACGTTCACGGCAACGCTGCCCGCCAATGTCGCGGGCCGCACGACGCTGGTCGGGCTGGACTTCCCGCTGTCACCCCGCTGGCAGCTCAGCGGGTCGGTCAACTATGCCCTGCCACTGAAGGGGCCGGGCACATGGCGGGTCGGCGTCGATGTCCAATATGAGTCCAAACGCTACGCCGACATCTATAATACGGACCAGATCGCCGTGGCCGCACAGACGTTCGCCAATGGCACGATCAACTACACGACGCAGGACAACGGCCTGTCGGTCGGCGTTCAGGTCAATAATATCTTCGATCTGCGGCGCGGCCAGTCCGGTTCCTATTCCCCGACCAATGCCGGGTCCACGCCGCTCTATTACCTCGGCTACAACGAACCGCGGACGGTGAATTTCTTCATCAACAAGAATTTTTGATCGCCCCGATCCTCTTCCCGCGCCGGCTCTGCGAAGGGCTGGCGCGGGAATTATATCCCTTCGCCGCAGTGATGTTCGCCCCTCAGGCAATTCCTCTCTTCAAGAAAGTCGGCAGTGCAGGCATAAGGCCGGCCCGAGCCATATTGGCCAGCACTGTTGACTAGAGCCCGGCGTCGTTCCGGGGGAGGATCATATATGACCGCACGCACGCTCGACTGTTCCGACATCGACCAGTATCTGGGCAAGACGATGGATTTTTCGCCGCTGCGCGAACCCATCGCCAACAACGACATCCGCCGCTGGGCGCATGCGATGCACTATGCCAACCTCCTGCATTACGATCCCAAATTCTCGTCGGAGAGCCTGTTCGGCAAGCTGGTCGCGCCGCAGAGCTTTCCGATCGCGACCGACGACGGCCATGGCGCCGCGCCCGCCTGCGTCGGCTGCATCCCCAATTCGCACCTGCTCTTTGGCGGTGACGAATGGTGGTTCTACGAACCACGCATCTTCGCGGGCGACATCATCTCCAACGAGCGCGTGCCGTTCGACTATGTGGTGAAGGAAACATCCTTCGCCGGGCCGACCTGTTTCCAGCGCGGCGACAATAATTATCGCAACCAGAATGGCGAGATGGTCGCCAAGCAGCGATCCACCGCCATCCGCTATCAGGCCGAAGCGGGCGGCGAGAACGTCAACCAGGAGGAACTGGAAGACCCGGTGTGGACCGATGACGAGATCGACGCGCTGGAGGATCGCAAGTTCGCGTGGATCAAGGGACTGCACGACCTCGGCCACAAGGAACGCTGGTGGGACGATGTGACGGTTGGCGACCAGTTGCCGGAGCGCGTATTCGGCCCACACAGCATCGCCAGCTTCACAACCGAATGGCGCGCCTTCCTGGTCAACACCTGGGGCACGATGGACATGCGCAAGCAGGATCTGGAGGCGCTGGGCTTCACGCCCGAAATGGCCGGTTATGAGAATGACCCGGACATGCAGTTGATCAATCCGTCGCTGACCGACGGCGCCTATTACGGCCCCTCGCGCGGCCACCTCTTCCCCAAATACGCCCGCCGCATCGGCATGCCGCGCTCCTATGGCTATGGCGCGTCCATGGGCGCGTGGGTGACGGACTATCTCGCGGGCTGGGCCGGCGAGCATGGCGCGGTCGTCCACTCCATCGCCAATTATCGCGGCCCGGCGCTGTCGGGCGACGTCACCATCCAGACGGCGGAAGTGGTCGAGAAGTCGGTCGATGCAGACGGTCGCCATCTGATCCACGTCAAGCACAAGATGTCGAACCAGAAGGGCACGACGCTCTGCACCGGCACCGCCGAAGTCAGGCTGCCCAAGAAAAACGGCTGATCCTCTCGCCATCATGAAAAGGGGCGCCGGACTGATCCGTCCAGCGCCCCTTTTTCATTTGGCGTTCGAAGCCCTCAATGCGCGGCGGAGGTGTCCACCGGACCCGCGGGCCGGGGCGTCAGCCAGACGACCGCGGCCGCGATGAACAGCACGATCGCGCTCAGCACGAAGCTGTGGTCCACGGCCATCGCAATCGCCTCCTGATCGACGATATTGGCTATGGTCTGGCGCGCCTGCTCCAGCCCCATGCCGCTGTTGCGGAGCATCTGCATCGCGTCGTCGGGTTGCAGCTTCGACACGATCTCGTTGCGGGCGACCCGCTGAGAATCGCCCCAGACGGTCAGGATGAGGGAGGTCGAGATGGCGACCGCCATGGTCCGCAGGAAATTCTGCATGCCCGCCGCCGAGGCCGTCTCATGCGGCTCCACCGCTGCCAGCGTGATCGAAGTCATCGGGATGATGAAGAAGGACATGGCGAAACCCTGAAGGATTTGCGGCACGGCCAGCGTCCAGAAATCCGTGCCGCTGGTCCAGCCGGACCGCCAGAGGGACATGCAGCCCAGCCATGCGACCGCCAGCGACACCATGATCCGCACGTCGATCTTGCCCATGACACGCGCCACAAGCTGCGCCATCAGGATCGCGGTAAATGCGCTGAACGCCGTTACCAGACCCGCGTCGGTGGCAGGATAGCCCATCGACGTCTGCAACCATTGCGGGATGATGACGATGCTGGCGAAATAGGCCCCGAAACAGAGCGCAAAGGCCATGACGCCGAAACTGAACCCGCGATGACGGAAGATGCGCAGATCGACGATCGGATGCTCCTCCGTCAGTTCCCAGATGATGAACACCGCGAAACCGACGACGGCGAGCACGGCCAGCGCGACGATCATCGGATCGGCGAACCAGTCATGATCCCGCCCGATGTCCAGCACGACCTGCAGGCAACCGATCCAGAAGACCAGCAGGACGAGGCCGATGCGGTCGATGGGCAGCTTCTGCGTTTCCGTTTCCACCGGGCGGAGCAGCGCAAAGGCGCTCATCGTGCACAGGAAACAGATCGGCAGATTGATGAAGAAAATCCAGTGCCAGCTCCAGTTGTCGGAGATATAGCCGCCGATAATCGGCCCTAACGCAGGCCCCAGCAATGTCGTCATCGCCCACAGTCCCATGGCCTTGCCCCGCTGTTCCGGGGGGAACACGCGCAGCATCAGCGTCTGCGACATGGGCATCAGCGGCCCGCCGCACAGCCCCTGCCCGATCCGGCATCCGACCAGCATGCCCAGCGTCGGCGACAGGCCGCACAGCAGGGAGAACAGGCCGAAGCCCGCCATGGAATAGACGAAGGTGCGGACAGTCCCGAACCGCTGCGCCATCCAGCCGGTGAGCGGCACGCAAATCGCCTCCGCCACCGCATAGCTGGTGATGACCCACGTCCCCTGATCGGGCGAAATGCCCAGATTGCCCGCGATATGCGGCACGGAGACATTCGCGATGGTCAGGTCGAGCACGACCATGAAGTTGCTGAGCGCCAGCACCAGCCCCGCCAGCACGCGGCGGTTTGCGGGAATGCGCTTATAGACGTCGATCTCGGGCATGTGCGCCCTCCCTTGCTGACCGTGACGGAGGGTTAGTCCGCCAGGTCGATCTCGACTTCGGTGGACAGACCGACGCGGAGCGGATGCTCGGCCAGTTCCTTCGGGTCCAGCGCGATGCGGACGGGCAGGCGCTGCACGACCTTGATCCAGTTGCCGGTGGCGTTCTGCGCGGGGATCAGCGCCATGGACGCCCCGGTCCCGCCGGAGAAGCCGACAACCTTGCCATGATAGACCACGCTGCCGCCATAGAGGTCCGTCTTCACCGTCGCGGGCATGCCGGGACGGACGCGGGCCAGTTGGCGTTCCTTGAAGTTGGCGTCGACATACACCTGCGTCAACGGGACGATCGACATGATCGGCGTGCCCTGCGCGACGCGCTGCCCCACCTGCACCTGCCGCTTGGCAATGATGCCGTCGATGGGTGCGCGGATGACGGTGCGGTCGAGGTCGAGCTTTGCCGCGTCCAGCTTTGCCTTGGCGGCCATGACGGCGGGATCGCTCTCTTCGGTCGAACCGCGCACCAGCGCGTCATTCGCGGCCAGTTCGCCGATGGCGGCGCTGCGCGTCGATTCGGCCATGGCGATACCGGCCTGCGCTTGCGCGAGCGATGCCTTGGCGGCGGCCAGCGCGTTGCGGGCGGAGGTCAGTTCCTCCCCCGACACGGCACCCCCGGCAGCCAGCGCCTCGCGCCGTTGCAGGTCGATGCGGGCCTTGTCGTAATTGGACTGGGCCGAGGTCTGCTGGGCGCGCGCCTGCGCAATGTCGGCGCCGCGCGCCTGGACCTGGCTGGACAGCGCCGTGCTGTTCGCGCTGGTCTGGCGGAAGCGGCGGCGCGCCTCGGCCAGATCGGCCTCCGCCTGTGCGACCGCGATGCGGGCGTTGGCGGGGTCTAGGGTGACGAGAATCTGCCCCTTCTTCACCGCCTGCGTATCGCTGACCTTCACCTCCACCGCCTGCGCGGCGAGGAGCGGCGTCACCTGCGCCATTTCGGCGTTCACATAGGCATTGTCGGTGCTGACATAGTTACGGCCGACCAGCAGATAATAGGCAAGCCACAGGACGGCGACCACCGCGACGCCGATGGCCACCCGCTTCAGCCAGGTCTTGCGCACATCCATGCGCTGCTCCGTCTCGACGGTCCGATCCTGTGCGGCTTCGATGGTGGGGGAGGCGGCATCAGCCATGGGTATCGTCCTTGGAGGTGTGCGCATCCGCGACGGTGAAGCCACCGCCCAGAGCACGGATGAGAGCGATGTCGAGCGCAAAGGCCCGCGCATTGAGGTCGGCGACGGACTGGCGCGCTGACAGCAGCCTGTCCTCCACGTTCAGCACGTCGAGATAGGTGGACAGGCCACCCTTATAGCGTTGCTGCGCGATGCCATAGGCATCCTCCGACGCGGCCACTGCCGCGCGGGCGTCGGTCAGGCGACTGGCCAGCATGGTCCGGCTGGTGACGGCGTCGGCAACTTCGCGATAGGCGGCGAGCACCGTCTTGTCATAGGTCGCCACCGCCTCGTCATAGGTAGCCCGCACGCCCCGATACTGGCCGCTGAGCGCGCCGCCGTGGAAAATCGGCAGGCTGATCGCGGGACCGGCATTGCCGTAGAGCGAACCCTTTTTGAACAGCGTGTCGGTGAACGGCGCGGCGCTGCCGGAAATGGCTCCCCCGTTGATGAGGGAACTATAGCCCAGCGACTGGAAGCCGACGAGTGCGCTGAGGCTGATAGCGGGGAAAAAATCGGCGCGCGCCACCTTGATACGGCTCGCCGCCGCTTCTGTCCGCTCGCGTGCGGCGGCGATGTCGGGGCGGCGACCGATCAGGTCGGTGGTAACACTCTCCGGCAGCGACAGGTTCGCCGCGTTCGCGAGCACCGGGCGGGTGATGGTGAGGCCCCGGTCGGGACCGGCCCCGATCAGCGCCGCGATCTGGTTGCGGCGGAGCGCGATATTCTCGTCGATGGCGGACAGGGCGGCGCGTGCGGAGGCAGTGGTCGCGTCCGACTGGCGCAGGCTGCCGCGCGTGTCGAGGCCGTTCCGCTGCCGGTCGGACACCAGCTTCTGCGACGCCTGCCGCACGTCCAGCGCGCGCTGCGCAATGTCGCGTTCGTCATGCAGGCGCAGGAGGTCGGCATAGGCGTCCGCAATGCCCGTGGTCAGAGCCAGCCGGGCCTGCTGCGCATCGATCTGCGCCGCGCGGGTTTCCGACGTGGCGGCGGCGAGGGCGGCGCGATTCTTGCCCCACAGGTCGAGGTCGAAATTCAGGTCCAGAGCGGCGCGGCCCGTACCGAGCCAGCCATGCGGCACGAACGCTTCCGGGAAGCCATTGTTATAGCTTTGCTTGGTCACGCCCGCGCCCGCCTGCGCCTCAAGGCTGGGCAACAGCGCCGCGCCGGATGTCCGCTGCATGGCGGCCGCCTGACGGAAACGCGCCGCTGCCGCCGCCATGTCGGGGGAGTTCGCCAGCCCCTCCTCGATCAATTGCGTCAGCTGGGGATCGCCATAGCTGGTCCACCAGCCGTCACCGGGCCACGCCGCGGTCGCGGTGCCCCGCAGGCTCTGGCTCGCCTCGACCGTCGCCGGGCCGCGCGGCACCGGCTTTTGACCGAGGTCGGGAATGGGGGCGCATCCGGCCAGCACCAGAGCCAACGCACTGGCAACAAGCAGGGAAGGAGCGTGACGATTCTGGGTCATATAAAAACCGTACTATCTGGTATGAAAAATGCCTCTGCGCCCCGATGGTAGACTTGTCAACAAAAAAAGCGTACCATACAGTATGGTTATGGACACCAATAATATGACACCCGTAAGTCGCCGGGAAATGCGTCGCCAGGATCGCCGGGACGCGATATTATGCGTCGCAGGGGAAAGCTTTCTCGAACACGGCTACACCGGCACCACCATGTCCGGAATTGCCGCGACGTTGGGCGGGTCGAAGGGTACGCTTTGGAGCTATTTCTCCTCCAAGGAGGAATTGTTCGCAGCCGTTATCGACCGTGCTACGGCAGCCTATCGCGCCAGGCTGTTGGAGATACTGGAAGCACCGTGCGACGATCTCGCGCTGACCCTCAAGCGATTGTGCACCAGCATATTGGAAAAGGTGACGGACCCCGACTCCATCGGGCTGCATCGGCTCGTGGTGGCGGAGGCGGGACGGTTCCCCGAAATGGGCACCATCTTCTATGATCGCGGGCCGCGCATGACCCACATCATGCTCGCCAACTTCATGGCCAGCGAGATGGAGCGGGGACGCATTCGTTCTGACGATCCCCTGCAGACTGCGCGCACGCTATCGGCCATGACCGTCTATGGCTGCCAGCAGCAACTGCTCTGGGGCATCATCGACCATATCTCGCCGGAAGAACTGGAGGCGGAGGTTGATCGCGCGGTCGATCTGTTCATGCGCGCCTACGCCGTCGAAATACCGCGCGCCCAGGACGCCTGACATGAAAAACCCTCCCCGAAGTCGCTTCGGGGAGGGTTTTTCGTTTTCGGATCGAGGCTGACCGCGATTACGCGCTGACAGTCGCCGTCACGATCTTGCCGGGGGTGCGCGGCGGCTCGCCCTTGGGCAGCGCGTCGACATGCTCCATGCCCGACGTCACCTGACCCCAGACCGTATACTGCTTGTCGAGGAAGGTCGCGTCGTCGAACACGATGAAGAACTGGCTGTTCGCGCTGTTCGGGTTGCTGGCGCGCGCCATGGAGCAGACGCCGCGCACATGCGGCTCTGCGCTGAACTCGGCCTTCAGGTCGGGGAGGTCGGAACCGCCCATGCCGGTGCCGGTCGGATCGCCGCCCTGCGCCATGAAACCGTCGATGACGCGGTGGAACACGACGCCGTCATAAAAGCCCTGCTTGGCCAGTTCCGTGATGCGCGCGACATGGCCGGGCGCCAGGTCGGAGCGGAGCTGGATCACGACATCGCCAGTGCCGTTGCCAGTGTCCAGGGTAAGAGTAAGCGTCTGATCGGCCATTGGGTGCATCCTTTCTGGGGGAAGCTTTCTTCTGCGAGGCGCCGTCCTATCGCCCAAGCGGACCGGATGGAACCCCAGATGATTGCATTTGGCGGGAGAGTGGGCAAAAGCAGGGCCGGACGCGTCATTGTGCGGATGCGAAGGAGTTGGCGATGAGCGAAGACAGGAGCAGCGCGCTCGCCGACACCGACTATCGTGCCGACGAGCCGATGATGGACGACGACACGCTGGACGAGGACGACCGGATGAAACCGGATTTCGTCACGGCGGTGCTCGACGCGGTCGAGGAAGGCCGCGCCGAGGAAGCGCGCGATCTCGTCGCGCCGCTGCATCCCGCCGACATCGCCGACCTTCTCGAACTCGTACCCGGCGACCAGCGCGCTAACGTCGCCCATGCGCTGGGCGATCTGGTCGGCGCGGAGGTGCTCTCCGAGCTGAACGACTGGGTCCGCGACGACATCGTCGATGCGCTGGAGCCGCAGCAACTGGCGGACATTGCCAGCGAACTCGACACCGACGACGCGGTCGCGATCATCGAGGATCTGGAGGAAGCGGACCAGCAGGCGGTGCTGGAGGCGATGGAGCCGGAAGACCGCGCCGCCATCGAGAGCGCCCTGTCCTACCCGGAGGAATCCGCCGGCCGCCTGATGCAGCGCGACCTGATCGCGGTGCCCCAGCATATGACCGTCGGGCAGGTGATCGACTTCCTGCAGGCAGGCGACGACCTGACCACCGATTTCTGGGAAATCTTCGTGGTGGACACGGGCCATCATCCCATCGGCACCTGCCAGTTGAGCTGGGTGCTGACCTGCCCGCGTTCCATCGCCATTGCCGACGTGATGAAGCGCGAGCAGACGCTGATCCCGGTCGACATGGATCAGGAAGAAGTGGCGCTGCGCTTCCAGAAATATGCGCTCATCTCCGCCGCCGTGGTCGTCCCGTCAGGACGTCTGGTCTGCATGATCACCGTAGATGTCGTCGTCCACGTCTTCAGCCAGGATGCGGGCGAGGATATCCTGCGCCTGTCCGGTGCGGGCGAAGGCGACATCAACGAACCGGTTCTGGACAGCTACAAGTCGCGCGTGCGCTGGCTGCTGACCAATTTGTTCACCGCGCTGCTGGCGTCCAGCATCATCGCGATGTTCGAACATACGATCGAGCGCATGGTGGCGCTGGCGACGCTGATGCCGATCGTCGCGGGTGTCGGCGGCAATGCGGGCAGCCAGACCATGGCCGTGACGGTGCGCGCGCTCGCCACCAACCAGATCACCGAATCCAACACATGGCGCGCGATCCGGCGCGAGATGAAGGTCGCGACGCTGAACGGCGGCACTGTCGCGCTGGCGCTGGGCATCGGGGTCAGCATCGTGTTTCAGGACTGGCATCTGGGCCTCGTCATCGCTGCCGCCATGACGACCAACATCATCACGGCGGGCATGGCGGGGGCGGCGGTGCCGCTGATCTTCGACCGCTTCGATCAGGATCCGGCGGTCGCCTCCTCCATCTTCGTCACGATGATTACCGACAGCATGGGATTCTTTGCCTTCCTCGGCCTCGCGACGGCGGCGGGGCTGTCGGGCTGACGCCATGCCGCTCCACATGACCAAGATCGCTTTCGGGGCGGAGAGCGCGCAGTCGCTGCGGCTCTGGCTCGAAAGCCATGCGGATGCGGGAGAAGCACGACTGACCACCCGATATCTGCCCAAGCGGGTGGCGGAAATGGCGGGCGGGTCGCTCTACTGGATATTGGGCGGCATATTGATCGGGCGCAGTCCGCTGCTGGGCTTTGGCGACAAGCCCGACGGCAAGCACTGGATCAGGCTGGAGCCCCGGCTGATCCCCGTGGCGACGCGCCCGCGTCGCGCGCATCAGGGCTGGCGCTATCTGGAGGATCAGGACGCTCCCCCGGATGCGACGGGCGACGAGGGCGATGCCCTGCCGCCCGCGCTGGCGAGTGAATTGACGCGGTTGGGGTTGTTGTAGGCGGAGCGTTACGCCTCTTGCTCTATGTCCTCTTTCGCCCGCTTCAGTTCAGCGGGCTTGCGCTTCTCGAACACGGTGGCGAGACGCTTTTCCTCCTGCGAGGACAGGCCGTCGGAGGCTTCGGGGAACATCTCCTCCTCCTCTTCCTCGATATGGTGGAGGTAACGCTTGCGCAGTTGCGCGTAGATTTCGGTCCACTTGGCCGAACCGGCGTCATATTTCGCCATGTCCTCCATATAATCCTCGATCTCCTTATGCTCCGACACGCTGTGCTGCGCCTCCTCGCGCAGGTCCGGCTTGGCGAGCATCGTGGAGTATAGGCTTTCCTCTTCGGCGGCGGCATGCGCCGTCACCTCGGTGCGGAATTCGATGAACAGCTTTTCCAGCGCGCCCTTGCCCTTGGTATCGTCGATCCGGGCGAGCAGCGCGCGGTGGTTGTCATGATCCTTCTTCAGATCCTCAAAGATTCTGGCATCGGCCATAGGGCCCTCCTCTGATCCTTCACTGGAAAGCCAACGTCACGATCCGGCAAAAGTTCAGACTAGGTCTATGGAAAACCGCCGATTCGCTTCATTTCGCGGTAGGAGCACGCCCTTCCATCTGGCGTTCGGCATACCATTGGTGCAACGCGGACAGCGTGCAGCCGCCGAAACCGTTGGAGCCGATGGTCGAGCAACTATTGGGCAACAGCACCTGCCCCGCGACTTCCAGCGACTGCACATTATTGGCCCAACCTTGCGAGCCGACCTCCAGCATCTTGTCCTTGCGCGCCTTCTCGCGCAGTTCCTTGGGGATGCGATAGCGTTCGCTCTCCGGCTTGCGGGCGCAGACGGTGATGCTGCCGTCGGCCTCCTCCGGGCAGGGGTCGTCGCCATAGACGACCAGCGCCTGAATGCGCTCGTCCGGTTCGGAGGCATGGGCGGGCACCGCGAAAACCGGGGCAAGGAGGAGGGCGGAAAGGACGAGGAATGTGCGGGTCATCATGGGCCCTGCGATACGCTTCCCCGCTGAACCCCCGCTGTATGATCCGTGACGCGCCGAGGCGTCCGGATCGTGCGCGTTCAGTATATCTTCGCTTTTTCCGGTCATAAGCGGCACAAACAGGACGTACCACAATGGGACGATGCGCCATCTGCATGCCCGGCGCGGTGCCAGGGACTTCGACCGCATGATCAGGATCTTCAAGCATTATATCCCCTATCCCGTGCTGCTGCTGGGGATACTCGACTTCCTCCTGCTGGTGGCGTCGGCGGAGGCGGGCTGGGTCTTGCGCGCGCAGCAGATCGGCATGGATATCGAGCAGATCTACAGCCGTATCGGGCCGTTGCTGAGCTTTGGCGTGTCGTTGCAGGTCGCGATGATCGGGGTCGGCGTTTACGGTCCCGAATCCTTCCAGTCCCTGCGTTTTGCGACCGCTCGCCTGCTGGTCGCCATCTCACTGGGCGTGATCTTCCTGTCGGTCATGCACTTCGCGACACCACAACTCACGCTGTGGCGGTCCAATTCGCTCTACGCGATGGCGCTGGCGTTCGTCGCGCTGATCGCGCTGCGCATCGTGCTCGGCTCGATGCTGGGCGGCGAGGCGTTCAAGCGGCGGCTGGTCGTGCTGGGCGCGGGAAAACGCGCCGACCGCGTGCGTCAGCTGGAGAATCGCAAGGGCAGCGGCTTCCTCGTCGTCGGCTATATCCAGATGAACGACGGCGAGCAGGTGATCGAGGAAGCGATCAACCGCAACGCCATCTTCAACCTGTCCGATTTCGTCGTTCGCATGGCCGCATCCGAAGTGATCCTCGCGCTGGAGGAACGGCGCAACTCCATCCCCATGGCCGACCTGTTGCGCATCAAGACGACCGGCGTCCATGTGAACGACCTGTCCACCTTTCTGGAGCGCGAGACAGGCCGCATCGACCTCGACACCGTAAACCCCAGCTGGCTGATCTTCTCAGACGGCTTTTCTGCGGGCCAACGCCTGTCGGGCATCGCCAAGCGGTTGTTCGACATAGTGGCGAGCATGATCCTGCTGGTGCTGACCGCCCCCCTCATCCTGATCGGAGCGATCGCGGTCAAGCTGGAGAGCAAGGGCCCGGCCTTCTATCGCCAGTCGCGCGTCGGCCTGTTCGGGCAGGAGTTCCAGATCATCAAGCTGCGCTCCATGCGGATCGATGCAGAAGTCGCGGGACAGGCGGTCTGGGCGGAAAAGGACGATCCGCGCATCACCCGCGTCGGCCGCTGGATTCGCAAGCTGCGCATCGACGAGCTGCCGCAGACATGGGTGGTGCTGAAGGGCGACATGAGCTTCGTCGGCCCGCGCCCGGAACGCCGCCAGTTCGTCGACGATCTCGTCCAGCACCTGCGCTATTATGCCGAACGCCATATGGTGAAGCCCGGCATCACCGGTTGGGCACAAATCAACTACCCCTATGGCGCGTCGATCGAGGATGCCCGGCACAAGCTGGAATATGACCTCTATTACGCCAAGAACTACTCGCCGTTCCTGGACCTGTTGATCCTGCTCCAGACCATCCGCGTCGTCATCTGGCCGGAAGGGGCGCGCTGATTATGCGTTTCAGCTTTGCTGAAGCGCGCGTCGGCACTGGCCCGCTCCCCCACCCGACCTCCCAAATACGGTACTCTGTGGGAGGCCGGGTGGGGGAGCGGGCCGGTGCGGCTTTTCCGGCAAAACCATGACCGGCTTCTGGACCATTTTCGGCGACTGGGGCTATGCGCTGGCGGCGGCGCTGTTCACGGTGCTGACCCTCGTTACCGCCCGGCGCGCGCCACAGGGCCGCGCGGGCACCGCTCTCGTCATCGCGCTCGCGGTCACGGCGCTCTGGGCGCTCCATGCAGTGTTCAGCCGCAGCGCGGGCGGCCTACCCGGCCTGTCGGGCGGCATTGCGGAAACGGTGCGCAACGGGGCGTGGTTGACCGTGTGCTGGCTGCTGCTGCGCGACACCGACGGGCGGACGACCTCCATGCCGAGGGGCGCGCAGCCCCTCTACATCGCCCTTCTGGCGGCGCTCGCCTGCCAGCTCTGCCTCGACATGCTGATCAGCGAAGGCGTGCGCCCCAATGCGGCGTCGCTGCCGTTGTCGCAGGCCGCATGGCTGCTCCGCGCGGCGACGGCATTGGGAGCGATCTTTCTGCTCCACGGCCTCTATGCGCGGCTGGAGCGGGACGACAGCACGGGCGTCGGCTGGCTCGGCTGCGCGCTGACCGCGCTCTGGGCCTATGAGTTCAGCCATTATCTGCTGACCTGGGCGAGCGACGGGCATGTGCTCGCCATCGGGCAGATGCGCGGGCTGGTGACGAGCATGATCGCGCCGCTGATCGCGCTGGGCACCGCGCGGCGCGACCGGCGGCGCATCGCCCTCTCCCGCCGCGCGACCTATCGCGCCATGGCGGTCGGATTCGGCCTGCTCTACGCCCTCGCCCTGTTCACGATGATCCTGTTCATCCGCGCCGCGGACGATCCGGCGACCCAGATCGTGCAGATCGGCGCGGTCTTCGCGCTGTCGGTCATCGTGCTGTTGATGCTGCCCTCCGCCCCGTTCCGCACTTGGTTGCGGGTGGAGATCGCCAAGCATCTGTTCACCCACCGATACGACTATCGGCAGGAATGGATGCGCTTTGCCGACGCGCTGGGCAGCGGCGAGGAGGAAGAGGACGGCGACATGCCCTATCGCCGCGCCGCGCGCGCGGTGGCCCATGCCATATCCTCTCCCGCCGCGCTGCTGATGCTGCGCGACGACGAGGGGGCGCTGCTGCCCGAAGCGCACTGGAACTGGCCGGAGATGATGGCGCCGGGCCATGGCGTCGATTCGGAACGGGTCGATCTTCTCCATGCGCGCGGCTGGATCGTCGATTGCCTCAATCCCGCCGATCCGCTGGCGCATGTCCTGCCCGGATGGATGGCGGGCGATGCGCGCGCCTGGGCGCTGGTGCCGCTGACCCATGCCGGGCGGCTGATCGGCGCGGTGCTGCTCGCACGTCCCCGTGGGCGGGAGCGCATGGACTGGGAGGATCTCGACATGCTGCGCGTCGTCGCGCGGCAACTCGCCGTGACGCTGAGCGAGCGGCAACAGCAGCGCGCATTGGCGGAGGGACAGCGATTCGACGAGTTCAACCGCCGCTTCGCCTTCATCCTGCACGACATCAAGAATATGGTCAGCCAGATGAGCCTGCTGGCCGCCAATGCCGAACGCCATGCCGATAATCCCGCATTCCGCACCGACATGGTGCTGACGCTCAAGGAGACGGCTGGCCGGATGACCGACCTGATCGCGCGTCTGGCGCGGGCGGACCAGCCCAAGGGCGGCGACACCACGCATTGCGACCTGATGGCGGTGGCCGTCGATGTCGCGGCGCAAGGGCGGGCGCGGGGCCGCGTGATCCTGTCCGGCAACGGCGCCCTGCCGGTACGGGGCGATGCCGGGCGACTGGCGCTGGCGATCGGCCATCTCGTCCACAACGCCCTCGACGCGACGGCGCAGGATGGTCCGCCCGTGCGCCTGTCCCTGTCCCGCGAGGACAGCATGGCGCGGGTCGCCATCTCCGATCAGGGATGCGGCATGTCGCCCGGCTTTCTGCGCGACGGCCTGTTCCGCCCGTTCACGTCCACCAAGCCCAATGGCTTCGGCCTTGGCGCGCATGAGGCGCGGATGCTCGTCACCGGCATGGGGGGCCGCCTGATGGTTGCCAGCCGCGAGGGCGAAGGCAGCGAATTTACGCTTTATTTGCCGCTGGTCGATGACAATGCCGCCGCCCTCCCCCCTTCGGCCCTCGCAGCGCCGCCCCTGTTCGACCGAAAGACCGGCTGATGCCCGATGTTCGTCCCAAATTGCTGATCGTGGAGGATGACGCGGGCCTGCAACGGCAGCTCCGCTGGTCCTATGACGAATATCAGCTGTTCATCGCGGGCAGCAGGGAGGAGGCCATCGCCATCCTGCGCGCAGAATCGCCCGCGGTGGTGACGCTCGACCTCGGCCTGCCGCCAGACCCCGACGGCGTGACCGAAGGCTTTGCGACACTGGCAGAAATCGTGAAGATCGCGCCGGAGACGAAGGTCGTGGTCGCCTCCGGCCATGGCGAGCGGGACAGCGCGCTGCGCTCCATCGCGGAGGGGGCGTGGGATTTCTATCAGAAGCCGCTAGACCTCGATTCGCTGCGCCACATCGTCGCGCGCGCCTTTCACGTGCATCGGCTGGAGACGGAGCATGCGCGCTATGCCCGGCGCGCGCCGGAAAGCCGGCAAATATTGGGCGGACTGATCACCGGCGCGCCGGAAATGATGGCGGTCGGCCGCATGGTGGAGCGTGTAGCGCCCGCCGACGTCGCCGTCATGCTGCTGGGCGCGAGCGGCACGGGCAAGGAACTGATCGCACGCGCTCTGCATGACGCCAGCCCGCGCGCTGGCGGTCCCTTCGTGGCGATCAACTGCGCCGCGATCCCGGAGACGCTGCTGGAAAGCGAGCTTTTCGGTCATGAGAAGGGCGCGTTCACCGGCGCGATCCGCACGACCCCCGGCAAGATCGAGGGCGCGAACGGCGGCACGCTCTTTCTGGACGAAGTGGGCGACATCCCCCTGCCGCTGCAGGTCAAGCTGCTGCGCTTCCTGCAGGAGCGCGTGGTCGAACGGCTGGGCGGGCGCGAAGCGATTCGCCTCGACACCCGCATCGTCTGCGCCACGCATCAGGACATAGAGGCGATGATGCGGGAGGACCGTTTCCGCGAAGACCTTTATTATCGTCTGGCCGAGATGATCGTGCGCATCCCGACGCTGGCGCAGCGCCCTGGCGACGCGGTTCTGCTCGCCCGGCATTTCCTGAAACGCCACGGCCCCGTCCTCAATCCTCAAGTCACGGGTTTTGCGACCGACGCCATTGCGGCGATCGACGGCTGGGGCTGGCCGGGCAATGTGCGGGAACTGGAGAACCGGGTGAAGCGCGCCGTCCTGATGGCGGATGGCAAGCTGGTCACGGTGCCCGACCTCGACCTCCCCGGCCAGAATGCAGGCGCGGACGAAGTCGTCGTCAACCTGAAGGCTGCGCGCGAGCGGGCCGACCAGCAGGCGATCCGGCACGCGCTGGCGCGGTCGGACGGCAATATCTCCAACGCCGCGCGGCTGCTCGGCGTCAGCCGTCCGACGCTCTACGACCTGATGAAAAGCTATGATCTGAGCGCGTGAGCGTCAGGCGTCCTCGCCCAGCTTCAAATCCGCAACGCTCAGGCCCAGCCGCCGCATCTGCGCGGCGACCGGCGGCCACATACTGTCCAGAAAGCGCGCCCGTTCCATCTCCCGCACGCGGGCGGCTGCGCCAGACGCCAGGAACATGCCCACCCCGCGCCGCACGATGACGATTCCGTCATCCTGAAAGCTCTGATAGGCCTTGGCGACGGTCAGCGGATTCGCGCCCTGCGCGGCGGCGAAGGCGCGGACCGACGGGAGCATGTCGCCATCGACATAGTCGCCATCCAGAATGGAGGCGGTGATGATGTCCCGCAAGCGCAGGTAAACGGGGCGTATGTCCTCAGCCATTACTGCATGACTGCCATAACACAGCGAGACGCGCAAGCGGCGGAAAACCGCTTTTGCGGCGAATTACCAGACGGACACGACGGCGTCATAATCGGGCCGGGGCCGCTCCTCCAGCACATTGCCCGGCGAGCCGATGTAGAGGAAACCCGCGATCTTTTCCTCCGCGCTGCCAAAGGCGTCGCGGACATGCGCGTCATAGGTCGCCCAGCCGGTCAGCCAGCTTCCCACGAAACCCAGAGCATGAGCGGCGTGGAGGATATTCATGCAGGCCGCGCCCGCCGACAATTCCTGTTCCCAGACCGGAATCTTGCTGTCCCGCACCGGCTTCGACAGGACCACGATCAGCACCGGGGCCTGCTGCGCGAACTCGCGATTGGCGGCGACGTCGATGCGGTCGCCCGCGCGGGCACGCCCAGTCGCCTCAGCCAGCACCGTCTCGAACGCATCCCGGCGCTCCTTCGGCACAATGACGAAGCGCCACGGGGCCAGCTTGCCATGATCGGGCGTGCGCATGCCGACCGACAGGATGGTGCGCAGTTGCTCGTCCGAGGGACCG
>DASVNT010000031.1:0-2853 GCA_036383715.1 Sphingobium sp. | reverse complement strand
CCATCTCCTGCGCGCAAAGCTGGTAGGCCAGCGCAAAGAGCCGCCCCGACGCGGGCAGCCGCTCGTTCAGCAGCAGCCGCCGTCGGTGCATGTCATAATGGCGCAGCGTATCGCCAAGCACCTCCTCGCGCACGATCTGCATGCCCATGCCGTGCCGGTCCTTGAGCCGCGCCCGGATCGCGGCATGGATCGACGCGGGGTCGTCCCCCAGGTCCGCCGACAGCGTCTCGGCCGCCGCATCGATCTCCGGGAAATGATTGCCCGCCCGCGCGATCGTCTCGCGCAGCCAGTCGAGCGGCGCATGCAGCGGGGCCTGGGCTGGGGTTGCCGCCATCTGCTCCGGTAGACGTCGCAGATCGGTGAGCGCCCGATAGAAACGGCTGATCGCCTCGCTGACGCCGGGATAATTTTCCGCGACCTCCAGCACCTCGTCCCTGGGAACGGACAGGTCCCGCACCAGCGCGTCGGACAATATCTCGCCCAGTTCGCGCGCGGCCCCTTCCTGCGTGGACGCCACGAAATCGCGGATATCGATGTCATAAGTATTGGCGAGCCGGAGCAGCATCTGCGCCGTCAGGGGCCGCTGGTTGCGTTCCAGATGGTTGAGATAGCTGGGCGAAACTCCCAGCTCTTCGGCCATTTTCGTCTGGTTGATGCCCAACTCGCGCCGTAACACGCGCAGTTTGGGGCCCAGATAGAGCTTGCGGTCATTGACATCAGCCATATGGACATAATGTCAAATCATGACAATATGATCAAGTCGTATGATGACTGGCCTTCACTCATCGTCCTTCCGCGCAGGCTCCGCCCATGGTTGAACAGCCTCACCAACCAGAAAGGCATATCCATGGAAACGCAGCAGTCGCCCCAACCCGCCCGCAGCCGCGCGGTTTTCTCGCCAGAGGATTTCGGTCTCATCCGCACCGCCATCGCCCATTATCTGCGCGAGGTTCAGGATCAGCCGGAATCGGTCAAATACGCCAATCTCTACCACCGTCTCGGCCGCGTCGGCTAAAATTACCCTATGGTTTCGGTTCCACCGGAACCACGGGCGGCGCGATCTTCACCGTCTCGAATCGCTCCTTCCGCCGCACTCCGTCCAGCGTCGGCGGAAGGATCTTGTCCGCCGAAGCGGCAGCCGGCGTCCGCTGCCGCATGCATTCGGCGTCATCGCCTCGCGGCGTCTGCGCGCAATTCCACAGCGCTCGCTGCAATCCCGTCGCCACATTATGGATATAGGCGAAGCTCATGCTTTCCATCTGATCGCCCGACAGCGGAAAACCCTGTGGAGCGTTCCCCGCTCGCCACGCCATGATCCGGCACTCCGGCCGCCCCGCGCAGAAAGTCTGCGCCACCGCCGGCCAACTATCCGGCGCTGCGCCCTTGCTTAATTCCACCAGGAAACTCTTCGCTCCCGGCGCAATCGCCACCAGCCGAACGCCCGCCATCATCCGCCCGAGCGATTCCGTGCCGATCGCGACCTGCGGCTTTCCAGCCAGCGCGGCTATCGCAGCCTGCGCCGCTACGGCCGGCGGCGCGCCCGGGAAACTCCCCTCCCCATGCGCCAGCGACAGGCGGGCGATGCGCGGGATCAGCGGCTCGCCATTGTCGCCCGTCCGGCGAAAGGCGGGCGGCGTCCCCCACCATCCGCGCCAGCGGAAGAAGAGATGCGTCCCCACCGCCGCGATCTTGTCCAGGCTGCCGCTCCAATAGGGCACCACCCAGTCGGTATGATAATGGGTCGCATAGCCCACCGGCTTGAAAACCTTGCCGGCCAGCGCGGCCTTGGCGATCTCCCGCGCCCTTTCCCAAGCGACCTGCGTCGGCGTTCGCATCAGCGCGCCGTCGCAGGTGAAGGTGAACTGGCACCCTGTCGATCGCTCCTGCCCCTGGAACACCACGCCACACACCGTCTTGGGGAAAGCGGGATGGCGCACTCGATTGAGTACGACCTGCGCGACGGCGCGCTCCCCTATGGCGTCGTCTCCGGCCTCATAGAGCTGCGCCGCCGCCAGACAATCCATCGCACGCGCGAGGTCGACCTCATTGCCCGCGAAGACAAAGGGCCGCGCCGCCGGGCTGGGAAGGCGCGAGAAGGGGATGGCGGCATTGAACGCCCGCGCCGCGTCGCGGGGCAGCGCATATAGCTCGACCGGCTGCACCGGCGGCGGCGGGGTGGCCGGACGCTTGTAGCGACTCGCCTGCACGAGGGCGGAGCTGGCCGCGCGAACCGCCGGACTTTGCGTCTGCCATGCGGTCACCATGGCGGGCACGCCGACGAACAGCATCAGCCATATCAGCCACATCGCCGGATGCGGCTGGCTGCTTGGTGAGGTGTCAGTCATGCCCGTTCCGGCGCAAGCCTATTCGGGCAGGAAGTCGGGCACCGACAGATAGCGTTCGCCCGTGTCATAGTTGAAGCCCAGAACGCGGGTTCCGGCGGGGAGTTCCTTCAGCTTCTGGGCGATCGCGGCCAGCGTCGCGCCGGATGAAATGCCGACCAGCACTCCTTCTTCGCGGGCGGCGCGGCGGGCATATTCCTTGGCGTCTGCGGGGTCCACCTGGATCACGCCGTCCAGCAGCTGGGTATGCAGGTTCGCGGGAATGAAGCCCGCGCCAATGCCCTGGATCGGATGCGGACCGGGCTGGCCGCCGCTGATGACCGGGGACAGTGTGGGTTCCACCGCATAGACCTTGAGCGCAGGCCACAGTTTCTTGAGGACTTCCGCCACCCCCGTGATGTGGCCGCCGGTGCCCACGCCCGTAATCAGCACGTCGATGGGCGAATCGGCGAAGTCGGTCGCGATCTCCTGCGCGGTCGTGCGGACATGGACGTCGATGTTCGCGGCATTT
>DASVNT010000030.1:0-85550 GCA_036383715.1 Sphingobium sp. | reverse complement strand
AGGCAGTTGGTGACGGCCAGCGGCTGTCCACCGACGGCGGTGATGTTGCGCCATGTCTCGACAATGGCCTGCTTGCCGCCCTCGACCGGGTCGGCATAGACATAGCGCGGCGTGCAGTCGGTGCTGATCGCCAGCGCCTTTTGCGTGCCATGGACGCGCACGACCGCCGCGTCGCCGCCGGGGCGCTGCGCGGTGTCGCCGCCGACCATATGGTCATACTGCTCCCAGATCCACCGGCGCGAGGCGATGTCGGGCGTGCCGATCAGCTTCAGCAGGTCCGCCGCCGGATCGGTGCATTCGGGCACGTTGGCGAGCGGCGCATTGGCCGGGGTCGGCACATGGGGGCGGTCATATTCCGGCGCATCGTCGGCCAGCGGGCCGAGGGGGATGTCGCACACCACCTCGCCCTTGTGGACCAGCACCATGCGGCCCGTGTCGGTAACATGGCCGATGACCGCGAAGTCCAGTTCCCACTTCTTGAAGATCGCCTCGGCAAAATCCTCGCGGCCCGGCTTGAGCACCATCAACATGCGCTCCTGCGATTCGGAGAGCATCATCTCATAGGCGGTCATGCCGGTTTCGCGCTGGGGCACCTTGTCCATGTCGAGCTGGATGCCGACGCCGCCCTTGGACGCCATTTCCACGCTGGAGGAGGTCAGGCCCGCCGCGCCCATGTCCTGAATCGCGACGATGGCGTCGGAAGCCATCAACTCCAGACAGGCCTCGATCAGCAGCTTTTCGGTGAACGGGTCGCCGACCTGCACGGTGGGACGCTTGGCGTCCGCATCCTCGCCGAAATCAGCCGAGGCCATGGTCGCGCCATGAATGCCGTCGCGGCCCGTCTTGGACCCGACATAGACGATGGGATTGCCCACGCCCGACGCCGCCGAATAGAAGATTTTGTCCGTGTCCGCGACGCCGACGGTCATCGCGTTGACCAGGATGTTGCCGTCATAGGCGGGGTGGAAGTTCACTTCGCCGCCCACGGTGGGCACGCCCACGCAATTGCCATAGCCGCCGATGCCATGCACCACGCCGCTGATGAGATGCTTCATCTTGGGGTGGTCGGGACGCCCGAAGCGCAGCGCGTTCATGTTCGCGACCGGACGCGCGCCCATGGTGAACACGTCGCGCAGGATGCCGCCCACGCCCGTCGCCGCGCCCTGATAGGGTTCGATATAGGACGGGTGGTTGTGGCTCTCCATCTTGAAGATCGCCGCCTGACCGTCACCGATATCGATGACGCCGGCATTCTCGCCGGGGCCGCAGATGACCCAGGGAGCCTTCGTCGGCAGCTTCTTGAGGTGGACGCGGCTGGATTTATAGCTGCAATGTTCCGACCACATCACCGAGAAGATGCCGAGTTCGGTCAGATTCGGTTCCCGGCCCAGCGCATGCAGGATGCGGCTATATTCCTCCTCCGACAGGCCGTGTTCGGCGACGATCTGGGGCGTGATGGCGGGGGTGTTGGTGCGGGCTTCAGTCATGCGCGCGCTTTATCGCTGCATGGTAGATGACACAAGCGCGCCGATGCGGGGAATCGATGCCATGAAAAAGGCCGGCTTCCACGATGGGAAACCGGCCGGAATGAAAATCGGGGAAAAGCTCAGGCCTTGCAGGCGACCGCGCTCTTGCCGGGCAGGGTCACGGTGACTTCGGAACCCGAACCCTCGACCTTGTAGCCGCCCTCGCCCTCGAAAGCCTTGCCCTTTTCGGCGGCCTTGAGCTTGATCGGTGCGGCGGTCTTTTCGCCATCGCGCAGCGTGGCGCTCAGGTCGTCGCTGAAGAAGTCGACATAGACCAGGCCATTGCCCTTGCAGCGATAGCTCTTGCTGGCCTTCAGCATCGGCGGCAGTTCCGCGACGGGCGCGTTTGCCAGCTGGTCGTGCATCGGATCTGCGATGGTTTCGTTGACGGTTTCCGTGCTGTTGCCGCCGCCGCATGCGGCAAGGGTCATGAACAGGGAGAGCGAAAGAGATGTGATCAGGGGATGTTTCATAGCGGCACCCCTTATTTTGGAGGGGGCTATCTGCGTCAATTGTCTTTTTTGCGTATTTTCAGCCAATGTCCCTGAATCTGTCTCGCATGCGATGAAGCGTCTCCACCGGGAGATGAAGCGCGGTGGCCGCATAATCCTTGACCGCGTCCCGCCCTGCGGCCAATTGAGGAGCCATGTCAGACACTGTCGATCCCGCCGCCCTGTCCTTTGAAGAGGCGCTCGCCCGGCTGGAAACCATCGTCCAGCAACTCGAACGGGGCGATGTTCCGCTGGAAAAGTCCATTGACCTCTATGCGGAGGGCGACCGGCTGCGCGCGCAATGCCAGACGCGGCTGGAATCGGCGCAGGCGCGAATCGAGCAGATCGTGACTGGCCCCGGCGGCGAGGCGGCCGGGACCAAGAGCTTCGAGTCGCATTGACCGACGTGACGACCGTCGGCGCTCCACCCTCTCTCGACGCAGCGATGCTCGGCGTGGCCGAGGCGATCGACCGGCAGTTCGACCTGTTGCTGCCCGTGCCGGAGGATGCCCGCGCACGCCTCTATCAGGCGATGCGCCACAGCAGCATCGGCGGCGGCAAGCGGATGCGCCCGCTGCTGGTCAAGGCGAGCGCGGACCTGTTCGCCGTCGCGGAGATACCGGCGCTGCGCGTCGGCCTCGCGGTCGAGTGCATCCACGTCTACAGCCTCGTCCACGACGATTTGCCCGCGATGGACGACGACGACATGCGGCGCGGCAAGCCCAGCGCGCACAAGGCGTTTGACGAGGCAACGGCGATCCTGTCGGGCGACTGCCTCCACGACCTCGCCTTTTCCATCCTCGTCGAGGAAGGCACGCATCCCGATCCGTTCGTGCGCTGCGAATTGGTCAAGGCGCTGGCCCTCGCCAGCGGTCCCTCCGGCATGGCGGGCGGGCAGATGATGGATCTGGTGGCGGAAAAGCATCCGTTCGACCTCCCCACCGTCACGCGGATGCAGCAGCTCAAGACCGGCGCGCTAATCGATTTCTGCGTCGAGGCAGGCGCGATCCTGGGTCGCATTCCGCCGGAAGGGCGCACGCACCTCCATGGCTATGCGCGCGATGTCGGCCTCGCCTTCCAGATCGCGGACGACCTGATGGACATTGACGGGGACCCGGAGCGGGCAGGCAAGACGCTGGGCAAGGACGTGGCGGCGGGCAAGGCGACGTTCGTCTCGCTCATGGGCGCCGAACGGGCACGCGATCAGGCGCAGGCGCTGATCGAACAGGCAAAGGGGCATCTGCGCGGCTATGGCCGGGAAGCAGACCTGTTGCGCGCCATCGCGGATTTCGCGATAGCGCGGGATCGTTGAGCGGGGAGGAACGGCATATGGCAGCTCTTGAACGGATCGGGGTCTATCCCGGCACTTTCGATCCGGTGACGCTGGGCCATATGGATATACTCCGGCGCGGTGCGAAGCTGGTCGACCGTCTGGTCATCGGCGTGACCACCAACCCCAGCAAGTCGCCGCTGTTCTCCGTCGAGGAACGGCTCGCCATGGTCCGGCGTGAATGCGCGGGGCTGGATGCGCAGATCGAGGTGGTGGCGTTCAATTCGCTGCTCATGCACTTCGCCGAAGCGCAGGGCGCCACGCTGATCCTGCGCGGCCTGCGCGCGGTGGCGGACTTTGAATATGAATATCAGATGGCGGGCATGAATCAGCATCTGAACGACCGGATCGAGACGGTCTTCCTGATGGCGGACGTGTCGCTGCAGCCGATTGCGTCGAAGCTGGTCAAGGAAATCGCGTTTTTCGATGGCGACATCAGCCGTTTCGTGACACCCGCCGTTCGGCTTGACGTGCTGAACCGGATCGCGGAGCAACGGGAATCGGCGGGCTGAGGCTTGCCGCGCATCTATAGGCCCGTCAGCGCCGGTTCACACGCCGGGCGCTATCGGGCAGTTATGAACGGACAGGACATGAGGGACATGGGTTTCAGGTCGCGGATTTTGGGTCTGCCGCTGGCGATGCTGGCGGGGGCGGCGCTGTTCGCGGGTACGCCTGCCGCCGCGCAGAAGCCCGATCCGCTGGCAGAGGCGCAGCGCAGCGCACAGGCCGCACGCGACGCCGAAATGCTGCGCAGAGAAGCGGCCAAGAACGGCACGGCCACGCAGTTGCAGGCGACCGTGCCGCTCGATCCCGCGAACATCTGGGACCTGACCCTGTCCAACGGCCAGCGCGTCCGCATCCAGCTCCGCCCTGATCTCGCTCCCAACCATGTCGAGCGCATCAAGACGCTGACCCGCCAGCATTTCTATGACGGGCTGCAGTTCCACCGCGTCATCGACGGGTTCATGGCGCAGGGCGGCGATCCCAAGGGCGACGGCACGGGCGGTTCGACCCTGCCCGACCTGAAGCAGGAGTTTAGCTGGATGCCGCACATGCGCGGCACCCTGTCCATGGCGCGTGCGGCGGATGAGAACAGCGCGAACAGCCAGTTCTTCATCATGCTGATGCCCCGTCCGCAGCTCGACCATAAATATACCGTCTTCGGCCGCGTGATCGAAGGCATGGCGGGCGTCGACGCCATCGCCAAGGGCGAGCCGCCGGAACAGCCGACCAAGATCGTCACCGCGACTCTGGAGGCGGACACTGGCGCAGCGCCGACGCTGCCCTATGCGGTTCCGGCTGCACCGGCGCCCGCCGCGAGGAACTGATTTATCATCTTCCCTTCCCGTAACGGGGAGGGAAGACGGCCTCTTCCCGCTAGCCACAGCGGCCCGGCGCCCCTAAAGCCCCCGCATCATGCGTGTTGATGCCTTTGACTTCACCCTGCCGCCGGAGAATATCGCCCTCCGCCCCGCTCGCCCGCGCGATGCCGCGCGGATGCTGGTCGTTCAGGACGGGGCGATGGCGGACAGAGGCGTGCTGGACTTGCCCGCGCTGCTCAATCCCGGCGATTGCCTCGTCTTCAACGACACGCGCGTCATTCCCGCGCAGCTGGAGGGCAGGCGGGGCGAGGCGAGCATCGGCGCGACGCTCCACCGCCGTATGGGGCCGCGTCACTGGGCCGCCTTCGTACGCAATGCCAAGCGGGTGCGGACGGGCGATACGATCGAATTCGGCAGCGGTGTCACGGCGATTTCCGAAGGACGTGACGAGGATGGCGCGGTCGTCCTGTTCTTTCCGGGGGACGAGCCCGTCGAACTGCTGCTGGAACGCGCGGGCACCATGCCGCTGCCCCCCTATATCGCGGGCAAGCGCCCGACGGATGCGCAGGACCGGGACGATTACCAGACGATGTTCGCGGCGGAGCCGGGCGCCGTCGCCGCGCCCACCGCCGCCCTTCACTTCACCCCGCGCCTGATGGCGGCGCTGGCCGAGCGGGGCGTGGGGCATGAGACGGTGACGCTGCACGTCGGCGCGGGCACTTTCCTGCCGGTCAAGGCGGACGATACCGCCGAGCACAAGATGCACGCCGAATGGGGCTGCATCGACGCGGCCACCGCCGATCGCCTCAACGCCGTGCGGGCGCGGGGCGGTCGGCTGGTCGCGGTCGGCACGACCTCGCTGCGCCTCCTGGAGAGCGCGGCGGGCGAGGACGGGCTGATCCGTCCCTTTTCGGACGAAACGCGCATCTTCATCACGCCCGGCTATCGATTTCGGGGCGTGGACGCGCTGATGACGAATTTTCATCTGCCCAAATCGACGCTGTTCATGCTGGTCAGCGCGCTGATGGGGCTGGACCGCATGCAGGCGGCCTACGCCTATGCCATTGAAAACGGCTATCGTTTCTACAGCTATGGCGACAGCAGCCTCCTCCTGCCCTGAGCGGCGGTCCGGATTTACGATGAAACGCGCGCATTTCCGCTAACAAAGCGGGGCGCGAGACTTGCCTGCGTTAACCAAAATGTTAACTCTAAAATTCTAAACCCGCTTATTACAAATATAAGACAGCAATATCATAAGTGGTCGTTGGGGGAGGAACTGAACAGCGCAATCCTCTCTCATCGGATGCCTGCTCGATGCACGACGACATATTGAAACTGGCTCTCGACCTGTCCCGAACCACGGCGGAAAAAATCGGGTCCATCGACAAGATCATGGTC
The DNA here is from genome assembly GCA_036383715.1 of Sphingobium sp. Taxonomy (GTDB): domain Bacteria; phylum Pseudomonadota; class Alphaproteobacteria; order Sphingomonadales; family Sphingomonadaceae; genus Sphingobium. The sequence continues at coordinate 79,483 of DASVNT010000030.1, read as the reverse complement.
AAGACCCAGATATTGTCGATGAACGCGCGGCTGGAGGCGGCGCGGGCCGGTTCCGCGGGCAAGAGTTTCGCCATCGTCGCGCAGGAAATGGGCGAAGTCACCAAAGAGGTGAGCGCCCTGTCCGCCGACCTGCACAGCGCCATTTCCGACAATGCCTCGCGAATTGAGGCCGCCGGGCGGCAGATGACGCTGGAATTCAGGGGCAATCGCTTTGCCGACATGGCGCGCAACGCCGTGGAAATCATCGACCGCAACCTGTATGAGCGTTCCTGCGACGTTCGCTGGTGGGCGACCGACAGCGCGATGGTGGGGGCGCTGCAATCCCCCTCGCCCGAAGCGCAGGCCTATGCCTCCAGTCGTCTCGCGACCATCCTGCGTTCCTATACCGTCTATCTCGACTTGTGGGTGGCCGACCGAAGCGGCACGATCATCGCCAATGGCCGACCTGACCGCTATCGCGGGATCGAGGGGCGCAGCGTGTCCGGCACCGAATGGTTCCGCAAGGGCATGGCGACCGGCTCCGGCGACGATTTCGTGGTCTGCGACATCGAACGCAATGCCGCGCTGGGCGGCGCGCAGGTCGCCACCTATGCGACGGCGATCCGCGCCGACGGGCAGGAGCGCGGCGACCCCATCGGCGTGCTCGGCATCTTCTTCGACTGGGAACCGCAGGCGACGACCATCGTGCGCGGCGTGTCGTTGAGCGAGGAGGAGGCGCGCAAGACCCGCGTCATGCTGCTCAACGCCAAGCATCGCGTCATCGCTTCCTCTACCGCCAGTCTGGAGGGGGAAATCTATCCGCTGCAGGCCACCGGCGATCATGGCTATTATCGCAAGGGCGACCGGCTGATCTCCTATGCGCTGACGCCGGGCTATGAAACCTATAAGGGGCTTGGCTGGTATGGGTGTATCGAGACGCAGTTGACCAACTGATCCGGTTGGCGAAGGGGTGCGGCCTTCAACACTTCATTAACCATGTTCGCGATAGGATCGCGGACATGAAGATCGCCGCATCCAACGAGCGCCTGACGCTCACTCTCGAGCTTGCCGACGGCACCTCGCTGCCGGTCACGCTGCATTCCGACACCATCGGCTTCATCGGCCATTATGCGCGCCTGCCCGCTTTCGGCCAGCGCGACACGATGATGAAATTCCACCTGATGCCGGCACGCTGAGCGTGCCTGCCTGAAAAGGCGGCCGGGGTTCACGCGGGGCGTCCATCGGGCTATGGGCGCTTCCATGACCGCCACCCGTCCCCGTTTCGCCTTTTCCATCCATGCCAGCAGCGGCAAGGGCCGCACCGGCACGATCGCGATGAAGCGCGGCGACATTCGCACGCCCGCCTTCATGCCCGTCGGCACCGCCGCGACCGTCAAGGCGATGCGCCCGGCGGAAGTGCGGGCCACGGGCGCGGACATCATCCTGGGCTACACCTATCATCTGATGCTGCGTCCCGGTGCGGAGCGAGTCGCAAAGCTGAGCGGGCTGCACAGTTTCAGCGGCTGGGACCGACCGATACTGACCGACAGCGGCGGCTATCAGGTGATGAGCCTCTCCGCCCTCACCAAGATGAGCGAGCAGGGCGTGGCCTTTGCCAGCCATATCGACGGGTCGCGCCATATGCTGACGCCGGAACGGTCGATGGAGATCCAGCGGCTGCTCGGTTCCGACATCGTCATGGCGTTCGACGAATGCACGAAAAACGGCGCGGACCATGGCGAGGCGGCGAAGTCTATGGAACGCTCCATGCGCTGGGCGAAACGCTCCCGTGAAGGCTTCGACAGCGGTGTGGAGCATGCCGGTGTCGCCGCGCTGTTCGGCATCCAGCAGGGATCTTTGTTCCCCGATCTGCGCAAGGCATCGTCCGACGCGCTGATTGATATCGGCTTCGACGGCTATGCGGTTGGCGGGCTGGCGGTGGGTGAGGGGCAGGAGGCGATGTTCGGTTGCCTCGACCATTGTGTTGGCCATCTCCCCGCCGAGTCTCCGCGTTATTTGATGGGCGTGGGCAAGCCCGACGACATCGTCGGCGCGGTGGAGCGCGGCATCGACATGTTCGATTGCGTGCTGCCGACCCGGTCGGGGCGCAACGGACAGGCCTTCACCTGGGACGGGCCGGTCAATATCCGCAATGCGAAACATGCCGAGGACCTGGCCCCGATCAGCGCGGATTGCGGGTGTCCGGTGTGCGCCACATGGTCGCGCGCCTACCTCCACCACCTCGTCAAATCGGGCGAGATGCTGGGGGCGATGCTGATGACGCAGCATAATCTGCATTTCTATCAGGAGATGATGCAGGGCCTGCGCGATGCCATTGCGGAAGACCGGCTGGCAGCGTTCGGAGACGGTTTCCGGGCGCGCTATTATGCGAAGGGTGGTTGAGGGCGGACCCCGCCGCCCTCCTCCTCAATCCTGCAAAAAGTCCGGCACATGCTCGGCGGCGATGATCGTCTCCGGCGCGATGCGCTCCGCGACCACTGCGAATTTATCGCCATCGACCATGACTTCCGGCACCAGCGCACGGCTGTTGTAGGTGCTCGCCATGGTCGCGCCATAGGCCCCCGCGGTGCGGAAGATGGCGAGGTCGCCGCTTTTCACCGCATCGATGTCGCGGCCCATGGCGAAGGTGTCGCCGCTTTCGCACACGGGGCCCGCGATATTGGCGACCATGCGCTCGCCGGTCGGCACCACCGCCTCGAAATCATGCCAGGCGTCGTACATGGCGGGGCGGGCGAGGTCGTTCATCGCCGCATCCACGATGATATAGGGGTTCACTGCACCCGGCTTCACCCAGATGACGCGGGTCAGGAGAATGCCCGCATTGCCCACGATCACGCGGCCCGGCTCGAACATCAGGGTGACGTCCCAGCCCTTTGTGGCGCGCTCCACCATCGCGCCGTAATCGGCGGGGCTGGGCGGCACCTTGTCGCGCTCATAGGGCACGCCGAGGCCACCACCGAGGTCGACCCGGTCGATGCCATGGCCTGCACCGCGCAGTTCAGCGACCTTTGCGCCGACGCGGCCATAGGCGGCCTCCATCGGGCCGAGGTCGAACAACTGGCTGCCGATGTGGCAGGCCAGGCCGCGCAGCGCGATGCCGGGCGTGCCGCCGAGACGGTCGAAAATGCCGTTGGCTTCGTCAATGGCGACGCCGAACTTGTTTTCCTTTTTGCCGGTCGAGATCTTGGCGTGGGTGCCAGCGTCCACGTCCGGGTTGACACGCAGCGTGGCATTGGCGGTCTTGCCCATGGCCGCCGCGATCTCCGCAAGGGCGAAGCCTTCCTCCTCCAGTTCCAGGTTGAACTGGCCCACGCCCACAGACAGGGCATATTCCATCTCGCCGCGCGTCTTGCCGACGCCGGAGAAGACGATGTCCTCCGGCTTCATGCCCGCCGCGACGGCGCGTGCGACTTCGCCGCCCGACACCACGTCCGCGCCGAAGCCCTGTTTCGCCAGCACTTTCAGCACGGCGATGTTGGGGTTGGCCTTGATGGCGAAGGCGATGTGCTTGCGCGGCAGGCCGGAGAGCGCGTCGCTGAACACCTGCGCGTGGCGTTCGAGCGTGGCGCGCGAATAGATATAGACGGGTGTGCCCACCTGATCCGCGATCAGCGGCAGCGGAACGTCTTCGGCGTGCAGCACGCCGTCCTTGTAGAGAAAATGATCCATGGGTTCAGTCCTGGGGCCGGTAACGGCCATTGTCGGCGCCGGGTGGCTTGTCGAACGGGTCTTCCGCTCGCCGGTCGGAGCGGGAGAGGATATCGACGTTGCGCTGCGGCCGGGTCTGGATATTCGGCCTGATCAGTTCGGCCGCGGTCGCGGGGCGGGAGGCGCCGGTCGCGACGGGCAGCGGCTTCATCCCCTTGGTCCGTTCCAGCGGCCCCATGCGCCCGCAGGCGCCGAGCGCCAGCGTGGCGATGAGCAACAGGGTGGCGGAACGCTTCATGGGGTTCACTCCTTGCCCAGCACGGCGCGGGCATCGGCGATCCGCGCGCGCACCTGATCCGGGGCGGTGCCGCCATGGCTGCGGCGGCTGGCGACGGACGCATCGACGGTCAGCACGCCATAGACGCCTTCCCCGATCCGCTCGTCAATGGCGCGCAGCGTGTCGAGCGACAGGTCGGAGAGGGGCACGCCCGCATCCTCCGCCGCCTTGACCGCGCGGCCCGTGATATGGTGCGCCTCGCGGAACGGCACTTTCGCTTCGCGGACGAGCCAGTCGGCGAGGTCGGTGGCGGTCGCGAAACCGCTTTCGGCGAGGCCGCGCATCCGCTCGGTACGGAACGTCACCTTGTCCACCATGCCCGCCATTGCCGCGATGCAGAGGCCGAGCAGGTCATGCGCCTCGAACAAGGGAGGTTTGTCGTCCTGCATATCCTTGGAATAGGCGAGCGGCAGGCCCTTCATCGTGACGCACAGCGACGTCATGCAGCCCATGATCCGCCCGGCATGGCCGCGCACCAGTTCGGCGGCGTCGGGGTTGCGCTTTTGCGGCATGATCGAGCTGCCGGTCGAATAGGCATCGGGCAGCGAGACGAAGCCGAAGGGCTGGCTGGCCCAGATGATGAATTCCTCCGCCAGCCGCGACAGGTGCAGCGAACATTGCGTCGCGGCCATGAGGTAGTCGAGCGCGAAGTCGCGGTCGGACACCGAATCGAGGCTGTTGTCCGTCGGCTTGGCAAAGCCCAGCGCCGCCGCCGTCGCATGGCGGTCCACCGGAAAGCCGGTGCCCGCCAGCGCCGCCGCGCCCAGCGGACATTCATTGCCGCGCGCCCGCGCATCGGCAAAGCGCGAGCGGTCGCGGCGCAGCATCTCATAATAGGCCATCAGGTGATGACCCAAAGTCACCGGCTGCGCGGACTGGAGGTGGGTGAAGCCCGGCATGATCGCGTCGGCATGCTCCGCCGCCCGCTCGACCAGCGCGCGCTGAAGCGTGGCGAGCCCTGCGTCCACCTCGTCGATGGCGTCGCGGACCCAGAGGCGGAAGTCGGTCGCCACCTGATCGTTGCGGCTCCGCGCGGTGTGAAGACGGCCCGCCGTCGGCCCGATCTTCTCGGCCAGCCGCGTTTCCGTGACCATGTGAATATCTTCGAGGGCGAGATCGACGGGCACGCCGCCCTGCTCATAATCGGCGGCGACCTGGCCCAGGCCGTCGATGATCGTGTCGGCGTCCGCCTGCTCGATGATGCCCTGCGCGCCCAGCATGGTGGCGTGCGCGATCGAGCCTGCGACGTCCTGCCGCCACATTCGCTTGTCGAAGGGGATCGAGGCATTTATCTCCCGCATCACGGCCGCCGGACCTTCCGCGAAACGGCCGCCCCACATGCTGTTCGCACCCTCCGAAGGGGAGATTGTCTTGCGCTCCGAAATCGCCTTGCTCCTGCTCTGCGGGATAACCCTCATGTCCGGCGGCTGCGATAGGCGATCCGGCGAAAACGGGCAAGGCAATGCCGCCCCCGCCGCCAATGATGCCGCCGCGCCGACATCGGGCGAAGTCACCTCAGGCGAGGTGCAGGGCGGCGGCGCCGGAAAGGCGGATTTCTCGCCCAAGCTGGACAATAGCCACAAAGGCACGGACGCGCCCGACGTGGTGTTCAGCGATCCGGCGGGCAAGGATGTGACGCTGGCCGATTTCAAGGGCAAGCCGGTGCTCGTCAACCTGTGGGCGACATGGTGCGGGCCGTGCGTGGCGGAGATGCCGATGCTGAACGGCATTGCGGCGGCGTATAAGGCCAAGGGGCTGCAGGTGCTGACCGTCTCGCAGGATACCGGCGAACCGGCGCAGATCACGGCCTTCTTTAAGAAGAACAAGCTGCCGAACCTCGGCGCATGGCGCGACCCGGAGAATCAACTGGGCTTTCACTACGCCACCGGCCTGTTGCCGACGTCGGTCCTCTATGACCGGGAGGGCAAGGAAGTGGTGCGCGTGGCGGGCGCGATGGATTGGTCGAGCGAGGAGGGGCGGGGGTTGATCGAGGATCTGGTGGATTAGGGATTGTCTGCTAAACCCTCGCCGTTCGGGACTTCGAGCTTGTCGAGAAGACGTATCGAGAACGGTGGCACGGCGCTGATTTCTCGACACCGGTTCTCGACTACGCTCGAACCTTGCTCGAAACGAACGGATGTGAAGCGACGTCCACTTCTGGCCGAAAGCTAATCACCCTCACCCACCCGGAAACTTGCGCAGAATCCGGCCCAGCCGCTCGCGCAGCACCGGCAATTCCTCATCGCTGGTCACGCCCAGCCGCACGATGGTCAGCCCCTGAGCGGGCGAGACGATGACATATTGGCCGCGCAGGCCGTTGGCCGCGAAGACGCTGCGCGCGGCGTCGTCCACGAACATGATTTTCTCCGACCCCGGTCGGTTGAGCCAGACATGGCCGCCATAGCCCTCCTTCGCCGCGGACGGCCGCGTCATGAACTGGACCCAGCGTTGCGAGACGATCTGCCGCCCGCGCGCCAGTCCGCCCCGGCGCAGCATCTCGCCCAGCCGGGCATAGTCCATCGCGGTCATATGGATGAACGCCCCGCCGACCATCGTGCCATGCGCGTCGAATTCCGGGGTGAGGCTTTTGAGGCCCACCGGCTCGATCAGCCGCTGCTGGATGAAGCGCATCATCGCGTCACGACGATCCTGTGGCCGCTCGCTGTTGGTCAGCATCCGCGTCAGCATGTCGGACAGGATCAGCGTCGTCGCACTGCTGTACAGGAACTCCTTGCCGGGCGCCTGCGCCAGCGGCTTCGATTCGGCATAGGCGGCCATGTCGCCCGCGCCGTCGCCCACCAGCATGCGCAGCGTGTCGGTATTCTCCAGCGGTCCCTTATTCTCATTATGCTCGATGCCCGACGACATGGTGAGCATCTGGCGCAACGTAATCGCGCCGCGCGGGTCCGCGCCGTGACGCCAGGCCGGGACGGGCACCGGCTCGTCGAGGCTCAGGCGGCCATCGGACACCATGATGCCCACCAGCACCGCCGTCACCGTCTTGGCGACGGACCAGCTCAGATGCTTTGTCTCGGCCGTAAAACCGGGGGCATAGCGTTCCGCCACCACCTTGCCATCGTGCAGGACGATCACGGCGCGCGTCTCGCCCGAACTGTGCTCCACATCGGGGTCGAACAACGGCTCGACCGCCTCGCGCAGCGAATCGCGGCCTACGTCCGTATCGCCGATATAGGCGCCGGGCGCCTGCGCATCGGTCGCCCGCGTGCCCCCGCATCCCGCGAGCGCCAGCAGCGGCGGGATCAGGCAGGCGCTCAGGCAGATGGGGCGGCGATGCGAAAGCGGTTTCGGATTCATCGTGACGCCTTTAGAGGCGGGGCACGACTTGGGGAACACCCGCTCTGAAGGGAAATCATGAATAGGCGTTTCGACTGGAAGCTCCCGGCCTTTGCGGCTGTGTTCATCCTGTTTGTCTTTTGCTGGTGGAACTGGTCCGGCTGGCAGCATCGCGCGTGGATCGCCGCCGGATTCGGTGCGCGTGTCGCCTGCTCCTGCCGTCAGGTGGAGGGGCGCGGGCTGGACAGTTGCCGCCGCGATTTCGCGCATCTGGACGGCATGGGCCTCGTCAACCTGTCCGACCGCTCCGACGGCAAGGGCGTGAACGCCAGCGTGCCGATGCTCGCCCACCGATCGGCGCGGCTGGTGCCGGGCTTCGGCTGCATCGTCGAACCCTGACCGACAGGCTTTACGCCTGTTATTTCTGCAATCGGCCGCCCGTATGAAACGGCGACCGTCCTGTCGAGTTTGTCAGAAAACCCCCATTACCCGAACGAAAGGCCGACCCCTGTAATGCGTGCTCGCATCGAAGTGCTGATGACCTACGACCTGCCCGCGCCCGCCGACATATTGCTGGCGGTGCAGGTGATCCCGATGGAGGATCAGGCGCTGCTGAGCGACAATCTGCTGGTCAATGGCGCGGAGCCGATGCAGCCGCTCACCGACCCGCTCGACAAGGGCATTCGCACCTGGTTCCACGGCCATGACCGGGTGACGGTGGATTATGTGGCGGAGGTGGACGTTGTGCGGGCGAAGACGTCGTTCGCCGGAAAGTCGGTCGGGCCGCGCGTGGACCTGCCCGCGGAGGCGGTGCCCTGCCTCTTTCCCAGCCGCTATTGCGAGTCCGACCGTCTGGAGCAGTTCGTCTATGACACGTTCCAGCAGGAGACGGACGGCGACAAGGTGGAGGCGATGGCCGACTGGATCTGCAGCCACATGACCTACACGCCGGGCGCGAGCGACGCGGCGACGACCGCTGTCGATACGTTTCTGGCGCGGCGGGGCGTGTGCCGCGACTATGCCCATCTGATGATCGCGTTCGCGCGTGCGGCGGGTATCCCCGCGCGCGCCGTCTCGGTGTATGCTCCCGGCCTCGACCCACAGGATTTCCATGCGGTGGTGGAGGTGCATCTGGACGGCCAGTGGCACCTGATCGACCCCGCGCGCATGGCGCCGGAGGAGCATTTCATCCGCATCGCCACGGGACGGGACGCCACCGACATCAGCTTCATGAGTATCTTTGGATCGGCCTATCTGGTGGCGCAGCGGGTCAATGTCTTCGCCCTGGAGGCCAAGGCCGCCTGATCCGAGTCGCGCGACGAAAATGTCACGCCTCTGAAGATTTTATTGCTCTGCAGCACAGATAAAATTCGATTCGTCCTGACAACGTTTCGACTCATCCTGCCGCCGGGGAGTCGGATTCGGAGGCATGGCCCCGCTCTGGTACGTCGCTGGCCGAGCGTGGGGCTCAAGATAAAAATTCGGGTCGACAGTGCAAAAATCCATATCAAGGGCCGGTGCCCTTGCGCGTTTGCGCGCGCTGGTGCCGGAACGAGAAATCTTTGTTCGTGCGGGCGGGACTGTCCGGTTCGCGCGGATCACCACACGCATGCAGATCACGGCCCTGTCCGTCGTCGCCATGGTGCTCGGCACCTGGATGATCGTGATGGGCGCGATGCTGATGCGGCAAATGTCGCTCAGCGCGCAGCAGTCCGCCGTAGCGGCACAGCAATCGGCGGTCGCCAGCGCGGCGGCGCATGCCCGCGCTGATCGCCGGTCGGTCGATACTGTCGCCAGCGATCTGGAGCAGCGGCAGGACGCGCTCGACGCGCTGATGAAAAGCCATTTCGGGTCCGATGTCGATCCGTCGAGCGTGATCGGCAAGGGCGATGCCACGCCCCCATCCAGGCCGCGCAAGATCGGCGCGCTGACCGGCTCCGCGCGCCTCGCCATGTTGCGTGAGCGTCAGCAGCGGTTCGCCCGCGCGCTGGGCGATGCGGCCCATGCTCGTTTGGCCGAGGTCGAGGCAGCGATTCGCGAGGTTGGACTCAATCCGCGCCAGCTTGCCGGGCGCGGCGCTGCTCGCACAGGCGTAGGCGGGCCGTTCATTCCCGCGTCCCATGCCGTGGCGATCCGAGAGGATACGCGGTTGCGTTCGCTCGCCGCGTTGCTCGACCGGCTGGCGACGATGGAGGCGGCATTGGGCGTCCTGCCATCGGGTCGCCCGACGATGTCGCCGATACTGACCAGCTCCTATGGCTATCGCCGCGATCCGTTCAACGGCCTCGCCGCCTTTCATGCGGGCCTCGATTTCCCCGGCGCCTATGGCCAGCCGATCCTCGCCGCGTCGGAGGGACGGATCAGCTTCGTCGGCCAGCGCAGCGGCTATGGCAATTGCGTCGAGGTCGATCATGGCCATGGCATCATGACCCGTTACGCGCATCTTTCCGGCTTTGTGGCGCGTCCCGGCCAGATCGTGACGCGCGGGCAGCAGATCGCGCGCATGGGATCGACGGGCCGCTCGACCGGCACCCACCTCCATTTCGAAGTGCGCGTCAACGGTGCGGCGGTCGATCCCCGTCCTTTTCTGGAGGCCAGAAACCATGTTCTCGAAGCCCGACAAGACGTCTCCCAAGGCCCCGGCACGCGCGGTGCCCGGCCCAGCGACCGGGGCTAGGCAGATACCCTTCTCCCTGATCGGTGCGGACGTCACCATCCGGGGCGATGTCGAGGCGTCGGTCGATCTGCATGTCGATGGCCGGGTGGAGGGCAATATCGCCTGCGCCGCGCTGGCGCAGGGACCGGACAGCCATGTCATCGGCAATATCACCGCGAACAGCGCGCGCATCGCAGGCCATGTCGAGGGCGGGATCACCGCCGACGAACTGATCGTGGAGCCGAGCGCCCGGATCACCGGCGACGTGGTCTATGCGACGATCAGCATCGCGGCAGGCGCACAGGTCGCGGGGCGGTTCATGCACAAGGGCGCAGACCTCAAGCTGGTGGCGAGTGAGGGAGAGGCTGTCGGTTGACGGGGCGAGCGATCTCTCAATTCACCGGCGCCCGTCGTCGGTAACTCAGCGCCTCCGCCACATGGATGCGCCCCACCGTCTCTGCGCCCGCCAGATCGGCAATCGTCCGCGCCACGCGCAACACGCGGGTATAACCGCGCGCGGTCAGCCGCATCTGCGCCGCCGCTTCCGCCAGTAACTGTCGTCCTGCCTCATCCGGCGTCGCCACGGCGTCGAGCGCGGGGCCTTCCAGTTCGGCGTTGGTGCGCGCGCCGCCGCCGGGACCCAATCGCCGCGCCGTCTGTACATTTCGCGCCGCCGCGACTCGTGCGGCGACTTCCACCGATCCCTCGGTCGGCGGCGGCAGGACGAGGTCGGCGGCGGTGACGGCGCCTACCTCGATATGCAGGTCGATACGATCGAGCAGCGGCCCCGACACCTTGGACTGATAATCCGCCGCGCATTTGGGTGCGCGCGAGCAGGCGAGGGCCGGGTCGCCCAAGTGGCCGCAGCGGCAGGGATTCATCGCCGCGACCAATTGTACCCGCGCCGGAAAGGCGACATGGGCATTGGCGCGCGCCACCGTCACCTCCCCCGTTTCCAGCGGCTGGCGCAGCGAATCGAGCACGGCGCGCTGAAACTCTGGCAATTCGTCGAGGAAGAGGACGCCGAGGTGCGCGAGGCTGGCCTCGCCCGGTTTGACCTTCAGTCCGCCACCGACCAGCGCGGCCATGGATGCGCTGTGATGCGGTGCGCGGAATGGGCGGTCGCGGCTGATCCGTCCTCCCGTCAGCGTTCCCGCCACGCTGGCGACCATGGATACCTCCAACGCCTCCTCCGGCGTCAGCGGCGGCAGGATGCCGGGCAGACAACTCGCCATCAGCGACTTGCCCGCGCCGGGAGGCCCGACGAACAGCAGGTTGTGTCCGCCTGCCGCCGCGATCTCCAGCGCGCGCCGGGCCGTTTCCTGCCCTTTCACCTGCCGCAGGTCTGCGCCCATGCGCGGCGGATCGACCTCGCCCGCTTGCGGCAGGGCCAGGAGGCCCTGTCCCTTGAGATGGTTGAGGAGTGAGATGAGGTCGGGCGCGGCCAGCACCTCGACATTGCCCGCCCATGCCGCCTCCGGTCCCTGTGCCGCCGGGCAGATCAGGCCGAGGTCGTTGGCGCCCGCGTGGATCGCGGCCAGCAGCACGCCGGGCGAGGGCGCGACCCGTCCGTCCAGCGCCAGTTCGCCCACCACGCAATAGCCCGCCAGCGTCTCCGCATCCGCCACGCCCATGGCGGCGAGCAGGGCCAGCGCGATGGGCAGGTCGAAATGCGATCCCTCCTTGGGCAGGTCGGCGGGGGAGAGGTTCACCGTGATCCGCTTGGGCGGCAGCGATAGGCCGATGGCGGCGATGGCGTTGCGCACCCGCTCCCGGCTTTCCGCCACCGCCTTGTCCGGCAGGCCGACGACGATGAAATTGGGCAGGCCGGCAACCAACTGGCACTGGACCTCGACGGCGCGCGCCTCAAGGCCCTGATAGGCGACGGTGGCAACGGTCGCGACCATAGCTGTGTGATCCCCCTTTGTTCCGACGGCCTTATGCGGTGAAGCGAGGGCTGTCGAGCAGAACTCAGGTGGAGGGCGGGGTGGGAGGCGAAAATTTCGGCGGCAAACCGAATAATCCGGCAAAGCGCCGGGCCAGTTCCGCATCCCCGCTGACGGTCAGTGCGCCGCTCAGTTGCTCCACTGGCACGTCGCCATAGATATAGGCGGCGAAGGCGTTGGGCGCGCCCGCGAAGAGGATGTCACCTTCCTCCGCTGCGCCGCGCGCGATGTGCAACCCCGCTTCGTCGAGCTGTCCCACATAGTCCTCCGCCCCCCAGCGAAAGCCTATGATCAGGCGCAGGTCGCCGATCGTCTCGTGCCGGATCATCGTGCGCAGTGACAGCAGGATGGACACGCCGCTGATCGGCAAGGTGGCGTCATGCCCCGGTGAGCGCGCGGCCCAGCGACCGAGTTCCTGGATGATCGGTTCCGCCTCATAGCCCCATGGGGTGAGTTCATAGACCTGCACATTGGCGGGGGGCGGCAACTTGCGCCGCGCAACTATGTGATCGGCCTCCAACTCGCCCAGCCGCTGCGTCAGCACATTGGCGCTCAGGCCGGGCAGGTCGGCGCGCAAGTCACCGAATCGCCGCGCACCCAGCATAAGCTCCCGCACGATCGCCAATGCCCAGCGGTCCCCGATCAGATCCATCGCATGGGCCATGCCGCAGGCGTCCTGATAGCCCCGCTTTTTCGCCTTTTTGCGACCAATAGTTATTTTTTCTAACTCCATAGTTGCGTAATGTAATCTCTTGCGTCATGCTTTGCAACATCGAGTCGGGGCGCAGACCCCGGAGCCGGAGAAAAGGAGTGGTGCGATGCCCAGGATGATCTTCGTGAACCTGCCCGTGACCGACCTGAAGCGGTCGCTGACCTTCTACACGGCGGTCGGCGCGAGGCCCGATCCGCGCTTCGCGGACGATAGCGCGGCGTCGGTTTCCTTCTCCGACACGATTCACGCGATGCTGCTCACCCATGAACGTTTCGCGACCTTCACCGACCGCCGGATCATCGACGCGCATACCCATGCGCAGGCGGCCTTTTGCGTGTCGGAGGAGAGCCGGGAGGCGGTAGACGAGACGGTCCGGCGCGCGGTCGAGGCGGGCGGTATCGCCGATCCCAATTCAGTGCAGGATCATGGTTTCATGTACGGTCGATCCTATGCCGATCCCGACGGCCACATCTGGGAACCGATGTGGATGGATGTCGAGGCGGCAGTGGCCGCAGGACAAGCGGAAACCGCATAAATAGGATATAGGATAGGAGGAGAGGATGACAGCCATGACGCCAGGGACCAACCCGCGCTGGATGACGATCACCGGGCGCATATTCAGCACCATCGTCGTGCTGTTCCTGCTGATGGATGCGGGCATAAAATTTCCGCCCATCCCGGCGGTGGGTGAGACGATGGCGCAAATGGGCTGGCCGACCGACGCGGGGACCGCGCGGATGCTGGGCGGCCTGACGCTGGTCGGCACCCTCCTCTACATCTGGCCGCGCACCGCGCTGCTCGGTGCGCTGTTCCTGACCGCCTATCTGGGCGGCGCGGTGGCGAGCCATGTGCGGATCGCCAGCCCGTTGTTCAGCCACATATTGTTCGGCGTCTACCTCGGCCTGCTCCTGTGGGGCGGGCTGTGGCTGCGGTCGCCGACACTGCGGGCGCTCCTGCCCGTCACAGCTGTTCGTTTGCCGTGATTTCCGAGTCGCCGGATAGTCATACGGCTTGAAATCACTCTGAGAGGACAAGGATCATGACCTACGTAGACGGATTCGTCATCGCGGTCCCGACCGCCGACAAGCAGAAGTTCATCGACCACGCGAAGACGTGCGACAGCGTTTTCCTGGAACTGGGCGCCCTGCGCATCCTCGAATGCTGGGGCGACGATGTGCCCGATGGCAAGCAGACCGACTTTCGCGGCGCGGTGAAGGCGACGGCGGAGGAGACGGTGGTCTTCTCGTGGATCGAATGGCCGGACAAGGCTACGCGCGACGCCGCCATGGCGCGCACGAACGACCTCATGCAAACCGACGACCGCCTGAAACCGGAAAACAACCCGATGCCGTTTGACGGCGCTCGCATGATCTATGGCGGCTTTTCGCCCGTCGTTACGCTGGAGAAGTGACATGGCCAATTCGCACGGTGACTATATCTGGTACGAGCTGCTGACGTCCGATGCGGATGCGGCGACCGCCTTCTACGCCAAGGTGGTGGGGTGGAGCACCGTCGACAGCGGCCAGCCCGGCATGGACTATCGTATCCTGAACATGGGCGAGAACAGCGTTGGCGGCCTGATGGCGATCACGCCCGATATGGCAAGTCACGGGGCGAGGCCCACATGGCTCGGCTATGTGTCGGTGGACGATGTCGACAAGGCGGTGGAGAGCATCGAACATGGCGGCGGCTCCGTGACGATGCCCGCCATGGACATACCCAATGTCGGGCGCATCGCGATGGTGGCGGACCCGCAGGGCGCGCCCTTTTATGTCATGAAGCCGCAAGGCGAAGGGGAGAGCCTCGCCTTTTCCTACGACAAGCCGCGCGTAGGCCATTGTGCATGGAATGAACTCACCACCTCCGACCAGAAGGCGGCATGGCATTTCTATGGCACGCGTTTCGGCTGGACCAAGGAGGGTGAAATGGACATGGGGCCGATGGGCACTTATGATTTCATCCGCCACAGCAGCCCGACCGGCGGCATGATCGGCGCGATCATGACCGGCACCGCCGAAATGGGGCCACCACACTGGACGCAATATTTCCGCGTGCCCGACATCGACGCGGCGAAGGCGGTGATCGAGGGCAATGGCGGCACGATCGTCCACGGCCCCAATGAAATCCCCGGCGGCGATTTCGCCATGAACGCGATCGACCCGCAGGGCGCGCATTTCGGACTGGTGGGCGCGCGCAAGGCATAGGCGCGCGATACTCCATCGAGGGAGACACAGCATGAGCAAGATCACCCCGTGCCTCTGGTATGACGGTACGGCAGAGGAGGCCGCGACCCTCTACACCGCGCTGCTGCCCGACAGCCGCATCGACTCCATCGTCCGGGCGCCTTCCGACAATCCTTCGATGAAGGAGGGGGCGGTGCTGGTCGTGGAGTTCACGCTGGCGGGCATGAAGTTCGTCGGCCTCAACGGTGGCCCGCAATTCCCCTTTACCGAAGCGGTGAGTTTCCAGATCGCGACCGCAGATCAGGCGGAAACCGACCGCCTGTCCGACGCGCTGATCGCAGGAGGCGGGAGCCAGAGCAATTGCGGCTGGCTCAAGGACCGCTGGGGCATGAACTGGCAGATCACGCCCAGCCGCCTGACCGAACTGATCGCCTCGCCCGACCGCGATGTCGCGCGGCGCGTGTCGGAGGCGATGCTGACCATGCACCGCATCGACATCGCCGCGATCGAGGCAGCGGCGGCAGGGGAGGCAGGGCATGCCTGAATTTTTCGGCCACCCCTTTTCCTCCTACAGCTGGAAGGCGCAGATCGCGCTGTACGAAAAGCATGTCGACTTCACCTATCGTGTGGTGGAGCCGGGGCCGGAACGGGAGGCGCTGGCACGGCTCTGGCCGCTCGCCACATTCCCGGTTCTGGTGGACGAGACGGGCACCTATATCGAATCCTCGATCATCATCGAGCATATCGACCGGCTTTCGCCCGGCCACGGCCGCCTGATCCCCGCCGACCCGGATGCCGCGCTACAGGTCCGCTTCATGGATCGGGTGTTCGACAATCATGTCATGGGCGTGATGCAGCAGGTCGTGAACGAGCATCTGTTCGATGCGGAGAACCCCGACCAGAAGCGGATCGCGGCGGCGAAGGCGGGACTGGACAGCATCTATGGCTGGCTGGACGAGAGCCTGCCCGATGCCGACTGGGCCTGCGGAGCGGAGTTCACCATGGCCGATTGTGCGGCGGCGCCGTCACTATTCTATGCCGACTGGGTGCATGCGATCCCTGACAGCCATCCCCGCCTGAAAGCCTATCGTGCTCGCCTGCTCGCTCGCCCGTCGGTGGCGCGGGCGGTGGATGGGGGACGACCCTATCGCCAATATTTCCCGCTCGGTGCGCCCGACCGGGATTGAGAAGAACAGGAGGCGTGTCGTGGCGGAGCTGAATCACACGATCATCTGGTGCAGCGACAAACATCGCTCGGCCGCCTTCCTCACCGACATATTGGGCCTGCCGCCCGCCCAGCCTTTCGGCCATTTTCTGGTGGTGCCGCTCGCCAATGGCGTGTCGGTCGACTTCATGGAGAAGACGGGGACCATCGCGGCCCAGCATTATGCCTTTCTCGTCAGCGATGCGGAATTCGACGCCGGCTTTGCCCGGATACAGGCTCTGGGCCTGAACTGGTGGGCCGATCCCGCGCGCACGCAGGCGCAGGCGATCAACCATCATTGGGGTGGCCGGGGTTTCTATTTCGAAGACCCCGACGGCCATGTCCTCGAACTCATCACAAAGCCCTATGGAAAGATGGAGGATCTATGACGACCGAGACTGTGGACGGGCTGAAGGAACTTTCCGTCACCCGTTTCATCGCCGCGCCGCCGGAAAAGGTGTGGCATGTCCTGACCGAGCGCCAGACCGAATGGTGGTGCCCGAAACCGTGGCGGGTGGAGATTGTGGAGCAGGATCGCCGGGCAGGCGGGCGTGCCTCCATGACCATGCTCGGTCCCGATGGCGAGGTCATGCCGCAGGAGGGCATCTACCTCGCTTATGAGGAGGGGCGGCGGTTCGTCACCACCGATGCGCTCAATACCGCGCTCGAACCGCAGGGGCCGTTCATGGTCGGCATCTGGGAGATCGAGCCGGAGGGCGAAGGCACCCGCTACACCGCCCGCGCGCGCCACTGGACGACCGAAGCGATGGAGCAGCACGAGGCCATGGGCTTTACCGATGGCTGGGGCACCTGCGCCGACCAGCTCACGGCCTTATGCGAGACGGCGTGAGAGGAGAGATTCAGTCCTGCCGCCAGCGGATCTGGATCTCGCCCGGCCCCAATTGCTTGGGTCGGGCGCCGAACAGCGCGGTGCCGACGCGCACATGGGTCGCGCCCAGCATCACCGCCGTCTCATAATCCTGCGACATGCCCATGGAGAGGCCGGTTACGCCATTGTCGCGCGCCAGCTTGGCGAGCAAGGCGAAATAGGGGGCGGCCTCCACATCGGCGGGGGGCACGCACATCAGGCCCGCCACGGGCAGGTTAGCACCGCGCGCCTCGGCCAGCAGGGCGGGCAGGTCGGCGACCGCGACGCCGCCCTTTTGCACCTCGTCGCCGATATTGACCTGGATGAAGCAATCGGGACGCCGCCCCGCCTTGTCCATCGCCCTGGCCAGCGCACCGACCAGCGAGGGGCGGTCGACGCCGTGGATGGCGTCGAACAGGGCGACGGCTTCCTCCGCCTTGTTCGATTGCAACTGGCCGACCATGTGGAGGAGGATGCCGGGGTGACGGTCGCGCAGCGCAGGCCATTTTCCCTGCGCCTCCTGCACGCGATTTTCCCCGAACACGCGCTGGCCCGCCGCGATCAGCGGTTCGATGTCGGCCGCCTCCTTCGTCTTGGAGATGGCGATCAGGGTCACGTCGGCGGCTTTGCGCCCCGCGACCTGCGCCATGGCGGCAATGCCGTCGCGAATATCGTCAAGGCGCGCGCGCGCGGCGTCGAGGGTGGGGCTGTCGGTCGTCATGCGGGCTGCTATAGGCGGGCGATGCGACCGCGCCAACGCCCAACTCGCGCCCTGCCGACGCTCTGGCTGATGACCGACGAGCGCGTGGCGGAGGATCGCCTGTACCGGGCGGCGGGACGGTTGCCGCGCGGGAGCGAGATCGTGCTGCGCCATCACAGCCTGTCCGAGCCGGCGCGGCGGGCGTTGTTCGATGCGCTCCGCCGGATTGCGGTGCGGCGGGGACTGGTGCTGTTCGTCGCGGGGCCTGCGAGTCAGGCGGCGGCATGGGGAGCGGATGGCAGCCATGGCGGCAGCACAACCGGGCGCAAGTCGCGGCTGCCGCGCAGCATGGCTGTGCACGACATGCGGCAACTTTGGGCGGCGCGGCGGGCGCGGGCCGATCTTGTCTTTGTCTC
Source organism: Sphingobium sp. (assembly GCA_036383715.1). Taxonomy (GTDB): domain Bacteria; phylum Pseudomonadota; class Alphaproteobacteria; order Sphingomonadales; family Sphingomonadaceae; genus Sphingobium. Next base: position 61,519 of record DASVNT010000030.1, on the reverse strand, counting down.
ACCACTGTTTGCGACACGCTCCCATCCGGGCAGCCGTCCGCTTGGCGCAGGCCGGTTTTCCCCGCTTGCCCGCCGTGCGACTGTGCCGGTCATGGCGCTGGGCGGCGTCGCGCGCCGCCATGGGCCGCTGATCCGTGCGCTGGGTGCGTCGGGTTTCGGCGCTATCGACGCGTTCACTCGGTAGGAGTCCCTGATGGAACCGATCTGGCGGGCGATGGAGGAAGCCGATTTGCGGCAGGTCGGCGCGCTGTCCGATGCGATCCATGGCCGCTACACCGAGCCGGTGGAGGTCTATGCCGAACGGTTGCGACTCTATCCGGCGGGGTGTTTCCTGTTCGAGCGAGACGGGGCGGCCCTGGGCTATCTCATCACCCACCCGTGGCGACGGATGCAGCCGCCGCCGCTGGGCGGCCTGCTGAGCGCGATCCCGGTGGAGGCGGACAGCTATTATCTCCACGACCTTGCCCTCCTGCCCGATGCGCGGGGGACGGGTGCGGGGGCGAGCGGTGTTGCTCTGGCACTGGATCGAGCGCGGTGTGCGGGCTTTGCCGAAACCTGCCTCGTCGCGGTGGGCGGTGCGGACAGTTTCTGGGCCTCACGCGGGTTCGAGGCTGTGGCGGATGCGGCGATCGCGGCGAAGCTGCACGCATCCTATGGCCCGGATGCGCTCTATATGTGCAGGGAAGATGTGAACTAACCCAACCGGAAGGCCGGGACCCCGACCTTTAGAACTTGAAGGTCGTGCCCAGATAGACGGCCTGGCTGTCCTGCGCGTCGTCGGTGATCGCGCCGAGACGGTTCTGGCGACCGCGATAGCGGACACCTGCCGTCACATCGAGGTTGCGGGTCAGTGCGTAGCTGCTGCCGACATCGACGGCATAGGTCTTTTCACCCACAATCGTCTGCGGCGCGGCGCCGACCGCCATCAGGCTCTCCAGCTCGATATTGGTCGAGAGGCGCTTCTGGCTTTCCAGCTTGAAACTGCGCGGCGGCGTCAGGGCCGAATGCGAAACCAGCGGCACCGAGTCCATCCGCGAGCTGGAGATTTCCGTCGCGAACCGGCTCAGCCCACGCGACGAACCCAGATTATAGGCGACCGGGCCGAGGCCGATCGACGTGGACGGATTGCCACGGCCATTGGCAATGACCGTGAGGTCGGGCGCACGCACAACCACGGTGATCGAACGGCGACCGCTCATCGAACCAACGGTGGGGGTGAAGCGAAAGCCCTGCGAACGCGACGTGCTGACAGCCTGCGCATAGCGGCGCGCAAGGCGCTCGTCCGATGTGACGGGGGTGAACGAGCCGATGCTGCCCAAGGTGGTCAGGGACACGGCGCCGCCGCGACCAGACAGAACCGATTCGACGCGGCCGGTGGCCGGCGTCAAGGCAAGCGTCATACCCGCGAAAATCGCGGCTCCCGCTGCAAATCGGCCCCTGTTACCGAACACCTGTCGAACCCCTTTGAAATCATTGTTGCGAGTCGTTTTCCCGACCTTCCTAACGCTGATAGCATTTCCAATGGTGCACTCACCATAGCGGCGCATTGTTTTTAATCGGATTGTTGCATGAATCGCACAGTCGGATGCCGATGCCCGCCACGGGTTCTGCAAATGGTCGGGACGGCTGTCGTCGCGCAGGCTTGTGCCGCTGGCGGGCTTCCCTATACAAGCGGCCTATATGAAGCCAGCAGGACCGCATCCGATCATGCACGTCACATCGTTCCGCCTTTCGAAGACACGTCTCTCGAAGACTTTGGCCGCTATCGGCCTGGCAACGGCCGTTCTGGGCCTGACGGCCTGTGGCGGCGGCAAGAAGGAGCGGCCCAAGGCCGACCTCGCCGCGTCCAACGTCACGACCATCGGCGTCAACGCCTATCTGTGGCGCGCGACGCTCGACACGCTGGGCTTCATGCCGTTGCTCCAGACCGATTCCAATGGCGGCGTGATCGTGACCGACTGGTATGCGAACCCCAATGCCCCGGCGGAGCGCATGAAGCTGACCGTGTCCATCCTCGACAAGGATTTGCGCGCCGACGCGCTGCAGGTCGCGGCGAGCCGGCAGGTGCTGACGGGCGGCCAGTGGATCGAGCAGCCGGTACAGGCCGCCACGACGCAGAAGATCGAGGAAATCATCCTGACCCGCGCCCGCGACCTGCGCCAGCGCGCCATTGCGGGCTGACACCCCCTATAAACTGCAGGCGGCACCCCGGCGGTGCCGCCGCCGAATAGAGATTTTGGAGTTCGCATGATGGACAGGCGGTTCAACCCGGCAGCGGTGGACGCCCGATGGCAGCGGCGTTGGGACGAGGCGCAGAGCTTTCGCGCCGACGGCACCAGCGCCAAGCCCCGCGCATACGTGCTGGAGATGTTCCCCTATCCGTCGGGGCGCATCCACATCGGCCATGTGCGCAATTATTCGATGGGCGACGTGCTGGCCCGCTACAAGCGGATGACCGGCCATGACGTGCTGCATCCCATGGGCTGGGATGCCTTCGGCATGCCCGCCGAAAATGCGGCGATGGAAAAGAAGGTCCATCCGGGATCGTGGACGCGCGAGAACATCGCCTCCATGCGCGCGCAGTTGAAGAAGCTGGGCTTTGCGCTGGACTGGAGCCGCGAACTCGCGACCTGCGAACCCGACTATTACGGCCATGAACAGGCGCTGTTCCTCGACCTGCTGGCCGGCGGGCTGGTCTATCGCAAGGAAAGCGCGGTCAACTGGGACCCGGTCGACATGACCGTGCTCGCCAATGAGCAGGTGATCGACGGTCGCGGCTGGCGCTCCGGCGCGGTGGTCGAGAAGAAGAAGCTGTCGCAGTGGTTCCTCAAGATCACCGACTTTGCCGACGACCTGCTCGACGGCCTCGGCACGCTGGACCAGTGGCCGGAGAAGGTTCGCCTGATGCAGGAGAACTGGATCGGCAAGAGCCAGGGCCTGCAGTTCCGTTTCGCCCTGAGCGACAGCGTGGACGGCATCGACGGGCTGGAGGTGTTCACGACCCGGCCCGACACGCTGTTCGGCGCCAGTTTCGTCGGCATCGCGGCGGATCATCCGCTGGCGCTGGCGCTGGCGGCGAAGGACGCGCGGCTCGCCGCTTTCGCCGATGAGTGCCGCAAGTCCGGCACCGCCGCCGCCGAGGTGGAGACGCAGGAGAAGAAGGGGTACGACACCGGCCTGACGGTCGCGCATCCGCTCGACCCGTCGTGGAAGCTGCCAGTGTTCGTCGCGAACTTCGTGCTGATCGAATATGGCACGGGCGCGGTCTTTGCCTGCCCGGCGCATGACCAGCGCGACCTCGACTTCGCGCGCAAATATATGCTGCCCGTCACCCGCGTCGTCGCGGCGGAAGGGGATGAGGACAAGCCCATCCATGACGAGGCCTATACCGGCCCCGGCAGGATGGTTCATTCGCAGTTTCTGAACGGGATGGAGATCGAAGCAGCCAAGGGCGCCGTCATCGCCCGCGCCGAGGCCGAGGGCTGGGGCAAGGGCACGACCGTCTGGCGCCTGCGCGACTGGGGCGTGTCGCGCCAGCGTTACTGGGGCACGCCGATCCCGATCATCCATTGCGAGGCCTGCGGCCCCGTGGGCGTGCCGCGCGACCAACTGCCTGTGGTACTGCCGGAGGATGTCAGCTTCGACGTGCCGGGCAACCCGCTCGACCGCCATCCGACGTGGAGCCACGTCAACTGCCCGAAGTGCAACGCCCCCGCGCGGCGCGAGACGGACACGCTCGACACCTTCGTGGATTCGAGCTGGTATTTCATCCGCTTCGCCAGCCAGCCCAAGGACAAGCCGTTCGACCGGGCGGAGGCCGAGAAATGGCTGCCCGTCGGGCAATATATCGGCGGCGTGGAGCATGCGATCCTGCATCTTCTCTATGCGCGTTTCTGGACCCGTGCGCTGGCGCACATCGGTCTGATCGGCGTGCAGGAGCCGTTCACCGGCCTGTTCACGCAGGGCATGGTCACGCACGAAACCTATGAGCGTCCGCAGGGCGAGGGATTGCCCAACCTCTATTTCAGCCCGGCTGAGATCGACCGGACGAGCGACGGCGCGACACTGGTGTCCGATGGCAGGCCGGTGACGGTGGGCCGCGTGATCAAAATGTCCAAGTCGAAGAAGAATGTCGTCGATCCGGACGAGATCATCGAACGCTTTGGTGCGGACGCGGTGCGCTGGTTCATGCTGTCCGACAGCCCGCCGGAACGCGACCTGCCGTGGACGGACAGCGGCATCGAGGGATCGTGGCGCTTCGTGAACCGCCTGTGGCGCCTGTTCGGCGAAGCGGGCGACACAGGCGATGGTGCCGAGGACAAGGCGCTCAAGCGCAAGCTGCACCAGACGGTCGCGGGCGTCGCCAAGGATATCGAGGCGCTGGCCTTCAACAAGGCCGTCGCCAAAATCTACGAACTGACCAACGCGGTCGAAAAGGCGAAGCCGTCGGCGTCGCGGGTGGAGGCGATCCGCGCGCTGGCGCTGCTGGTCGCGCCGATGACCCCGCATCTGGCCGAGGAAGCGTGGAGCGAGTTCGGCGAAACCGGCCTGATCGCGGAAGCCTCCTGGCCGGACGTGGACGAGGCGCTGCTGGTCGATGACGAGGTGACGGTGGCGGTGCAGGTGCAGGGCAAGCTGCGCGGCACGATCATCGTCGCGCGCGGCACGGACAAGGCGGCGCTCGAAGCCCTCGCGCTGGCCGTACCCAATGTCGCGCAGACATTGAACGGCGCAACTCCCAAGAAGGTGATCGTCGTCCCCGACCGCCTCGTCAACGTGGTGGTGTGATCATGCGGCTGCTGCTCCTCCTCGCCCCCCTCGCGCTCGGCCTGTCCGGTTGCGGCCTGACCCCGCTGTATGAAGGCGGGCGGGACAGTGTGGCGGCGCAGCGGCTGGCGGGCGTGGAGGTTGCACCTATTCCCGAAAAGGGCGGATGGCTGGTCCGCAACGCGCTGACCGAGCGGTTGCACGCCATGGCGGGCGGTACGCCCAAATATCGGCTGACGGTGACGCTGGACGACCGGATCGACGGTCTGGGCGTGCGCAACAATAATACGATCACGCGCGAGCGCAGGACGCTGCGCGCGCGCTATCAGTTGCGCGATCTGGCGGCGACGACCGATGCCGCGCCGATGATCGACGATGTGGTGAGCGGCGACGTCGGCATCGACACGACGAGCAGCGAATATGCGACCGTCGCGGCGGAGGATACCGCGCTGGAGCGGCTGGCGGGCCAGATCGCCGACCGGATCATCGCGCGCATCGCCATCGACGCGAAGCGCCAGGCGGGGCAGTGAACGCCGACCGCAACGCGATCGTCCGCGCGCTCGACGCGCCGCCGGACGGCATCCGGCTGTTCCTTCTCTACGGTCCCTATGACAGCGGCAGCGAGGCGCTGTCCGCGCGGCTGGCCAAGGCGATGGGGCCGACGGCGGAACGCACCGACTTTTCCGGCGACCAGCTCTCCAAAGACCCCGCCGCTCTGTCCGATGCCGCCGCGTCGATCAGCCTGTTCGGGGACCGGAGCTGGATTCGCGTCGCGCCCGTGGGCGAGGAAGTGCTGCCCGCCGTGGAGGCGCTGTTCTCCGCCCCCGGTGCCGGCAATCCGGTGGTGATGATCGCGGGCGCGCTGCGCAAAACGTCCAAGCTGCTCACCCGCTGTCTGGAAGAGAAAGCGGCGCTGTGCTTCGCCAGCTATCCGCCCAGCGAGCGCGATGCGGTGGACATCGTGGTGCAGACCGGGCGCGAGCGTGGCCTGAAGATCGACGCTAGTCTCGCCCGGCGCATAGTCGATCTCGCCAATGGCGACCGCGCGCTGATGGCGGGCGAGGTGGAGAAGCTGGCGCTCTATCATGATGCGGAGCCGGATCATCCCGCCGAGGCGAGCCACGAGGCGCTGGACGCCCTGTCGTCGGACGTGGTGGATCAGGATGCACCCGCGCTGGCGACCATGGCGCTGGCGGGCGATCTCAAGGCTCTGGTGGGCGAGATGACGCGGTTCCGGTCGCTGGGCGGGTCGCTGGCGGGGGTCTTACGCATCGCGCTGACCAAGGCGATGAACGTGGCGGAGGTGCGCAGCGCCATCGACGGCGGCGTGCCGCAGAACGCTGCGTTCAAGGTCAACGGGCGCCCGTTGTTCAAGAAGGAGGCGGACGAGATGGCGCGCCTGCTGCGGCACTGGCCCGGCGGCACCATCGGGCGCGGCGTGGTGCGGCTGGCCGCTGCCGAACGGGCGAGCCGGGGCGGGGCGATCAGCGAAACCCTGATCGCGCAGGAACTGCTCGCCGTGGCGCGTCAGGCGGCGCGCGCGCGCTAAGCCACTACGAATCCTTTTTCGTTTCATCGGGATATTTCGAGTCCATGGGGCGTTGCCCTCTCATATGAATGTGAGGGAGGCGACCATGCTGACTGACAATCATGCAGCAGACATTAATCGTGCAGCACCAATCGGACTGACCAGCTGGCGCCGTGCCGGCTATTCCTTTTCCTATCGGCCCGGAGAGGCCAATCATTGCCCCGGATGCGGGCGTCACAACTGGATCGTCGGCAGGTTGATGGCCGAATGCGCCTTTTGCGGCACCGCGCTCATCCTGGAGCATGTCCACGGCTATGGCGCGACGCAGCGCATCTGCCGACAGGGTGTGCCCCATGAGGGTGCTCCACCGGAACTGCAGGCGGTAGCCTGAACCTGACGGCCCGTTGCATGGGAGCGTTCGCGCCCCATTGCAGCGGGCCGCAGGCAGCGCCATATTCACGCCATGACAGACATTCCCAAGACCGACGCCGAATGGCGTGAGAAGCTGACGCCGGAGCAATATCATATCCTGCGTGAGCATGGCACGGAACGCGCCTTCACCGGCGAATATGAGAAGAACAAGGCGCCCGGCCTCTATCATTGTGCAGGCTGCGGGCAGCCGTTGTTCACGTCCGACACCAAATATGAGAGCGGTTCGGGCTGGCCCAGTTTCTACGCGCCGGTCGAGGAAGAATCGGTGTCGGAAATCACCGATTCCAGCCATGGCATGACCCGCACGGAAATCCGCTGCGCCCGCTGCGAGGGGCATCTGGGCCACGTCTTCCCGGACGGTCCCGCGCCCACGGGCCTGCGCTATTGCATGAACAGCGCCGCACTGGACTTCGAGCCGAAGGACTGACCCCGTCCGCAAACCCACGCTGGCGCTCGCGATTCAGGCCCTGTAAAGCCGCGCTGCGCTTGAAGCAGCGCGACATGTTGGACGGGAAGGAATCTGCCGCTTGAACCGGGCTCGAAAGTGGGCGGTGCTGTCTCTCAAGGTGGGGCTTGGCGGATTGGCCGCCGGGCTGATCGCGCTGGTCGTCGCCGTCGTGGTGGCGATGCAGTCGCTGCCGAGTTTCGAATCGCTCAAAAGCTCCCCCAATGGCCAGATGATCCGCGTCCATGCGACGGACGGCACGGTGATCGTGTCGCTGGGGCCGAGCTATGGTCGCTGGGTCAGCTATGACCAGATTCCGAAGGTCATGGTCGATGCGATGGTATCGACCGAGGACAAACGCTATTATTACCACCCCGGCGTCGATCCCATCGGCATGGTGCGTGCAGGGTGGCTGGCGGTCATGAACCGGGGCAAGGGCCGCCGCATGCAGGGCGCGTCCACGATCACGCAGCAGACCGCCCGCAACATCTTCCTGAACAACAGCTATTCCTATGGGCGCAAGGTGCGGGAGATGATCCTGGCGCTGGCGTTGGAGCGCAAGTTCAGCAAGCAGCAGGTGCTCGAACTCTATCTCAACAAGGTCTATTTCGGCGGCGGCGCTTATGGCATCGACGCGGCCAGCCGCAAATTCTTCGGCCATGCCGCCAACGACCTGAGCCTGGGCGAGGCGGCGATCATCGCGGGCCTGGTGAAGGCGCCGTCCAGCTACTCCCCCACCGCCGATGCGGAGGCGGCGATCGGGCGCGGCGGTGTCGTTCTCGACCTGATGCAGGAGAATGAGGTCATATCGAGCGCGCAGCGCGCTGCCGTGAACCTCGACAACATCCGCATGGCGCCCGAAAAGCCGCAGGATTCGGTGCGCTACTTCACCGACTGGGTAATGCCGCAGCTCGACACGCTGATTGAGGAGCGGGACCAGCCGCTCGACGTGTACACCACCATTGACCTCAAGATGCAGCGGGCGGCGACGGACGCGATCAAGGCGAATGCGGCGGGCGGTATGCAGGGCGCGCTGGTCGCTCTGGACCGCGACGGTGCGGTGCGGGCGATGGTCGGCGGGCTCGACTATATCAGTTCCAACTATAACCGGGCGACGACGGCGGTGCGACAGCCGGGGTCGGCGTTCAAGCTGTTCGTCTATCTGGCCGCGCTGGAGGCGGGCTATACGCCCGACACCGGCGTTACCGATTCCGCCGTCACGATCAATGGCTGGAGCCCGCGCAACAGCAACGGCCGCTTCTCCGGCGAGATCGACCTGCGCACGGCCTTCGCCTATTCGGTCAATACGGTCGCGGCGAAGCTGGGCATGGACGTGGGCTTTCCGACCATCGCCGACATGGCGCGCCGTTTCGGCATCACCACGCCGATCAACACCCATCCGTCGATGGTGCTGGGATCGTCCGAGGCGCGCCTGATCGACATGACCCGCGCCTTTGCCAGCGTGGCGCGCAAGGGGATTGCGGTCACGCCCTATGGCATCACTCGCATCACGACGGCGGATGGCGAGGAATTATACAAGCATCAGGACGACACCAGCCGCGTCCTCGTCGCGCCCTGGGTGGCGGCGGGCATGACCGACCTCCTCCAGACGGCGGTCAACACCGGCACCGGCAAGAACGCACAGATCGGTCGCCCCGTCGCGGGCAAGACGGGTACGACGAGCGCCAATAAGGACGGCTGGTTCCTGGGCTTTTCCAGCGGCATCACCACCGGCGTGTGGATGGGCCGTGACGATGGCAAGGCCGTGGGCGGCCTGCAGGGTGGCCGGGCACCCGCGCGCGCCTTTGCCGACTTCATGAAACTGGCCGTCGCCAACCGGCCCATCGAGAAGTTCGAGACGGACGTCACCCTGCCCGAATGGCAGCTGGAACCGGATGACGAGGCCTATGGCCAGCCCGACAATGGCGGCGATGGCGGGCAGGTGGACGAAGATGGCAATCCCGTCCCCGGCGCGCAGCGTGACCCCGAAGCGGGCGACGAGGGCGACTATCCCGGCGGTCAGGCGCAGCAACAGCAAAGCCCCGAAACATCGCAGCGGATCGACCAGAAGTGGATCGATTCGGTGCTGGGACGGCGTCAGCAGCAACAGTAGGGTTTTGGCTGGGGTGTGTTCGTTTCAGTCGGTGTGGAAGCGAGCAATGGCGAACACTATTTCCCACCCGTTCGTTTCGAGCAAGGTTCGAGCGTAGTCGAGAACCGGTGTCGAGAAATCAGCGTTGTGCCAGCATTCTCGATACGCCTTCTCGACAAGCTCGAAGGCTACTCGAACCGAACGGCGATGATTTAGCGGATATTCCGCTTCCCACCCCAAACAGTCCTTCTCCGCTCCCCCATTGGGCCGACTCTACCACGGCAACTCTTTCCCAAACCGATCCACAAACCGCAGTCCCGGCGCGCCCCGGCTGGCCTCCACCACATCGACGACCTTCGGGATGCTTTCCTCGATGCTGTAGAGCGCGCCTTCGCCGCCCATGTCGGTGCGGACCCAGCCGGGGGCGAGGAGGAGCATGGCCCGTTCGTCGCCCTTGCGGCGGCTGGCGAAGCTTTTCATCAGCATGTTGAGTGCGGCCTTGCTGGCGCTGTAGAGTTGCCAGAAGCCCGACCCCATGGCGATGCTGCCCAGCTCCGAACTCATCACCGCCAGCACGCCGCCCGGCGGCACCAGATCCTCCAGCAGTTCGAGCGCGCGGACGGGCGCGAGGGCGTTGGTCAGCATCATCGCCGTGAAATCCGCGTCGTCCGCCTCTGCCGGACTCTTCTCGATGGACAAGGCGATGCCCGCATTGACGATCACCACGTCTATCCGCCGCCCGGCCAGCCGCTGCCGCAGGGCGCGCAGGCCCGCCGCGTCGGTGATGTCCACCATTTCGATGTCCAGACGGCCGTCATGCGCGGCCCCGGCCTCCGCCAGTGCAGTGGACGGCGACCGGACGGTGCCGATGACATGATACCCGCGGCTAAGAAACTCCTGCGCGAGGGCGAGGCCCAGTCCGCGCGATGCGCCCAGTATCAACGCTGTCGATCCGTCCGCCATATGCCTCGTCCTTTCCATCCTCAACCGCGCTCACTCTACTGCGGCGGGCCATGAAACGTCAGGGGGCGACAAGAAAGAGACTGAAGGGCGGTCAGACCGTGATGCGGTGGAGGCCCGCGCCATGCGCCTTCAGCCACGCCCGCGCGGCCACCGTGTCGCTGGGACAGATGGCGCGGTGAAACGCGTGGAAGGCAGGGCTGTGGTCGAGGTGCTTCAGATGCGCCACCTCATGCGCGACGGTGGAGATGCGGACCTCCGGCGGGGCGAGGATCAGGCGCCAACTGTAGCGGATCGCGCCATCGGCGGCGCAACTGCCCCAGCGGCTGACCGGATCGCCGATCCCGACCGATCGCACCGGCAGTCCTGCCGCTCCCGCAATCGCCAGCGTCTCCTCGGTCAACACGGTTTTGGCATGGGTTTTCAGCCAGCGCAGCACGCGCTCCCCCACATGATCCTGCGGCCCGCCGACCAGCATCTCGCCATCGTCCAGCACGATCCGGCGGGGCAGATCGGGTCGCCAGCGGATCGTGACGGGCGTGCCTTGCAGGGGAAACTCCGCGCCATCCGCCAGCACGCAGCCGGTGCTGTCCTGTCGCCCCAGTTGCTGCGCGATCCATGGGGCCTGCTCGCGCGCCCATGCCAGTGCCTGCCGCTCCGATCCGCGCGCGGGCATGGTCAGCCGCGCGGCGCCGTCCCGGTCGAGGCGCAGGCGATAGCCGCGCGCGCGCTCGTGGCGGCGGATGATGACGGGGACGGGGCGGCCGTCCACCATGATGACGGGTGGAGCCGCCGGTTCGCTGGTCTTTGGGGACGCCCTAAAGAGCACGGTCGATGATGTGGTTTTCGAGGTCGCCCGCCATCACCTCCGACACGGTCCAGCCGCGCACCGAATGGCCTTCGCGGTGGACCGCCTCCGGGTCGCCGCTGACCAGATAATGCCAGTCGGGCAGCGGCTCGCCCAGCGCGCGCAGGCGATAGGCGCAACTGCCGGGCAGCCATTCGATATGCCCGACATTGCCGCGCGTCAGACGCAGGCAGTCCGGCACCATCGCGCGGCGATGCTTATAGTCGGAGCAACGCGCCGTCTCGCGGTCCAGCAGGCGGCAGGCGACATTGGTGGCGTAGATGTCGCCGGTGTCCGAATCCTCCACCTTGTGCAGGCAGCATTTTCCGCAGCCATCGCACAAGGCCTCCCATTGGGCGCGGTCGAGCGTTTCGAGGGGCTGTTCCCAGAAGTTCACTTCACCCACTGATCCAGAAAATGCGCCACGGCGTCGGGCGATCCTTCGTCGCCGTCGGTGCCGGGTTCATCCACGGGCACCAGCGCGATGGGGTCGCCGTCAGGACCAAAGAAATAGGGCGTGCGGGTGTGGCTGACCAGATAGTCCTTGCCCTTTCCGTCGCCTTCCTTGCCCGACACGACGGCGAAATCCTTCTTCACCTTCTCGATGGCGTCGACGGACCCGGTCAGGCCGACGAGGCGGGGGTGGAAGGCCGCGACCCAGTTTTTGACGACGGGCGGCGTGTCGCGTTCGGGATCGACGCTGATGAAGATCGGCTGCACCTTTGCCGCGCGGGCCGCATCCTGTTTCTCGAACTTGCGCAGGCCCGCGATGATCTTTTGCAGGTCCACCGGGCAGACGTCGGGGCAGTAGGTGTAGCCGAAATAGACCAGCCGATACTTGCCCTTGTAGTCGCTCCAGTGCGCGGGCTTGCCGTCCTGATCGGTCAGGGTGAAATCCCCGCCGATGCGCGCTCCTGCCAGCGGGGCCTCATCCTGTCGCGCGGCGTTGCCGTCGGGCGCGCCCGGCCCGCAGGCGGACAGGGCGATGCTGAGGCTGAGGGCGGCGGCAACCAGTGCTTTATGCGCTTTGTTCATGGCGGCGCCAGCCATGCACTGCTAAGGGCGCTTTGGCAATTGCGGGCACCCCGGTTCCCCGCGATACACGACGGCTAGGACGAAGGTGGGGCAACCATGATGCGCAGTGACAAGCGGATGTTGGGTTTCGGCGGCAAGACAAGGGCGGTGCTGCTCGCGGCCGTGATGGGCATGGCCCTGCCGGGCGCGGCGGGCGCGCAGATGATGTCCGACAGCTACAAATTCCTGGAAGGGGTTCGCAAGTCCGACGGCAATGTGGTGACGGGCTTTGTCGACAAGCCGGGTACGACCCTGGTCAACACGCGCGACCGTTCGACGGGCGAGACGGCGCTGCTGATCGTCGTGGCACGCCGCGACCTGACCTATATGCGCTATTTCCTCGACCATGGCGCGAAACCCGACATCGCCGCCAATGACGGTCGCACGCCCCTGATGGTGGCGGTCGAGCGGCGGTTCCCGGAAGGCGTGGAGGCCCTGCTGGCGGCGAGGGCGAATGTGAACCTCGCCAATGGCCGGGGCGAGACGCCCCTGATGCGGGCGGTGCAAATGCAGGACGTGTCGATGGTCCGCCTGCTCATCACCAATGGTGCGGACCCGCGCAAGCGTGACGCGCTGGCCGGTATGTCCGCGCGCGATTATGCGGAGCGGGATGCGCGCATTCCGGGGATGCTGGAGGCGCTCGACGCGGCAAAGCCCGTTGCCCCTTCCAAGCCGGTGCAGGGGCCCAGTTTCTGATCCCGCGCGCTGGGGCATAATAACCACTTTTTTGCAGCGCAGCGTTGCATCTTAAAACTGACATGGAACGGTAACTTCCCTGTCGCTTACTGCCTCTAGCGGCCCCTGCACCACATAAATGGCAAAGGGGCCGTTTTCATGACCTGCATCGTTTCTCCCAGAATGAAGGCCTTCTGGCTGGCTGGCGCCGCCAGCCTCGCGCTCGCTGCGCTTCCTGCTCAGGCGCGCGCTGCCGATGATGCGGGCGCTGCCGCCGCCGATGCTGCTGCCGAGTCTGACAGCGGTGACACAATCGTCGTCACCGGCCGCACCACCCGGTCGGTCACGCAGGTCGTCGGCCTCGAAATCCAGAAGGCGCTGCCCGGCATCAGCCCGCTGAAGGCGCTGCAGACGCTGCCCGGCGTCACCTTCCTGACCGCCGACCCGTGGGGCAATAACGAGCAGAATATCTCGCTGTTCGTCCATGGGTTCAGCGCGTCGCAGCTCGGCTACACGCTGGACGGCGTGCCGCTGGGCGACCAGAGCTACGGCAATTACAACGGCCTGTCGCCGCAGCGCGCGATCATCTCCGAAAACGTCGGCCGCGTGACGCTGGCGTCGGGCGCGGGCGACCTCGGCACCGCATCGACCAGCAACCTTGGCGGCACGATCGACACTTTCTCCAGCGATCCGGCCCCCGAAATGGGCTTCAAGATCGCGCAGACGCTAGGCAGCTACGACAGCTTCCGCACCTATGGCCGGTTCGACAGCGGTAACTTCGGCAACGGCAACTCGCTCTATATCTCCGGGTCGAGGCAAGATGGCCGGGCGTGGGATTTCAATGGCCGTCAGGGCGGCTATGCGGCCAATGGCAAGTTCGTCCATGATGACGAAACGGGCAAGCTGACCGCCTATTTCGCCTATTCGGACAAGCATGAGCCGAATGAGGACGCGACCGTCGTGACCGGCAACGCATCCGGCTCCACGCGCTACACCGCGCCCTATACGCGCCCCTTTTACTATCCCGATTTTCAGGGGATGCTGAACTATCTGGCGTCGCCCGCCTATACGGCGGCGGGCAGCAACTATCAGAATTACTACAGCGCCGCGCTGCGCACCGACTATCTCGCCTATCTGAAATATGACTGGAAGATCGCGGACGGCATCACCTGGTCCAATCAGGCCTATTACCACCACAACAATGGCGTCGGCATCGTCGCCGGGCCGATCACGGCGGCGGGCCTGCCGGGCCTGTTCTCCTATTATTTCCCGTCCCAGAATTTGAACACGGTGTTCGGCGGTGCGGGCCTCGCCACCCGTACGACGGAATATCGCATCAACCGCTACGGCCTGCTCTCCACCCTCACGGCGGAGATCGGCAATCACACGATCGAGATCGGCGGCTGGTATGAAAAACAGCGTTCGTCGGCCTATCGCCGCTGGTATGCGCTGGACGTCAACAACCCCAGCAACCCCTATACGCCGCCGCTCGACCTCGCCAATCCGCTCATCACCCAATATGGCAGCGAGGTCCGCGTGACCGAGCTTCAGGGCCATATCCAGGATGCGTGGAAGATCATGCCGACGCTCACCATCCTGGCGGGCTTCAAGGCGACGCACCAGTCGGCGGAGCAGTTCATGGCGGTGCAGCCCATTCCGGGCAGCTTCACCGGCTCCACCGAACTGCCCAATGGCCGCATCAACACGACCAAGGGCTTCCTGCCGCAGATCGGCGTATTGTGGGAGTTCGACAGCCACGCGCAGTTGTTCCTGAACGCGCAGAAGAACGTCCGCCAGTTCCAGACGAGCGCGGCCAGCGGTTCCTCGCCCTTCGCGCTCGGCAGTCAGGCCGCGTTCGAAACCTTCAAGGCGAATGTCCAGCCGGAGAGCAGCTGGACCTATGAAGGCGGCGTACGCTTCCAGTTGCCGCTGAACATGGGGCCGCTGACCAGCTTCGAGGGGCAGGCCAGCTATTATCACGTCGATTTCAGCAACCGCCTGCTCTCGGTCAGCCCGACGCCCGCGATCAGCGCGATCGTCAGCGGATCGCCGCTGATCCAGAACGTCGGCAGCGTGAAGACGGATGGTGTCGATCTGGCGGCGACGCTGCGCTTCGGACCCTATTTCTCCTTCTACAACGCCCTGTCGTACAATAATTCGCGCTATCAGGATAATTACACCAGCGGCACGAACACGATCCAGACTGCGGGCAAGAAGGTGCCCGGCTCGCCCGACTGGTTGTACAAGTTCATCGCGACCGCCAATTACGACGTGTTCGAGGTGCAGTTGACCGGCGACTATCTGGGCCGCCGTTATGCGACCTTCACCAACGACCTGTCGGAAAAGGGCTATTTCACGCTCAATGGCCGTCTGGGCATCGACATCCCGGTCACGCCGACCAGCGTGATCAAGGATGCACGGTTCAGCGTGAACGTCACCAACATCACCAACAAGAAGGCCGCATCGACCCTGTCGATCGGTTCGGCCAGCGGCACCTATAATTTCTTCCCGCTGGCGCCGCGTCAGGTCTTCGCTACGCTGTCGCTTGGCTTCTGAGGGGCTAAGGAGATGAGGATGAGCCGCAGACAGGCAATCGGGGCGGGAGGCGCTGTGATCGCCGCTGCGGCCATCACCTCTTCGGGCAGCGGGGCGGCAGTGACGCCGCCCCGCGCCAAACCACTGGTGTTCGCGCACCGGGGCGCCTCCGCGCTGCGCCCCGAACATACGCTGGGCAGCTATGCCAAGGCGATTGCGGACGGGGCCGATTTCATCGAACCCGATCTGGTGATGACGAAGGACGGCGTGCTGGTCGTCCGGCACGAGAATAATATTGCCGAGACGACGGACGTCGCCGCTCACCCGGAATTTGCGGCGCGCAAGACGACAAAGGCCATCGACGGCGAACAGCAGACCGGCTGGTTCACCGAGGATTTCACGCTGGCGGAGCTGAAGACGCTGCGCGCGGTCGAGCGGCTGGGCGCGGTCCGGCCGGAGAGCCAGCGATATGACCGGCAGTTTCAGCTACTGACGCTGGACGAAGTGATCGACTTTGCTGCGGCGGAAGCGGCGGCGCGGGGCCGGGTCATCGGCATTGTACCGGAACTCAAGCACTCCACTTATTTTGCCGGGATCGGCCTGCCGATGGAGGATCGCTTCCTCGCCGTGCTGGCCGCGCATGACTATACGGTGAAGAACCCGGTTCAGGTGCAGTCGTTCGAGACGGCGAACCTGCGCTATCTGCGCGGACGGATCGGCAAGTCGCCCAATGTGAAGCTGGTGCAACTGGTCGGCGATCCGCGCATGGTTCCGGCGGATGTCGCGGCGGCAGGCGGCAAGACGACCTATGGGGACATGCTGAACCCCGCCGGAATGAAGGCGATGGCCGTCTATGCCGACGTGCTGGCCCCGCCCACGCGCATGGTCATTCCCCTCGATGCGCAGGGCAAGCTGGCCGCACCGACCAGCTTGGTGGCGAACGCCCATGCGGTGGGCCTCACCGTCTGCATCTGGACCTTCCGCCCGGAAAACCGCTTTCTGGCGGCGGATTTCCGTAACGATGCGGGGGACAATGCCCGCAACGAGGCGGGGTCGGTGGCGGAAATGCGCCGCTATATCGCGGCGGGTGTGGATGCGCTGTTCAGCGACGATCCGGGGCTGGCGCGGCAGGCGGTGGATGGAGGGTAATTTCCTCCCCATCCCCCTCGTGTCAGCGCAGGCTGGTGTCTCTTTCAGACGTATCGCTGCGGTCGCTTGCGCGACCGAATAAACCGGATGACCGTCCCCGGACGTTCATTTGATCCCGCACCCACGGTCGCTCGCGCGACCGAGTAAATCGGACAGCCATCCCCCGGATGGCTGCTATTTCCGATTTACTCCCATTCGATCGTCCCCGGCGGCTTCGACGTATAGTCATAGACGACCCGGTTGATGCCCTTCACCTCGTTGATGATGCGGGTCGAGACGCGGCTCAGGAACGCGGCGTCGAACGGATAGATGTCCGCCGTCATGCCGTCCGTGGACGTCACCGCGCGCAGGGCCAGCACATTATCATAAGTGCGCCCGTCGCCCATCACGCCGACCGAACGGACGGGGAGCAGCACCGCAAACGCCTGCCAGATCGCGTCATAGAGGCCCGCATTGCGGATTTCCTCCAGATAGACCGCGTCCGCCTTGCGCAGGATGTCGCAGCGTTCCTTGGTCACTTCGCCGGGGATGCGGATGGCGAGGCCGGGGCCGGGGAAGGGGTGGCGGCCGACGAAGATTTCCGGCAGGCCGAGTTCACGGCCCAGCTCGCGCACTTCATCCTTGAACAGTTCGCGAAGCGGTTCGACCAGCTTCATGTTCATGCGTTCGGGCAGGCCGCCGACATTATGGTGGCTCTTGATCGTGACCGAGGGACCGCCGGTGAAGGACACCGATTCGATCACGTCCGGGTACAGCGTGCCCTGCGCGAGGAAGTCCGCGCCGCCGATCTTCTGCGCCTCGGCCTCGAACAGGTCGATGAACGCCTTGCCGATGAACTTGCGCTTGGATTCGGGGTCGGTGACGCCTGCGAGGCCGCCGAGGAACATCTCCTCCGCGTCCACATGGACGAGCGGAATCTTGTAATGCTCGCGGAACAGGGTGACGACCTGCTCGGCTTCCGCCTGACGCATCAGGCCGTGATCGACGAAGACGCAGGTGAGCTGGTCGCCGATGGCTTCGTGGATCAGCACGGCGGCCACGGCGCTATCGACGCCGCCGGACAGGCCGCAGATGACTTTGCCCGTTCCGACCTGTTTGCGGATCTCGTCGATCTTGGTCTGGCGGAACTCCGCCATCGTCCAGTCCCCGGCGAGGCCGCAGACGTGGCGCACGAAATTGGCGATCAGCTTGCCACCATCGGGCGTGTGGACGACTTCGGGGTGGAACTGCGTGCCATAATAACGGCGCTCGTCATCGGCGATCAGCGCGAAGGGCGCGCCGTCGGAGGTTGCGACGATGCGGAAGCCGGGGGCGAATTTCGTCACCTTGTCGCCATGGCTCATCCACACCTGATGCCGCTCGCCGGTGTCCCACAGGCCGTCGAACAGGACGCAGGGTTCGGACACGGTCAGGAAGGCCCGGCCGAATTCGCCGCCCTCACCCGTTTCGTGACCGGGGCGCACTTCGCCGCCGAGCTGGTGGCTCATGACCTGCTGGCCGTAGCAGATGCCCAGGATCGGCAGGCCGCTGTCGAACAGCACCTGCGGCGCACGGGGCGATCCGGCGTCACAGACGCTGGCGGGGGAGCCGGACAGGATGATGCCCTTGGGCTTCATCCTCTCGAACGCGGCCTCGGCCTGGGTGAAGGGAGCGATTTCGCTGTAGACGCCCGCTTCGCGCACGCGGCGCGCGATAAGCTGGGTCACCTGGCTGCCGAAATCGACGATGAGGATGGAGTCGGTCTGGACTGTCATGGGCGGCGGATAGTGAAATGCCGCCGGGCTGTCCAGCCGCTGCTCACTTTGTATCGGGATCGCGGATCACCAGCCCGGTCCACTTCGCCGCAAAGGCGTACATGTCGGCGAACTCCGCGATGGTCTTGTCTATGGGCTTGCCCGACCCGTGACCCGCGCGCGTCTCGATGCGGATAAGATGGGGCTTGTCGCCGATCGCCGCATGCTGGAGCGCGGCGGTATATTTGAAGCTGTGTCCCGGCACGACGCGGTCGTCGGTGTCGGCGGTGGTGACGAGGATCGCGGGATAGTCCTGCCCGTCGCGGATATTATGATAGGGCGAATAGGACAGGAGGGTGTGGAAATCCGCCTCCCGATCCGGGTAGCCATAATCATCCACCCAATAGCGCCCGGCGGTGAATCGGTCGAAGCGCAGCATGTCCATGACCCCCACGGCGGGGAGGGCGGCGGCGAACAGATCGGGCCGCTGGTTGACGACGGCGCCGACCAGCAGCCCGCCGTTGGAGCGGCCTTCGATGGCGATCTGGCCCTTGGCGGCAATGCCCTTTGCATTGAGAAATTCGGCGGCGGCGATGAAGTCGTCGAACACATTCTGCTTGTTGGCGAGGCGGCCCGCGTCGTGCCACGCCTTGCCATATTCGCCGCCGCCGCGCAGGTTCGCGATGGCGACCGCACCGCCCTGCTCCAGCCATGCCAGCCGCGTGGCGGAAAAGCCCGGCGTCTGCGCGATGTTGAACCCGCCATAGCCGTAGAGGATGGTGGGCGCGGGCTTGCCGGATGCGATCACATCCTTGCGCCGGATCAGGAACAGCGGAATCTCCGTGCCGTCCTTTGACGCATAGAAAAGCTGGTCGGTCTGGAAGGCGTCCGGGTTGAAGGCGAGGGTGGGGCGCGACCAGATGGTCGCCCTGTTGCTCGCCACGTCATACCGATAAACGACGGACGGATCGGTGTAGCTGGAGAAGCTGAAAAAGCTCTCCGTATCGGCGGGCCGACGCGCGAACCCGACGGCGGTGCCGATGCCGGGCAGCGGCACGGGGCCGATGGGCGCGCCGTTCCGGTCGACCAGCCGCGCGACCGTCCTGGCGTCGGAGAGATAGGCCAGCACGATGCGTCCGCCGATCATCGAGGCGGCGGCCAGCGTGTCCGTCCCCTGCGCCACGATCTCCACCGGCTTTGCGCCGGGATGGGCGGCGTCGAGGCGCACGATACGGCCCCGCGGCGCCTTGAGGTCGCTGCGAAAATAGAGGGCGTCGCCGATATTGCCGATGAAGCCCCAGTCGTTCTTCAGCGCCTTCACCAGCGGAACCGGCTTGCGCTCCTCCCCGGTCAGCGGGATCAGCGTGAGGGCGTAGCGTTCGTCGGTCCCCTGACTGGAGGTGACGAGCAGCCAGCGGCCGTCGTCCGTCACCTCTGCCGTGTGGCCGAGCGTCGGCTGGCGCGGCGTCGCATAGACGGGGACGTCCTGGTCCTGCGCGGTGCCGACGGCATGATACCAGATGCGCTGATTCTCGACCGTCGCCTGAAACTTGCCACCACCTGCGGGCGGGTCGAAGCGGGAGTAATATAAGCCCTTGCTGTCCTGCGCCCAGCTAAGGTTGGAATATTTGACCCACTCCAGCCGGTCGTCCAGCGTCCGGCCCGTGTCCACGTCGAGAATGCGCAAGATGCGCCAGTCGGTGCCGCCGTCCTGCACGGCATAGAGCAGGTAGCGACCGTCCTTCGACACCTCCCACTCCGCTAGCGCCGTCGCGCCGTCGCGGGCGAGGTCGTTGGGATCGACCAGCAGCCGTTCCGCGCCGTTCAGCCCCTCGCGGACATAGAGCGGTGACTGGTTCTGCAGGCCGCTGTTGCGCGTATAGAAATAGCGCCCACCGCCCTTTCGCGGCACGCCGGTGCGCGGATAGTCGTAGAGGCGCTTCATCCGTTTGGCCAGAATGTCGCGGCCCGGCAAGGTGGCGAGATAGGCCTCCGTCACTTTGTTCTCGGCTGTCACCCAGTCGCGGACTGTCCCGTCGGTGCGGACATCCGCCTCCAGCCAGCGATAGGGGTCGGCAACGGCCACGCCGAATTGCGTCTCCACCACATCGTCGCGGCGCGTCTGCGGATAGGCGGGCGCGGACGATGGCGTGGCGGCCAGCGCGGGGGGAAGGGGAGTCGTCATCAGGGTCAGGGACAACCAGATCGAGCGTGTTGCGAAGGACATGCCTCGTCATAGCGCGGCGGCGCGCGAGGGGAAGGGGGAGGGCGACGCATTGTTGGGCTGGCGGTTAGGCGCGCCATTCCCGTTCCGTTCGCCCTGAACTTGTTCAGGATGACGACAGGGATCGTCCCCTCCTTGCCATCACCAGCCTCCCCAAAAAGCTTTTGCCCGCCACGTCTTTCGACGTGACGGGCAAGGCGTCCTCTCCCGCGGACATTCTGCCGGGCGCCCGGTTTTTCCCGTGGCGCCCGGTCGATCTGGTGGCTCAGCCGAGACGGCCGAGGCGGTGATAGAGATTGCCGTATTTGATCGAGTCCGGCGTATCCTGAATCTTCTGCAGATAGTCGCCGACCGCGACCTTCAGCAGGGCGAAGTCTTCGGTGGAGAAGACCGCGCGCGAGCGGGTGGGTTCTTTCGTTTCGGTGGTCATTGCATTCTCCTTTCTTGGCGTCCTCAAAGGGCTTTGGTGTCGTTCAGGTTGCGAACTGGTTCCCCCGCTGCCGTTCAGGCAGCAAACTGGTTCATCGTGTTGTGCTTGCCGCCAGCCTTGAGCGCGGCTTCACCGGCGAAATATTCCTTATGGTCGTCACCGATGTCCGAACCGGACATGTTCTGGTGCTTCACACAGGCGATTCCCTGACGGATTTCCTGGCGCTGGACGCCGAGGACGTAGCCGAGCATGCCTGCCTCGCCGAAATATTCCTTCGCCAGATTGTCCGTGGACAGCGCGGCGGTGTGATAGGTCGGCAGGGTGATGAGGTGGTGGAAGATGCCCGCCCGTGCCGAGGAATCGCGCTGGAAAGTGCGGATCTTCTCGTCGGCCTCGGCCGCCAGATCGGTGCTGTCATAGTCCACGCTCATCAGCTTGGCCCGGTCATAGGCCGACACGTCCTTGCCTGCCGCCGTCCACGCATCGAACACCTGCTGGCGGAAGTTCAGCGTCCAGTTGAAGCTGGGCGAATTGTTGTACACCAGCTTGGCATTGGGGATGACCTCGCGGACGCGGTCGACCATGCCGGCGATCTGTTCGATATGCGGCTTCTCCGTCTCGATCCACAGCAGGTCGGCGCCGTTCTGGAGCGCGTTGATGCAGTCGAGGACGCAGCGATCCTCACCCGTGCCCGACCGGAACTGGTACAGGTTCGACGGCAGGCGTTTGGGACGCAGCAGCTTGCCCTCGCGGGTGATGACGACGTCGCCATTGCCGATCTGGGTCAGGTCGACCTCCTCGCAATCGAGGTAGCTGTTATACTGGTCGCCAATGTCGCCCGGCTCCTTGGAGAAGGCGATCTGCTTGGTCAGGCCAGCGCCCAGCGAGTCGGTGCGGCTGACGATGATGCCGTCCTCGACGCCCATCTCCAGGAAGGCGTAGCGGCAGGCGCGGATCTTCGCGAGGAAGTCCTCGTGCGGCACCGTGACCTTGCCGTCCTGATGGCCGCATTGCTTCTCGTCGGACACCTGATTCTCGATCTGGAGCGCGCAGGCGCCCGCCGCGATCATCTTCTTGGCGAGCAGGTACGTCGCCTCGGCATTGCCGAAACCGGCGTCGATGTCCGCGATGATCGGAACGACATGCGTCTCGTAATTGTCGACGGCGTGCAGGATGCGCTGAGCCTCGACCGCGTTGCCAGCGTCGCGGGCTGCGTCGAGTTCGCGGAACATCCCGCCCAACTCGCGCTGGTCGGCCTGTTGCAGGAAGGTGTAGAGTTCCTCGATCAGCGCGGGGACGCTGGTCTTTTCATGCATCGACTGGTCGGGCAGCGGCCCAAATTCGCTACGCAGCGCGGCGACCATCCAACCGGACAGGTAGAGGTAGCGGCGCTTGGTCGTGCCGAAATGCTTCTTGATGCTGATCAGCTTCTGCTGGCCGATGAAGCCGTGCCAGCACCCCAGCGACTGGGTATAGTCACCGGCGTTCAGGTCATAGGCGGCCATGTCCTCGCGCATGATCTTCGCGGTGTACTTGGCGATGTCGAGGCCGGTCTTGAAACGGTTCTGGATTTGCATGCGCGCGGCGGACTCGGCGTCGATGCCGTCCCATGTGCCCTTGAAGCTCGTGATGAGCTGCGCGTTGCGCGTGATGTAGTCCTGGTAGGTCATCGAGTCGTCCGATCCGT
This sequence comes from Sphingobium sp., assembly GCA_036383715.1. Taxonomy (GTDB): domain Bacteria; phylum Pseudomonadota; class Alphaproteobacteria; order Sphingomonadales; family Sphingomonadaceae; genus Sphingobium. The sequence continues at coordinate 38,941 of DASVNT010000030.1, read as the reverse complement.
TGATGGCGTCTGTTGAGGATGGAATGCCTCAACCCGCCCGGTCGGGCCATGAATCTTGTAAAGATTTGGCGTAAACAGGTTTGATAATCTGTGGTTCAGTCTGTAATATTGTAAAGAACATTACAAACAGGCGTCCCATGTCCGACACCAAACTCTTCGCGGGCCACGCCGTCCGCCGCCTCCGCCGGGGGCAGGGCATGACGCAGGTCGCCTTCGCCGAGGCGGTGGATATTTCCGCCAGCTACCTCAACCTGATCGAGCGCAACCAGCGTCCGCTGACCGCCGCGCTGCTGCTGCGCCTCGCGGATCGCTTCGACATCGATCCGCGCCGTCTGGGGAGCGAGGAACCGGCAGGCGGGATCGAGGGGCTGCGACGACGGCTGGCCGATCCGATCTTCGCGGACATCGGCATCGACCGCGCGGAAATGGCCGAGTGGCTGGCCGCCGCGCCGGGCGGGGTGGAGGCGTTCGCGCGCGCCTATGACCGGATGCGCGAGGGCGGCGGCGGCGGCGCGGCGGAGGCCAGTTTCCAGCCGCCCGCCGTGCAGGCCGTGCGGCAGGAGATCGAGCGGTGGCGCAACCATTTCGCCGACCTCGACGCGCAGGCGGAGGCGCTGGCCGACGAACTGCGGCTGGGCGCGGGCGACCTTTATGGCGCGATGGCGGAGCGGCTGCGCGTCCGGCACCAGCTGTCGATCCGCATCCTGCCCGCCGACATCATGCCCGACCGCCTGCGCCGCCTCGACCTCCACGCCCGGCAGGTGCAGCTTTCCGAAATGCTCGATCCCGCCGCGCGGACATTCCAGATCGCGTCGATCCTTGCCCAAAATGAGGCGGGCAAGGAGATCGACGCGCTGGTCGCGGGGGCGGCCTTTGGCGACCGGACGGCGGAGCGGCTCTATCGCCGCCACCTCCACGCCTATTTCGCCGCCGCCATGATGATGCCCTACGCCCGCTTCCTGCGCGCGTGCGAGCAGTCAGGCTATGATATCATGCTGCTGCAACGTCGCTTCGGCGCGGGGTTCGAGCAGGTCGCGCACCGGCTGACCACGATGCAGCGCGTCGGCGCGCGGGGTCTGCCCTTTTTCATGATGCGCATCGATCGCGCGGGGCAGGTGTCGAAACGCTATGCCGGGGCGAGTTCTGCCCCGCTGGTTGAGGCAGAGGGGCGCTGCCCGCTGTGGCGCGTTCACCGCGCGTTCGAGCGTCCGGGGGAGATTCGCGCCCATCTGGTCGCGCTGGAACGGGAGGGTGCGCCCGGTGTCGGCGAACGCTGGTTCACGCTGGCGCGCACGGTCGAGCGACCCGGCCTCGCCATGCAAACGGACAGCCCGATCTTCACCGTGATATTGGGGGTGCGCGCGGACCTGTCCTTGCCCCTGGTCTATGCGCGCGGCCTCGACCTCGCCGCCAGTGATGCGACGCCCATCGGCCTTGGCTGCCCTGCTTGCAACATCCCCGACTGTCCGCAACGCAGCGCCCCGCCGCGCGGCATCGCCCTCGACCTCAGCGACCGGGAGCGGGGGCTTTCGCCCTTTCCGTTCCGCGCGGATTAAGGGACTGCTCACCCGCATGGAACATCCCTCTTACCCCGACCGTTTGAGACGCCACATGGGGTGGGCGGAGGAGGATGCGACATGGCAGACAGGTACACCGCCAGGGATGGCGAAACTCGCACCACGATCATTGAACGCCGTTCCGGCGGTGGCGGCCTGATGATCGGGATGATCGTCGTGATCGCGCTGATCGCGGCGATCGCCTTTTTCCTGTTCGAGCAGAACAGCCGTGAACAGCGTCAGAGTGATGCTATCGTCGGCGCTGCCCAATCGGTCGGCGATGCCGCCAAGGACGCCGGGCAGGCCGTCGGTGACGCCGCCGACAAGGCCGCACCCAAGGATTGAGGCGCGCGCCATTGTGGCACGAAAAAGGGCGGCCCGACCGGGACCGCCCTTTTTCATGAGCGTTATGGTGATGCCTCAGGGATAGGGCGTCGTGCCCGTCGTCGCGCTGCTCGGCACGGAGACGGACTTGGCGCGTTCCGCCGCTTCCTCCGCCTTCACGCGCTTTTCGATGGCATCCGAATCGGCGTCGAGCGTGGACAGGCGCTTGTCGCGCTCTGCCGACACCAGATCGGCCCAGCTTGCATCGCCCAGCAGCGCCTTGCGCTCTGCCCGCGCGTTGCGGGCCAGTTTCTGGAAGCAGCCCGTCGCACCGCCTGCGCCCACGGGCGAGCAGCTATCCGTCCCCGATTTGCCGACATATTCGATGGATTCGGCACGGTTGAGCCAGCTCTGCACCTTGGGATCATTGGGGTCGGTGCGCAGTTCCTTAGGAATGCGATAGCGATCCTTGTCGGGAAGGCGCGCGCAGACGGCAATTTCGTCCCCCGAACTGGTCGGGCAGGGATCGTCGCCATAGACGATCACCTGCTTGATCTTTTCCGCGCCCGCCTCCGGCCCCTGCGTCTGGGCAAGGGCGGTGGACGGCAGCAGGGTGGACAGGGAGAAGGCAGCGAGAAGGGCGTGGGCGGCTTTCATGGGAACTTCCTCTACCTTCGGTCGAATCAAATACGCTGCGAAAGGGCGATGGCCGCGCGGCATCCCGCGCGGATCAGGCCGCTGAGCAGCGGATAGGCGGGGGCACGTTCGGCGCCCTGGGCAATGGCGGTTTCGCGATGCTCCGCCTCCTCCGCCTGAAAATCCGCAATGGCTTCCGAAAGTTCCGGGTCGCTGTCGCCCAGTTCCTCCAGTTGCTCGCCATAATGCCGTTCGATCTCCGTCTCGATCGCGCTGGTGCAGGCCATGGCCGCTTCCGGCCCCAGCAAGGCGGTCGCCGCGCCCAGCGCATAGCCCGCGACATGCCAGATCGGCTGGAGCAGGGTCGGGCGCACGCCGCGCCGGGCCAGCATGGCGTCGAAATGCTTGCGGTGGCGCTCCTCCTGCACCGCCATGCCCGCGATCAGGCGCGCGGCCGGATGGCGGTCGCCCAATATGGCGAGCTGCCCGGCATAGATGCGGATCGCGCCATATTCGCCTGCCTGATCGACGCGCAGCATCGCCGCACGGTCCACCGGACGCTCGCCGGGGCGCTTCACGAAATGGGGCGCGGGGCCGCTCATGCCTTGCCCTTCCACTGGCTGATGAGGCGCAGGCAGGTCAGGCCCGCGATGCTGGAGAGCAGGAAGTTATAGCCTGCCATGGAAATGCCCAGCAGGGTCCATGCCGCCACGTCGCAGCGGACCAGCGGTGCACTCATGATCGCGTCCAGCGAGGACTGGCCCGCACTCGGCCCGAAATTGGTGGCGCAGCGGGTGAGGCCTTCCCACCAGCCATATTCCACGCCCGCATGAAAGCCGCCGATCAGCCCGCTGGTCAGGATCGCCAGCGCGGCGAGCGCGGTCAGCATCGCGCTGAACCCCGCCTGCCGCCTGAACGCGATGGCGCCAAGGGCAAGCGCGATGGCCACGAGATGCGGCCATCGCTGCCAGTAGCACATTTCGCACGGGCTGAGGCCGCCGAGATACTGAAAGGCAATCGCCCCCCACAGCAGGGCGTTCGGCGTCAGTATCGCGATCAGCCGCGCCCCCGACAGGGTGCGGTCGGCCCTCGCGGTATAGGGCGACCGCATCAGTCGCGCTTTACGGGCTTGGCGGCTGGTGCGGGTTTGGCGGTCGCTGGCGCAGCGGATTTCGATGCGAGCAGCGCGCTCCCGGTCCGCTTCAGCGTGTTCAGCGCATAATTGAGCTGGAAGTCGTCAATGCCCTGCTTCTTGAGCTGTTCCGGCGTCATGGAAAAGCGCGGATCGGGCTTGGCGTCTTTTTCCAGTTCCTTGTTGGTGATCTTGGCCTCACCGATCAGATGCTTGCGCAGGTCGCTCTCGCGATACTTGGGGCGCTTGACGTAATCGGGGTCCGAAATCTGCGGCACGATGATGTCCGGCTCGATCCCGCCTTCCTGCACCGACCGGCCCGACGGCGTATAATAGCGCGCCGTCGTCAGGCGCAGCGCGGTGGTGGCCGACATGGGCAGCAGCGTCTGCACACTGCCCTTGCCAAAGCTGCGCTCGCCCATGACCAGCGCGCGATGCTGATCCTGCAGCGCGCCCGCGACGATTTCCGACGCGGAAGCGGACCCTGCATCGACCAGCACGATGATCGGCAAGCCGCCGGTGTCGTCGCCGGGACGGGCGAAATAGGTCTGGGTGTCGTCGCGCGTCCGGCCGCGCTGCGACACGATGATGCCCTTGTCGAGGAAGCTGTCGGACACCGACACCGCCTCGTCCAGCAGGCCGCCGGGGTTGGAGCGCAGGTCGAGGACATAGCCGAGCGGCTTGTGGCCCAGCGATTTTTCGACGCTGCGGATCGCGGAACGCATGTCCACGCCGGTATGGGCGGAGAAGCTGACGATCTTGATGATGCCGATGTCGTCCTTCACCTTCCACTTGATCGGCTTGACCTCGATCACGGCGCGGGTGACGCTGACGTCGAACGGCTCGTCACGGCCTTCGCGCGCGATGGTCAGCTTGACGGCGGTGTTGGGCGCGCCGCGCATCTTGTCCACCGCCTCGTCCAGCGAGCCGCCATAGACGAGTTGCCCGTCGATATGGGTGATATAGTCGCCCGCCTTGATCCCCGCGCGCCATGCGGGCGTGTCCTCGGTCGGGGCGATGACCTTGACCGCGCCTTCCTCCATGGTGACGGACAGGCCGATGCCGCCGTAATTGCCATCGGTCTGCGTGCGCAACTGCGTGAAGTCGCGCTGGTCGAGGTAGGAGCTATGCGGGTCGAGGCTGGTCAGCATTCCCTCGATCGCGCCCTTGATCAGCTTTTCGTCGTCGACCTTGTCCACATAGCTGGCGCGGACCCGCTGGAACACGTCCATGAACAGGTCGAGCTGCTTGTAGGTCGTGCTCTCCCCCTCCGCGATGGCGGCAGTGGTCGCGGGGACCAGCGCAATCGCGCCCGCCACGGCCAGCGACCGGAGCAGCAGCGGATTGCGGAGCAGGGACCGGCGAGGGGAGGGCGGGTTCGTCTTGGGCTGGTTCAGGGGCATGGGCGTTGAGCGCGGCCTTCACGGCAAGAGAAGAACAATGGCCCCAATATAGGGCGATAACCCGCCCCTGCATAGGCATGCCGCCCCTTTCGGCGCGATGAACGGCGAGGCTTCCCTTTCACCCGCAGCGCAGAGCAAATGCAAAATATTGCAAACAAGAATTAACACCCTTTGTAGCATTTGCATTTACCGTAATAACGCATAAGGTTCGCAAGTCGAAAGGTGCAAGAGACGCCGATGATGTCAGATATAGTCGAGGCAGCGCCGGGGCGTTTGCCTATCCTGCCAGGAGACTGGCGCAAGCATGCGCCACAGTTGTGTGACGGCATGGATGCCGATTATCTGCTTATCGACCTTGGCCCGGCGCATAATCAACCCCGCTATACCGTCGTTGGTCTGCACGACGGTTCCTATATTCTTCATTATTGCGAAGCATTATCGGATATGGAAGCCGCACCGGATGTGGGCGGGTTGGGCGTTAAATCGTCGATCTTCGTGCCGCTTCACCGGGAACAGCACCGGCATCAGGGGCATGTGGCGGCCTTGTACCGGGGTGAGCGGGCATTTGGCGAGGCGGACATTGCGGCGATACAAGCGGTTGCCGCACGCGTATTCAGTTTTCTGACCGACCGCTGAGTTCCGTGGCCATATAGGCGCCGCTATATTCCCGGCCACGCGGGGTCAGCGACGAATCGATGATCGACAGGCCGCGCGTGTCCACCATCATCGCCTCGAACGAGATCAGACCTCTGTCCGTAAGCCACTGAACAGCCCTAATATAGCGTTCGACATTTCCGGGGCGATCCGACACATTTCCGATGTCGGGATAGTTTATGGTCCGGCATTGCGGCCATACGCCTTTAAGTGTCTGTAAAAGGTCAATAATTTCCGTGCGTGTGTCACGCGGCATCTCTTGACCTGCCACCTTCGACCTCGACCTAACCATTATAGAGAATGTTGATTGTTGAATTTCGGCGGCGACACCGTCCGGATTTGTATAGCAATGGCCGTCATGTTGCAATGCACACACATCGCAATGATCGCTCGATCCGGCGCTGTTGCGAATGACTTGCAGGGCTTGGAAATTGACCTGTCCCGCCCTTTGCGCCATGGCCCACGGCCATGACCGAACTGCCCAAAACCTTTGATCCCGCCGCTATTGAAGCGAAATGGTATGCCCATTGGGAGGATAATGGCCTGTTCCGCCCGGAACGGCCCGACGCCCAGCCCTTCACGATCGTCAACCCGCCGCCCAATGTGACGGGATCGCTGCACATCGGCCATGCGCTCGACAATACGTTGCAGGACATCGTGATCCGGCACGAGCGTCTGAAGGGCAAGGACGCGCTGTGGGTGGTCGGCACCGACCATGCCGGCATCGCGACGCAGATGGTGGTCGAGCGCCAGCTTAACGAGCGTCAGGACAAGCGCACCAACTACACCCGCGAACAGTTCGTGGAAAAAGTGTGGGAGTGGAAGGCACAGAGCGGCGGCACGATCACCGGCCAGCTGCGCCGCCTCGGCTGCTCGATGGACTGGAGCCGCGAGCAGTTCACCATGGACCCGCATTTCACCCGCGCCGTGGTGAAGGTGTTTGTCGATCTCTACAATGACAAGCTCATCTACCGCGACAAGCGGCTGGTGAACTGGGATCCGGGCCTTAAAACCGCGATTTCCGATCTGGAGGTCGAGACTCGCGAGATAAAGGGCAAGTTCTGGCACTTCCGCTATCCGCTGGCGGATGGCGTGACGCTCGATGACGGGCGCGACTATATCGTCGTGGCGACCACGCGGCCGGAAACGATGCTGGCCGACATGGCCGTCGCGGTGAACGGCGCGGACGAACGCTATAAGAGCGTCATCGGCAAGGAGATCCTGCTGCCCATCACAGGCCGCCGCATCCCCATCGTCGCGGACGAGCATGCCGATCCGGAGCTGGGTTCGGGCGCGGTGAAGATCACGCCCGGCCATGACTTCAACGACTTTGAGGTCGGCAAGCGCGCAGGGATCGCGGCGGGCGACATGCTCAACATGCTCGATGCCGACGCCAATGTGATCCAGACGACGGACGGACTGATCCCCGCCGACTATCTGGGCATGGAGCGTTTTGTCGCGCGCAAGGCCGTGGTGGAGGCGCTGCGCGGGCTCGACCTGCTCGACTATGCGATGGTCGAAGTCGAGGGCGAGGACGGCACCACGACCGAGAAGCGGGAGAAGATCGAGGATCGCACGATCCAGACGCCCTATGGCGACCGTTCGGGCGTGGTGATCGAGCCGTGGCTGACCGACCAATGGTATGTGGACGCCGCCACTCTGGCCCAGCCCGCCATCGAGGCGGTGCGCTCCGGCGCGATCGAGATCGTGCCCAAGACGTGGGAGAAGACGTACTTCAACTGGATGGAGAATATCCAGCCGTGGTGCGTGTCCCGGCAGCTCTGGTGGGGACACCGGATTCCGGCGTGGTTTGGGCCGATAATCGAAGAAAATGGATCGTTGACATACGACGGCGCAAAAGGCCGCTTCAAAATCTTCGTAGGTGAGACAGAAGCATCCGTCTCTGAGCAAGCCCGCGAGTTTTACGGCAGCGATATTGAACTCGTTGAAGACCTGATTTCTGCCTATCAACTCGGCATCAACGATCCTAACGGCCATCCTTTACCTAAAATTTGGCGCGACCCTGACGTCCTCGACACATGGTTCTCCTCCGCGCTCTGGCCCTTCGCCACCCTCGGCTGGCCCGACCAGACCGATCTGGTTCAGCGCCATTATCCGAACGACCTGCTCGTCTCCGGTTTCGACATCCTGTTCTTCTGGAACGCCCGCATGGCGATGCAGGGTATCCAGTTCATGAAGCAGGTGCCGTGGAAGCGCATGTATCTCCACGGCCTCGTCCGCGCCGCCGACGGGCAGAAAATGTCCAAGTCCAAGGGCAATGTGGTCGATCCGCTGGGCCTGATCGACCACTATGGCGCCGACGCGCTGCGATTCTTCATGGCCGCCATGGAGAGCCAGGGCCGCGACGTGAAGATGGATGAGAAGCGCGTCGAGGGTTACCGCAACTTCGCGACGAAGCTGTGGAACGCGACCCGCTTCGCCATGTCCAACGGCATCGGCGCGAGCAGTTCGGTCGCCGCGCCCGCCGCGACGCTGCCCGTCAACAAATGGATCATCGGCGAGGTGGTCGAAACCGTCGCCGCGCTCGACAAGGCGATGGCGGACCTGCGCTTCGACGCCGCGGCCAATGCGATCTATCACTTCGTCTGGGATCAGTTCTGCGACTGGTATCTGGAACTCATCAAAGGTTCCCTCGATGACGAGACGAAGACGGTCGCGGGCTGGGTGCTCGACCAGATCCTCGTCATGCTGCACCCGTTCATGCCGTTCATCACCGAGGAACTGTGGCACGGTCTGGGCGAGCGTCAGAACGACCTGATCGTCGCCAAATGGCCGGAGCCGGGCGCTGTCGTGGATGCGGCGGCGAAGGCGGAGATCGAATGGCTGATCAAGCTGGTGAGCGATGTCCGGGCCGCGCGCAACGAACTGAACGTGCCGCCCGGCGCGCGCGTGCCCTTCGTGCTGGAGGGTGCGTCGGACCGCACCATCTCCCGCCTGTCGGCCAATGCCGACCGGGTCAGCCGTCTCGCCCGTATCGACCGCGTGGAGTGGGGCGGCGGTGAGGCGCAGGTGATCGTGGACGAGGCGACCTACACGCTGCAACTCGGCGGCATCATCGACATTGCTGCCGAAAAGGCTCGTCTGACCAAGGCAATGGAAGCGGCTGCCAAGGAAGCCAAATCACTCGAAGGCCGGTTGAACAACCCCGCCTTCGTGGAGAAGGCCAAGCCCGAAGCCGTGGAAAAGGCCCGCGCTGATCATGCCGAGAAATCGGCTGAGGCGGAGCGGCTGGGCGTGGCGTTGCAGCGGTTGGGGTAAGCTTTCTTCTCCCCTCCCGCTTGCGGGAGGGGAGAAAGTAGCTACCGCCCGTTATTCCGCCAGCGCCCCACGGTGCGGTCAATGATCGCCTCCTCGCCACCCGCCTGACGCCACAGTTCGGTAAACTGCGGATCGGCGGAGGCGGGGCGGCGGTTCTCTTCGAGGGTATCCAGTGTCACGCGCACCGGGATGGCCACGCCCTCGCCCGCGATGATGCACTCGCGGTTGCGCAGCGCAGGGATCGCGTCGAGGAATCCGCGCGACCCCTCCGGCATCGCCGCCTTCACGAATTGCTGATCGCGCTCGTTGTTCAGGCGCATGGAGACGATGGTGCCGCACTGCGACAGCACGCCCTCGGCCAGATCCGACGGGCGCTGCGTGATGAGGCCAAGGGCGACGCCATATTTGCGGCCTTCCTTCGCGATGCGCTCCAGTATCTTGCGGACCGACTGGCCCGCACCGACGGTGCTGTTGGGGATGTAGCGGTGCGCCTCCTCGCAGACGAGCAATATGGGCCGCTGCTCCTCGCCCCGTGCCCAGATGGCGAAGTCGAAGACGAGGCGGGCGAGCACCGACACGACGACATGGGTGATCTCCGACGGCACGCCGGACACGTCGATGACGGAAATGGGCTTTCCGTTCGCGGGCAGGCGGAAAATCTTGGCGAGGAAGGCGGGAAGATTGTCCGCGACCAGCATCCCTGAAAACATGAAGCCGTAGCGGGGGTCGCCCTTGATTTCGTCCAGCCGCGTCTTGATCCGCAGATAGGGGAGCGAGTTGGTGCCCTTGTCCAGCTTGCCCATCTCGTTCTGGATGATCGCGGACAGGTCGGAGAGGAGATAGGGAACCGGCGCATCCACGGTCATCTTGGCAATGCCGTCCGCCGCGCGATTTTTCGACCGGGCGGCGAGCAGGCAGCGGGCCAGCACGTCCATGTCCTGCGCCCGCTCCGCCCCATGGCTGGTGATGAACACCTCGCAATGCTCCTCGAAGTTCATCACCCAATAGGGGAGTTCGAGGTTGCGGGCGTCGAAGCACTCGCCATTGTCGGCAAAGGCGGCGCCATATTCGCCATGCGGGTCGATCATCACCACATGCCCCTGCGGCGACAGGTCGCAGATGCGGTGCAGGATCAGCGCGGCGGCGGTCGACTTGCCCGTGCCGGTGGAGCCGAGAAGCGCGAAATGGCGGCCCAGGAAGCTGTCGACCTGCAAGGTCGCACGCGTGCCGCCGGTGCCATAGACGGTGCCGACCTCGACACAGGCCGCCTCCTGCCCCGCATAGATGGCGATCAGGTCCGCCTCCGCCACGGGGAAAATGTCGGTGCCGGGGATGGGGAAACGGGTGACGCCGCGCCGGAACCGGCACAGGCGGCCGGTCAGCAACTCCTGCTCGCCCTCGCCCAGAAAGTCGATGTCGGCGACAATATGGTTGGAGGAGCGTGGATCGATGGCGAGGGTGCGGACATTGGCGACCACCCAGTTCTTGCCGATACGCATCTTCACCTGGCTGCCGACATGGCCGGACAGGGCGATGGCGGGATCGTCGTCGCCGGACATGACCTCCATGGCGGCAATGTCGAGCATGACGCGGGCGGAGCCGCCGCTGATGCCGGACACGACGCCGAGCGGCTGGAACTGGATTGGGGCGAGCCGCGGATCGCGCAGGCTGGCGGCCGATATGCCGCTTCGGTCCCCTCCTATGCCGGGTACGAAGTTCATCAATTTTCCTCCCGCGATCAGGCCCGTGTCGGCGGACCCTATCGGCGGTGGGTAAAGAATATGCTTACGGATGAAAGATCGTTGCCGGTGCGTTCCTATCGCATCGGGCGCCCGATGCGCAGGGCGAGGAAGCCCGCGATCAGGCCCAGCGACAGCGCCATGGCGACGGCGGTGAGGCCATAGAGAAACGGCTGCTGGTCGGCGAACACGCCCATCAACCGCTCGAACCCGGATTTCCTGACTTCGATCTCCCGCACGGCCGCCGCCAGCACATGGCCGTCGCGGACGAGGAACGTCTCCGCCGTATAGGTGCCGACCACGACGCGCGCGGAGAGGGGCAGGCGCGCCTGATAGAGGACGCCGTCGCGGATCTGCACCGCGCCGGGCCGCTGCACAAACAGGCCGTTGCGGGTGCGCAGGTCCGTGAGGCCGCTCGCGAAACGGTCGATCTCCGGCCCGCTGTTGAGCGAAGAGGGAGAGAGCTGGAGCTTGTCGAGGCCCAGTTCGTAGATGGCGGCGGTCCGCTCATCCACCATCGCCTTGATCGGGCGGGAGGAGGCGACGGCATAGAAACTGGGCGCGGTGCGAAATTCGGCGCTTTTGGCGTTCAGCCATATGCCGGCGATCTGGCGCTTTTCGCGCATCACGACCTGCTGGCTGGGACCGCGCAGCACGACGATGATGTCGGCGGGATCGTCCGGCACCTTGCCGCCCGGATAGAGGATCGCCCCGAACAGCAGCAGTTCCGCGCCGGTGAAGCTGTAGCGTATCTCCACCTCGCGCTGGGACACGTCGGGCACCAGCCGGGGCTGAGGGGAGGCCGCGCCGAGCAGGCCGATGGCGGTGAGGCCGAGGAGGAGGCGGGACAGCAGGCCCGTCACTGCCAAAATCCCCTTCATTGGACGTCCAGCGTATAGATTTCATCGGGCCGCCAGCCGAGGCCCAGCGCCATGCGAATCGCGACGACCAGCACGATCAGGGCCAGGATGACGCGCAGATATTCGGGCCGCACCTTCATCGACAGGCGCGTGCCGATCTGCGCGCCCGTGACGCTGCCGATCAGGAGCAGGAAGGCGAGGACGAGGTCGACCGCCTTGGTCGTCAGGCTGTGCACCATGGTCGTCGCCATCGTCACGAACAGGATCTGGAACAGCGACGTGCCGATCACCACCTGCGTCTGCATACCGAGGATGTAGAGCATGGCGGGGACGAGGATGAAGCCGCCGCCGATGCCCAGCAACATCGTCAATATGCCGGAGAACATGCCGAGCAGGAACGGCGCCAGCGGCGAGATATAGAGGCCCGACGCATAGAATCGCCAGCGCAGCGGCAGGGCGGCGACGAGCGGGTGGTGGCGGCGCTTGCGGGCCGGGGGGGCGTCGCCGCGCTTCATCGCGACCAGCGATCCGATCGCTTCCCTAGCCATCATGATGCCGATGGAGCCGAGCATGACGACATAGAGGATGGCGATGACGGTATCGATCTGGCCGAGCTTTTGCAGGAGCGAAAAGATCGCCGCGCCGAGCAACGTGCCGAGGAAGCCGCCCGCCACCATCACGGTGCCCATGCGGATGTCGACGGTGCCGCGTTGCAGGTGCGACACCACGCCGGACACGCTTGCGCCGGTCAGCTGGGTCGCGGACGATGCCGCCGCGACCATCGGCGGAATGCCGTAGAAGATCAGCAGCGGCGTGGTCAGGAATCCGCCGCCCACCCCGAACATGCCGGACAGCAGGCCGACGATCCCGCCCAGCCCGATGATGAGCAGCGCGTTCACCGACAGGTTCGCGATCGGCAGGTAAAGATCCATGGCTGTGCATGGGGGTAGCCGCAAAGCAGGGCAACTTAAAGGCGTGCCGCGCCTGCCGCGATCAAAAATCCGTGCCGATGGACAGGGCGGGGCCGGATGCGGGCGCGGCATTGCCCGCGATGCGTTCGCGCCACTCCGCCCCCAACCGGATCGTCGCCCCGGCGAGGCGCAGGCGGACGCTGGCCTGTGGTCCTATGTCGAGCCGCGCTGCGCCGGGCTGAACCCCGCCCCAGACCCCTGCGCCCACGGCGATCATGCCCGCCATGGGCCGCTCGACGGTCAGCCGCCCGTCCGCGAATCCATCGTGCGTGCGTAATCCCACCATGCCCGCCTGTGCATAGCCGTCCAGCCGGAAGCCATGGCCAATATCGACAGGTGGCAGGCCACCGGCGGCAAGCAGTGAAAAGGCATGGCGTCCGCCCGGCGACAGCCCCTCGCGCCGTTCGATGGCGAGCGTGACGGGCAGTGGGAGGGACGGGCGAACGGCGATTCCCCCAGCGATTTCGGCGGCGGCCTGCCCCTGCACCGCGCTGCTGATTCGGGTGTAGAGCGCGGGGCGCAGCGACGATGCGGGCGCCAGTGCATAATCGACCCGCACCCCCGCCTGCGATCCGCCAAGCCGGGGAGCACGGGCATAGGCCGGGCCGCCCTCGTCATCGCGCCAGAGCATCCACGCCGCGCCCGACCAGCGACCCGGCGCGTGCGGGGACAGTGGCACGCCTGCCTCGCGGGGGGACAGGCCCGCGCCCGGCGCGAATCCGGCGAGGGCAAGCGACTGGCGCGGCGCACGGGCAAAGGCGAGTTGCGCGCCCAAGATGCTGTCCGCCGTTGCTGTCGACCATCCGCCGCCGCTGATGCCTGTCTCCTGCTCTCTGGCCGGTGCGATCGGCAGGGTGCTGGCAACGGTCGCCGCCGACCGTGGCCGCGCCGCACCGCTGCCCTTCGCCAGCAGCGTCGGTGGACGGGACGGGAACATCCAGTCGAGGGTGCCCGTATGCGAGTCGGTGCGCCCGGCGAACTGCGGTTGCGTCCCGTCGATCTGGACCGGAACCGGAAGGACCATGAAGAGGCGCAAGGCCGTCCAGCCGCCCAATATGCTGACCAGAAACCGCAGGGGCCTGCCCTCGATCGTCATGCCGGGCTTTCCACGGGCACGGCCTCGGCCTCTACTTCGGGAAAGCGATGCGTGGTCTTGTCCCAGCGCAGCGTGCCCCCCGCCCATAGGCGGATGTAGATGACGATCGCCCGGCGCGCGGCCATCATGGCGATGATGTTCGCGACCAGCATGCGCGGCACGGACCGCAGCGCCTGCTCCACGCCATAGGCCCGATGGACGAACAGCATCCGCATCCCGATTCGCCACGCCAGCAGCGCGCCATTGGCATAGAGGAGAAAGCGCAGTGCGCTGGTCAGCGGCATCGGTGCGGTCAGCCCGAACAGTACCGCGATCTGCACCAGCGCCGCCGTGACCAATCCCCCATAGGCCGCGGCGAGCACGAAGGCAGCGAGTAGCGCGCGCCGGTCGTGGAGCCGCATCCACGCCTCCGCCCATCCCTTGCCCCAGCCCAGCCGGTCCCAGCCCGCGAGCGAGATGCCGACGGTCCAGCGCGCCTTTTGTTTCACCGCATCCGCTATGGTGTCGGGGAAATATTCCTGCGTCGCGACAAGGTCGCCGTGCGCGTCGCGCAGCCGCGCCAATATGCCCCGCCCGCCATGCTCCCCGATGCGCAGGCCGAGTTCATAGTCTTCGGTCAGGCTGTCGGGGTCGAAGGGATAGCCGCCGCGCTGGCTTGCCAGCCGGCTCATCATGTCGCGCGCTACCGCACAGCCGACACCGGCGGAGGGCATGGCCGCGCCCAAGGCCTCGCGCACCATCAGCGCCTTGCCATGCGATTCGGCAAACTCGTCGCAATAATGGCCCGAAATCCAGCGCGACCGGCTCGATACCAGCGGGAGCACGGGCAGTTGCACCAGCGCGAAACGGTCGACCAGCGCCGACATGACGCGGATCTCGTCGCCATGCACGACATCCTCCGCATCGTGCAGCACGATGGCCTTGGCAGAGGCGCCGCGCGCGATCTCCCAGCGCAGCAGCGCGCGCCACAGGCCGTTCAGGCAATCCGCCTTGGTCGTGGGGCCGGGCAGCGGGTTGATGACCATCGTCACCCGGTCGCTGACCGCCGCGATATCGGCCACGGCGACGATGGTGGTCACGTCATTGGGATAGACGCCGACGAACAGGTGAACGTCATCCTTCGCCCAGCGCGCGAGGCACAGGCGCAGCATCCGGCCGATGACGGCGCTTTCGTCCCAGGCGGGGATGAAGATGGCGAGCGTGCCGGGCCTGTCGCTCGGCGGCAGGGTGGCGGAGGTCATGCGGGGAAAGCGGCGATAGACGGTGGCGGCGCGCCACAGGCGGCGCACGATGTAGATGCCGTCGAGGATCAGGTCGTCCAGCCCGCCCAGCAACAGGCCGACGCCCGCGAAGAGCAACAGCTCGTCCCGCGCCGCCGCGACGAGCGCGATCCCCAGCTCCCATAGCGTCATGCCTATCCCCCGCCCCGGAGAATCCGCAAAAGGCGCGCAAAAGCAAGCGAAAGCGCCCGATGGCAGGCACAAAAAAAGCGCGGGGGCCGGGGCGATGATCGCCCGGCCCCCGCGCCGTCATGCTCTATCAGGCGGCCAGCTTGCGCAGGACGTAAGGCAGGATGCCGCCGTTCAGGAAATATTCCAGCTCGTTCAGCGTGTCGATGCGGCACAGCGCCTCGAAGGTGAAGGTCGAACCGTCGGCGCGGGTTGCCTTGACCTCGACCTGCTGGCGCGGCTTGAGGTCCGCGACGCCGGTGATGGTGAAGCTCTCGTCGCCGGTCAGGCCCAGGCTCTCGCGGCCCTGACCCTCATGGAACTGAAGCGGGAGGACGCCCATGCCGACGAGGTTGGAGCGGTGGATACGCTCGAAGCTCTCGGTGATGACGACGCGCACGCCGAGCAGGTTGGTGCCCTTCGCCGCCCAGTCGCGCGACGATCCGGTGCCATATTCCTTGCCCGCGACGACGACCAGCGGGGTGCCGTCCGCCTTGTACTTCATGGCCGCGTCATAGATGGGCATGACCTCGCCATTATACTTGGTCATGCCGCCTTCGACGCCGTCGAGCATCTGGTTCTTGATGCGGATGTTGGCGAAGGTGCCGCGCATCATGACTTCGTGGTGGCCACGGCGCGCGCCATAGCTGTTGAAGTCGGCCGCCGCGACCTGATGCTCCTGCAGGTAGATACCGGCGGGCGAGGACGCCTTGATATTGCCGGCGGGCGAGATGTGGTCGGTGGTGATCGAATCGCCAAAGATCGCCATCAGCTTGGCATCGATAATGTCCGTGACCGGCGCCGGGGTCATGCTCATGCCCTCGAAATAGGGCGGGTTGGCGACATAGGTCGAACCGGCGCGCCACTGATAAGTGTCGGAGCCGGTGACGTCGATCGCCTGCCAGTGCGCATCGCCCTTGTACACGTCGGCGTAGCGCGCCTGGAACATGGCGCGGTCCATGCAGCCTGCCATGGTCGAGGCGACCTCGGCATTGGTCGGCCAGATGTCCTTGAGGTAGACGTCCTGCCCGTCCTTGCTCGTGCCGATGGGCGTGGTGATGAAGTCCTCGATCACCGTGCCCTTGAGCGCATAGGCGACGACCAGCGGCGGCGAGGCGAGGAAGTTCGCGCGCACGTCCGGCGAGACGCGGCCCTCGAAGTTGCGGTTGCCGGAGATCACGGCGGCGGCGACGAGGCCGTTTTCGTTGATCGCCTTGCTGATCGGCTCGGCCAGCGGGCCGGAGTTGCCGATGCAGGTGGTGCAGCCATAGCCGACGAGGTTGAAGCCGACGGCGTCCAGATGCTCCTGCAGGCCCGCCTTGTTGAGATAGTCGGTGACGACCTGCGACCCCGGTGCGAGGCTGGTCTTGACCCAGGGCTTGGGCTTCAGGCCGAATTCGTTCGCCTTCTTGGCGACGAGGCCCGCGGCGACCAGAACGCCGGGGTTCGACGTGTTGGTGCAGCTGGTGATCGCCGCGATGGTGACGTCGCCGTCGCCGATGTCGAAGTCCTTGCCCTCGACCGGAACGCGCTGCTGCGCCTTCTTGTAGGTGTTGACCATGTCGGCGTTGAACACGTCATCGACTTCCGGCAGCGCCACGCGGTCCTGCGGGCGCTTGGGACCGGCGAGGCTGGGGACGACGGTGGCGAGGTCCAGTTCCAGCGTGTCGGTGAACACCGGGTCGACGGCGGCGGGGTCGATCCAGAAGCCCTGCACCTTGGCATAGGCTTCGACCAGCGCGATATTCTCCTCGGTACGGCCGGTCAGGCGCATATAGTCGAGCGTCTTGTCGTCGATGCCGAAAAAGCCGCAGGTCGCGCCATATTCCGGCGCCATGTTGGCCAGCGTCGCGCGGTCGGCGAGGCTCAGCGACGCAAGGCCGGGACCGAAATATTCCACGAAGCGGCCGACCACGCCCTTGGCGCGCAGCATGGCGGTCGCGGTCAGGACGAGGTCGGTGGCGGTCACGCCTTCCTTCATCTCGCCGATCAGCTTGAAACCGACGACTTCGGGGATGAGCATGGAGACGGGCTGGCCGAGCATGGCCGCTTCCGCCTCGATGCCGCCCACGCCCCAGCCGAGCACGCCCAGGCCGTTGATCATCGTGGTGTGGCTGTCCGTGCCGACGCAGGTGTCGGGATAGGCGATGGTCTTGCCGTCAGCCGCTTCGCTCGACCACACGGCCTGCGCGATATTCTCCAGATTGACCTGATGGCAGATGCCGGTGCCCGGCGGCACGGCGTAGAAGTTGTTGAGGCTCTTGCTGCCCCACTTCAGGAAGTCATAACGCTCCATGTTGCGCTGATATTCGATCTCGACGTTCTGCTCGAACGCCTGCGGCGTGCCGAACTCGTCGACCATGACGGAGTGGTCGATGACGAGGTGGACGGGAACCTGCGGGTTGATCTTGCCCGCGTCCGCACCCAGCGCATTCATCGCGTCGCGCATCGCGGCGAGGTCGACGACGCAGGGAACGCCGGTGAAATCCTGCAACAGCACGCGCGCGGGGCGATACTGGATCTCCCGCTCGGCCTTGCCCTTGTCGTTCTGCCAATCGATGATCGCCTGAACGTCGTTGGTGGTGACGGTCACGCCGTCCTCGAAGCGAAGCAGGTTCTCCAGCAGCACCTTCATGGAGAAGGGCAGGCGCGAGACGTCGCCCAGCTTTGCCGCAACCTTGCTCAGCGAATAATAGTCATAGGATTTTCCGCCGACATCGAGCGTATCGCGCGTGCCGAGCGTGTCCTGTCCAATTGCGGTCATTGCCCCGAATCTCCCTCATCACAGCCTTGCCGGTCCGGCAGGGGAGAAAGCGAGACGGAGCGGCGGGTACGATAATCCGTCGCGAAAGACCGGTGCGGCCCAATGTGCCAGCCCCCATGAAAGGCGGGCATCAGGGCGGCCGGTCTTGTCAGCTCAACCAGCGGCCAAGGCGGTTTGTCCAATGCCGCAGCGCAATAACGGCTGGAGGCGCGCTGTCAACACGATTGGGGTAAAGGCGGGCGAGTTGCGGGTGGTTGTCCCCCGCTTGCGGCCCTTGGGCCACACACAGCCCCATTGATCGGCGGAGAGGGGAGCCGTTATTTCTCCAGCCTGATCTCGTAGAGTTTCGGCCAGTTCTTGCCCGTCACGAACAGGCGGCGCGTGGCGGCGTCCCAGGCGATGCCGTTCAGCACGTCGTCCGTGTCATCCGCGCCCTCCGCCCGCGCGCGCTCCACGAGCGGGGTGAGGTCGATCATGTCGATGACGCGGCCACTGGCCGGGTCGATCCGGGCGATGCGATTGGTCATCCAGATGTTCGCCAGCACTTCCCCGTTCACATATTCCAGTTCGTTGAGCATTGGCACAGGCTGGCCATCGGCCGTGTGAACCGTGATCCGGCCCGTCTCTTTCAGGGTTTCGGGATTGAGGAAGCGCAGGTCCGGCGTGCCGTCGCTCATGATGATTCGCTTGCCGTCATGGGTCAGCGCCCAGCCTTCGCCGGGGTAGCGGAACTGGCCCGTCTTCTTGAGCGTCGTCGCCGACCAGAGGAAGCCCTTGCCGTCCCGCCATGTCAGGCTGATCAGGCGGCCTTTCCACAGCACGATGCCTTCCCCGAAATAGGGCGGCGGAACCGTGACGCGGCGCAAGACCTTGCCATCTTCCAGCCGTTGGATACGGATTTCTGACTGGCCGACCAGACCGGAGGATTCGTAGAGCAGGCCGTCGTGGATCAGCAGCCCCTCGGTAAAGGCGGTCGGATCATGGGGATAGGCCTTCACCAGCGTCCAGCGCGTGTCGGCGCGGGCCGGGACACCAGCGGTCACAAGGGCGAGCAGGATGAGCGACAGCCCCGTGAGGAGCCGCTTCATTCGCCCGTCTCCCCGGCCAGTGCGTCCGTCAGCCAGCCGGGCAGCGGCAGGGCCGCCATATCCTCTGTCCGGCGAAAATCGATGGCGAGGTTCTCGTCCGGCAGGTCCAGCCGCTGTCGCTTCGGGTCGGACAGGTCGCGCGGCACGAAGACGAGGCGGCGGTTCACCTTGGAGCGATAGTGCATGCGGGCGGTATTCTCCTGCCCGACGTAGCATCCCTTGGTGAAATCGACGCCGTTCAGTTCGCGCGCATTGGCTTCCAGCCACAGGGTCTGGTCGCTGCCCAGCTCCGCCACGCCTTCCGGCACGCCATGGCTGTGCCGCCACGCGGCCCACACCGAATCGGCATGAGTCGCGGGGTCGGGATCGGCGGGGGCGAGCCAGCGATGGCCAAGGGCGGCGAGGCGGGGATCGACCGGTTTGTCGCTGGGTTCGGGTGACCAGTGGACGCTCAGGCTCTCGTCGCGCGCGATCGTCACCGGACGGCGCAGCCGATAGAGGGTGAGCCGCCGCGCCAACGCATCGGCCTGATCCGCCTCGCAGTCGATCAGCACGTCTTCGGGGCCATCCGCCCACAGGATGAAGTCGAACAATGCCTTGCCCTGCGGGGTCAGCAGGCCGGACCAGCGCGGTTCCCCCTCCGCCAGTTTCACCGTGTCATTGGTGACGAGGCCGTTGAGGAACGCGCGCGCTTCCGCCCCGCCGACGCGGATGACCGCACGGTTCGACAGCCATGTTGCACGGTTGGTTTGATTGTGAGGGGTGGTTTCCGTCATGCCGCTTAGGTAGGACCGATCCTACTTACGCGCAAAGGGATCATCACCATGGGCCAAACATTCGACCTCATCCTCTCCGGCGGCACCGTCCATCTGCCCTCCGGCCCGGCGCAGGTCGATGTGGGCGTGACGGGCGGCAAGGTCGCCGCCATCGGCACGGCGCTGGGTGATGCGGGCGAGCGGATCGACTGCACCGGCCTCGACGTGCTGCCCGGCGTGATCGACAGTCAGGTCCATTTCCGCGAGCCGGGGCTGGAGCATAAGGAAGACCTCGAATCGGGCAGCCGCGCGGCGGTGCTCGGCGGCGTCACGGCGGTCTTCGAAATGCCCAACACCAATCCCAATACCGACACGGCGGAGCGGGTCGCGGACAAGCTCCAGCGCGCGCATCATCGCATGTGGTGCGACCATGCCTTCTATGTCGGCGCGACGGCGGCCAATGCGCCCGAACTCAAGGAACTGGAGCGCATTCCCGGCACGGCGGGCGTCAAAATCTTCATGGGCGCATCGACTGGCAGCCTGCTGGTGGCGGAAGACGACGCGCTGTCCGCCGTGCTCGCCAGCGGCACCCGCCGCGTCGCCATCCATGCCGAGGATGAGGAGCGGATGAACGCGCGCAAGGATTATCGGGTGGAAGGCGACGCCTCCAGCCACCCGGTCTGGCGCGATGACGAGAGCGCGCTGATGGCGACGAAGCGCATCGTCGGCCTCGCCCGCAAGGCGCGCCGCCGCATCCACGTCCTCCACATCACCACGCCCGCCGAACTGGAGTTTCTGGCGCAGAACAAGGATATCGCGACCTGCGAGGTGACGCCCCAGCATCTGACGCTGGCGGGCGAGGAGGCCTATCCGCGCCTCGGCTCCTATGCGCAGATGAATCCGCCGATCCGCAGCGCGGCGCACCGCGACGGCCTCTGGCACTGGCTGCGGCAGGGCGTGCCCGATGTCCTCGGTTCCGACCATGCGCCGCACACTATCGAGGAAAAGGCCAAGACCTATCCCGCCTCGCCCAGCGGCATGCCGGGCGTGCAGACGCTGGTGCCGCTGCTCCTCAACCATGTGGCGGAAGGGCGGCTGACGCTGCAGCGGTTCATCGACCTGACCAGCGCCGGGCCGCAGCGGATATTCGGGTTGGTCGGCAAGGGGCGGATCGTTCCCGGTTACGACGCGGACTTCACCATCGTCGATTTGAAGAAACGCTGGACGGTGGGCAGCGACTGGCTCGCGTCGCGCTGCAACTGGTCGCCGTTCGAGGGCGATACGCTGACCGGCAAGGCGATCGGCACGGTTATCCGTGGACGCCGGGTGATGTGGGAAGACAGCCTCGCCAATGAAGCGACGGGCGAGGCCCTGCGCTTCGAGGCGACGGAGTTTAATTAAGCGGGGACGGTCACTCTCGCGGCCCGTGCGCTGTGCAGCGCATGGGTAGCGAAGATGATGAGGCCGGTCCAGATCAGCGCGAACGTCGCCCATTTGGCGGGCGTCAGATGCTCGCCATAGAGCAGGATCGCGGTCAGAAAGAGCATCGTAGGCGTGATGTACTGGATCAGGCCCAGCGTCACCATCGGCAGCAGCCGCGCCGCGCTGGCGAACAGCAGGAGCGGCATGGAGGTGATGAGGCCGCTGCCGATCAGCAGGCCGGTCGTGACGGCATGCTGCCCGAACCCCAGGCCGCCATGCGACATCGACCAGATGATGCCCGTCACTGCCGGCGGCACCAGCGCGAGCGTCTCGATACCCAGGCCGATCAGCGGCGACACCGGGGTCAGCTTGCGGACAAGGCCATAGATGGCAAAGGTGACCGCCAGAAAGAGGCTGAGCCCCAGCGTCTGCGGCGAACCTGCGCCGAGGATCGCGACGCCCACGGCGGCAAGGCCGATGGCGAACCATTGCACCCGGCGCAGCCGCTCGCCCAGAAAGGCGACACCGATCAGCACATTGACCAGCGGATTGAGGAAATAGGCCAGGCTCGTCGCCACGATATGCCCGTTCATGACCGCCCAGAGATAGACGAGCCAGTTGAGGCCGATCAGTATGCCACTGGTCGTCAGCGCCGCCAGAAGCCGCGCGTCCCGCATCGTATCGACGAATCGACCGAACTCCTTGCGCGCGATCAGAATGATCATGATGAACAGGCAGGACCACAGGACGCGGTGCGACACCACCTCGATCGGGCCGATGGACGACACCATCCGGAAGTAGATCGGCAGCAGGCCCCAGGACGCGTAGGCCAGAAATGCGAAGATCAGGCCCCGCCGGGTATCACTGCTGTCATGCTGCATGCGTGTGCATTGCGCGACGGGGCGCCCGCCCGTCAAGCGTCCGAATACGGGACGGGGCGTTTATCGCAAATGTGCGTTAACCACGCCTCCTAACGGAATCTTAACCTCTGCGGGGCAGACGAGACGTTAACATTTTGTTTACGAATCGGGAGGACCGGGTCGATGCGCCGTTTTGCCAGCCAATATGCCGTGGGGGCGCTCGCCCTCCTCCTGTCGCTCGGCGGGTGCGGTGGCGGCACGGAGCAGGGCAATAATGCGCTCGCGTCCCTCGACACGCGCCTGACCGACGGTACGGAAAATGCCACTGCGCCCAAGGTCGCGGCAGCTTCTGCCAAAGATGCCCGGAAGCGCGCCACGCTGGGCGATCTGGCGAAGACGCAGCGGTCGGGCGGCGATACGGCGGCGGCGACCCGGCGGCTGGCCGATGCCGCAGGCCGCCCGGTCGGCGGCTGCGCGGGACGGGGCCTGACCTATGGCGATCAATGGGCGAAGGCGATGCCGGAGGGGCTGGGCCTCTATCCCGGCGCCCGGCTGGCCGAAGCGGCGGGGACGGACACGGGCCGCTGCGCGCTGCGCGTCATGAGCTTCACCACGGCGGATAGTCCCGAGACGGTCGTGACCCACTATGCTGAGAGCGTGCGCAAGGCGGGCTTCGATGCCGAGCGCCAGCCGTGCAAGACGGAAATCCGGCTGGGCGGCACACGCACGGGCGACGACGCGGCCTATCTGCTGTTCGCCCGGCGCGGCGCGAAGGGCGTGACCGAGGTCGATATTGTCGCGAGTGCGGGGACGCGGGCGTAGGGAGTACCTCGCTAACGTCCTGCCCCGTTCGGTTCGAGCAGCTTCGAGCGAAGTCGAGAAGCGTCTGTCGAGAATGCTCAGCGTCGCGCCAGGTTTCTCGACTTCGGTTCTCGACAGGCTCGAACCTGCGCTCGAAACGAACGGAAGTGTAACCTCAATTGAACCGCTGTGCGCCGTCCAGACGGATCGTCGTGCCGTTCAGAAAGTCATTCTCGACGATCTGCTGCGCCAGCGTGGCATATTCGTCGGGATCGCCCATGCGCTTGGGGTTGGGCACGGTCGCGCCGAATTTCGCCTGTGCTTCCTCGTCCGACATCATGCGCGAATAGGCGAGGGTCAGGAACGTGCCCGGCGCGATCGCCATCGACCGGATGCCCAGCGGGGCGAGGTCGCGGGCCAGCGTCAGCGTCATGCCGATGATGCCGCCCTTGGCCGCCGAATAGGGCACCTGCCCCGGCAGGCCCTCATAGCCCGCGATGGAGGCGGTGTTGATGATGACGCCGCGCTGGTTGGAGGCGACGGGATCGGTCTTGGCCATGGCTTCCGCGACCTGCGCGGTCACTTCAAAGGCGCTGTTGAGGAAGATGTTCACCATGTGGGAGAAATGGGCATAGGACAGGCGCGAGCCGTCCTTGCCGATCACGCGGCCACCGCGATCCGGCGGCGGCGGGCCGCCATGGGTGATGACGGCGGCGCGCAGCGGGCCGAGGCCCACGGCGGTCTGCACCGCATTGGCGATCGAATCGAAATCGGTGATGTCGGTGCGGACATAGACCGACCCGTTGCCGATCTCCTCCGCCAGCGCCTGTCCGCGTTCGTCCGCGACGTCCGCGATCACCACCTTTGCGCCGAGCTTCGCCAGCCGCCGCGCGGTCGCGCCGCCAAAGCCGCCTGCGCCGCCGGTGACGAGAGCCGAGGCATTCGTCATGTCCACCATGATAGTCCCCTCAAAAAACCTTTGGATCACTGATCCCGTCTGGCGGGATTGCACAGTGAGCTAGTCCATTGCCGCGCCCTCCGCCAGAGCCGCCGCCGCAGAAGCATTTTCACGGAGGCGCAAAACCGCTAGGGCGTTGCGATGCTACAAACACTTCTGGTCATGACGGGCGGGGCGATCGGCTCTGCCCTGCGCTATCATGCGGGCAGGCTCGGCCTTGCGCTCCTCGGTCCCGGCTGGCCGTGGGGGACGCTGTTCGTCAATGTGGCGGGCGGCCTTGTCATGGGCCTGTTCGCGGGATGGCTGGCCCTGCGCGGCGGTAGCGGTGCGGAGAGCCTGCGCCTGTTCTTTGCGGTCGGCATATTGGGCGGTTTCACCACCTTTTCCGCGTTCAGCCTGGAAACCATGGTGATGATCGAACGGGGCGAGATGCTTTCTGCGCTTGCCTATATACTGGTTTCCGTCATGGCGTCCGTGGGTGCGCTGGCAGCGGGTCTTGGCCTGTCACGCATGATATTGGGAACGACGGCATGAGCATGAATAAAAGCACGGACCCGACGGCGGTCCGCCAGTTCCGGGTAAACGGGGACGATGACGGCATCCGCCTGGACCGCTGGTTCAAGCGCAACATGCCGGACGTGACCTTCGCCACCGTGTCGCGCTGGGCGCGCACCGGGCAGTTGCGGATCGACGGCGCGCGCGCCGCGCCGGGCGATCATATCAAGGAGGGGCAGATGATCCGTGTCCCCCCCGCCGATTCGGCCCGCCCCGCCCCCGGCAAGGGGGAGCGTGTCCGCACCCCCCTGACCGACGAGCAGACCGAGTTTGCGCAGAATATGGTGATCCACCGTGACGCGCAGGCTATCGTCATCAACAAGCCGCCCGGCCTCGCCACGCAGGGCGGGACCAAGACGCATGAGCATGTCGACGGCCTGCTCGACGCGCTGGAATATGAGCGCGACGACCGTCCCCGCCTCGTCCACCGGCTCGACAAGGATACGTCGGGCGCGCTGCTTCTCGCCCGCACGGCGCGTAGTGCGGCGCATTTCGCCAAATCCTTTTCCTCGCGCACCGCGCGCAAGGTCTATTGGGCCATCGTCATCGGCGTGCCGTCCGTCAACGACGGCATCATCGACCTGCCGCTCGCCAAGCAGCCGGGCACCGGCGGCGAGAAAATGCACGTGGATGAAAAGGAAGGCGCACCCGCCCGCACCCGCTATCGCGTGATCGAGCGCGCGGGCAACCGCGCCGCTTGGGTGGAACTGCAACCGTTCACCGGCCGCACGCACCAGCTCCGCGTCCATATGGCGGCCATCGGCTTTCCCATTGTCGGCGACGGCAAATATGGCGGCAAGGAATCCTTCCTGACCGGCACGATCAGCCGCAAGATGCACCTCCACGCCCGCCGCATCCGCATCGACCATCCCGATGGCTCGCCGCTGGACGTGCGCGCGGAGCCGCCGCACCATTTCCTCGAAACTCTGGCCGACCTGGGCTTCGACCTCGACCTCGGCGACCTGCCGCTCGACGAGGAACTGCCCAAGGCGCCCAAGAAGCAGGTCGAGAAGGATCAGGCCAAGGCGCACGCCAAGCAATATCGCAAGGAGCGTCGTGGTGAGCGGCGATCGCGCAGCGAAACCGGCGGCGGTGGGCGTGCCGGTGGCCGGGCGCGCGTCGGTCTGGCTGCGGTCAAGCCTGCCGGTGCGGGCAAGCGCAAGCCCTCCGGCGCTGCCACGGGCAAACCCGCTGGCGCGCGCAAGCCGGGTGGCAAGCCCGCTG
The DNA here is from genome assembly GCA_036383715.1 of Sphingobium sp. Classification (GTDB taxonomy): domain Bacteria; phylum Pseudomonadota; class Alphaproteobacteria; order Sphingomonadales; family Sphingomonadaceae; genus Sphingobium. The sequence continues at coordinate 13,416 of DASVNT010000030.1, read as the reverse complement.
GCAAACCGAGTGGCGCACCGCGCGGCAAGAAGCCCTGATGACCCTGAAACTCGCCATTTTCGACTGCGACGGCACGCTCGTCGACAGCCAGCATAATATCGTCGCGGCCATGGACGGCGCCTTCACGGGTGCGGGCCTGACGCCGCCGACGCGGCAGCAAACGCTGTCCATTGTCGGGCTGTCGCTGGTGCCCGCCATCGCTGCGCTGTTGCCGGGCGAAGCGGAGACGCTGCACATCCATCTGGCAGAGCGATATAAAACCCATTTTCAGGAAATGCGCGCGCGCGGCGAACTGGGCGAGCCGCTGTATGACGGTATCGCCGAACTGCTCGACCGGCTGGAAGCCGACGGCTGGCTGCTTGGCGTCGCGACCGGCAATTCGGATCGCGGCCTTGCCCATTGCCTCGACGTGCATGGGTTGATGGGGCGGTTCGTCACGCTCCAGACCGCGGACCGCCATCCCAGCAAGCCGGACCCCAGCATGATCGACCAGGCGATGCGCGATGTCGGCGCGGATCGGGACAGCACGATCATGATCGGCGACACGACTTTCGACATGGCGATGGCCAAGGCGGCGGGCGTGCGCGGCCTTGGCGTCGGCTGGGGCTATCATGCGCCGGACCTGCTGTTCGGCGCAGGCGCGGAGAGCGTGGCGATGGACAGTTACGAGCTCGGTCGCCATATCGGCCTGCCATGACTAACCAAACGCCGGGCCAGACCCCAGATCCCATCGTCCAGACCCCGATGCCCGACCCCGCTTCGGCGGCCCGCGCTGCGCGCGAGCGTTTCTTCGCCATCGGTTTCTTCCGCCTGACCGGCGCGCTGATCCTCGTCTTCGGCATCGCCATCGCGCAGCAGCATTTCAGCTGGGTGTCGGGGGAAAAGGCGCGGATGATGGGGATGATCGTTGTGTGCGTCGGATTCTTCCAGATGGTCGTGATCCCCCGCCTCCTGCTGCGCGCCTTTGCCACGCCGAAACAGAAGTAACCCCATGAAGCGTTTCTACACCCTCGCCCTGTCGGAGCGGGACGCCGCGACCGGCCTCCATCGCTTCCTGCTCGACGGTCGCCCGGTCAAGACGCCCGCGCGTGAGACGCTGGCTGTGCCCGGTGAGACGCTGGCCGCCGCCATCGTCTCCGAATGGTCGGCGCAGGGGGAGGCGATCGACCCCGCGACCATGCCCGTCACGGGCTTTGCCAATGCGGCCATCGACCGTGTGTTGCCCGATGCGGCGAGCTTTACGGCCACCATCGCCGCCTATGGCGCGAACGACCTGTTCTGCTACCGCGCCGACGAACCGGCGGAACTGGTGGCGGAGCAGGCGGCGCTGTGGGAGCCGGTCCTCGACTGGGCGCGCGGCCGTTATGGCGTGACCTTCGCCGTCACGAGCGGGATCATGCCGGTCAACCAGCCCGCGGAAACGGTTGAGCGACTGAACGCGGCGGTCGATGCGCTCGATCCGTGGCTCCTCTCCGCCTTCTCGACGCTCGTGTCGATCACCGGCTCGCTGATCGGTCCGCTGGCTCTGGTCGAGGGCGCGCTGACCGCCGACGCGCTGTGGACAGCGGTGCAGGTGGACGAGGACTGGCAGGCGCGCCAATGGGGCGAGGATGCGGAGGCGGTGGCCCGCACCGCGATCCGCCGCGTGCACTATGACGACGCGGCGCGCTATTGCGCTCTGGTCGCGGCTGGGCCAGACACGCCTCTATGAGCGAAGCCGCCATAAAGATCGAAGGGCTGTCCAAGACCTATCAGGGCGGGAAGCGGGCGCTGGACGATGTCTCGCTCAGCATTCCACGCGGACAGATATACGGCCTGCTCGGTCCCAATGGCGCGGGCAAGTCCACGCTGATCAACATATTGGCGGGCGTGGTATCGAAAACCAGCGGGCGCGCCCGCATCTGGGGCTTCGACATTGACGAACACCCCCGCAACGCCAAATATTCCATCGGCATCGTCAATCAGGAAATCCTGTTCGACCCCTTCTTCACGCCCATAGAGACGCTGGAGAATCAGGCGGGCTATTATGGCGTGCCCAAGGCGCAGCGCCGGTCGATGGAATTGCTGGAAGCGGTCCATCTGGCGGACAAGGCGAACGCCTATGCCCGCACTCTGTCTGGCGGCATGAAACGGCGGCTGATGGTAGCCAAGGCGATGGTCCACTCGCCGCCGATCCTCGTCCTCGACGAACCGACGGCGGGCGTGGACATCGAACTGCGCCGCCAGCTCTGGGCCTATGTGCGGTCGCTCAACGAGCGCGGCGTGACCATCGTGCTGACGACACATTATCTGGAGGAAGCGGAGGAGCTTTGCGACCGCATCGCCATCATCAACCATGGCCGCGTGATCGCCGACAAGCCGACGCGCGAACTGGTCGGCATGGCGCAGGAGAAGGTGGTGCAGGTCACGGTCGACCGCGACATCGCCGTGCTGCCCGATGCCAGCCTGTTCGAGAAGGTGGAGGGCGCGGACCGGACGCTCACCATCACCTACCGCAAGGACCGCGCCAACGCCGGGCAGGTGCTGGCGGCGGTGCAGGCGGAAGGGTTCGATATTGTGGAAGTGTCCACGCGCGAGCCGGATTTGGAGGATGTGTTCCTGAACCTCACGCGGGCGGGTGCGTGACGGAGGCCCTTCCTTCTCCCCTCCCGCCTGCGGGAGGGGCTGGGGGTGGGCAAGGTACGTTCCTGGAACGCGATACGGATCGGGCCAAGTCACTCCGCAACAACGCCACCTTGCCTGAGCGCCGATTGTGGCAGCGGATTCGCAATCGCCAGCTTGGCCATAAATTCAGCCGCCAGATTCCCCTTGGTCCCTATTTTTGTGACTTCCTGTGCCGGGAGCAAAAGCTGATCGTCGAATTGGACGGCGCCACCCATGCTGACGATCCTGCTCATGACATCCGTCGCGATGCCTATTGCACTGAACTCGGATTTCGAGTTTTGCGTTTCACCAATGCTGAGGTGATGACCAATCTCGATGGTGTGCTCGAAGAGATTCGCGCCGCGCTGATGCCCACCCCCGACCCCTCCCGCAAGCGGGAGGGGAGAAGAACAGAGTAATAATGGCCAGCCGCAATTACGACGTCATCATCATCGGTTCCGGTGCTGCGGGCCTGACCGCCGCGATCAACCTCGCGCAGGACAAGCAGGTTCTCGTCCTCGCCAAGGGTGCGCTGGATGGCGGGTCGACCAACTGGGCGCAGGGCGGCATCGCTGCGGTGCTCGACGCGGGTGACAGTTTCGAGAATCATGTCGAGGACACGATGGTCGCGGGCGCGGGCCTGAACGACCGGCAGACGGTGGAGTTCGTCGTCTCCGAAGCGCCTGCCGCCATAGACCGGCTCGCGAAGCTAGGCGTTCCGTTCAACGATGGCGAGGAATTCGGTGAACGCTGGCACCTGACGCGTGAGGGCGGGCACAGCCATCGCCGCATCGTGCATGTTGACGATGCGACCGGAGCGGCCGTGCAGCGCGCGCTGGTCGCCGCCGCGCAGGCCAATCCCAACATCACCCTGCTGGAGGATATGGTCGCCATCGACCTCATCACCTCGCGCCATGGCGAGCGCTTCTCCGGCGACGGCCATGTCTGGGGCGTCTATGCGTTCAATCGCAAGACGCAGCATGTCGATGCGCTATTGGGCCGGGCGACGATCCTTGCGACGGGCGGCGCGGGGCGCACCTATCTCTTCTCGACAGCGCCCAGAGGAGCGACCGGCGACGGCATTGCCATGGCATGGCGCGCGGGCTGCCGCGTGTCGAACATGGAGATGAACCAGTTCCACCCGACCTGCCTCTACAATCTGGAGGTCAAGAATTTCCTCATCACCGAGGCGATGCGGGGCGAGGGGGGCAAGCTGAAACTCCCCCCCGGCGTGCCCGGTGGCGGCAAGCGCTTCATGGACCGTTTCGACAAGCGCGGCGAACTGGCGCCGCGCGACATCGTGGCGCGCGCCATCGACCATGAGATCAAGCGGCTGGGCCTCGACTATGTCCACCTCGACATCAGTCACAAGCCGCGCGAATTCATCATGGAGCATTTCCCGACGATCTATGCGCGGCTGCTCGACCTCGACATCGACATCACCAAGGAGCCGATTCCGGTCGTTCCGGCGCAGCATTATACCTGCGGCGGCGTGGTCATCGACCTCGACGGGCGCACCGACCTGCCCGGCCTCTATGCGGCGGGCGAGGTGACGGAGAGCGGGCTGCACGGGGCCAATCGCCTCGCCTCCAACTCGCTCCTCGAATGCCTGGTCTTCGGGGAGGCGGCGGCTGACCATATCCGGGCGCATTGGGATGACCTGCCCGCGCCCCCGTCGATCCGGGCATGGGACGAAAGCCGCGTGACCGATTCGGACGAGGAGGTCATCGTCCAGCATAACTGGAAGGAAATCCGCCGGTTCATGTGGGACTATGTCGGCATCGTCCGTTCGACCAAGCGACTGGAGCGGGCCAAGCACCGTATCGACCTGCTGGCGCAGGAAGTGGACGAATATTACGGCAATTTCCGCGTCACGCCCGACCTGATCGAACTGCGCAACCTGCTGGAAGTGTCGCGCCTGATCGTCCGGTCCGCGTTGAAGCGCAAGGAAAGCCGGGGCCTGCACTACACCATCGACTATCCCGAGACGTTGCCCAAGGCTGAGGATACGGTGCTGGTTCCCTAAACCGGCATATTGCCCACCACCCGGTTCCGCCCCTCGCTCTTGGCGCGGTACAGGTGCCGGTCGGCGTGGGCGAGGAGGGCGGTGAGGTCGCGCGCGTCATCCGGCGCGGTGGCGACACCGATGCTGACCGTGGGAATGACCGCCATCGCCGTGCCGAATGCCGCAGGCACGGCAGCACGCAGCCGCTCGGCATGGGCCAGCGCGGCGCTGTGGGGCATGCCTTCGGACAGGATCACGAACTCCTCCCCGCCATAGCGGAAAATCTTGTCGTCCGTCCGCACGCTGTCCCGCAAGGCCTGCGCGATCCGGCGCAGCACGTCGTCGCCGGTGACATGGCCGTAGCGGTCGTTGATCTGCTTGAAATGATCGACGTCCACGATGGTCAGGCTGACGGGTCGCTCGCGGTCCAGCGCCCGCGCCACGTCCTGCTGCGCGATCGCCTCGAACTGGCCGCGATTGAGGACGCCGGTCAGCGCATCCGTGCCGCTGTCGCGCAGCAACGCTTCATAGCGGTGGCGATAGGTCAGCTTGGCGAAGATCCCGGCGAGACGCTGGTCCCCGGCCTGTGCCTCCGGCTGTCCCAGATGGTCGAACAGATGGAGATAGCCGGTGATGAGGCCGCCATAGAGCAGCGCCGCCCCCATCTTCGCCATCCATCCGCCCGCCAGCGCGGCCAGAGGCGTGCCTGTCATTACATGCAGGCCCGCGAAAAAGGCGATCTGGTCGAAACTCAGGATGATGATCAAAGAGAGCGCCACGCGGGGAAACAGGGCCCGCCCGAACAGATGGTCGAGCCGTTCGTAGAGCAGGATCATCGCGATGCTGTCGATGAACAGGATGATCGTGCCCCAGATCATCAGCGCGCCCAACTGGTCGAGCAGGCCGAGGTCGGGCATCACCCCGCCGGGCAGCTCCATCGGCGTGTAGAAGCGCAATATCCCCGCCAGCGCGACCATCAGGCAATTGCCGACCAGCAGGCCGTATATCGGCTGGCGCACCGTCTCCGCATCCTCGCGGATATAGAGCATCAGGATCATGGCGAGCTTGCCCGCGAACATGACCGTGGAGCCGGGCGAGATCAGGCCAAAGGGCAGTTCGATGAAAAACACCGCCGCCAGATAGGTTTCGAGGAAGTGCATGACGCCCAGAGCGCAGACGAACACGCCCATGCCCATCGTCCGCCGCGCGCGGAACAGGATCGCCATGATCGTGAAATAGAGCAGCGCCTGCGCGATCAGAAGAAAGCTACCCGTCATCCACACTCACAATTTCTGCCCGCCTGCGGGCCGTTATCGTCACCGAACTGCGCGTTCAATCGGGATTATCGCGTAATAGCGTTGAGGAATGCGCGAACCGCGACCGCAAATTTCGCGGGCTGGTCGAACATCACCATATGGCCGCTGGGCTGGATGGGAACGATGCGCGCGGTTGGCGCGGCGGCATAGGCGCTGCGCGTCTGGGCCAGCAGGGCCGCGCCGCCGCCGGGATCGGCGGGGAGGGCGGGGACGATTGTCAGGGGCTGGCGAATCGCGGACAGGCGCGGGCCAAGATCGATCCCGGCCAGTTCGTCGAGCGCATCGGCGATCACGTCCGGGTCGCTGTCCCGTCCGCTGGGCGTGGCGTCCTGCAATATCCGGGCAAAGGCGCGCCGCCCGGCGACGGTGCCGGTGAAATATTGGCGGAGTTGCTTTGCGAAAAATCCCATGCCGTCCGCTGTGCCGCCGATCAGCCCGGCGGGGGCGGGCAGCATATCGACGACCATCAGCCGCTTCACCCGCGTCGGCTGGCGCAGCGCCATCAGCATCGCGAGCGTGCCCCCCATGCTGTGCCCGATGACGGCAGGCGCGCCGAGGCGATTGTCCCCGATATAACGCGCAATCTCATCGGCCAGTGGCGCGATCAGGTCGCCGCTCGCATTGGCGTCGGCGGGCAGGCCCGCAAAGCCGCGCACATGGACGAGGTGCCAGCGATAGCCCGGCACATCGCGGATCAGCCCGGACCATACGGACGGTCCTCCCCCCAAACCGGGGATCAGTACGACGTCCGGCCCGCTTCCCTGCGCGGTTACTGCAATGCGCCGCGACGTGAACGCCGGGGGCGGCGCTGCGAACAGCCTGTGCGGAGCCAGTGCGACCGCGCCTGCCGCACTGGCAAGGCGCAGCATATGGCGGCGGGTCAGGCAAAGACTGGGGGCGGACATTGGATCGATCATGGCGACAGGTGCATGAACGCCCGCTGTCCTCAGGCGGTTTCCTCAATCCATCCGCCGCCCAGCACGCGCTCCCCCGCATAGAGGACGGCGGCCTGTCCCGGCGCGACGCCATATTCGGGCTGGTCGAAGATCAGGCGGTCGCCATCCAGCCGCGCGGGCACGGGCTTTGCCATCGACCGCACCTTGGCCAGCACCGGGCCGTCGCGGTTCTCCCCACCGATCCAGTTGATGTCGGACAGGCGCGCGCCACTCACGGCCAGGGCGATGCGGGGACCGACGATCACGCGCTGGTCCTGCGGTTCCAGCCGGATGACATAGAGCGGTTCAGGCTGCCCACCGATCTCCAGCCCCTTGCGCTGGCCCACGGTGAAGTGGATCAGGCCCTTGTGCTGGCCCAGTGTGCGCCCGTCGATATGGACGATCTCGCCCTCCGTCTCCGCTTCGGGCCGCAATTTCTTCACGACGCCGGCATAATCGCCGTCTGGCACGAAGCAGATATCCTGGCTGTCGGGCTTCAGCGCGACGGAGAGACCCAGTTCGCGCGCGATCTCCCGCACCACGCTCTTTTCCATGCCGCCCAGCGGGAAGCGCAGATAGTCGAGCTGGTCCTGGGTCGTGCCGAACAGGAAATAACTCTGGTCGCGGGCGGGATCGACCGCGCGGTGCATCTCCGCGCCGCCCGGCCCCTCCACCCGCTGCACATAATGGCCGGTGGCGAGGCAGTCGGCGCCCAGTTCGCGGGCGAGGTCGAACAGGTCGGTGAACTTCACCCCCATGTTGCACTTCACGCAGGGGATGGGCGTGCGCCCGGCCAGATAGCTGTCGGCGAAATCGTTCATCACCGATTCGCGGAATCGGCTTTCATAGTCGAAGACATAATGCGCGATGCCGATCCGGTCCGCGACCGCGCGCGCATCGCGTATGTCCTGCCCGGCACAACAACTGCCCGTGCGGCCCACGGCAGCGCCATGGTCGTAGAGTTGCAGCGTCACGCCGATCGTCTCCGCGCCGGTGCGCGCGGCGAGGGCGGCGACGACGCTCGAGTCGACGCCTCCTGACATGGCGACGACGATCCGCCGCGCGGAAAGCGGCTCGGCAAGCTGAAAAGCGGGCTGCATGGCCGCGCCTATAGAGGGAAAAGTGATCGGAGGAAATGATCTGCCATCACGGGGTATGCCGTAAATACGGGACATTACGGAGGCAGGTCGGACGAAAAGCGCCGCCGGACCAAAGCGTTACCGTTTAAAAACAAGTCCTAAGCAACTCTGAGCGCGGCCTTTACGGGCGCTTATCCTTTCGCTGTTACACCCCCTCGAATGACGATGCACAAGGTCATCTTTCCCTCGACGGCTGAGCCGGACCAGCATGCCGGTCGAGGGACTCGGATACCGGACGTGCCGTTGCTGCTGGCAGTGCTGGCGGCGCGGCAGCGCATCCTTCCCACGGCGACCGCGATGCGGTCGCATGAGGGAGATTCCGGCTCGGCGCCTGCCGACCGGATGGTGCGTCTGCTTGTCAACCGTGGCCCGACAAGCGGCGGAGCGGCTGGCGCCTTCAACGGCGGTATCGCGCGCTATTTGTCGGGGGCGGAAGAGGGTGAAGATGGCGTTTACCGTGGCGCTTAGCATCGCGGAAAAGCTTTTGCTGCGAAACAAATGCCATCGAAAGTGATTGACCGGCCTGCCGGTGAATGAGGGAAAGATGATCGAGAACCAGAAAATCCGTCCGGCGCAGGTAGTGGGTCCACTCGGTGAACCCCTGACCCTTGATTCGCTCCCGTCGCCCAGCACCACGCGCTGGGTCGTCCGTCGCAAGGCGGAAGTCGTGGCCGCGGTGAACGGCGGCCTGTTGAGCGTCGACGAAGTGTGCGCCCGCTATTCCCTCACGCTGGAGGAATTCGCGAGCTGGCAGCGCGCCGTCGATCGGTCGGGCATGCCGGGCCTGCGCGTCACGCGCATCCAGCATTACAAGTCGCTCTACGAGCGTCAGCAGCGTTATTGACGAGGGCCGGTGCGGCTCCCGGCGAAGGGATCACCCGAAATCCCACTCCGGCACGCCGGGCACATCGACCCGGAACGAGAGGATAGCCCCCGATAGCGGAGCGGCCTGGAGCGCATCGGCATCCAGCCCGCTCCGCGCGGTCGTAATATAGGCCGTGCGCCGGTCATCGCCGCCAAAGGCGATCATCGTGGGACGCGGCACCGGCAGATCGACCGTCTGCACAATCTCCCCCTTTGGCGACAGCCGCACGACCCGCCCGCCGTCAAACAGCGCGCTCCAGTAAAATCCCTCCTCGTCGAAGGAGCCGCCATCGGGGCGTCCCGTTCCGTGCGGAAATTCGTGCAGCATTTCGCCGTCGTGCAGCGTGCCGGTCGCCGGATCGGCGCGATAGCGGCGCAGGCGGTGCGAGGGCGTATCGGCATGATGAAAGACGCGCCCGTCGGCGGTGAAGGCCGCGCCGTTGCAGGTCAGCATGCCATCTTCGATCAGCACGGCCCGCCCGTCCCCATCGAAGCGATAGAGCGCAGCATCATGGGCCGATTTCGCCATGTTGACGCTGCCCGCCCAGAACCGCCCGGCGGGATCGGTGCGTCCGTCGTTGAGGCGCAGGTCCGCCCGCCCGGCCAAGACCTGATCGCCGAACGGCACCGGCTCCGCATCCCAGCCCGCCAGCCGCGCCAGACCGTCCTTCATGCCCAGCACGAACCCGCCGCCCTTCGCAAAGGCGAAGCAGCCGACGGGTGCAGCAAAAGTGCGGAAATCATCCTCCCCCGTGGCCGGGTCGAAGCGGTGCACGCGGTTTTGCGCAATATCGACCCAATAGAGGCGGCGCTCCTCCGCATGCCAGCGCGGACACTCGCCCAATATGGCTTGTGCGGCCAGGGCTACGGTCAGATCGGGGGTCAGATCGGGGCTGGGCTGTGACATGGATGCGTCCCTTGCGATTGAAAATGCTGCAACCGTGTCGTGCAGCATTTCAGTTGTAGCGTCATGACGGCTATGCTCTCGTCAAAGTCGGTAAAGCGGAGAGAGAAATGGCACGTCCTGCCCCCTGGCAACGCCTGAAGGAAAATTATCCTTACAGTCTGGAAGTGCCGCCGCGCTACGCCGATCTGGACCCGATGGGGCATATTAACAATGTCGCCATCGCCAGCATGTTCGAAACCGCACGGGTCAGCTTTCATCATCAGCTTCAGGCGCACCCGCGCGAAATGGGCGTGCGCTGGCTCGTGGCGGCGGTGAACCTCAGCTACCTGCAGGAAATGCACGCGCCGCATAGCGTGACCGTCACCTGCGGTCTGCGCCGGATCGGCAACACCAGCTGGACGATTTCTTCCGCCGCCTTTCAGGAGGGGGAATGCTGCGCAACATGCGAAACGGTGATGGTGGCGCAGGGATCGTTCGAACGCGGTCCGCTGGGCGAGGAACTGCGCGCACGCATGGCGCCCTTTTTCGTCCACATGCCGGAAGGGGTGGACGCCTGATCCCCGGCCGTCACCCGCCCGCGACGAGGCAATAGCCCGCGCCGCGGACCGTGTGCAGCATCGGCTGGGCAAAGCCGCGGTCCAGCTTGGCGCGCAGACGGGAGACATGCACCTGAACGACGTTGGTGCCGGGATCGAACCCCAGCCGCCAGATCGCCCGCAACAGAGCCTCGCGCGACTGGACCCGTCCGCAATGCCGGGCGAGATGGACGAGCAGCTCATATTCCCGGCGCAGCAGGTCGAGCGGGCGATCCCCCCGCCGCGCGCTGTGGTCGACGAGATCAATGTCCAGTTCGCCCAGCACCATCCGCATATCCTGCCGGGGTCGCGACCGCGCAAGGCGCATCAGGCGAGCCAGCGCCTCCTGCGGGTCCATCCATGGCCCGACGATCTCATCCACCCCGGCCACAAAGGCCCGTGTCCGCGCACCGCTGTCATCCTGTTCCTGCCAGATGAGGATAGGGCCATCGGCATGGCCATCGCCCGCGCCGCCGGGACCGTCAGGCAGGTCACGCCGTACCAGCGCGCAGCCCGCATCCGCGGCATTGCCCATCAGGTCGGCTAGGGACGATCCCTCCCCCTGTCCGGCTGCGCACCAGATGTCCATGCGACGGCTTGCCCCATTCCGTCCTGCCCCGTTCACACCCTCTTTTCATCCGGTAGCGGCGGCGATGACAGCGATGTCAGGTTCGTTTCGGAGAGATTCCGCGCGCCGTCGCACATGGTCGCGGATCAGGGCGCAAGGCTGCGCCAGTCCGCGCTCGATCATGCGGCTTTCCTCTGCATCTCCTGAAGCCTGCGTTTCCAGTGCCTTCCATGCGGCGAGGCGCAGGCGGGGATCGGGGTGGGAGGCTGCAAAACTCTCCGCCAGATCGCGCGCATTACCCGCACCGAAACGGACCGAAAGCGGCAGCAATATCTCCGCCGCCGTGATCGTCGCGCAGCCCTCGATACGCCCCGCCGACAGGTCGAAGAAATATTGCCGCCGCCATGCCTGCGCGGCGGTCATCGGCATGACGTTGATCGACACGGACATGGCGTCCGGCGGCAACTGGTCGTGGATGTCGACATTGGCGCGGTAGAGCATCATCTTGCCCTCCTCCAGCCGGCTGCGCTCGATGAAGCGCAGGTCCACCGCCTCGCCCGCGACACCCTCCGCCGCGCCATCATACTCATAATAGTCCGACCAATATCCCGGTCCGGCATAGCCGAGTGTCAGGAAGTCGAAGGCGTGGTCGTGCGGGCGGTTGTAATAATAGGCGGCGCGCGAACTGTCGCGCAGCATGGCGTCATGATCGGACGGCCAGAGGTTCGCGCGCACGAAGAAGCGGCCATCGGGCGGCACCAGCAGCATCACCTGCGGCGAATAGCCGTTGGACAGGCCCTGCTCGCGGCAGGCGTCCTTGAGCGCGTCCAGCGCCATCTCGGCAAGGAAGCTGCGGTTATTGCCCAGCGCGCGCAGCACGGGCGCGACCTGTGCCAGACTGTCGCGGGATTCGGGATCGAAGGCGGCGCTGCGGCAGTGGTCGGCCAGATCGTCCAGCGTGGCGAGGGCGTCCGTCTCGTGCCGGATCACATGGGGCATGGCATGGCGTCCCTGTCGGAGAGGCGTGTGACGAGGCGGAGCGCCGCGCCGCGCACGGCGGGATCGCGCTCGTCCACGGCCATGCGGGTCAGGTCGGGCCAGGCGGCTCCGGTATCGAGCGCCAGCATCTCCCGCATCAGCGCCCAGCGTTGAGCGCCATGGGCGCGGGGCAGGAGGCTGCGCAGGGCGTTGATCGGCGGCGCGGTGCCCAGTACCCGGAGCATCGCGATCGTCGCCAGCGATCGGGCGAGGCCGTCGTCGCCATTGGCTATGCTGCGCGGCACCGCCTCTCCCACGCCAAAGCTGCGGACCAGCGGTGCGGGGAGGCGGCGCACGCGTGCGCGCAGGAACAGGGCCTGCCGTTCCGGCGCGGCGATCCAAAGGACACGGCGGCGCTCGTCCATGTCGAAGATGTGGCCGGAGCGGATACGGATCGCACGGTCGCGGCAGGCGCCGCTACGGCGCGACAGCAGGGCCAGTCGCCCATCGAGCGTGTCATCCGACAGCAGGCGCAGCAGGCTGCGATTGCCGACAAAGGCGTGGGTGGCGGGCTTTGCGGGCGGGCCGGCTCTCGACAGCGTGCCCAGCGTCACGGACGCGCGCGGACCGGATACGAACAGCAATTGCTGCAACGCCCCGCTCGTCATCGCGGTCAGTCCGAACAGGTGAAACGGGTCTGCCGTCAGGCTCTCCGCCGCCGTCCGGGCGAGCGCCGTCAGCCAGCCGATATCCTCGAACAGCGGGCGCAGGGCGGCGATGGCACCGTCCTCATCCCCCGCACTCTCCGCCTCCTCGGCAGCCTGCGCCAGCCGGGCGAGTGCGGCGTCGGTTGCGGCGGCAGGATCGTCCAGCCGCGCCGGAATGTCTGCCGCCGCCGCCATCAGCGGTGGAACACGATGGAGATGATGATCGCATCCTGCGCGATCTGGAGCGATTCCGACGCCTCGCCGCAGGCGAACAGCGCGATGGGGGCGTCCAGTTCCTCGATCTCGTCAAGGCTCAGCTGGGGGATGGCGTGGGCGATAGGCATGATGTGCTCCCTTTCTTTGGCGGTTGATGCCGAAAGGGAGGCTAGGGGCGGGGGGGCGCGTGACCCTAGTTACAACGATGTTATGTTTTGAGGGTCAGGATGACGGTCAGGCCGGTGCGCGCGACTCCGCATGTTTCGGGCGTTGCGATCACCCGCGCGGCATCGGCGCGGGCACGGTTCAAGATAGAGGGCGACAGGGCGGCGTCATGGAGGACGGTGTCCGCCTCACCCAGCAGGCGCGCGGCGCGCAGGGTCAGCTCATCGGGATCGGCGGACCGCAGGGCGACCGTCTCCACCCGTGCGTGCCCGACATCCCCGGCATTCTCCAGCCACCGCGCCACCGAATCCTCCGCCTGTACGGCGACGGGGTCGAGCGCCCCGCCCTCCGCCAGCGCCCGGTCCAGCGCGCCGCGCCGGTCGCGGGCATCGGGCCAG
>DASVNT010000029.1:0-2031 GCA_036383715.1 Sphingobium sp. | reverse complement strand
AAAATGGCGGTCTGTTGAAGGGCTGTGGATAAAAATAAGGGGAATGAAGACAGGGAGAAAGGCGGGATTCGCTCCGCAACCTATCCCTTGCTTTATCCACAGGCTCCCCACAGAGATATGCCTCATGTCGCGCATCCACCTGCACCTGCTGTCGGACTCTACCGGCGAAACGCTTGAAAATATCGCCAAGGCCGCGATCGGCGCATTCGAGAATGTGGAGGCGGTGCGCCATTTCTGGCCGATGGTGCGGTCCGATGTTCATCTCGACCGGATCATGGAGGAGATAGCCGCCAATCCGGGCCTGGTGCTCTTCACCCTATCCAATCATCAGCTGCGGCGGCGGCTGGAGACGCGATGCCGGGCGCTTGGCCTGCCGCATGTCGCCGCGCTCGATACGGTGACCGATGCGCTGTCCAACATATTGGGGCAGGAAACCCGCAACCGGCCGGGCCGCAAGCATATATTGGACGAAGCCTATTTCGCGCGGATCGAGGCGATCCAGTTCACGATCGCCCATGATGATGGCGTGGGACATGAAAATTGGGAGGAGGCCGATATCGTGCTGGCGGGCGTGTCGCGCGCGTCCAAGACGCCGACGTCCATTTATCTCGCCAATCGTGGATACAAGACGGCCAATATCCCGCTGGTGATCCAGTCGCCACCGCCGCGCAGCCTCTATTCGCTCAAGCATCCGATGGTCGTGGGCCTGACCGTCAGTCCCGAGCGGCTGGTGCAGATCCGTCGCAATCGGCTGTTGTCGTTGAACCAGGCGCCCGAGACGAGCTATGTCGATATCGAGAAGGTGCAGGAAGAACTGGCCTTCGCCCGGCGGATGTTCGCCGACAATGGTTGGCCGGTGATCGACATGACGCGCCGATCGATCGAGGAAGCGGCGGCGGCGATCATTAACCTGTTCAACGACCGCGTGTTGGCGGAAGGAGCGTAACATCATGATCGTGCTGGCATCGCAGAGCGCGAGCAGAAGGGCTTTGCTGAGCGCGGCGGGTGTCCCGTTCGAGGCCATGTCTCCTGGAGTGGACGAGGAAGCGGCCAAGGAAGCGTTGCGGGCCGACGGGCTGGATGCGCGGGCGTTGGCCGATGCGCTGGCGGAGTTGAAGGCGTTGCGCGTGTCGCGGCGGGCGCCCGGCGTGTTGGTGCTGGGCTGCGACCAGACATTGAGCCTGGATGATGGCGCGATGATCGACAAGGCGGTCGACCGGGCCGACGCGACACGCATCTTGAAGCTGCTCTCGGGCCGCGTCCATCACCTCCACAGCGCGGCGGTGATTGCGCTGAATGGCGAACCGATCTGGCGGCATGTCGAACGGGTGCGGATGACGGTGCGGCCCTTGTCTGACGCCTTCATCGCCGATTATCTGGACAGGGACTGGGACGAGTGCCGCTGGTGCGTCGGCTGCTACCGGATCGAGGGTCCAGGCGCGCAGCTGTTCGCGAAGGTGGAGGGCAGCCAGTTCGCAATTCAGGGATTGCCGCTCCTCCCCTTGCTTGACTTTTTGCGCGTGCGGGGCGTTCTGACGGCATGACCGACAAGCTCCCCTATGCCGAGGTGATCGGCGACCCGATCGCGCACAGCAAATCACCGCTGATCCACAATTTCTGGCTCGACGCGCTGGGGATCGAGGCGGAATATAAGAAGACCCATGTGACGAGCGAGGGGCTGTCCGCCTATTTCCTCGCGCGGCGGGCCGATCCTGACTGGCTGGGGTGCAATGTCACGATCCCGCACAAGATCGCGGTGATGGACTATACCGACGATCCGGGCGGGGTGCGTGAGCGGATCGGCGCGATGAACACTATCGCGAGCGAAACTGGCGGGCCGTTGATCGGGACCAACACCGACGCGGGCGGATTTTTGCAGCCCTTGCTGCGCGACAAATGGACGGGGAGCAGCGCGGTGCTGGTCGGCGCGGGCGGCGCGGCGCGGGCGATCCTGTTCGCGCTTACCAGCCTGGGCGTGGCCGACGTCACGGTCATGGCGCGCGATTGCGCCAGGGGACAGGCGCTGCTCGA
>DASVNT010000028.1:0-17673 GCA_036383715.1 Sphingobium sp. | reverse complement strand
ATCCACGCCGCGGAAATCGGGGATGTGGTTACGGTCGAGGCCGCGTTCATCGACTGAGCTTACGGTTTTTTGGGCGGGTTCTTGTACTGGGGCAGGCGGATGAGCCAGCTCTTGGGCCGCCCGGTCGGTTGCGCCACGCCGTCCAGCCGCACCGCGCGGATGATCTTCACCGGCTGATACAGCATCTGCCCGCGCATTGGGCCGACCCCGCCGCCCGTGGGTAAGGCGAGGATGCGTTTCACCGTGTCCATGCCGCCAGCGACCTTGCCGAACACGGCATAGCCGGGGCTGCCTTCGCGCGCATTGAGCCACGGATGCGGCCCGACCAG
Organism: Sphingobium sp.; assembly: GCA_036383715.1. Taxonomy (GTDB): domain Bacteria; phylum Pseudomonadota; class Alphaproteobacteria; order Sphingomonadales; family Sphingomonadaceae; genus Sphingobium. Next base: position 17,344 of record DASVNT010000028.1, on the reverse strand, counting down.
CAGCGAGAAATTGCAGGTGGCGATGCTGGTCGAATCTCCGCGCGCCATGGAGATCGCGCCATCGACATGCGAAAGGCCGGTTTCCGCCGTGGATTCAAACGCGACGGCGGTCAGCTTCCGGCGCGGCTCGGTGCCGATGCCGCCCTGTACGAAGCCCTGCTGCGGGTTGTCCTTCTTGCGCGAGGCGCGATAGAATTCGGTTCCGTCGAGGCGGCCATCGTCCACATATTGCAGGAAATTCGTGACCGTCTTGGGAGCATGGCGGGCGTCGAGTGCGAGCACGATCGGCCCGGCGCTGGTTTCGAGCCGAACCCGGATGACGGACCGTGACGCGGGCTTTGCGCCAGTGGGGACGGAAGCGGTCAGGGTGATGGAGGCGAGAACGGCGGCAATCAGGGGCTTCATCCCTCTTCGCTAGTGCAATATCGCGGTGAAGGCGAGGGCGTAGGCGGGCGTGGGGCGGTGTTTTGCGCCGATCCGCTTGCATCGCGCGGCGACACGGCACAGGGATGGTTCAGGAATGCGCGGGCGGCTGGCCCGATGGTCGAGGACGTTGGTATGAAGGAAATTCTCGCCTTTCTGGCGCTGTGCGCTGTGCTCGGCGTTGTGGGGACATGGTCGCTGAACCGTCGCTGGCCGTCGTGGTCCGACCAGAAGCTCGCGCTCGTTTCGGCCTTGCCGGTGCCCGCTGTGTTCACCCTGTTGCTGCTGTTCGTCTATGTCCGCGCCGCCCTCACGCCAAAGGCGGCCTGCGGCGTCGATAGCTGCGCAATGGCGATGCATTTTGCGCTTGTCGGCCTGTTCTGGGCGGTGATGGGCTATGGCATCGGCCTGAGCGCCGCGACCCTGCTCATTCGCAGGCTGCGCCCGTGACCTTCGCCGCGCAGATCGTGACGCTGTACCCGGAGATGTTTCCGGGGCCTCTGGGCATCAGCCTCGCGGGGCGGGCGCTGGAGCAGGGGACGTGGAGCTGCGACCCGATCCAGTTGCGCGATTTCGCGACGGACAAGCATCGCACCGTGGACGATACGCCCGCGGGCGGCGGCGCGGGCATGGTGCTGAAGGCCGATATCGTGGCACTGGCCATCGACGATGCGCTGGCGCGCCGACCTGACCTGCCGGTCATCGCCATGACCCCGCGCGGAAAGCCGGTGACGCAGGAGCGCATCCGGCAACTGGCGGACGGTCCAGGCGTCACCTTGCTCTGTGGGCGGTTCGAGGGCTTTGACGAGCGCATTTTCGAAGGGCGGCCCGTGGAGCAGATTTCCATGGGCGACATCATCCTGTCGGGCGGAGAAATGGGCGCTTTGACCCTGCTCGATGCTTGCATCCGGCTGCTCCCCGGTGTAATGGGCGCGGCTTCCAGTGGAGTCGAGGAAAGCTTCGAAAGCGGCCTCCTCGAATATCCGCATTATACCCGACCAGTTGACTGGGAGGGGCGCACGATCCCCGAAGTGTTGCGATCGGGGGATCATGCGAAGATTGCCGCCTGGCGGAAGCAACGGGCGGAGGAGGATACACGGTTACGGCGGCCGGACCTTTGGGAACGTCATATCGGCGTTCGGGACCAGTCGCCCTCTGGCGCGCGACGCGAAACGAAAGGTAACAGGTCATGAACCTGCTGCAGCAGATCGAGGCGGAAAACATTGCCGCTCTCGCCAAGGAAATCCCGGATTTCCGCCCCGGTGACACCCTGCGCGTCGGCGTGAAGGTTGTCGAAGGCGAGCGTAGCCGTGTCCAGAACTACGAAGGCGTGTGCATCGCGCGTTCGAACAAGGGCATGGGTTCCAATTTCACCGTTCGCAAGATCAGCTTCGGTGAAGGCGTGGAGCGCGTTTTCCCGCTTTACTCGCCGAACCTCGACAGCATCACCGTGGTTCGCCGTGGTGTCGTGCGTCGTGCGAAGCTTTATTATCTGCGTGGCCGTACCGGCAAGCGCGCTCGCATCGCCGAGCGCCGCGACGTGCGGACCGAGCAGGCCTGATTTTCAGGTCTGTCCGACTTTCGGGGCGCCGGTAGCGATACCGGCGCCCTTTTTGTTGGCCGGGCTGCAGGAAAAGGGGCTTTGGTTCGCGCAGAGGCGCAAAGAGGGGCGTTTCTGCGGTTGCGTGTGAATTTCGAGTGCCGCTGGTAATCATTTTGCGCAGTTTGCGATTTCCAGAGACCGCGTATCTTGTCCCCTGCAAAGCTTCCCGCCGAGGGGCCAGCTTATCTGGTCGGCGAGAGGAGTCTCAGGGGTAGCAACGACGATGCTTGAGGAACTCGAGCGGCTTGAAGGGATACTGCGCTGCCCTTCGACAGGGCAGCCGGTCTTGCGCGACAGCGACGGTTGGATGCATGACGAAAGCGGGAGTCGTCGGTATCCCGTGATCGACGGAATCCCTGTCCTGATCGACTTCGGCAATTCAGTTCTCGACAGGGAAACGGTACTGGCCGAGCGAGCCAAGACTGTCATTGCGCGACCGCATTATGCGGGGCCGTTGCGACTGATCAAACGGGTGTTGTCGCCTGACAAAGTGTCTACCCGCAGGAATGTGAAGGCCTTCATCGACAAGGTTACACGGGATGATCCGTCGCCGCTGATTTTGGTCATCGGAGGAGGAACGGTGGGGCAGGGTATGGCGCCGCTATACGGTCATCCAACGCTTCGTGTCGTTGCGTTTGACATCTATCGATCGGTCGCAACCCAGTTTGTGGCCGATGCGCATAATATTCCGCTTGGCGACGGTAGCGTTGACGGGGTGGTGATCCAGGCCGTGCTCGAGCATGTTCTTGAGCCCCAGCGGGTCGTGGATGAGATCTGGCGAGTGCTTGCACCGGGTGGGAGTGTCTATGCCGAGACGCCCTTTCTCCAGCACGTCCACGAAGGAGCTTATGATTTCACTCGCTTCACCGAGAGCGGTCATCGCTATTTGTTCCGCAAGTTTGCCCTGATCCAATCGGGTGTGAATGGCGGAGCGGGGACGCAGTTGATGTGGTCGATCGACTATTTCATGCGCGGCGTGTTCCGCTCCCGTCGGGCCGGCAAGCTGTTCAAATTGCTGTTCGCATGGCTGCGTGTGTTCGATCGCATCATTCCGGAAGCCTATGCTTCGGACGCTGCGAGTGGTGTCTACTTTATGGGCACCAAGGTCGATACCGCGATCCAGCAGCGTGACATCATCTCCTTCTACCGCGGCTCGCAATAAGTCTGCTACGAGTAGGTGATGAGGGCGCGCTGCCGTCAGGCTGCGGGCTTTTGGGACGGTCCCGAAAACTCGGCCAAAATACCTAACCCAGATTTTCCACCCGTTCCGCCAGTTCGAGCCAGCGTTCCTCCGCGCTGTCCTTCTCACCGCGCGCCTTTTCGACAGCCTTCATCAGCGTGTCGAATTTCTTGGGATCGCGGGTGTAGAGATCGGGGGCGGACATCGCTTCCTCGTCGCGGGCGATGGCGGCCTCGATCTCCGCGATGCGGGCGGGCAGCAGGTCGTAGTCGCGCTGGTCCTTGTAGCTGAGCTTGGTGGTGGTGCGCGGGGGCGGGGCGGCGACGGGCGCGGCCTTGGCGGCGGACTTGTTCGCGGTGCGCACCTTGCGCTTGGCCTCCCAGTCGGCATAGCCGCCCGCGATCACATCCACCGTGCCGGAACCGTCGAGGCCCAGCGTGACCGTCACCGTGCGGTCGAGGAAGTCGCGGTCATGGCTGACGATCAGCACGGTGCCGTCATAATCCGCGATCACCTCCTGCAACAGGTCGAGCGTTTCGAGGTCGAGGTCGTTGGTCGGCTCATCGAGCACGAGGAGGTTGGATTCACGCGCAAATTCCCGCGCGAACAGCAGGCGCGAGCGTTCGCCGCCGGACAGCGTGCCGACCTTGGCCTCTGCCAGTGAGGGATCGAATAGGAATTCCTTGAGATAGCCGTGGATATGCTTGCGCACCCCGCGCACGTCGATCCAGTCGCCCCCCTCCGCCAGAACGTCGCGGACGCGCTTTTCGGGCTGCATCAGGCTGCGCTGCTGGTCGATGAAGATCATGTCGAGCGACTTCGCCTGCGCGATCTTGCCCTCGTCCGCCTCGATCTCGCCGGTCAGCAATTTGAGGAGCGTGGTCTTGCCCGCGCCATTGCCACCGACTAGGCCGATGCGGTCGCCGCGCTGCACGCGGAGCGAGAAATCCTTGATGATCGTGCGGTCGCCGAACTGCTTCGTCACATGCTCGGCGGTGATGACGCTCTTGGTCTTGCTGTCGTCGGCGGCGACCGCGATTTTGGCGGTGCCCTGCGGTCCGATCATCGCGGCGCGGGTCGCGCGCAATTCATACAGCTTTTCCAGACGGCCCATATTGCGCTTGCGCCGCGCGGTGACGCCGCGATGCAGCCAATGTTCCTCGATCTTGAGCTTTGCGTCCAGCCGCTCGGCATTGCGCGCCTCGTCGGCGTAGGCCTTTTCCATCCACGCCTCGAACCCGCCAAAGCCGATTTCCTGCCGCCGGAGCGTGCCCCGGTCCAGCCAGATGGTCGATTTGGTGAGGCGCGTCAGGAAGGTACGGTCATGGCTGATCGTGATGAATGCGCCATTATAGCGGTTCAGCCAGCTTTCCAGCCAGTCGATTGCCGCGATGTCGAGGTGGTTGGTCGGCTCGTCCAGCAGCAACAGGTCGGGTTCCGAAGCCAGTGCGCGGCAGATGGCGGCGCGGCGCCGTTCGCCGCCGCTCGCGGAGGCGGCTTCGCGGTCGAGGTTGATGCCGATCTGGTCGGCAATCGCCTCCACTTCATGCAGGGCGGGCGCCCGTGCGCGGGACACCGCAAAATCGCGCAGCGTGGCGAAGCCGCTGACGTCGGGGTCCTGCTCCAGCATCACGACATGGGTGCCCGACACGGTGGCGCGCTTGCCCTCATCGGGTTCGATCAGGCCGCCGATCAGTTTCAGGAGCGTCGTCTTGCCCGCGCCGTTGCGGCCGATGAGGGCCAGGCGGTCGCGTTCCTGCACATGCAGGTCGAGGCCGCGAAAGAGCCAGCCGGCGCCCTGAACGAGGCCGAGATTTTCGTAGGAGAGAATGGGTGCTGCCATGGGCGTGGGAGCTAGTGCCTCGCCGTCCATACGGCAAGGGCGAAGGCGCATGGGATGGTCGATCGCCAAGGTTGGGCGCATCCGGCTCCGTCATGGGAGTGCGGCGGGTGCTCCGTCCAGAGATGAACGGAAGCAAACACCGCACTCAGAACCCATTCATTTCGCAATCGGTACAGCACCGGAACGTACCGGACGCCGCCGCGTTGGCAGGCTGCCGGTATGAAACGGACCCAAGAAGGACAGGATATTCCATGAAACCGCTCTCCGCACTTCCGATCATTCTCGCCGCCGCCGCCCTGCCGCTGGCCGCAGGGGCCGCGAATGCGCAGGCTGCTCCGACAGCGATACCGGTGTCGGGTCCGGTGGTCAGCCTGAGCGTCACGGAAAGCATCGAAAGCGCCCCGGACATGGCGACGGTCGGCACAGGGGTCCAGACCCGTGCGCAGACCGCGAAGGAAGCCATGGCCCTCAACGCGAGCGCGATGGACAAGCTGATCGCCGCGATCCTGAAGGCGGGCATAGACCGCAAGGACGTGCAGACCAGCGGCATCAACCTCAACCCGCAATATGATTATTCCAATCGCACGGACGGGCAGGGGCCGAAGTTCCTGGGCTATGAAGCGTCCAACCAGCTCAGCGTCAAGGTGCGCAAGATCGCGTCGGTCGGTGACGTGATCGACCGCATGGTCGGCGCGGGCGCGACCAACATCAACGGCCCCAGCTTCGGCCTGCAGGATGATGCGCCGGTGCTGGACAAGGCGCGGGCCAAGGCGATTGCGACGGCCAAGACACGCGCGCAATTCTACGCCCAGCAAGCCGGCTATCGGTCCGCGCGGCTGTTCGCCATCTCCGAAACCGGGGACGTGGGCCGTCCCATTCCCATGCCGATGATGGCGCGCGCGGACTTTGCGGGCGCAGCCAAGGCGACCAGCGTGGAGCCGGGCCAGCTCTCCACCTCGGTCACGCTGACCATCCAATATGTGCTGGAGCAATAAAACAGGGCTTTACGAAGGGGCTGCCTCCCGCTAAGGGGCGGCCCCATGTCCAAGGCTATTATCACGCCGATTACCATTAAACCGTTCCCCGGTGGGGCGCGGACGGGTAATCACGCGGGCTGAGCCCCGCGAGGAACCTGGACCAAGCCCCGCCGAGCGCGGGGCGACTTGTTTCAGGAACAGGTCACACCCCGCGCCTCCGCTTTCGATCAAGGAGACGCTAGACATGACTTCCGCCCGCACTCTTCCCAGCCGCCCCAATGTCGGCGTCGTCGGCGCGACCGGCCTCGTCGGCCAGATGATGCGTGATTTGCTGGACCAACGCGATTTCCCGCTGGGTTCGCTGCGCCTGTTCGCCTCCGCTCGTTCGGCGGGCAAGACGATCCGTTGGCGCGATCAGGACATTGTCATTGAAGATGCGGCGACTGCGGATTTCGCTGGCCTCGACATCGTGTTCTTCTCGGCGGGCGGCTCTACGTCGAAGGAACTGGCGCCCAAGGTCGCGGCGGCGGGCGGCATCGTGATCGACAACAGCTCCGCATGGCGCTCCGACCCGGACGTGCCGCTGGTCGTCGCGGAAGTGAACGCGCATATGCTGCACGATCTTCCCAAGGGCATTGTCGCCAACCCCAATTGCACCACCATGGCTGCCATGCCGGTGCTGAAGCCGCTGCATGAGGCGGCGGGGCTCAAGCGCCTGACCGTCAGCACCTATCAGGCGGTGTCGGGCGGTGGCATCGCCGGTATCGAGGAACTGGACGGCCAGATTCAGGCGGTCACGGGCAAGGACAGCGCGGCGCTCGCCAGCGACGGCGCGGCGGTGGAACTGCCCGCGCCGGTCAAGTGGGCGGTCCCCATCGGTTTCAACGTCGTGCCGCTCAACTATGTGCTGGGCGAGGACGGCTATACCGAGGAAGAACTGAAGCTGCGCGATGAGACGCGCAAGATCCTCGAAATCCCCGGCCTGCCGGTGTCGGGCACCTGCGTTCGCGTGCCGGTCTATACGGGCCATTCGCTGTCGATCAACGCGGAGTTCGAGCGCCCGCTGTCGCCCGCAAAGGCGCTGGAACTGTTGGGTAGCGCCGAGGGCGTCGTCATTCAGGACGTGCCCAATCCTCTGGGCGCGACGGGGCAGGATCCGGTCTTCGTCGGCCGTGTCCGCGTCGATCCCACCGTGGAGAGCGGCCTTGCGATGTTCGTCGTCGGCGACAATCTCCGCAAGGGGGCGGCGTTGAATGCGGTGCAAGTGGCCGAGGTGCTGCTCCGCCAGCGTGCTGTCGCCCCGGCGGCCTGACGCACCCCAAAACCATTCGACCGGGGCAGGGCTTGTTCTGCTCCGGTCGAGGCCAGATATGCGGGGTATGAATGAAACCCTGTCCGCGCCCAGCGCGCTTGTGCCTGCGATGACCCTCACCGATCTGTCGCGGTTTCTCGACCGCGCCTTTCCGGTGGAGGCGCGCGCCTCTCTCGGCGAACTTGTTTCGATCGACCCCGGAAGGGTCCGCATGCGGCTTGACCCGAAGGACGAGATGCTGCGGCCCGGCGCCATTGTGTCCGGCCCGGTGCAGATGGGCCTGATCGACGTCGCCGCCTATGCCGTGATCCTCGCCCATGTCGGAGCGGAGCCGATGGCGGTGACGCATAATCTCAACGTCACCTTCCTGCGGCAGGCCGGGCGGGAGGAGATCATCGCAGACGCCGTACTCCTGCGCCTTGGCCGTCGTCTCGCCAGCGTCGATGTGCGGCTTTGGCAGGGGAGCGAGGACAGGCTGGTCGCGCAGGCTACGGTCGGATATGCCCTGCCCGGCAAGGGGGATGGGGCATGACTACACTGGCCGGAAAAACTGCGCTCGTCACGGGCGCGTCGCGGGGCATCGGGCGGCAGGTCGCCCTGAAACTGGCGCGGGAGGATGCTTTTGTACTCGTGCATTATGGCACGAACCGCGATGCCGCCGAGCAGGTGCTGGGCAAGATCAGCGGTGCGGGCGGTGAAGCCCGTATCGTCGGTGCCGACCTGGGCGCGCCTGACGCTGTATCTGGTCTCTTCACCGCTATAGACGCCATTCTGGCTGAGCGTGGCGGCGCGAGTATCGATATTCTCGTCAATAATGCGGGGATCGGTGTGCGAGCCGATGTGCTGTCGATCCGCCCCGAAGACTATGACCGGGTGTTTGCGATCAATACCAAAGCACCCCTGTTCATCGCGCAGGCTGCGGCGCAGCGGATGCCAGCGGGCGGGCGGATCATCAACATCAGTTCGGTGGTGGGCCAGAAAGCGTTCGGGGGCGGTTATGTCGCCTATGGCGCGACCAAGGCCGCGCTCGATTATATGACAGTCTCGATGGCCGCTTCGTTGGGGTCGCGCGGCATCACGGTCAACAGTGTCGCGCCGGGTGCGACCGCGACCGACTTCATGGGCGATGCGCTGAACGATGCGGATATGGTGCGGAGCATGGCGTCCATCGCTGCGCTGAATGCCGTGGGCCAGCCGGGGGATATTGCCGAGGTCGTGGCCTTTCTGGCGTCGCCCGCCGCTCGATGGGTCACGGGCACGCGGGTCGAGGCGAGTGGGGGCTCGTTGCTCTAAAAAAAGGGGACCGGAAAACCGATCCCCTTGGGAAGTCGTGCAGGGTGCCCGTTCAGAGCATCGCCAGCATAGGGCGCACCGATGACAGTTTGAAGTCGCGGGATCGGATGGGTGGAGCGACGGATTGCGCAGTGCGAAGTGACAGGATAGGCTGACCTTATGGAAACATCGTTCGACGCCGATGATGGCTTCCGGTCCTATGCCGGACAATTGCTGCTCGCGATGCCGGACATGCCGGACCCCAACTTCCTGCATTCCGCCATTGCGCTGTGCGTGCACGATCCGGAAGGCGCGATGGGGATCGATTTGGGTTCCGTGTTCGAGGGCCTGACGCTGCACGGCCTGATGACCAATTTCGGCATTGAGGATATCGTGATTCCCGACGTACCGGTGCTGCGCGGCGGGCCTGTCGAGCCGCGCCGGGGGTTTGTCCTGCACAGTCTCGACTGGGATGGCGAACATATGCTGTCCGTGGGCGACGGCTGGGGAATTTCCGGCTCGCTCGACATATTGACCGATATTGCAGCGGGCCGCGGACCGAGCCGTTATGTGGCGGCCCTCGGTTATTCGGGATGGGCGCCGGGGCAGCTCGACGGAGAACTGGCGCGGCCCGGCTGGTTCGTGGGGGAGATGGACCGCGACATCCTGTTCCACACCGCGCCCGAAAAGCGGTGGGCGAGGGGATTCGCGTTCAACGGCGTCGATCCGCATCATATCATCGCGCAAAGCGGCCATGCCTGATCGCGGGCAGAGGATTTTCCGCTTTTTCGGATGATATAAAGAAATCTTTATATTTGCCTCTCACTACGGCGGTTGCTAAAGGCGCTGCATGTGCGGTGCCTCTGGCACCGTCTTTCCCGCGTCTCATCGCGTCACCAATGGAGTGCTCCCCGTGGCCACCGCCGTAGCTTCCCCCGATTATGTGATCGCCGATATTTCCCTCGCCGACTTCGGTCGCAAGGAAATCCTGATCGCCGAAACCGAAATGCCCGGCCTGATGGCGCTGCGCGCTGAATTCGGCGCGTCGCAGCCGCTCAAGGGCGCACGCATCACCGGCTCGCTCCACATGACGATCCAGACCGCCGTGCTGATCGAGACGCTGACGGCGCTCGGCGCGGACGTGCGCTGGGCGACGTGCAACATCTTCTCGACGCAGGATCATGCTGCCGCCGCCATCGCCGCGTCGGGCGTGCCCGTGTTCGCGGTCAAGGGCGAGAGCCTGGCAGACTATTGGGACTATGTCGGCGACATCTTCAACTGGGGCGCCGACACGGACGGCACAACCGCCAACATCATCTTGGACGATGGCGGCGATGCCACCATGTTCGCGCTGTGGGGCGCCAAGCTCGAAGCCGGTGCGACGCTGGGCGAGCCGGAGAATGACGAGGAAGTCGAGTTCCAGCGCGCGCTGAAGGCGTTCGTGGCGAAGTATCCCGGCTATCTGACGCAGACGGTCAAGAACCTGAAGGGCGTTTCGGAAGAGACGACCACGGGCGTCCACCGCCTGTACGAGATCGCCAAGAAGGGCGAACTGCCGTTCCCCGCGATCAACGTGAACGACAGCGTGACCAAGTCGAAGTTCGACAACCTCTATGGTTGCAAGGAATCGCTGGTCGACGCCATCCGCCGCGCCACCGACGTGATGCTGGCCGGCAAGGTCGCGACGGTCGCCGGTTTCGGTGACGTCGGCAAGGGTTCGGCTCAGTCGCTCCGCAACGGCGGCGCGCGCGTTCTCGTGACCGAAGTCGATCCCATCTGCGCGCTGCAGGCCGCGATGGAAGGCTTTGAGGTTGTGACGATGGAAGAGGCGGTCACGCGCTCCGACATCTTCGTGACGGCGACCGGCAATGCCGACGTCATCACCGCCGACCACATGAAGGCGATGAAGCCCATGTCGATCGTCTGCAACATCGGCCACTTCGACAGCGAGATCCAGATCGCGGCCCTGTCCAACTATGCGTGGACCGAGGTGAAGCCCGGCACCGACCTGGTCGAGTTCCCGGACGGCAAGCAGATCATCATCCTCGCCAAGGGTCGTCTGGTGAACCTGGGCTGCGCGACCGGCCACCCGTCGTTCGTCATGTCCGCCAGCTTCACCAACCAGACGCTGGCGCAGATCGAGCTGTGGACCAACCCGGACAAGTACGAGAACAAGGTCTATGTCCTGCCCAAGCATCTGGACGAGAAGGTGGCTGCGCTGCACCTCGAAAAGCTGGGCGTGAAGCTGACCAAGCTGTCGTCGAAGCAGGCCGCCTATATCGGCGTGCCGACCGAAGGCCCGTTCAAGCCGGACCATTATCGTTACTGATCCAATCCCTCGGGATTGATGAAAAAAAGGGGCGGGCCGTTAGCGCGGCTCGCCCTTTTTGGTTTGTGGAGAAGGCGGGGGCGCGATCAGCCGCCCAGCCGCAGCGCCCCCGGATTGACCCGATTGTCGGGGTCCACGACCCGCTTGATGCCTTCCAGCAGCGCACGGGATTCGGGGCGCATGATGTCGGCATAATGATAGGTGCGGCCGATCTGGTTGGACTGCGCGCCAAATGAGGCGAACAGTTCCACGATCTCGCTTCGCACCGTCGTCACGAGGTCGCGCGCGGCGAGATTGGGCGCGGGTTCCGGCACTTTGGCCTTCAACTCTGCGCTGAGCGTCGCGTGATGGATGGGCAGCCAACTGTCGTGCCAGTTGAACACCGGCTCATAGCTGAACACATGGTTGCCGATGACGGTCAGCAGGCGGGACACGACTACGCCCGCGGCATCCAGAGCCGCCTGATGGCGCCCGATCAGCGCCTCCACGGCATCGACCAGCGGCTTTGCCTCGCTGTGCGCGACCTTGGCGTTGAGCGCGACCCAGCGGTCGCCGGTCGGGCCGACCACGGCGTCGAGTTGCGAAAAGGGGTCGGCGCGGCCCGCCTTGGGGATTGAGTTGGGTAGTTCCTTGCCGCCCAGCTTCGCCACGATGGCGCGGGCGAGCGCCATGTCGCCCTCCACCGCCTCACGCGTGCGGCCTGCCAGGACCATGTGCAGCGAATGACAACCATCCTCGATGAAGTCGCGGCCCGCCATGGCAAGTTGCGCCCCGGCTTTCAGGCCGCGGAACAGGCTCTTTTCCTGGCTGACGACCTTTAGTAGCGTCTTGGCGTCCTTGACCAGATCGCTGGGCGCGGCGAGCGCGGCGCGCGTCTTGTCCGGGTCCATCATGTAGCAGTCCTCGGCCAACTCGCTGCGGCCGATTTCGCAGATTGCTTCGACGGCGGCGTCGCGGTCCTGAAAGCCGAAGGACAGGTAATCCATGTGTGCGGGCGCGCGCATCATGCGGAAGGTCACCAGACCCTTGATTCCCAGCGCGCCCGCGTCATGGGTGAACAGGCCGGTAGTGTCGGGACCAAAGCTGCGGGTGAACGGACGCTTTGCCGTGGTGATCGCCGTCTGGCCGGTGTGCAGGATCGATCCGTCCGCCAGCACCACCTGCATGCCCAGCACGATCTCCGCCGAGGTGCCGTAGCGCGCGGTGCCAAGGAACAGCGCGCCATTGGACAGGCCCCCGCCGACCGTCGCGCCGCGCCCGGAGAAAGTGCCGAAAAAGGGCAGGCGCAGGCCCAGCGGTTTCAGTGCTTCATGGATCTGCAACCATGTCGTGCCTGCCTCGACGGTGATCAGCAGATCCTGCTCGTTGATCTCCACGATGCGGTTCATGCGGCGCAGGTCGACGGCAACCGCGCCCGCATCGCTGGCGACATAGCCCTGCACATAAGTCAGCCCGCCGCCGCGCGGCAGGACGGCAAGGCCCGCCTTCGCGATTTCGATCATGGCGGCGCTCAGTTGTTCGATGGAGGCGGGGCGGATGACCGCCGTCACCAGCCCGCCCGCGCCAAGCAGGTCGGCGGAGTGCAGGCGGCGATTGTCCTCGTCGGTCAGCAGTCCCTCCGGGCCGAGGATCGCGGCGAGTGCTTCGGTGATGGTGTCGCGGTCCAGCGTGGTGGTCATCGGGCGGCTTCCCTTTCCAGATTGGCTTCGGCGGCGGCGCGGAAGGCTGCGCGCCCGGCCAGCAGCACGATCGTCGCGGCAAGGCCGCAGACGAAGAAGACGGTGCCCAGCGACCATGCGATGCCGGTCGGCTGGGTAAACACGGTGTCGGACAGGAAGCCGACGATGAAATTGCCGGCGGTCAGTGCGACGAGGCCCGACAGGATATTGTGCAGCGCCATTACCTGCCCGCGCATCTCATTGGGCACGATCAGCGCGATGCCCGAATAGACGCCGGAGATATTCCAGTTGAGGAACAGGGCGTTCAGACCATAGCCGACCAGCGCCAGCGGACCCGAAGGCACGAGGCAGGCGAAGGTCGCGAAGACCACCATGGACATGCCGCAGGCTGATGCCGCCAGCAACGGGGCATCCTTGTGCCCGCGCTTGTTGAGCCATGCGATCACCCAGCCGCTGTTGATCGCGGCAAAGATGCTGATCGGCATGCCGACCGCGCCCAATATCCACCCCGTCTCCGCCGCGCCCCAGCCATGGGCGCGAATGAACAAGGCGGGGAACCAGCCGATGATCGCATAGACGCAGACGAGGTTGAGCACCGTGCCGAACATGAGCGAGGCGAAGGCGCGCGGGTGGCTGCGGAACAGGGCGATGATGGGCTTGAGGCTGATCGGCTGGGTTGCGGCGGTTGCACCCTGACGCTTCGGCTCGCGCACGGTGAATAGGAGGAGGAGGCCGAGGATCAGGCCCGGCGCTCCGCACAGGATGAACACGATCTGCCATGTCGCCATGCCGCGGAAGGCCGCATATTGGGCGATCAATATCTCCGCCGTCAGCAGGAACAGGCCGGACAGCGCCATGGCGGCCGCCGTGCCCAGCGAACTGCCCGTGACGAAGACGCCATAGGCCTTGGGCCTCACCCCCGGCTCGAAATAATCCGCGATCAGGGAGGCGGCGCAGGGAACTAGCGCAGCCTCGCCCACGCCGACCAGCATGCGGGCGACGAACAAATGGCTGAACGTGTCGGCAAAGGCGCAGCCGATGGTCGCCGCGCTCCACAGGAACAGGCCCGTGACGAGCAGCGGCACACGCCGCGACCTGTCGCACCATATGCCCAGCGGCAGGCCCAGCACGCTGTAGAACAGGCTGAACGCCATGCCCTGCAACAGGCCGAATTCGGTATCGTTGATGTGCAGCGACGCCTGCAACGGCACGATCAGCAGGCCGATGGACACGCGGTCGAGGATCGCCAGCGCATAGGCCAGCGTCAGCAGCGCGACGACATACCATGCATAGCGTCGCTGTGGCCACTCATGGACTTGGGGCGGGGGCCATGCGGCGGCGTTCACAGCGCCACCTCCGCGGCGATCTGATGCAGGAACGCGCTGACTGCTTGCGCTGCCGTGTCGATGTCGGCGAGTCGGTCGGTGAGGCGGGCTGCGGGCAGGCGCGCGGCGGCTTCGGCGGTGCCGCGATAGCCGGGATCGTCGCTCCTGTGGAGGAGGAGGGCGGGCTGATCGAACAGCGGATAGCGTCCGGCATAGGCGGTCAGGCAGGCGGCACGGGCGATGTCTCCATAATGCTCCGGCTGCTTGAGAATGCCGACGAGGGCATCGTGCAACGGCTCCGCTTCCAGCAGCGGGGGCAGGGTGCGGATGGCGTCGGCCTGCCGGTCATGCCACGGCCAGCTTGCCTCCGCATCGCGCAGCATGTGCCAATAGCGGTGGAGGTGGCCGCCCGCCATGTCGAACGGGAAAACGGGGCAGAGGCGGCGGGCGAACAGGGGCGCTTCGCTGTCGGCAATCTGGAAGCAGCCGTCGAGGATCACGCCGCCGACTTTGGCGGGATGCCGCTGCGCAAGCGTCGCACCGAGCGGGGTGGCGAAGCCGGTGGCGAGTATGTCCACGCTCGTCGCCCCCAGAGCGCCCAGCATGGCGGCGAGCGCATCGGCGGCGGCGTCCAGCGTGGGGGAAGGGAGCGGCGCGGATTCGCCGAATCCGGGGAGTTCCGGCACCAATGTCGCCCGGTCTGGCAGGGCCGCAGCCCAACGAAGTGCGTGCAGCGTCGTGGGCGCGGACAGGATGAGGAGGGGCCTTGCGCCGCCTTTCCCTGCGCGATGAACCCGCATCGGGCCATGGGGCAGGTCGACATAGAGCGAGCCATGGGCCGGTTGCGGCGCGGCTTCGGCGGGTGCTGGTCTATCGCCTGCCGCAGTGGCCAGCGCCTGCTCCAGCCATGCCAGCCACTCCTCGCGGTCGGCGGACAGGCGCTCGACGGTGAGCGCGGGATTGTCCGTCGGCACCCGGTCGAGGCTGGAATAGAGCACGTCGTCCGCCTTGGCCGCGACCAGCACCGGCACGGCCACGCGGCGCAGCGCGGGCATGGGGTCATAATACATCGCCGCCGAATAGGCGGGGCTATAGGAGGGACCGGCGGACAGGAAGTCGATCACATAGTCGCCGATCCACTCGTCGGTCGGCTGGGCGATGGGCATGCGCACTTCCGGCCTCTGGTCGAACCAGGGGAACCAGCGGAGCATGTCGCGCATCCGCGTCCATTCCGCCGACAAATAGCCGCCCGCCGCGTCGAGGACGAACGGGCGCATATAGGCGCTGATGAAGGCCGGGTCGGGCGGGCCGACCGGGATCGACAGCCCGTCGAGGATTACGAGGGACGGGGCCTCTCCCGTGGTCGCGGCATATTCCAACGCGATCTTGGCGCTGGTATGGGTGGCGTAGAGCGGGGCGGTGCCAAGGCCGAGCGCGCGGAGCGCCGCGCCCAGAGCTGCGGCGAAATCCCCGATGACGGGCGAATCCTTATCGAGCGGCGCGGAATTCCCATATCCCGGCGTATCCAGCGCAAAGACGCGAAAGCGGTGCGACAGACGACGCATGGTGTCGAGGTGCAACCGCGACGACCGGGGCGAATCATGCAGCATGACAATTGCCGGTCCCGCGCCGGTGACCCGGTAGTGGACCGCCCGCCCATCGACATCGACCGTGCGCCGGGCAACGTCCGAAAGCGTTTCAGAAATGGCGGAATTGCCGCTGTCCATCACCAACGATCCCTCTGTCTGGGGCGGCGCCGTCAATCAGGACTTGCGCGACGCCATTTGATATATTCTTATAACTTATCGTGCGGGAACACCGACCGCTTGTCCAGCCCTGGAGTGAAGATTGATGAGTAGTCAGGTTTTGGCGGCGCTGCCCGGCAGCATATCGCGGGAAACGCCGCGTGGCTGGCTGGTGGTGCTGTCGGCGATGGTCGGTGTCGCTGTCGGTCTCAGCCCGATCCCCTTTTACACCATCGGCATGTTCGCCCCGGAGCTGTCGCACGCCTTCGGATGGAGCTTTGCGGCGATGATGGGCAGCATCGGGGTCCAGTCGGGCGTGGTGATGGTGTCCGGACCGCTCGCCGGCTTTGCCGTGGACCGCTGGGGCGCGCGGCCTGTCGCGCTCGTCTCGCTGTTCCTGTTCGGCCTGTGTTTCATGAGCCTGTCGCTCAGCAACGGATCGCTGATGCTCTATTACGGGCAGTGGGCGATCATGTCGGTGCTGGGCGCGGGCACCTTGTCCGCGACATGGACGCGGGTGGTCAACGGCTGGTTCGACAGGAACCGGGGACTCGCGCTGGGCCTCGCCAGTACGGGCACGGGGCTGACCGGCTTTCTGATCAAGCCGTTCGCGGCGTGGATCATCGCGGATTACGGATGGCGCACGGCCTTCGTCGCCATCGGCCTGTTGCCCATCGTCATTGGTATTCCCGTCATTCTGGCATTATTCAGGGAAAATCGCGCGGGTACACCTGCGGAGGAAATCGTGGATTCTGTGGATTCAGTCCAGGAATACGGTCAGACCCTGAAGGAGGCGCTGCACAATCCGCGCTTCTGGCTGCTGGCCGCCGCCTTCTTCCTGATCGCCTTCGCGCTCACCGCGCCGACGCCGAATATGGAGAATATCCTCAAGTCGTTCAAATTCGAGCTGGCGGACATCGCGCGCGTGACCGCGAGCTTCGGTCTTGCCGTCATCGCCGGGCGGATCATCGGCGGCTGGCTGCTCGACCGCTTCTGGGCGCCGGGCTGCGCCTTCGTCATACTGATGATCCCCGCGGTCGGTAGCTGGCTGTTGTCCGGCGATTCGCTCAGCGGGCAGGCGGCGCTGGCTGCGGTGCTGTGCATCGGTTTCGGTGCAGGCTTTGAGTTCGACCTGCTGGCCTTCCTGATCAGCCGCTATTTCGGGCAGCGCAATTACGGCACCATCTATGGCTGCTTCTACACGGTCATTGCGTTCGGCGGAGGGCTTGGCCCCGTCGTCTATGGCTATGCCTTTGACAGTACAGGAACTTACGGCGCGGCCTTGCTGCTCGGTATCGGTTGCATCGTCGTGGGTGGTGGCCTGCTGCTGGCGCTGGGCGCCTATCCGAAATGGGAAAGGGAATGAGACAATTTGGCAACAGTGGGGCGGCCTAGCCCCCTGCTGTTCCAAAAGCCCTTGACACCCGACCCGTTTTGATTTGTCATATTGTCATATCAATAAGTCATATCGATGACGAACAACGATAAGCTCGCAGCGGAACAGCATTTAATCGGGAAGGGGTCACTTATGAGCATCAGACACACCATATTGGCATCGCGTTACGCGGTCGCCGTGAGCCTGTTGGCGTTGGGGGGCGGTTCGGCCTTTGCGCAGGGTACGGCGGATCAGGTCGCGCCCCAGGACGAGAGCAATCT
>DASVNT010000027.1:0-75280 GCA_036383715.1 Sphingobium sp. | reverse complement strand
CCCGGCTGAGCCGCTGAGATGGCGCGGCGCCCCGGCGGCGGGCGCGGCCTCAGCCCGGATGAAGAGACGCTGTGGAATGCGCTGACGCGCAGCGTGCGGGCGCTGCGCAAGGAGGCTCCGCTGCCCGTGCCACAGGTGGTGCGCCCGGCGGAGATGGAGCTGTCCCTGCCGCCGCCCGCTCCGCGCGTGAAGGGGCGGGTGCCGCCGCTGCGTCCTGCTCCCGCCCCGCCGCCCGCACCACGCCGCGAGCCGGTCGCGCAACTCGACCGCGGCTGGGAAAAGCGCATCCGTTCGGGTCGCCTCCAGCCGGAGCGAAGCGTCGACCTCCACGGGCATAATCTCAGCGGCGCGCATGTGACGCTCGATGCTGCGTTGGGTGATGCCGTGCGCGACGGGGTGCGCGTGCTGCTGGTGGTCACGGGCAAGCCCCGGCCGGGCCGCATCGCGCCGGAGGGGCGGGGTGCGATCCGCGCGGAAATCGGCCACTGGCTCGACCGTTCTCCCTATGCTGACCGCATCGCCAGTGTCCGCGTGGCGCACCCCCGCCATGGCGGCGACGGGGCGCTCTACATCATCCTGCGCCGGGATCGGTGATCAGCGTTCCCGCGTGGCGCTGAACCGGATATCGGGATTGCGTTCCGCCTGATAGCCGACGTCCCATGCCGAGCGGGCGAGGAACACGGGGTTGCCGTCGCGGTCCTGTGCCATGGCGGAGCGGTTGATGCTGGCGAATGCCTCCAGCTTGCCCGCGTCGCCGGTGATCCAGCGGGCGGTGTCGAACGGCGCAGGCTCCAGCCCGGCGGCCACCTTATACTCCGCCTCCAGCCGGGAGATCAGCACGTCGAGCTGCAACTGGCCCACCACGCCGACGATCCACTGGCTGCCGATGTCGGGATAGAAGACCTGGATCACGCCCTCTTCGGAGAGGTCGTCCAGCGCCTTTCGCAATTGCTTGGTCTTGGTCGGGTCTTTCAGCGCGACACGGCGCAGGATTTCCGGCGCGAAATTGGGCAGGCCGGTAAAGCGCACGTCCGCCTTCTCCGACAGCGTATCGCCGACGCGCAGCGTGCCGTGGTTGGGAATGCCGATGATGTCGCCGGGGAAAGCCTCGTCCGCGATCTCGCGATCCTGCGCGAAGAACAGGATGGGGGAGTGGACGGCGATGGGTTTGCCGGAGCCGCTCGGCGTCAGCTTCATGCCGCGCCGGAACTTGCCGGAACACAGGCGCATGAAGGCGATGCGGTCGCGGTGCTGCGGGTCCATGTTCGCCTGCACCTTGAAGATGAAGCCGGTCACGTCGTCGCGCTCCGGCTCGACGGGGGCAGGCTCGGCAGGTTGCGGGCGCGGCGGCGGGGCATGGGTGGCGAGCGCGTCGATCAGCTCGCCCACGCCGAAACGCTTGAGTGCGGAGCCGAAATAGACCGGCGTCAGGTCGCCGTTGCGATAGGCCTCCAGATCGAAGCTGGTATAGCCGCCCTGCGCCAGCTCCGCCTCGTCGCGGAGCCGGGTGAGGCCGTCTGCGGACAGGACTGTCTCCAGCCCCGCATCGTCCAGCCCGGTGAACTGCTTGGGATCGTCGGCATATTCCTTGCTCGGTCCGGTTGGCTGCATCAGCCGGTTGCGGGCGAAGTCGTAGATTCCCTCGAACTCGCCGCCCATGCCCACCGGCCAGCTCATCGGCACGACGTCGAGCGCCAGCGCGTCCGCGACCTCGTCCAATATGGCGAAGGCGTCGCGTCCCTCCCGGTCCACCTTGTTGACGAAGGTGATGATGGGGACGGAGCGCAGGCGGCACACCTCGAACAATTTGCGCGTCTGCGGCTCGATGCCCTTTGCCGCGTCGATGACCATCACCGCCGAATCGACGGCGGTCAGGGTGCGATAAGTATCCTCGGAGAAATCCTCATGCCCCGGCGTGTCGAGCAGGTTGAACGTGATCGTCTCGCCATTTTCGCCCGTCCGCTCGAACGTCATGACGGAGGAGGTGACGGAGATGCCGCGCTGCTGCTCGATCTTCATCCAGTCCGACCGCGCGCGCCGGTTCGCGCCGCGCGCCTTGACCTCGCCAGCGAGATGGATCGCGCCGCCTTCCAGCAGCAGTTTCTCCGTCAGCGTCGTTTTACCGGCGTCCGGGTGGGAGATGATCGCGAAGGTACGGCGGGAGGGGATGGTCATGGGCCGCCATATAGCGGCTATTTGATGCTAGGCTAGCGCAAGATCTCCAAGGATCAGGCCGGTACGAACAACAGGGCCAATAGAATTAGGGTACAAATGCCAGTCCCAACGTTCGCCCAGCGCGGAATTTTCCCTTTCACCACTTTCGGACCCTTGCTGTAGTAGGTCTGAACGTAAGTCGATCCGTCTTTTCTGGTTCGTGCCCTTTTTTGCAAACCCGCCCAAGGGCGAGTTTCGTGCGTTTCCACACAGATCATTCCGGCCACTATAAAGAAGATTGCGCCCACGATGGCCAGTAAGCCAGCAAATCCCGCGAAAGTTTTGAGGGCATCCATTGCGCGTGCTCCGTCATTCAAGTGCTTATCAGCGTCACGTCCATGCGGAAGGCGCGGGACCCGCCGGGTGGCAGCAGGATGATGCCGGGCTTGTCCTCCAGCGGGCCGTCGTAACCGACAGGATCGGCGATGCCTGCCCATGGCTCGATGCACAGCCACGGCGCTCCCGGCTTCTGCCAGAGGCCGAGCATCGGGAAGTCGGGGAAGTCGATGCGCAGATTGGGCGTGCCGGGCGCGCCCCAGAGCAGCGAGCGGCTGTCGAGCCGGTCCCAGATGGCGGCGTCCGCGTCGAACAGGCTGTGCGTGGGGACAAGGTCGCGGGCGGTGACGGGGGTGGCCTCCGTTTCGGCCAGCACTTGTCCGGCGGCGTCGAGGCGGCGGATCGGCGCGGGTTCGTCCTGCTCGAACAGGATGCGATGCGCCTGCTTCGCCGCGCCATAAGGCAAGGGCCATGCAAAGGCGGGGTGATGGCCGAGGCTGAACGGCATCTGCGCCGTGCCCGTGTTGGTAACGGTCGCGGTGGTGAACAGCGTCGCTCCGTCGATGCGATAGGCCATGTCGAACCGGAACGGGAACGGCCAGACGGTCAGCGTCTCCGCGCTTTCGGTCAGGCGGAACAGGGCGTGGGTTTCGCTTTGCTCCACCACGGCAAAGGTGGAGCGCCGTGCGAAACCGTGGCGGGGCAGGGTGAACTTCCGTCCGTCGCGCAGATGGTAGCTATCGCCGCGCAGGCCACCGACGATGGGAAAGAGCAGGGGGGCATGGCCGGTCCAATAGGCAGGATTGGCATCGGTCATCAGCGCCCGCCCGCCCGCATCGGCCAGCGACCACAGTTCCGCGCCGGCAGGGTTGAGCGTGGCGGTCAGCCCGTCCGATGCGATCTCGATCATGGTGATCCCTATAGTCGTGGGCCTGTGGTCGCGGGCGCACGCTGCCCGGTTGCGGCGTTATACGGAACAGACGGCTCGCCCCGCAAGTTACCTCCATTCAACAGGGCCGTAACGATTGGCCTCAAGTGATAGGATGACGATGAGAACCAGATATTCCGCAGCCTTGATCGCGCTTCTGCTGGTGTCGGGCGGCAGCGCCATGGCCCGGTCCCAGGATGATGCGGGGAAGGGCGAGGACAGGACGACCAAGCGCGCGGGGGAGATCGTCAGCCAGCCTGCCCGCGACGTGGGCATCGACAAGAAGAAAATCCCGCCGATCCTCGCGACGGCGGTGGAGTCGCCCTATGCCGCGCCACGGGGCAAGGGCTGCGCACCGATCCGGCAGGAGATGGCGGAGCTGAACGCCGTGCTCGGCCCCGATTTCGGGCAGGGGACGGCAGCGAATGAGAGCAAGCTGGGCAAGGTTGCGGATATCGGCGGCTCCGCCATCGTCAACTCGCTGATCCCGTTTCGCGGGCTGGTCCGCGAAGTCAGCGGCGCGGAAGCGGCGGACCGGCGATATGCGGCGGCCGTCAGCGGGGGCATGGCCCGGCGCGGCTATCTCCATGGACTGGCGCAGCGGCAAGGCTGCGGCGCGGCCAAGGCCGTGGTGAAGAAGACGCGCTGAAAGAAAAAAGGGCGGGCTGTGCGGCCCGCCCGTTTCGCTTATCCCTCCAGCTGGCTTTGCAGCGTGCGGATGTCCTGATCGATGTCCGCATTCTCTTTGCGGAGCGCCTCGATCGTGCGGACGGCGTGGATCACCGTCGAATGGTCGCGCCCGCCAAAGATGCGGCCGATTTCCGGCAGCGAGCGCGGCGTCAGCTTCTTGGCGAGGTACATCGCCACCTGACGCGGACGCGCCACGGCGCGGGCGCGGCGGGCCGAGCGCATTTCCGCCGTGTCGATCCGGTAATGGGCGGCGCAGGCGCGCTGGATCTCGTCGATGGTGATGCGGCGCGAATTGGCGCGCAGCGAATCGGCGAGGACGGTCTGGGCCATGTCGATGGTGACGGCGCGGCCCATGAGCTGCGAATAGGCGACCAGCTTGTTGAATGCGCCTTCCAGCTCGCGGATGTTGCTGCGGATCGATCGGGCGAGAAGCTCGATCACCTCGTCCCCCACCGCGGAGGAGCCGGTGGACGCCCGGCGCGCGCGCAGGATGGCAAGGCGCAGTTCCAGCCCGGCAGGCTGGATATCCGCGACGAGGCCACCGGCGAGGCGGGAGAGGATGCGCTTGTCCACGCCCTCGATCGCCTGCGGCGCGCGATCGGCGACGATGGCGATGCGGGCGCCCGAATCGATCAGATCGTTGATCGTGTGCAGGAACTCCTCCTGCGTCGGTCCCTTGCCAGCGATGAACTGAATATCGTCGATCAGCAGCAGGCGCGCGGCGCGCAGGCGGCCCTTGAAGGACATGGTGTCGCCCGCGCGAATGGCGCTGACGAATTCCATCATGAAACGCTCGGCCGACATATAGAGGATCGAAGCGCCGGGGCTGTGAAGCGCAAAGGCGGCGGCGATGGCGTGCAGGAGGTGCGTCTTGCCCTGTCCGGTCGCGCCATGGATGAACAGCGGGTTGAACATCGGCTGCGTCGGAGCGGCAAGCCCCTGCGCGGCGGAGAAAGCGAGGCGGTTGCTTTCGTCCACGACGAAGCTCGAAAAATCGTGGCGGGGACGAAAGCCGTCCGTCGGCGCGCTGGCAGGCGCGGCCAGGACGGCGGCATCCGCGCCCTGATCGGCGGGCGTCGTATTGGCGGTGGATGTATCAGAGGTGGCGACGAGGGCGAGCGAACGCGCTGCACCCGCACGGCGCACCACGCGCACTTCCGACACGCCGACATCCTGCGCACGCCACGCGAGCGTCAGGCGCGCGCCATAATTGCTGGCCGCGAAATTGGCCGCGAACTCCGACGGCGCCGCCAAGTCCAGCGTGCCGGTCGGTGCGCAAAAGTCCCCGAGCGCCAGCTGACGCAGCCACTGGTCGAACAGGCGCGCGCCGACGTCCCGGCGCAGGCCGGTCCGAATCGCGTCCCAGGCTCCGTTCAGCCGTGCGGCATCATCGGCCTGCATGTTTCCTGCGCCCGGTCCTGTGGCCTGCGCGTTTCCTGCGGCCTGCACATTCCCTGCAACCTCCAGCGGTGCCCCCATGGCTATCTCGCCCCTCTTTACCATCCGCCGAACTTCTCCAATTTTCCGGGGCTATGGCCCCCTGCCAGTACCGGAATCGAAGACATGACTTGCCCGTCCCGTGAAACAGGGTTCACGGCCAAGATACATGCGTTCGTAGCTGTAACGCCGTCGAGAGAATCGACCGCGTGGAGGCATGTTCTTGCACCGGCCCAAGAGGCGATCAAGAGCGCGGCCGGTCAAAAAACTGAAATAAAAGCGTTGACTCAGGGAATCCGGGTAAATCAACTAAATGGTTGTTTTTAAACGATTTTCATATCGACGAACCGATTCGGATGCTGCGAATCGCCGGATGTCCTACGTCCAGTAAAAAGCGTCCCCGGACGTGAGATATATGTACCGCTCAACTTTGTTCGAGGAGCGATCCACTCTGGACGGTGTGGGGGTGGCGCGGGGGCGCTTTGGACATGAAAAAACCCGCCGGAGGACCGGCGGGTCTTTTGTGATTCTCAATTCCCTGCCGTGGCGGGGAAAGATATCGGGGTTCAGGCGAGTGCCTGGACAGCCTTGGTCAGACGACCGAACTTGCGCGAGGCCGTGTTCTTGTGGAGCACGCCGCGTGCGACGCCGCGCGCCAGTTCCGGCTGCACGCCCGCGAGGGCGGACTGGGCTGCGGTCTTGTCGCCGGCGACCAGAGCGGCCTCGACCTTCTTGACCAGGGTACGGATACGGCTGATGCGGGCACCGTTGATTTCGGCGCGGCGAGCGTTCCGGCGAATGCGCTTCTTTGCCTGCGGCGTATTGGCCATGCTTGTCCTCGAAAAACCTGTGAATCTACGAATCAGGTCGGCGCCGGACCCACCAATGTGGCCCACACGAAACCCGCGAAGTGGCGGCGCATAGCGACCGGAGTGCGAATCGTCAACGGTGATCGCACGGAAAAACGGTGCTCATTTCTGGCAGGTGGCGCAGAAGAAGGTCGAACGGCCACTGTCCACGCGCCGCGAAACCACGGCCCCACAAGGGCAGATTTCCCCCTCGCGGCCATAGACGCGCCAGTCCTTGGCGAAATAGCCGAGCTGTCCGTCGGGCCGCACATAATCGCGCAGGGACGATCCGCCCGCCGCGATGGCCGCCGCCAGCACCTCCCGAATCGCTTCCACCAATAACGTGAGTTTCGGGCGCGTGATCCGGCCCGCCGCGCGAGTCGGATGGATGCCCGCCATGTTCAGCGCCTCGCACACATAGATATTGCCGAGGCCCGCCACGATCCGCTGGTCCAGCAGCATCGCCTTGATCGGCGCCGCGCGCCCGTCCAGCGCCTCCTTGAGATAGGATGCGGTGAAATCCGGTCCCAGCGGTTCCGGTCCCATGGCGGCAAACGCCGGATAGCTGTCGAGAGCATCGGTCGGCATCAGGTCGACAAAGCCGAATCGGCGGGGATCGCGCAAGGCGAGGCGGCGGCCCGCGTCCGTCTCCAGCAACAGGTGGTCGTGACGATCCAGCGCGTCGCTGTCGATCACCCATCGCCCCGACATGCCGAGGTGAAAGATCATCGTGTCGCCGCGATCCGTCTCCACCAGCCCGTATTTGGCGCGGCGGCCCAGCGCCGTGACGCGCGCGCCGGTCAGCCGCTGGCGCAGGTCCACGGGAAAGGCCTTGCGCATGTCGGCGCGGCGCGTCTCCACATGGGTGAGGCGGTGGCCCTCCAGCGGTTCACGCAGCCCCGCGACGGTGGTTTCGACTTCGGGAAGCTCTGGCATGGGGATGCTGTAGGATGCGGCGTAGGAAACGCCAAGGATGGGCATGAAAGTTTCATATTGCAACTATTGATCCGCGCGGGCCAAGGGTGCATGGCATCGCCACCCTGCACAGGAGAATAGCCATGACCCTCAGCCTCTATGATGCGTCCGTCCCCGTCTTTGTGAATGCGCTCACCAATATGCGGGCATGGCTGGACAAGGCGGCGGAGAAGGAAGCGGCCCTGCTCGACGCGCGCCTCGCGCCCGACATGCGTCCGCTGGTCGCGCAATATCAGATGGCGTCGGACAGCGCGAAAAACGGCCTCGCCCGGCTGGTGGGAGAGACGCCGCCCGCCATGGCGGATACGGAGACGAGCTTTGCGGAACTGCGCGACCGCTGCGACCGCACCATCGCCTATCTCAACGGGATCGACCGTCGCGGCTGGCGGACAGCGCCGAGCGGACGGTGGAGATGAAATTTCCCAACGGGCAGGGCTGGCGCTTCACGGGCCTTTCCTATCTGACCGGCTTTGCGCTGCCCAATTTCTTTTTCCACGCGACCACGGCCTACGCGATCCTGCGCGCCAATGGGGTGGATGTGGGCAAGGCGGATTTTCTGGCACATCTGGGCGCGCCGGTCGTTCTCGAAGACGCCTGACAACAGGAACGCTCCATTTCGCTGGAACGACGGTGTTCGGCCCGCTAGGAGCATCGGCCATGAACGACACCGCATCCTTTGGTTATCGCGACGTTCCGGCGGAGGAGAAGGCGGGCCTTGTCGGCCAGGTCTTCTCCAGCGTCGCGCGCCGCTACGACATCATGAACGACGCCATGTCCATGGGCGCGCATCGCCTGTGGAAGGATCAGTTCGTGCGCCGGGTCAAACCGCGCGCGGGTGAAGCGATCCTCGACATGGCGGGCGGCACGGGCGACATCGCCTTTCGCATGAACAAGGCGGGCGCGGCGGTGACGGTGTCCGACATCAACCCGGACATGCTGGCCGTCGGCATGGAACGCGCGAGCAAACGCGGTATCGACGGCCTGCTCTGGTCGGAGCAGAATGCCGAGACGCTGAGTTTCGCCGATCGCCAATATGACGCCTATACCATCGCATTCGGCATACGGAACGTCACCGACATTCCCGCCGCCCTGCGCGAGGCGCATCGCGTGCTGAAATATGGCGGGCGTTTCTTCTGCCTCGAATTCTCCACGACGCTGTGGCCGGGGTTCGCGGAGGTCTATGATGCCTATTCGCATCATATGGTGCCGAAACTGGGCAAGCTGCTGGCGCAGGATGAGGACAGCTATCGCTATCTGATCGAATCGATCCGCCGCTTTCCCGACATGCCGACGTTCAAGGCGATGATCGCCGACGCCGGTTTCGCGCAGGTGAAGGCGGAGCCGATTCTCGGCGGGCTGGTCGCGATCCATTCGGGCTGGAAGGCGTGAGGACGCTCCTGCGCGCATGACCTCCCACGTCACCCACCTCTGGCGCATCCTCAAATGGGGCCGCACGCTGGCGCGTCATGGCGCGTTGCGCGGGATCGAGCGCGACGTGAACACGCCCGCGCCCGTCCGCCGCATCGCCCGGATCGCGCGATTCGGCGCGAGCGTGCCGAAGCAGGCGCGCTATGCCGAAGCGTTTCAGGCCATCGGCCCCGCTGCGATCAAGCTGGGGCAGATGCTGGCGACCCGCCCCGATCTGGTGGGGGAGGAGCCTGCGCACGACCTGCTGAGCCTGCAGGATTCGCTGCCCCCGGTGCCCTTCTCCGAGATTCGCATTGCCGTGGAGCGCGGCCTTGGCCGTCCGCTCGAAACCCTGTTCGCGCGCTTTGACGAGCAGCCGGTGGGCGCGGCCTCCATCGCGCAGGTCCACCGCGCGGTCACGACCGAGGGGCGCGACGTCGCGGTCAAGGTCGTGCGCCCCGGCGTCGAGGAACGCTTTGCGCGCGACATCGACACCTATCAATGGGCGGCGGCGCATCTGGAGGCGCTGGGCGGGGAAGTCGCGCGGCTGCGCCCCCGGCTGGTGATCGAGAACCTCAAACGCTGGACGACCCGCGAACTCGACCTGCGGCGCGAGGCGGCGTCCGCGTCGGAACTGACCGAGGTGATGGCGGGCGTGGAGGGCTATGTCGTGCCCGGCATCGACTGGGACCGCACGTCGGGCCGGGTGATGACGCTCGACTGGATCGACGGGATCAAGATTTCCAACCGCGCCGCACTGGTCGCGGCGGGGCATGATCTGTCCGACATCGCCGCGCGGCTCGTGAACACCTTTCTGCGGCAGGCGATCGCGGAGGGCTATTTCCACGCGGACATGCACCAGGGCAATTTGTTCGTGCGGGCCGACGGAGCCATCGCCGCCATCGATTTCGGCATCATGGGCCGCATCGACCGCAAGGCGCGGCAGTGGCTGGCGGAGATTCTCTACGGCCTGATCACCGGCAATTACCGGCGCGTGGCGGAGATCCATTTCGAGGCGCAATATGTGCCCCCCCACCATAATGTCGCGGAGTTCGCCACGGCCCTGCGCGCGGTGGGTGAGCCGATGCGCGGCAAACCGGTCAGCGAGCTGTCGGTCGGACAGATGCTGGACGGCCTGTTCGCCATCACCCGCGATTTCGACATGCAGACGCAGCCGCATCTGCTCCTCCTGCAAAAGACCATGGTGATGGTGGAGGGCGTGGCGACCATGCTCGATCCCGACATCAATATGTGGGAGGTGTCCGGGCCCTATGTGAAGGCCTGGCTGCGCGATGAACTGGGGCCGGAGTCGCGCGCGGCGGATGCGTTGCTGGAGGGCGGGGCGCTGCTGGCGCGGCTGCCGTCGCTGATCCAGCGCATCGATGAGGCCTTTCCGCAAAAGGGCGGGGCACCGCCGCTGCCGCCCTTGCCGGCGGTCGAACTCGTCTGGGCCCGCCGCCGGGGCGGGTGGAAGGCGCTGAGCTATATGCTGGTGGCGCTGGGGTCGGCGGCTGTCGGGGCCGGGTTGATGGTGTATCTGACCTAGAATCCGGCAGATTCTCGATCCGCTCCCGGCGGACGAGGGCGCCGTAGACGCCCATGCTGCACAGGCCGCCGATGACGCAGAGGACTGCGCCGATGAGCGGGGCCGCCGGGCCGACGCCATGGCCGCTCGCGATCAGGGCCGCCACCATGGTCGAGCCAAAGGTCTGCCCCGCGCCGCGCGTGGTGGAGGTCAGCCCGCCCGCCGCCGCCGTCCGGTCCACAGGCGCTGCGCCGATCAGTTGCCGCGTGGCGGGCGAATAGAACATGCCGAATCCGATGCCGGAGAGCGACATGCGCCACGCCAGATCGAAATAGCTGGGCGAATCAGGAATGAAGGCCAGCGCGACCAGCGCGATCGTCGCGATCACCATGCCGATCAGGCCCAATAATCCCGCGGGCGTCCGGTCCGACAACAGGCCCGACGCCGGGGCGACCACCATGGAGATCAGCGGCCACGGCGCGATCACCGCGCCCGCCTCTACCGGGGTAAAGCCATATTGCTGCTGCAATCGGAACGGCAAGGTCAGCATGATGACCATGGAGGCCATGTAGACGGTCAGCAGCGACAGGGTGGACAGGGTGATCGTCCGGTTCCTGAGCAGATCGACGGGCAGCGTGGGCCGCGCCTGTCCCAGCTCCCGCCGCACGAACAGGAAGCCGAGGCCCAGCCCCAGCGCGCCCATGGCGGCGGAGATGACCGGCGAATCGCCATGCAGGAAACTTTCGAGGCCAAAGACCGTGAAGCCGAAGGTCGCGGCGCACAGCACTGCGCCCAGCACGTCATAGGGTTCCGCGCGAGCCACGGGATCGGGCAGTGCCGTGCGGCCAAGCAGGATCGACAGCAGCGCAAAGGGCGCGAGCATCGCGAACAGCCAGTTCCAGGGCGCCAGCCCCAGGATGATGCCGCCGATGCTGGGCGCGAAACTGGCCGCCGTTGCCGCGATCACCGTGTTGAGGCTGAGGCCGCGCCCCAGTTGAGAGGCGGGATAGACGATGCGGATCAGCGCCGATGCGACGCTCAGCACCGCCGCTGCACCCATTGCCTGAAAGGCGCGCACGATGATCAGGAACGGCAGGCTGCGCGCAAAGAAGCACAGCAGCGTCGCCGCCAGGAACACGATCAGCCCATATTGGTAGAGCCGCCGCAGCCCGATCCGCTCGCCCAGCGCGGCAAAGGGCAGGAGCGCCATCATCATGATCAACTGATAGACCGTGACCATCAGCACGGCGGCGGAGGGTTCGACATGCAGGTCGCGGGCAAGGGTGGGCAGGGCGACGTTGACGATGGAGCCGTCCACCGTGGTGACGACGGTGCCCATGGATAGCGCGGCAATGGCCCTATAGCGGCGCGGGATCGGCAGTCCGTCCTGCGCGCCACGCGCCGACGCGGCTGCGCCCGATGCCGTCATCCCCCTTGAGGCCATGGTCTTTTCTCCTTGCTTGTCCTTCCCGTAAAGCAACTTTGCAGTATCATTCCAGTGCGAATAACAGCCCGAACGTCCTGTCGGCGCGGCGGCAAGGGTGGCGCGACCGGGGTTTTTTGCCTATCTAGCGGCCAACCACAGTCCTCTTTACAGTCAGGGCAGAACAGGGCGGCATGACCTCTCCCCGCATTCTCCTCATCGTCTCCGGCGGGATCGCCGCCTATAAATCGCTCGAACTGGTGCGGCTGCTCCGGCGCAGGACTGTCGCGGTGCGAGCGGTGCTGACGCAGAGCGCGGCGGAGTTCGTGACGCCGCTGTCCTTTGGCGTGCTGACGGAGGACCATGTCTATGGCGACATGTTCGACCTGAAGGAGGAGCGGGAGATCGGGCATATCCAGCTCTCGCGTCAAGCCGACCTGATCGTCGTCTGCCCCGCCACCGCCAATATCGTGGCGAAGATGGCGGGCGGGATCGCGGACGACCTTGCCACCACTCTCCTGCTCGCGACGGACAAGCCGGTCTTCGTCGTGCCCGCGATGAACGTGCGCATGTGGGATCATCCCGCCACGCAGCGCAATCTGGCGCAGCTCCGCGCCGACGGCATCACCGTCATGGAGCCGGCGGAGGGCGACATGGCCTGCGGCGAATATGGCAAGGGCCGCCTGCCGGAACCCGACGCCATTGCGAGCGAGATTATGGCGATGCTGAATGCGGAACCGATCACGCCGACGCTGGCCCCGGCTCTGCTGACCGATACCTCCCATACGATCAATGCGCCGGACTGGAGCGGGACCACTTTGTTCGGGCGGCATATCCTCGTCACCGCCGGGCCGACGCATGAGCCGATCGATCCGGTGCGCTTCATCGGCAACCGCTCGTCGGGGCTTCAGGGTTTCGCCATCGCCCGCGCGGCGGCGGCGGCGGGGGCGAAGGTGACGCTGGTCGCTGGTCCCGTCTCGCTCCCCGACCCGCCGGGCGTCACCCGCGTCAACGTGCAGACCGCGCGGGAGATGCTGGCGGCGGTCGAGGGCGCTCTGCCCGCCGATGCTGCGATCATGGTCGCCGCCGTCGCTGACTGGGGCGTCGCGGGCGCGGCGGGGCAAAAGATCAAGAAGGATGGATCGGGCACGCCGCCCGCCATCGTCCTGACCGAGAATCCCGACATATTGGCGACGCTGGCCAAGCTGCCGAATCGCCCCCGCCTCGTCGTCGGCTTTGCGGCGGAGACGAATGACGTCATCCCCCACGCCGTCGCCAAGCGCGCGCGCAAGGGGGCTGACTGGATCGTCGCGAACGATGTGTCCGCCACGGACACCGGCGGCGGCGTGATGGGCGGCGCGGACAATGCTGTCCACCTCGTCACCGAAACGGGGGTCGAAACCTGGCCCCGGATGCACAAGGATGCGGTCGCCCGCCATCTCATCGAAAGGATTGCCGATGCCCTTCTCTGACCCCGTTGCCGTAGCCGTCAAGCGCCTGCCCCATGGCGAGGGCCTGCCGCTGCCCGCCTATGCGACGGAGGGCGCGGCGGGGCTGGATGTGGTTGCGGCGGAGGAGGTGACGCTGGCGCCCGGTGGTCGCCATGCGGTCGCCACCGGCTTCGCCATCGCCATTCCGCCGGGCTATGAGGTGCAGGTGCGTCCGCGTTCCGGCCTCGCGCTCAAGCATGGCATCAGCCTGCCCAATACGCCGGGGACCATCGACAGCGACTATCGCGGTGAGCTCAAGATCATCATGATCAACCTCGGCGCGGAGGACTTCGCCATCGCGCGGGGCGACCGTATCGCGCAACTGGTCGTCGCGCCGGTGCAGACCGCGCATTTCGTGGAAGTCGCAGAACTGGACGAGACGGTGCGCGGCGCGGGCGGCTTTGGTTCTACGGGAGTCAGGACGGCATGACTGGCTCCGGCGCGCTGGGCGACGAGCAGCTTGAACGCTATGCCCGGCATATCGTGCTCAAGGAAATCGGCGGCGCGGGGCAGTTGCGGCTCCTGGGCGCGCATGTCGCTGTCGTGGGCGCGGGCGGCATCGGCTGTCCGGCCATCGCCTTTCTGGCGGCGGCGGGCGTGGGCACGATCCGGGTGATCGATCCCGATACCGTGTCCCTGTCCAACCTCCAGCGGCAGATCCTCTATGGCACCGCCGACCTCGGCCAACCCAAGGCGGAGGCGGCGCAGGCAGCGGTCGCGCGGCTGAACCCCGATGTCCATGTGGTCGCGATCAACCAGAGCATCGACGCGGACAATGCCGCCGTGCTGCTGCGCGACGTCGATGTGATCCTCGACGGGTGCGACAATTTCGAGACGCGGCTGGCGGTGTCCGACGCCGCGACGACGCTGCGCACGCCGCTGGTCAGTGCGGCGGTCGGGGCGTTCGACGGACAGGTGGGCGTGTGGCGCGGCTGGGAAGAGGGGCAGGCCTGCTATCGCTGCCTCGTCGGCTCAGACCCTGCGCGCGCGGACATGAACTGCGCGGATCAGGGGATCGTCGGCGCGGTGACGGGCATCGTCGGCAGCATGGCCGCGCTGGAGGTGATCCGCGCGCTGGTGCCCTTTGGCGACGATGCGGCGGGACAGATGCTGATCGCGGACTTCATGGGCCGCCGTTTCCGCTCGGTACGCGTGGCGCATGACCCCGCCTGTCCGGCATGCCGCGTGGCGGAGGAGCTGCCCGCGTGACCGAAGCGCGCCGCCCGCTCCTGCTGATCGCGACCACGGACGATGCGGAGCGGCTGCGCGGCGGGCTGACGCTGGCCTGCGCGGAGGCGGCGCTGGGCGGGACCGTGCGCGTGTTCCTGCAACTGGATGCGGTGGCGGCGCTGCGCCCGCCGCTGTTCGCGCCGCGCGATGTTGCGCATGCCGAACAGGGCCTGCCGACGCTGGCGGCGCTGGTCGACGATGCGCTGGACCTCGGCGTCACGATCATCGCCTGCCAGAGCGGCCTCGCGCTGGCCGGGCTGACGGCGGAGGCGCTCGATCCCCGGATCGAGATGGGCGGGCCGGTGGGCGTGTTGGCCATCGGCGATGCAGAGGAACGGCTGGCCCTGATCTGAGGCGATCAGGGCGTGATGTTCAACCAGTCCCATGCGTCATCGACGGTCATGAAGACCTGCACGCGCGGATGGACCAGCGTGCGTTCGGCCTGCGCCTTGTTCAGCAGGCTGCCGACGACGACCGCCGTCCGCCCGCTGGTGAGCGGCATGCCGACCCGCATGATGTCGGAGAGAAGGTCCGCGACATCGTTCGCCTGCACCGGAAACTCCAGCGATTCCACGATGACGTTGAAATCGACCCGGATCGCCCGCGCCTGCCGCGCCTGCGCCTCCACTTCCCTGCCAAAGGGCGCGACGTCCTCCGGCTTCCAGAATCCCTTGACGGTGATGCTCAGGCAATTGGCCTGCTGATCATATTCGACGTGAAACATATGCGCCCTCGGTTCATAGCCGGAATGGTCCTGAACCTTATGGAGGCGCTGATGGGCGGTTTCCGCCGTCGCCGCCACTGGATTATTGGCTGTGTACCATCCTGCCGCTCCAAAGCTCTCCGATATCGCTCCTCGCACCGCACCATGCCAAAAAGATGACAGCCGCGCTCTGCGATGCTAGCGAGCAGGCTCCCGCAACCCATGGATATGCTGGTTCCTTGACGATGAACGCTTTTTCCTCCCTGACCCATAGCGCCCCCACCAGTCTGGAGGACCGTGCCGCCCTGCTCACCGAGCCGGGTTTCGGCAAGGTTTTCACCGATCATATGGTGACGATCCGCTATGCAGAGGGGAAGGGCTGGCATGACGCAACCATCGGTCCGCGCGGCCCCATCGCGCTCGATCCCGCCGCCGCCGTGCTGCATTATGCGCAGGAGATTTTCGAGGGACTGAAGGCCTATCGCCTGCCCGACGGCGGCATCGGCAGCTTTCGTCCCGACGCCAATGCCCGCCGCTTCAACCAGAGCGCGGCGCGGCTCGCCATGCCGGAAATTCCGGAGGAGCTGTTCGTCGAGGCGATCCGCCAGATCGTCGCCGCCGACGCGGACTGGACCCCGGCGGCGGACAAGGGCAGCCTGTACCTGCGCCCGTTCATGTTCGCCGACGAGCCGTTCCTGGGCGTGCGCCCGGCCAAAAGCTATATCTTCTGCGTCATCGCCTCGCCGGTCGGCGGCTATTTCAAGGGTGGCAAGGAGGCGGTGACGCTCTGGGTCAGTCATGACTATGTCCGCGCGGTTCCGGGCGGCACGGGCGCGGCGAAGTGCGGCGGCAATTATGCGGCGTCGCTGCTGCCGCAGGCGCACGGCATTGAGGAGGGCTGCGATCAGGTGCTGTTCCTCGACGCGGTCGAGCGCCGCTATATCGAGGAACTGGGCGGCATGAACATCATGTTCGTGATGAACGACCAGACGATTGTCACGCCGCCGCTCGACGGCTCCATCCTGCCCGGCATCACGCGCGATTCGCTGATCCGCCTCGCGACCGAGGCGGGCTACACCGTGCGCGAGGGCCGCTACAGCTTCGAGGAGTGGGAGGAGGACACCCGCTCCGGCAAGCTGAAGGAAGCCTTCGCCTGCGGAACGGCGGCGGTCATCACGCCGATTGGCGAGGTCCGGTCAAAGAAGGGCAATTTCGTGATCGGCAATGGCGCGGGCGGCGAAGTCGCGCGGATGCTCAAGGAAAAGCTGGTCGGCATCCAATATGGCCGCGTCGAGGACGCGCATGGCTGGCTGAACCGGCTGGTCTGACGGTCATCCGCCGCGACCTTTCCGGTCGCCGCCCCCTGAAATGAAACAACGAGGCTCGCAGCGTACCCCGACTGCGAGCCTCGTTGCTTTTTACAGCCCCTCACGGGGCTGCGAACCTCGCGCCGTTACGGTTGCGACCGACAACGCTGGAGGAAAATATGGGGGCACCCTTACCGGGAGAGGAAAGGAAGGCGCCCCCTCGTCAGACTTCAGGAAGCGTAGGTGAGCGCGGCGCTGAAGAAAACGACATGGGCGAACACGGCGAAAGCGACGGTGGCGAGCAGTTCCTGGCCCTTGAAACGGATGGTCATGCGAATGTTCCTTTCTGTTTTCGTGGCTGGCGCCCATCCCGGTTGAGGGGCGGCGGAAGCGTTGAAGCCCAGATGGCCATTCGCGAATCGCGGGCAAGTGCGAATACGTGACGCAGGACAACCTCTTGCCAAATCCCCGGAAAATGGGCTTATTGCCGGTTCGCGCTTCGCGAATGGGAGAGGACGCATCGTGAAACGGTTGCGCCGGACGATATTGGAAATCTGGATATTGGGGCCACTGGCGCTGGTCGTGGGCTTCATGGGACCGTTCGGCACCTATTTGATGGGGGATTTTCTGACCCGGTCGAGTCGGTGGCTGGTGATGCTGGCCGGCGCCTATGTGTTGGTGCGCCCGACCATGTTGTTCTGGGACTGGGTCGCGCGGGCGACGCGCTTGCCGCGGGGCACGGTGATGATCTGGGGCCTTACGGCGTCGAGCATTCCCATGGGGCTGGTCTGGCAGGCGTGGCGCGGGGAGGAGATCAAGCAACTGGGCGGCTATTCCGGGGTCGTGCCCTTTTCCGTGCTCTGTTCGCTGACCATCCTACTGGTCGCCTGGCTGGCCGACCGCGCGGACGAGCATCTGCTGCGCAATTATCAGGGGTCGATGCAGGGGCTGCGCACCGTGACGGAGGGGCAGCCTGCGGTGGCGGAGGCCGTCCTGCCGGTGGTCCGCCCGGAACCAAAGCCGCCGCGCGCCGGAGGCGACCGGCCACGCCTCTATGCCCGGCTGGGGCCGCAGTTCGAGGGCGACGTGCTCGCGCTCGAAAGCGAGGATCATTATGTGCGCGTCCATGGCGTGAAGGGCAGCGACCTGCTGCTCATGCGGCTGCGCGATGCGATTGCGGAGATGGACGGCGTGCCGGGCGCGCAGACTCACCGGAGCTGGTGGGTGGCGCGCGATGCGGTGGCGGGCGTCAGCCGGGCGGGGCGCACGATGGATGTGGTGCTGGCCAATGGTGCGAATGCCCCGGTGGCGCGCGATTCGGTGGATCGGCTGGAGCGCAGTGGCTTCCTGCCGATACGGGGCGAAGCGGGCTGAGGTCAGCCGCTCCGCCCCGATACAGGGTCAGCCCTTGAAATTGCCCGGATAGGCGACGTCGTCGAGCGGCTTGCGGTCGCTCGGCACTTCGCGCGCCTGCAGTGCCTCGGGCAGAATGGCGGGGTCGCCCTTGGTGCCGATGACGACGGCCGCCTCGATACGGAACCCGTCCGGCACGCCGAGTTCGGTGCGCGCCTTTTCAAGGTCGAAGCCGACCATGCCATGCGCGTGATAGCCCAGCAGATGCGCCTGATGCGCGATGCCCGACCAGGCGGCGCCCGCGTCGAAGCTGTGCGAATGGCTCGGCTTTTCGGGCGAACCCATGGTCGTCTCGCTGATGATATAGATCAGCACGGCCGAATCCTTCGCCCAGCTCTGGTTGAACGGGATGAGGATGTCGAGGAACCGCTGCCAGTTGGCGGCATCGTCGCGCGTCGCATAGAGAAAGCGCCACGGCTGGTAATTATAGGCGGACGGCGCCCAGCGGCCCGCATCGAGGATCGTGCGCAGGTCCGCTTCGGGGATGGCGGTGCCATCATAGGCGCGCGGCGACCAGCGGTGAAGGAAAAGGGGGTCGAGCGCGGTGTCTGTCTGGCGATTGGTGGTCATATGGTCTTTCCTGCGATTCGCATGGCGCCAAAGGGGGCAGGCGCCGTGCGTACCATAGGGCGCATGGCGGGCGAGCCAAGGCCGCTCGCTCATGGATCGTTTCGATCAATATATGAGCCCTGCTAATGCGAGATCAGCAGGGGCACCGGTGTCTGTTCGAGCAATGTCCAGGTCGTGCCGCCGAACAGCCGCTCCCGCAACCGGCCCTGACCATAGCTGCCGATGACGCCCCAGTCCG
This sequence comes from Sphingobium sp., assembly GCA_036383715.1. Lineage (GTDB taxonomy): Bacteria > Pseudomonadota > Alphaproteobacteria > Sphingomonadales > Sphingomonadaceae > Sphingobium. Next base: position 56,606 of record DASVNT010000027.1, on the reverse strand, counting down.
CGCTGACTAAAGCATCGCGCAATTGCCCACCCACATCGGCGGAGCGCGAGACGAGGTTCGCCGTGACACGGCAGCCGTGGCGCGCCAGATAGCGGGCGGCGTCCTCCGGGTCCGCCTCGCGGTCGTTCCCCTCTATGGTCAGCACCTCCACCGAGGCTGCATGTCTGAGAAGGGGGACGGCGGCGCGGATCGTCGTGGCGGCGGTGTCCGACCCGTCCCAGCCAACGATGACCCGTCCGCCCGGATAGAAGCCGCGATGCTGTTCCGGCACCACCAGTATCGGCGCGGCGGTGGTGCGGGCAAGGCGCGCGGGCAGGTCGCCCTGATCGGCGAGGCCCGATACGCCGCGCGCGCTCAGCACGATGAGGTCGGCGAGCCGTGCCGCGCGGGTAAGGGAATGCTCGAAGTCGCCCTGCGCGCGCTGCCATTCATGGGAGACTCTCTCCGCCGCCACGCGACTTTGCAGAGCGGCGACGTTCACGTCCTCCCGCTCCTGCTCGGTGGTCAGGATGGTCGCCATGCCACCGCCCGAACCATAGGCGTCGATGACGATGGGCATGCGCAGCAGGTCGAGGCAGATCAGATGCCCCTCCACCGCGCGGGTCACGTCCAGCGCGCATTGCAGGCGGGCCTCCTGACCCGGATCGTCATGCACCATCAGCAGGATCGTCTTCATGGCCTGTCTCCTTGGCTTTCCTCTCCCTGGCCATCATAGCAGCAAAGCGTCCTTGACGGGGCGCAAATTGCCTTGCCTTTACATGATCCCACACCTATAGGCGCGCGTTCCCATGCCGACGAGAGTTGGCGCCGGGAATCGATGGGACGGGCCGGCCAGTAGGGCTGCCGTGTTCGTCCAGAATCGTCTGCGGACCTGTTTCACAACGGGTTTGCTTCAGACACTAAGGAGACGAAAATGCCCAAGATGAAGACCAAGAGCGGTGTGAAGAAACGCTTCAAGTTCACCGCCACCGGCAAGGTGAAGCACGGCGTCGCTGGCAAGCGTCACCGCCTGATCAGCCACAATGCGAAATATATTCGTCAGAACCGCGGCACTTCCGTGCTGTCGGACGCTGATGTTGCCCACGTGCGCCTCTGGGCGCCCTACGGCCTCAAGTAAGGAGTAGAGCGACATGGCACGTGTAAAACGCGGTACAACGACGCGCGCGAAGCATAATCGCATTCTGAAGGCGGCAAAGGGCTATTACGGCCGCCGCAAGAATACGATTCGTGTTGCTCGCCAGGCCGTCGAAAAGGCCGGCCAGTACGCCTATCGCGACCGCAAGGTTAAGAAGCGCAGCTTCCGCGCCCTCTGGATCCAGCGCATCAACGCCGCTGTTCGCGCCGAAGGCCTGACCTATGGCGTGTTCATGCACGGCCTGAAGCTGGCGGGCGTCGAACTGGACCGGAAGGTTCTGGCCGACATCGCGATGCACGAAGGCGAAGCCTTCAAGGGCATCATCGCTCAGGCGCGCGCGGCACTTCCCGCAGCCTGATCGGTTTGATATGTGAACAGGAGGGGGCGCCGGGCGAAAGTTCGGCGCCCCTTTTTTGGTCTGCGAAGGAGTGGCGATGGCGATGACGGCAAAATGGGCGCTCGTGCTGCGGGCCAGCGCGGCGATGCTGGCGATCCTGCTCCAGCCCGCCGCCCTCAGCCGCGCGCAGGATGCGCAGGGCACGCCGTCACCGGATATGGAGCGCGAGTCGCTGCCCCCAGCCGAGCCGGAGGCACCCGCCGAAGCTCCGCCGCCCGCGCCCGCCCTGCCGCCCGCGCCCGATATTACGGTGGTGGAGAGCCAGCTCCTCGCCATCCTCACTGATCCGGCAGGGGCCGACGCGGTCACCTCCACCACCGCCATCCCCTATGTCGTCGGGCGTAGCTGCTACAATTGGGCGTTGAAATATCGGCCGGTTGAGGGTGAACTCACCCTCAGCGAGGAGCTGATCCTGCCCGGCCCGGCGCGCAACTGGGGCACGGAGGGGGGCGACGCGACGGAGGTCAATGCCCAGCGATCCGGCGCGATTACGCAGCGGCGCTTCGATGCGAGCACGGGCGTAGCCACGGCGGGCTGGTGCGTGGCGAAGGACGATCCGGTCGGTTCCTATCGCTACATCATCCGGCAGGGTGAACGGGAAGTCGCCCGATTCGATTTTACCGTCGGCGATTTGCTCTGACGGCCACAAATGCCTATCGGGCGCGGTACGAACGCGCCCCGCGAATCCCATAGAAGAGTAGAATATGAGCGAAGTGGAAGCACTGAAGGCCGGTCTGGTCGCAGACATAGCGGGGGCGCACAGCCTCGACGCGCTGGAGGCGCTGCGTGTCGGCGCATTGGGCAAGCAGGGGGTCGTGACCGGCCTGCTCAAGACGCTGGGCGGCATGACGCCTGAGGAGCGGCTGGAGAAAGGCCCGCCGATCCAGTCGCTGCGCGAGGCCGTGACGGAGGCGATCGCTGCGCGCAAGGCCGCGCTGGAGACGGCGGCGCTCGATGCGCGGCTGGCGTCGGAGCGGGTGGACATGACATTGCCCGCCGCCGACCAGCCGCTGGGGTCGATCCATCCCGTCAGCCAGGTGATGGACGAACTGGCGGAGATTTTCGCGGACCTGGGCTTTTCGGTCGCGACGGGGCCGGAGATCGAGGACGACTGGCGTAACTTCACCGCGCTCAACATCCCGGAGACGCATCCGGCGCGCGCGATGCACGACACTTTCTACTTCCCGGACAAGGATGGAGAGGGGCGCGCCATGTTGCTGCGCACCCACACCTCGCCGGTGCAGATTCGCACGATGACGGCAGTGGCGGAGCGTACGGGTGGCAAGGGCGAGCCGATCCACATCATCGCGCCGGGCCGCGTCTATCGCTCCGACAGCGATGCAACCCACACGCCCATGTTCCACCAGATCGAGGGTCTGGTGATCGACAAGGGCATCCACCTCGGCCATTTGAAATGGACGCTGGAGACGTTCCTCAAGGCGTTTTTCGAGCGCGAGGACATCACGCTGCGCCTCCGCCCCAGCTATTTCCCGTTCACCGAACCGTCGGTGGAGGTCGATGTTGGCTATATGGTCGAGAACGGCCAGCGCGTCATTGGCGGATCGGGCGATGCGCCGGGCGGCGGATGGATGGAGGTGCTGGGGTCCGGCATGGTCAACCGCCGCGTGATCGAGGCGTGCGGCCTCGATCCCGACGAGTGGCAGGGCTTTGCCTTCGGCACGGGCGTCGACCGTCTGGCGATGCTGAAATATGGCATGAACGACCTGCGCGCCTTCTTTGACGGCGACCTGCGCTGGCTCAAGCATTATGGATTCTCGGCGCTCGACGTGCCCACGCTGTCGGGAGGAGTCGGCGCATGAAGTTCACCCTTAGCTGGCTGCGCGAGCATCTCGACACCGTCGCCGACCTCGACACCATCCTCGTCGCGCTGACCGACATCGGCCTGGAGGTCGAGGGCGTCGAAAGCCCGGCGGCGAAACTCGCCGGCTTCCGCGTGGCGAAGGTGCTGACCGCCGATCGCCATCCGCAGGCGGATAAGTTACAGGTGCTGACTGTCGATCAGGGCGACGGCGTGCCGTTGCAGGTCGTTTGCGGCGCGCCCAATGCGCGGGCGGGCCTGATCGGCGTCTTTGGCGTGGAGGGCGCGGTGGTGCCCGCCAACGGCATGGTGCTGCGCAAGGCAGCGATCCGCGGGGTCGAATCGAACGGCATGATGTGTTCCACGCGCGAGCTGGAACTGGGCGAGGATCATGACGGCATCATCGAACTGCCCGCCGACGCGCCTGTCGGCACGGCCTTCGCGGACTATGCCGGGCTGGACGATCCGGTCATCGACGTGTCGATCACACCCAATAAGCAGGACTGCATGGGCGTGCGCGGCATCGCGCGCGATCTGGCGGCCAAGGGCATCGGCACGCTGAAGCCGCTGGTGGTGCCCGCCATCGTCGACAATGGCCCCGGTCCCGATGTGCGGACCGAGGATGCGGCGGGCTGCCCCGCCTTCTTCGCGCGGACCGTCACGGGCGTCGCCAATGGCGCGTCGCCGGAGTGGATGCAGCGTCGCCTGAAAGCCATCGGGCAGAAGCCGATCTCCACGCTGGTCGACATCACCAATTATGTGATGATCGACCTGGGCCGTCCGCTGCACGTCTATGACCTCGACAGCCTCAACGGCGGTCTGGTCGCGCGGCTGGCGAAGCCGGGCGAGACGGTGCTGGCGCTCAATGGCAAGAGCTATGCGCTCACCGAGACGATGACCGTGATCGCGGACGATGCCACCGTCCACGACATTGGCGGCATCATGGGCGGCGAGCATTCGGGCGCGCAGGACGGCACGACCCGCGTTCTGATCGAATGCGCCTATTTCACGCCGGAAAGCATCGCGCGGACCGGGCAGACCCTCGCCCTCACCTCCGACGCGCGGCAGCGGTTCGAGCGGGGCGTGGACCCGGCGTTCCTGTCCGACGGCCTCGACATTGCGACCGACTATGTCCTGAAGCTCTGCGGCGGCACGGCCAGCGCCATGACGCGCGCGGGCGATCCGCCGGTCGCGGCCAAGACGGTCGCCTATGATCCGGCGCTGTGCGCGGCGCTGGGCGGCGTGGCGGTGGCCGATGCGGAGCAGAAGGCGATCCTCGAACGGCTGGGCTTCGTCGTGGGCGCGGACTGGACCGTGACGGTGCCGAGCTGGCGGCGTGACGTGGACGCCGGGCCGGACATTGTGGAGGAGGTCATCCGCATCCACGGCCTCGGCAATGTGCCCTCCACCCCGCTGCCCCGCGCGCCGGGCGTGGCGAGGCCGACCGCGACCACCGAGCAGTTGATCGAACGGCGCATCCGCCGCGCGGCGGCCTCTCGCGGGCTGAACGAGGCGGTGAACTGGTCCTTCATTTCGGAGAAGGAAGCGGCCTCCGTCGGTGGCGGCGACTGGACGCTGGCCAATCCGATTTCGGAAGACCTCAAGGTCATGCGGCCCTCGCTGCTGCCGGGCCTGCTGTCGGCAGCGCGGCGCAATGCGGATCGCGGTGCGACGGCGGTACGGCTGTTCGAGGTTGGACGCCGCTATTTCCGCAATGAGGACGGGTCGAGCAAGGAACGGCTGACCCTCGGCTTCGTGCTGGCGGGGGACAAGGCTCCGCGCGGCTGGCAGGGCGGCAAGGCGCAGGCGTTCGATGCGTTCGATGCCAAGGCGGAGGTGCTGGCGCTGCTCGCAGCGGCAGGCGCGCCGGTGCAGAATTTGCAGGGCATGGGCGAGGCGGGGGCGAGCTTCCACCCCGGCCAGTCGGGCACGCTGCGGCTGGGGCCGAAGACGGTGCTGGCGGCCTATGGCGTGCTGCACCCGACGCTGGTCAAGGCGTTCGACCTGTCCGGCACGGTGGTCGCGGGTGAACTGTATCTCGACGCCATCCCGGCCAGGCGGAAAGCGGGCTTCATGCGCCCCGTCTATGCGCCGCCCGCGTTGCAGGCGGTGACGCGCGACTTTGCGTTCCTGGTGCCGGAAACGGTGGAGGCCGATGCGCTGGTGCGCGCCGTGAAGGGCGCGGACAAGGCGAGCATCGTGTCCGCCCGCCTGTTCGACGTCTTCGTGGGCATCGGCGTGCCGGAGGGGCACAAGAGCCTCGCGGTCGAGATCACCCTCCAGCCGGGCGAGAAAAGCTTTGGCGAAGAGGATCTGAAGGCTATTGCGGCCAAGGTCGTGAAGGCGGCGGAGAAACTCGGCGGCGTCCTGCGCGGCTGATAGCGAAAGGGGCGGCGCGCCGGTCGTGCCGCCCTGCTTGCCGGATCAGTCCTTGCCCGATCAGTCCTTGCGTGGCCCCATGGGCGTGCTGAGCGCGAAGGCCAGGACGGACGACTGCACCGTCGATTGCTGGCCATCCTCATGGATCAGCGTGGACCGGCCGAAGGCGGGGGTGAGCGCGACGGCGGTCACGGTATCGACCCAGGCGTGCAGGATGGAGCGGACGCGGGCGACCGCCTCGTCCCCGACAACGGCGGTTCCCGAAACCTCCAGCTCGGCGGCCAGTTCCAGCACATGGTCGATGGCTGACTGAACATTGCCGATGTCGTTACTGCTCATGATCGCTCCTCAGGATATTCGGCTGATGTGGGCCGGGCGCGCCATTTAGGCAAGTCGCCGCAGCGATGCCTGATGCGTTGAGTCTGATCCAGCAAAGCTGGATCGAGGCGGCACCGGCCCTCGCGGACGAGTCACGCGCCTCGACCGCGCCCACCCGACCTCCCACGAGAGTAACCTGTTGGGAGGTCGGGTGGGGGTGAGGGCCGGTGCGGCATCCACGTCAGTGGATCAGACCCCAAGCGTTAGGCGCGGGGGAGCGACAGGCGGACGAGGAGGCCGCCGAGATCCTCGCTCTCGTCCAGCGATACGCCGCCGCCATAGATTTCCGCCACGTCGCGCACGATGGCGAGGCCGAGGCCGGTGCCCGGCTTGCTGGTGTCGAGGCGAGCGCCCCGGTCGAAGATGCGCTCCCGCTCCACCTCTGGTATGCCCATGCCGTCATCCTCGACCAATATGTCGACCATGGCGCTGGCGGAGGGTGGGGCGATGGTGACGAAGACGCTGCCGCCGCCATATTTCGCGGCATTCTCGACCAGATTGCCGAGAAGGTCTTCCAGATCCTGCCGTTCCACGCGGACCGCCGCCGTCTGGTCGCCATCGGCATCGAACCGTATTTCCGGGTAGAGGCGGGAAACGGCGCGCTCCACGGCTTCGAGGCTGGGCCAGACCTGCGCGCGGGCCTGCGCTGCGCCGCGCCGCCCGACCGCTCGGGCGCGGGCAAGGTGGTGGTCGATCTGCCGCCGCATCGTCGCCGTCTCGCGCATCACCGTGGGGCCAAGGTCGGGGGCCTGCGCGGTGGCCGCGTTCATCACCACGGTCAGCGGCGTCTTGAGCGCATGGGCGAGGTTGCCGGCATGGGTGCGCGCCTCCTCCGCCTGACGCTCGACATGGTCGAGCAGGCCGTTGAGTTCCTCGACCAGCGGTTGCACCTCGCGCGGCAGGGCTTCGGTGACGCGGGACTTCTCCCCCTCGCGCATCCGCACGATCTCGCGCCGGATTTTGCGAAGGGGACGCAGGCCATAGAATACCTGTAACGCGGCCAGGATGACGAGGCCGAGGGCGAGGGAGGCGAAGCTCCACACGACCGTGCTGCGCAATGCCTTGATCTGCGCGTCGAGGGCGCTGCGGGCCTGCGCCACGATGAAGATCCAGCGGGTCTTGCTGCCCGGCAGGATCACCTCCTGCTGCATGACGCGCAGCGATTCGCCTGGAAACTCGTGGCTGTCGTGCGCGGTGAAGCCGGTCTTGTCCTCCGCCGACACGCGCAGCGCGCGGTCCCACAGCGAGCGGGAACGCCAGTCCTCATGCCCCTTGCCGCTGATCTGGTAGTAGAGGCCGCTGGCCGGTTCGAGAAAACGCTGGTCGGCGAGGGGGCGGTTGAACAGCACCTCGCCCTCCGGCCCGATCTCGGCGGAGGCGATCATCGCGGTCAGCACATAGTTGAGGCCGTCGTCGAAACTGCGCGTCATCGCACTGACGAGGATGCGGTCGAGCGCCACGCCGCCGCCGATGAGCAGGATGCCGATCCACAGCGCCGCGATCCCGATCATGCGCCGGCTGAGGGAGCCGGTCGATCGGGTCGGTTGAGGGGCGTCGGTTTCTGTCACCTGTGGTCCCGCGAGGGGGAGATCAACGCATCGGGTCGTCGAGGCTGTAGCCAAGGCCCCGGATGGTGGAGATCACATCCGGCCCCAGTTTCTTGCGGATACGGGTCACGAACACCTCGATCGTGTTCGAATCGCGGTCGAAATCCTGATCGTAGATATGTTCGATCAGTTCGGTGCGGCTCACCACCTTGCCCTTGTGGTGGAGGAGGTAGGAGAGCAGCTTATATTCCTGCGCGGTCAGCTTCACCGGCTCGCCGTTGAGCGTGACGCGGCCCGAACGGGTGTCGAGGCGCACGTCGCCCGCCGTCAGCTCGCTGGACGCATTGCCCGACGTGCGGCGGATGAGGGCGCGGAGGCGTGCGATCAGCTCCTCCGACTGGAACGGCTTGGCGAGATAGTCGTCTGCGCCCGCGTCGAGGCCCGCCACCTTGTCCGACCAGCTGTCGCGCGCGGTCAGGACGAGGACGGGAAAGGTCCGCCCCTCCTTGCGCCAGCGGTCCAGCACGGTCAGCCCGTCGATTTCCGGCAGGCCGAGGTCGAGGATGATGGCGTCGTAATTCTCCGTCGAGCCGAGGAAATGCCCATCCTCGCCATCCGTGGCGAGATCGACGGCATAGCCTGCCCCTTCCAGTGTCGCTTTGAGCTGCGGTCCGAGGGTGGGTTCATCCTCGACGATCAAAAGGCGCATCTCGTCCTCACTTCCCTAATATTCGATTTTTCAGCGACCGGCCCAGCCGATGATATCCCCGGTGCGGCCATCGACATCAACCCACACGACGTTACGGTCGCGCATATATTTCAGTCGATAGCGATTACGCTCGGGAATGAATTCCGATCCCAGATAATCGGCATCCTCGCCCATCTGGGCCTCGACGCGGCGCTTGATGACGGAAAAGGGCATGACATTGCCCTGCAGCATCGCCCGGCGCGCGGCATCCTGATCGCTGCGAAAGCGAACGGGTGGCGGGCCGAGGGGGCCGCCCAAGCCCGGTTGGGCCGAAGCCGTGGTGATGGAAATCCCGTCCGTTGCCGCCAGGGCGACAAGCGCCAGGATTGCGAGGCGCTTTTTCATCATGATTGTCATGACATAGGGCTGCCGCATTGAACAGCCGCTGAATGATGCTGAAAGCTCCCGGAAATCTGAGCCTCCCGGCGGACCGGCCAAGCGATCCGCCGGGAGAGCATGCGCAAAGGTCAGACGGCGACTTCGCGGCCCGGCGCGAGCGGGTCGGGGTCCACGCCCATGCCGATGCTCACACTTTCCGGCGTGGCAAGGCCGGTGATCGCCTTTTGATGGCGGATCGCGAGGGCGGCCATATAGGGCGCGCAAAAGAAACGGAACGCCATGGTGCCGAAACCCATCGCCAGCAACAGCGCCATTTCCATCCCCAGCGTCATGGACAGCGAGAGCGCGGCGAGCGCGAGGAACAGGTTCAGCCCGCCCAGCATGGTTTCGGGCATGGTGGCGGCAAAAGGCGATGGTTCCGTCGTGTCCAGCGCGAACTTGGGCGTGCGGCGCCACGCCAGCGGGCGGCTGGACAGCCCAGCCACGCCCGATATCAGAACGACATAGCTGAGCGACATGCGGGCGACTTCGCCATGGATCATGTCGCGCACATTCTCGCAGCCCGACAGGCGATAGCGGATCTTGGTCCGCACCCACCATGTCACGCCGCCAATGACGAGCAGCAGCCAGGTGACATTGGGGATATCGACCGGATCGACACTATCGTTCGCCAGCGCCACCCCGACCGCCACCGCGCCGATCAGCGCGCTGACGAGGCCAAAGAGCGTCTGGATGGGATAGACGCAGCGCAGCACTTCCAGCACCTTCGTCCAGCCGGGCATGGCCGGGGCGAGGGGCGAGGGGAGGAACAGGCGCCAGTGGCGGCGAAGCTGCTGCACCGGCCCTGCGGTCCAGCGGAAACGCTGCTTCTTGTAATCGTCGAACGTGTCGGGGATCAGGCCGCGACCATAGGTTTCGCCGAGGTAGATGCCCTTATATCCGACTGCGCGCAGGCGGACGGACACTTCGCTATCCTCGGTCAGGCACCATTCGGCCCATCCGCCCGCCTCGCGCAGGGCGGAAGCGCGCAGGATGCACATGGTCCCGATGGTGAAGGCCCCGCCATATTCGCTGACGCCCGGCATATCGACCTTGTTATTGGGCATATATTCCCAATAGCAGGCGTTGAGGTACGCGCTGTCCTCATAGCCCATATAGTCATGTGGCGTCTGGACATAGCCGATGCGCGGATCGTCGAAGAAGGCGGTGAGGCGCGAGAGGAAGTCGGGGCGCGAGAGATAGTCGGCGTCGATGACCGCGATCAGTTCGGCATCCGGCGCCATGCGGTCCAGCGCCCAGTTCAGCGCACCCGCCTTTGCGCCCGGCAGGGGCGACACGTGGAAGAAGCGGAAGCGTTCCTCGCCCAGACGGCGGTTGAGCTCGGCGCAATGCGCCTCCAGCGGACGCCACAGCGCCTCTTCCTTGGTATTATTGTCGATGACCATGACTTCGTAATTGTCATAGTCGAGGTCTGCGAGGCGGTTGATCGTCTCGATCACCACTTCCGGCGGTTCGGCGTAACAGGGAAGCTGGATTGAAACCTTGTGGTTGCTCCGCGCGGAGAAGGGGGCGGGGGCGTCGGTCGGCAGGCGCCAGAGATGATGGGTGAGCAGCGCGTCGCGCGCCATGCGGGAGGCAAGGCCGGTCGCGACCATCAGGAAGGAACCGATGATGCCGAGTTGGGCTGCCTGTTCCAGCCATGCCGGGAACGCTGCCTCGCGGATGAAATGATAGCTCCAGACCGCGCCGACCGCGAGCGCGAGGATCTCCGCCGTCAGCCAGATGACGCCGGGCATGGAGAGGCGGGGGATGAAATAGCACAGCAGCGCCGACCCGCCGACGAACCCCGCATAGATGGGCAGCACCTCGACGACATCGCCGAACATCAGCCCGACGGCGAGCAGAGCCGTGGTCGATGCGCCTGCCAGTTCGATCGCTTCATCAACGACGGGGCGGTCCCGCCCGTGCTCGCGAGTCAGCGAGCGGCTCATCAGCCATGCGGCGAGCAGGCCCATGACGGCCAGAAAGACCAGCGAAGAGTCGAAGGACGACCGGGATAGGCTGAACAAGGGCGATCCACTTCATCTGTCAGAGCTGCGTCGCCGCTGCTCTGACGGAGCGGTCTGCACTTATATTCTTCACAGGGCGAAGGGTGCCGGACGTGCAACCGTTAATGCGATAAACGGAGCATATCGCGCTTTATAGTGAGGCGATATTGCACCGCGACCGTAACCATCTCGCTCTGTCTGAACCGAAAATTAACAGGAATTCCAGCGGATGGCACGTCGCTCAGACTCAGTGGTCGTGGCCGCCATGATGCAATGCTTCCAGAACATCGTCCAGCCGGGCCGGATCGCCAAGCGCGATCACTCGCCCGTCGCTGGCGTCGGTGATGGGGTCGCCGTTCCAGTCGCACATCCGGCCGCCCGCGCCCTCCACGACGGGCACCAGCGCGGCGATGTCGTGCAGCTTGAGGCCCGTCTCCACCACGATGTCGACATGGCCGGAGGCGAGGAGGGCGTAGTTATAGCAGTCGCCGCCCCATATCGTGTCCCGGCACTGGCCCGCGAGGATGGCGAAATGCTCGCCGGTGCAGCCCTCGAAATATTGCGGGCCGGTGGAGGCGAGAATCGCCTGGTCGAGTGCGCGACAGGAGCGGGTGCGGACGGGCTTGCCGCCCAGCGCCGTGGGCGTGCCCATCGCGCCGACCCAACGCTCGCCGGTGATCGGCTGGTCGATGATGCCGAGAATCGGCCAGCCGTCCTGCATCAGCGCGATCAGCGTGCCGAAGATCGGGCGGCCCGCAATGAAGCTGCGGGTGCCGTCGATGGGGTCGAGCACCCACTGGCGCGAGGCGTCGTCGCGGGTCGCGCCGAACTCCTCCCCGATGATGCCGTCTTTCGGACGCTCCCGCTCCAGCAGATCGCGAATCGCCAGTTCGGCGGCGCGGTCGGCTTCGGTCACGGGGGAGGCGTCGGCCTTGTCCTCTATCTCGTAACGGGCGCGGAAGAAGGGGCGGATCGCTGCGCCCGCCGCGTCGGCGAGGGCATGGGCGAGGGCGATGTCATCGGAAAGGGCCATGACAGTGCATTGACCGTTGTCGGCGCGCGGTGCAAGCGACGAGAAAGCTGCCGTTCAGCTTGCCGCACTATAGGCGGCCCACCAGCCCTCGCGCGAGTTTCCCTTGCCTGACGTTTCGCTCACAGAATCTGGCCGCCGGCGGTGGACGCGACCGGATGCGTCCGTCCTGAAAAGCCGCGGGGCGGCGCTGGTCCTGACCATCATCATCCATTTGCTGATGCTGCTGGCGCTGTTGCTGACGCGCGCGCCGCAGATCGTGCGCAAGGAGGATGACGGGCTGGTCACGTTCAGCGTGGCGCCGGATGCGAATCGCAAGGATGCCGGTGAAAAGACCAAGGCGGAGACGAAGCAGGCGGACAAGGCCGCACCCTCTCCTGCGGTAAAGCGCGCAGAAACGCCGCCGCCTGCGGTGGCAACCCGACCGAAGGAGGAGGCGCCCTCCTTCATCCAGTTGTCGCCCAGCGATATGGCGGCGGCCGATATCGGCAAGATGCCGTCCAGGGGCGCGGCCAATGGTTCGGGCGGATCGACGGGCGACAGCAAGGCGGTCGCAGGCCCCGGACAGGGACCGGGCGGCGTGCAACTCTATGAGGCGGAATGGTATCGCCGTCCCACCGACGCGGAACTCGCCACCTACATGCCCGCCAATCCGCCGCGCGACGGCTGGGGCCTCGTCGCGTGCAAGACGATCGAGAACTACCATGTCGAGAATTGCCAGCCGCTGGGCGAATCGCCCTATGGCTCCGGGCTTGCCAAGGCGGTGCGGCTGGCGGCGTGGCAATTTCTGGTGCGGCCGCCGCGTATCGACGGCAAGCCGCAGATCGGTACATGGGTGCGGATACGCATAGACTATACGCAGCGCGTGGTTCCGGCGGGGATAGGGGCAGGGGAGTAGCGCGCCTGCGTCCCGGCCTGATTGCGGCGGAATGACTTAAGGCGGGGCCGCCCCTGCCGTTCTGATCGTCATGACCGCGAGTCCCTCCCCATGCGACTGATCGCCTGGCTCCTGACCATCGCCTTTGGGCTGTCGGGGCTCGCCTTTCGGGTGCAGGGCGGAATCCCCCATGCGTTCGAGGTGGGAACGGCATTGCTCGCGCTCGCGGGGCTGTCCTGCCCGTTGTTGTGGCGCAAGGACGGCGGGCTGCTGGCGTTCACCGGCATACGCGCGAAGGACCGCATCATGCTGGCGCTGGCCATGCTGATCGCGGTGCCGCTCGCCTTTCCCTGGCCTTTCTGGCTCTGACCCTCCACGGCGGTTGACCGCCCGACCCCCCAAAGCTATAGGGCGCGCCTGCCCTGCGGCCCGAATCCGGGACTCGCAGGACGAAGCAGAGCACGAACATTGCCTATGTACTCGTGAATCTGGGAGCTTCCATCGGAGGCTACCCGGCTTTTTTCCGTTTGGAGCCCATGCTCCGGCGGCGGGTTGCGGACGGTAAAGTAACTGAGAAGGTGAAGGGCTTCATGCCAACAATCAACCAGCTGGTCCGCAAGGGCCGCGAACCGCAGAAGGCCAAGTCAAAGGTTCCTGCGATGGAAGCGAACCCGCAGAAGCGCGGCGTTTGCACCCGTGTCTATACGACGACCCCGAAGAAGCCGAACTCGGCTCTGCGTAAGGTTGCGAAGGTCCGTCTGACGAACCAGCGCGAAGTCATCACCTACATTCCGGGTGAAGGCCACAACCTGCAAGAGCACAGCGTCGTCCTGATTCGCGGCGGTCGTGTGCGAGATCTTCCCGGTGTTCGCTACCACGTCCTGCGCGGCGTGCTCGATACACAGGGCGTCAAGGATCGTAAGCAGAGCCGTTCGAAGTACGGCGCCAAGCGTCCTAAGTAAGGGAGACTAGAATATGTCACGTCGTCGTCGCCCTGAAAAGCGCATCATCCTGCCCGATCCCGTGTATCACGATCAGGTTCTGTCCAAGTTCATGAACAGTGTCATGCTCGACGGTAAGAAGTCCGTCGCAGAAGGCATCGTCTATGGCGCCCTCGAAGTTGTCGAGAACAAGGCCAAGAAGGACCCCATCGGTCTTTTCCATGACGCCCTCAACAACGTCGCGCCGGGTATCGAGGTCCGCAGCCGCCGAGTCGGTGGTGCGACCTATCAGGTTCCCGTCGAAGTCCGCCCGGAACGTGCGCAGGCGCTCGCGATTCGCTGGCTGATCAATGCTGCCCGCGCCCGGTCGGAAACGACCATGGCCGCCCGCCTGTCCGGCGAGCTGCTCGACGCGGCGAACAACCGCGGCAACGCGGTGAAGAAGCGCGAAGACACGCACCGCATGGCGGAAGCGAACCGCGCCTTCTCGCATTATCGCTGGTAAGCGACTATATCAGAGGCCGGGCGCCGCCATCGTGGCGCCCGGCTTTTCCCTGTTTGGGGAGAGCCTGATCGCGCCATTCCTTCTGCGGGCTGGATGACAGCCCCTGTTCAGAGCGAATGGTTTGCCGTATGGGCGCCCGCAATCTGACGAATCCCGAACCGCCGCAGTCGCCGGCAATGGAGTAAGACCAATGGCCCGCAGCCATCCGCTCAACCTGTATCGTAACATCGGCATCATGGCGCACATCGACGCCGGCAAGACGACGACGACCGAGCGCATCCTCTTCTACACCGGCAAGTCCTACAAGATCGGCGAAGTCCACGACGGCGCTGCCACCATGGACTGGATGGAGCAGGAGCAGGAGCGTGGCATCACGATCACCTCCGCTGCGACGACGTGCTTCTGGCGCGCCGAAGAGGGCAAGGGCCCCGAGCACCGCATCAACATCATCGACACCCCCGGCCACGTCGACTTCACGATTGAAGTCGAGCGTTCGCTGCGCGTGCTCGACGGCGCGGTCGCATGCTTCGACGGCGTTGCCGGCGTTGAGCCGCAGTCCGAAACCGTGTGGCGTCAGGCTGACAAGTACGGCGTTCCGCGCATGTGCTTCATCAACAAGCTCGACCGCACCGGCGCGAACTTCAAATATTGCGTGCAGTCGATCATCGACCGCCTCGGCGCGAAGCCGGCCGTCCTCTACATTCCGATCGGTCTCGAGTCGGAGCTGAAGGGCCTGGTCGACCTGGTCGGCAACCGCGCGATCATCTGGAAGGACGAGTCGCTGGGCGCCGAATTCTTCTACGAAGAGATCCCGGCCGACATGGTCGACGAAGCCGCCGAATATCGCGAGAAGCTGATCGAGCTGGCCGTCGAGCAGGACGATGCCGCGATGGAAGCCTATCTGGAAGGCAATGAGCCCGACGTCGCGACGCTGAAGGCGTTGATCCGCAAGGGCACGCTGAACCAGTCGTTCGTTCCCGTCTGCTGCGGCTCGGCGTTCAAGAACAAGGGCGTGCAGCCCCTGCTCGACGCCGTGGTCGACTATCTGCCTTCGCCGCTCGACATCCCCGACGTGCAGGGCGTCAAGATGGACAGCGACGAGCCGGACAGCCGTCCCGCGACCGACGACGCGCCGTTCAGCGCGCTGGCGTTCAAGGTCATGAACGATCCGTTCGTCGGCTCGCTGACCTTCATCCGCATCTATTCCGGTTCGCTGACCAAGGGCACCTACCTCAACTCCGTCAAGGACAAGAAGGAGAAGGTCGGTCGCATGCTGGAAATGCACGCGAACGAGCGCAAGGACGTCGAAGAGGCGTTCGCTGGCGACATCATCGCGCTGGCCGGCATGAAGGAAACGACAACCGGCGACACGATCTGTTCGGAGCGTCAGCCAATCGTGCTGGAGCGCATGGAATTCCCCGAGCCGGTCATCGAGCTGTCGGTGGAGCCGAAGACCAAGGCGGACCAGGAAAAGATGGGCGTCGCGCTCAATCGCCTGTCGGCCGAGGATCCCTCGTTCCGCGTGTCGACCGATCACGAATCGGGCCAGACGATCATCAAGGGCATGGGCGAGCTTCACCTCGACATCATCGTCGATCGCATGAAGCGCGAGTTCAAGGTCGAGGCGAACGTCGGTGCGCCGCAGGTGGCGTATCGCGAGTATCTCAAGAAGCCGGTCGACGTCGACTACACCCACAAGAAGCAGTCGGGCGGCACGGGCCAGTTCGGCCGCGTCAAGGTGAAGCTGACGCCGGGCGAGCGCGGTTCGGGCTTCGTCTTCAAGGACGAGATCAAGGGCGGTAACATTCCGAAGGAATATATCCCCGCGATCGAAAAGGGCTTCCGCGAGACGGCTGCCACGGGTTCGCTGGTCGGCTTCCCGATCATCGACTTCGAGGTCCTGCTGTACGACGGCGCCTACCATGACGTCGACTCGTCGGCGCTGGCGTTCGAAATCACGGGCCGCGCCGCAATGCGCGAAGCCGCTCAGAAGGCAGGCATCACCCTGCTGGAGCCGGTGATGAAGGTCGAGGTCGTGACGCCGGAGGAATATCTCGGCGACGTGATCGGCGACATCAACTCCCGCCGTGGCCAGATCCAGGGCACCGACAGCCGCGGCAACGCCCAGGTTGTCGAGGCCATGGTGCCGCTGGCAAACATGTTCGGCTATGTGAACCAGCTGCGCTCGTTCACCCAGGGCCGTGCCCAGTACAGCATGCAGTTCTCGCACTATGACGAGGTTCCGTCGAACGTGGCGGAAGAGGTCAAGGCGAAGCTGGCCTGATGAATTGTGTCGGCGCCGGGCACTGTCCGGCGTCGAAAGGCCCAATCAGGGCTGGATTTCCCGTAATTAACTGCTATTGAGCCGCCTTCGCGCGGCTTCGACCGAGCAGTCGATCAAGCGATTTGGACGAGAAGAGGTAGGAAATGGCTAAGGCTAAATTCGAGCGGAACAAGCCGCACTGCAATATCGGCACCATCGGTCACGTCGACCATGGCAAGACCTCGCTGACCGCCGCCATCACGAAGGTGCTGGCTGAGACGGGTGGCGCGACCTTCGTCGACTATGCCAACATCGACAAGGCTCCCGAGGAGCGCGAGCGCGGCATCACCATCTCGACCGCGCACGTCGAGTATGAGACCGAGAAGCGCCACTATGCGCACGTCGACTGCCCCGGCCACGCTGACTATGTGAAGAACATGATCACCGGCGCCGCGCAGATGGACGGCGGCATCCTCGTCGTGTCCGCGACCGACGGCCCGATGCCCCAGACCCGCGAGCACATCCTGCTCGCCCGTCAGGTCGGCGTGCCGCAGCTCGTCGTGTTCATGAACAAGGTCGATCTGGTCGACGATCCGGAAATCCTGGAGCTCGTCGAGCTGGAAATCCGCGAGCTGCTGTCGTCCTACGACTTCGACGGCGACAACATCCCCGTCATCCAGGGTTCGGCTGTCAAGGCGCTCGACGGTTCCAACGACGAAATCGGCAAGAACGCCGTGCTGAAGCTGATGGAAGCTGTCGACAGCTACATCCCGCAGCCGCCGCGTCCGACCGACCGTCCGTTCCTGATGCCGATCGAAGACGTGTTCTCGATCTCTGGCCGCGGCACCGTCGTCACCGGCCGTATCGAGACCGGCATCGTCAAGGTTGGTGAGGAAGTCGAGATCGTCGGCCTGAAGCCCACGAAGAAGACGACCGTCACGGGCGTTGAAATGTTCCGCAAGCTGCTCGACCAGGGCGAGGCTGGCGATAACGTCGGTGCGCTGATCCGCGGCGTCGCTCGCGACGACGTGGAGCGTGGTCAGGTTCTGGCGAAGCCGGGCACGATCACCCCGCACACCGAGTTCACGTCGGAAGTGTACGTGCTGTCGAAGGACGAGGGTGGCCGTCACACGCCGTTCTTCGCCAACTACCGCCCTCAGTTCTACTTCCGCACCACGGACGTCACCGGTGAGGTTGTTCTCCCCGAGGGCACCGAGATGGTGATGCCTGGCGACAACGTGCAGCTCAGCATCAAGCTGATCGCACCGATCGCGATGGAGCAGGGTCTGCGCTTCGCAATTCGCGAAGGTGGCCGCACCGTCGGTTCGGGGGTTGTCGCGAGCATCTCGAAGTAATATAGGCGTCCGACCGGCCGGGTCTTACTGATTCGGTCGGTCGGAAGTTTTCACCGCTTCGCTTCTCACGGGACGCCGGTTAACGCCGAACCCCAAGAGTGAAGCGGTTTTGTTTTTGGCTCTTTCGCATCGGTAAATGGAATGGAAACGCAGAACATCCGTATTCGCCTGAAGGCGTTCGATCATCGCGTGCTTGATCAGGCGACCGGCGACATTGCCGATACCGCTCGTCGCACCGGCGCTCTGATTCGTGGTCCCATTCCGTTGCCGACGCGCATCGAGAAGTTCACGGTCAACCGTGGTCCGCACGTCGACAAGAAGTCGCGTGAGCAGTTCGAGGTCCGCACCTACAAGCGCATGCTTGACATTGTGCAGCCGACGCCGCAAACGGTCGACGCGCTGATGAAGCTGGATCTGGCTGCCGGCGTGAACGTCGAGATCAAGCTGGCCTAAGGGTCGCTTAAACCGGGGTGGGATTCCTGCCCTGGTTTCCTGCTTTTGGCAGGGTGAGAATTTCGGAAGAGTGTCTCTCTTCCGCATATGTCTTCGGAGGGTTTCCCTCCGGCGATTTGGGATACCGCCGGGCTGAAGATGCAAATCTGGCTCGGGTCCTGGTCCCCCGTCGCTCTTTCCTTGGAAAGGGCATCCGACCCGGACGGGGTGATCGACATTTTGGGTTGGCCGCAAGTTGTGTCCTGTCGGGATGCTTCGAGCGGTTTTTCGTTGGATACGCCCGCCGTTTCTCCCGCGTTTCTTTGGGATGGGCCGGGCCTCTATGGGAGAATTGATCATGCGTACTGGCGTGATCGCGAAGAAAGTCGGGATGACCCGCCTGTTTCAGGATGATGGCCGGCACGTGCCTGTCACCGTTCTGGCACTCGAAGGCAATCAGGTCATCGCGCGTCGCGAATTGGATCGTGACGGCTATGTGGCCGTCCAGCTTGGCGCAGGTGTCGCCAAGGCAAAGAATGTAGCGAAACCGCAGCGTGGCCATTTCGCCAAGGCTGAAGTGGAGCCCAAGGCAAAGGTTGCCGAATTCCGTGTCTCCGAGGACGCTCTCCTCGACGTTGGCTCGGAAATCTCCGCTGACCATTTCATCGCCGGCCAGCTGGTCGACGTGTCGGGCCACACGCAGGGCAAGGGCTTTGCGGGTGCCATGAAGCGTTGGGGCTTCGGCGGTATGCGTGCCACCCACGGCGTGTCCATCAGTCACCGTGCACATGGTTCGACGGGTAACCGTCAGGATCCGGGCCGCGTCTTCAAGAACAAGAAGATGGCCGGTCACATGGGCGACCGTGAGCGCACTCAGCAGAACCTCGAGATCGTCCGCACGGACGTTGAGCGCGGCCTTCTCTTCGTCAAGGGCTCGGTGCCCGGCTCGAAGGGTGGATGGCTGCTCGTTCACGACGCCGTGAAGGTCGCTCGTCCCGCTGACGCGCCGTATCCGGCCAGCGTGAAGCAGGCTGCGAACAGCAACCAGGCCGCCGAGACGCCCGCTGAAGAAGCGGCCGCTCCCGAAGCGACCGAAGGCCAGGAGGGCTAAGCGATGAAACTGTCCGTTCAGACCCTCGACGCGCAGGCCGCCGGTGATGTGGAGCTCAACGATGCCGTTTTCGGTGTCGAGCCCCGCGCCGACATCCTGCACCGCGTCGTCACCTGGCAGCTCGAAAAGCGCCGCAACCCCGCCTCGGCTACTCGCGAACGTTCCGACGTCGCGCGCACCGGCAAGAAGTTCGGTCGCCAGAAGGGCGGCGGTACGGCTCGTCACGGCGATCGCCGCGCCCCGATCTTCATCGGTGGTGGTAAGGCCCATGGTCAGCGCGCTCGCGTGTTCGGTCATGACCTGAACAAGAAGATCCGTGCCCTCGGCCTTCGCATGGCTCTCTCGGCCAAAGCGCAGTCCGGCGCGATCGTTGTCCTCGACAACCTCGACGTTCAGGACGGCAAGACCCGTGAGCTGGTCGCCAAGCTGGCCAAGCTGAACCTGACCCGCGCGCTGTTCATTGACGGCGATGCGATCAACGTCAGCTTCGCCAAGGCGTCGAGCAACATCGTCGGCATCGACGTGCTGCCCGCCGTCGGCGCCAACGTCTATGACATTCTGCGTGCGGACAGCCTGGTTCTGACGCGCGCCGGACTTGAGAAGCTGGAGGCGCGTTTCAATGGCTAAGAAAGAGGTCAAGGCCGTGGACAACCGCCACTATGACGTGGTGCTTGCTCCGCACATCACGGAGAAGGCAACGCTTCTCTCCGAGTTCAACGCGGTGGTCTTCAAGGTCGCGAAGGATGCGTCCAAGCCGGAGATCAAGGCCGCAGTCGAGGCGCTGTTCGGCGTGAATGTCATCGGCGTGAACACGCTTGTCCAAAAGGGCAAGGTGAAACGCTGGAAGGGCAAGCCCTACACGCGCAACGACGTGAAGAAGGCGGTGGTCCGTCTGGCCGAAGGCCAGTCGATCGACGTCACCACGGGCATTTGAGGCGGGACGTAGACCATGGCACTCAAGCATTATAATCCGACGAGCCCAGGCCAGCGCGGCCTGATCCTCGTCGATCGCTCCAGCCTGCACAAGGGTAAGCCCGTCAAGGCGCTGACCGAAGGCAAGCGCAAGACCGGCGGCCGTAACAACAAGGGTCATGTGACCTCGCGTGGTATCGGTGGCGGTCACAAGCAGCGTTATCGCATCATCGACTTCAAGCGTCGCAAGTGGGACGTCGAAGGCACGGTGCAGCATCTGGAATATGATCCCAACCGCACCGCGTTCATCGCGCTCATCAAATATGATGACGGCGAAGTGGCCTACATCCTGGCACCGCAGCGTCTCGCTGCCGGCGACAAGGTGATTGCAGTGAAGAAGACCGACGTAAAGCCGGGCAATTCGATGGAACTGGGTCAGATGCCGGTCGGCACCATCATCCACAATGTGGAGATGAAGCCGGGCAAGGGCGGCCAGCTCGCCCGTTCGGCAGGCACCTATGCCCAGCTCGTCGGTCGTGACCGCGGCATGGTCATGGTGCGTCTGAACTCCGGTGAGCAGCGTTACATCCGTTCGGACTGCATGGGTACTGTCGGTGCCGTGTCCAATTCGGACCATGGCAACACGAACCTGGCGAAGGCTGGCCGCAATCGTTGGCTGGGCTCGCGTCCGCTGACCCGTGGTGTCGCCAAGAACCCGGTCGACCATCCGCACGGCGGTGGTGAAGGCCGGACCTCCGGTGGTCGTCATCCTGTGACGCCCTGGGGCAAGCCGACCAAGGGTGCCCGCACGCGGCACAACAAGTCGACCGACAAGTTCATCATCCGTTCGCGTCACGCGAAGAAGAAGAGGTAAGCGATGGCTCGCTCCGTATGGAAGGGTCCGTTCGTGGACCTTCATCTGCTCAAGAAGGCAGAGACCGCGCAGGATGCCGGTGGCCGCACCGCCCCGATCAAGACCTGGTCGCGTCGCTCCACCATTCTGCCGACGTTCGTTGGTCTGACGTTCAGCGTCTACAATGGCCGCAAGCACGTTCCCGTTTCGGTGAACGAGGACATGGTTGGTCACAAGCTGGGTGAATTTGCGCCGACGCGCTACTTCCCCGGCCACGCCGCCGACAAGAAGGGCAAGCGCTGATGGGCAAGGAAAAGTCCCCGCGCCGCGTCGAGGCCAATGAGGCTCTCGCCGTCGGTACGCAGATTCGCGGTTCCGCGCAGAAGCTCAACCTCGTTGCCGCGCTGATCCGTGGCCGCAAGGTCGAGGACGCGCTGAACGTGCTGACCTTCTCCAAGAAGGCAATGGCCGTCGACGTCCGCAAGGTGTTGGCTTCGGCGATCGCCAATGCGGAGAACAACCACAATCTCGACGTCGACTCGCTGGTCGTCGCGGAAGCATCGGTGGGCAAGAGCTTCACCCTGAAACGCTTCCACACGCGTGGCCGTGGCAAGTCGACCCGTATCCTGAAGCCCTTCAGCCGCGTGCGCATCGTCGTTCGTGAAGCTGCTGAAGAAGCGGAGGCGTAAGCACATGGGTCACAAGAGCAATCCGATCGGTCTGCGTCTTCAGATCAACCGCACCTGGGACAGCCGCTGGTATGCGGAAGGCCAGGACTATGGCCGTCTGCTGCTTGAGGATCTTCGTATCCGCAAGTTCGTGATGAAGAGCCTGCCGCAAGCCGCGATCTCCAAGGTCGTGATCGAGCGTCCGGCCAAGCTGTGCCGCGTCAGCATCTATGCTGCCCGTCCCGGCGTCATCATCGGCAAGAAGGGCGCGGACATCGAGAAGCTTCGCAAGAAGCTGGGCGCGATGACCACGTCTGACGTGTCGCTGAACATCGTCGAAATCCGCAAGCCGGAAATCGATTCCAAGCTCGTCGCACAGGGCGTCGCCGATCAGCTGGAGCGCCGCATCGCGTTCCGCCGTGCCATGAAGCGCGCGGTGCAGTCGGCTCTCCGTCTGGGCGCCGAAGGCATCAAGATCACCTGCGGCGGCCGTCTGGGCGGCGCGGAGATCGCGCGTACCGAATGGTATCGTGAAGGTCGCGTTCCGCTGCACACGCTGCGTGCGAACGTCGATTATGCCGAGGCCGAAGCCCACACCGCCTATGGCGTGTGCGGGATCAAGGTCTGGATCTTCAAGGGTGAGATCCTCGGCCACGATCCGCTGGCGCAGGACCGCCTGATGTTGGAGGCTCAGACCTCCGGAGTTCGCCCGGCGCCCAACGACCGCCGTCCGGCGCGCTGAGAAGGATAAGGTAAAGCGTCATGCTGCAACCGAAGAAAATGAAGTTCCGCAAAACCTTCAAGGGTCGCATCAAGGGCGACGCGAAGGGTGGCACGGACCTGAATTTCGGCTCCTATGGCCTCAAGGCCATGGAACCGGAGCGTATCACCGCGCGCCAGATCGAGGCCGCTCGTCGTGCGATCACGCGCCACATCCGCCGTCAGGGCCGTTTGTGGATCCGCGTGTTCCCGGACGTGCCGGTGTCCAAGAAGCCTGCCGAAGTCCGTCAGGGCAAGGGCAAGGGTTCCGTCGAATATTGGGCAGCCCGCGTAAAGCCCGGCCGCATCCTGTTCGAACTGGACGGCGTGCCCGGCCCGCTCGCAGCGGAGGCCTTCAGCCGCGCAGCGATGAAGCTGCCCATCAAGACCAAGGTCGTTGCCCGTCTGGGCGACACCACGCACCTGGGAGCGTAAGTCATGAGCAACGCAGCCGATTTCCGCGTGAAGAGCGATGACGAACTGGCCACCCAGCTCGGCGAGCTGAAGCGCGAGCAGTTCAACCTCCGCTTCCAGGCGGCCACCAACCAGCTTGAGAAGGCCAGCCGCGTGCGTGAAGTGCGCCGCGACATCGCCCGCATCAAGACCCTGCAGACCGAGCGCTCCGCCGCTCAGTCCGCTAAGTAAGGAGCGTACCATGCCCAAGCGCGTGCTGACGGGAACGGTCGTTTCCGACAAGGGTGACAAGACGGTGGTCGTAAGCGTGGAGCGTAAGGTCAAGCACCCGCTCTACGGCAAGATCATCCGTCGTTCGAAGAAGTATCACGCCCATGATGAAACCAACGAGTTTCACGAGGGCGAGACTGTCCGTATCGAAGAGACGGCGCCCATCTCCAAGTTGAAGACCTGGAAGGTGATCGAGCGCGTCAACACGCACACTGCCCCCAAGGCAGCCTGAGCGTCGGACGACCAAGAGCTTAACGGAACTACCGGGCTTCATCCCGGCAAGCCATTATGAGAAGGAACCGGATCAATGATCCAGATGCAGTCAAATCTTGACGTCGCGGACAACAGCGGCGCCAAGCGCGTTCAGTGCATCAAGGTGCTGGGCGGATCGAAGCGTCGCTTCGCTGGCGTGGGCGACATCATCGTCGTGTCCGTCAAGGATGCCGCGCCGCGTGGCAAGGTGAAGAAGGGTGACGTTCATCGTGCGGTTATCGTGCGCACCGCCAAGGACGTTCGTCGTCCCGACGGCAGCGTGATCCGCTTCGACGGCAACGCCGCCGTGCTGGTCAACAAGAACGCGGAGCCGATCGGCACGCGCATCTTTGGCCCCGTGGTTCGTGAGCTGCGCGCGAAGAACTTCATGAAGATCATCAGCCTTGCTCCCGAGGTGCTGTAATGAGCGCTGCTAAGATCAAGAAGGGCGACAAGGTCGTCGTGCTCGCGGGCAAGGACAAGGGCCGTACCGGCAACGTCGTGCAGGTTCTTCCCAAGGAAGACCGCGTCGTCGTCGAGGGCGTCAACGTCCATGCGCGTCACCGCAAGGCCGACCAGTCCAACCCGCAGGGTGGCATCGACCGCAAGCCTGCGCCGCTGCACATTTCCAACGTCGCCATCGCCGGCGCGGACGGCAAGGCCACCCGCGTTCGTTTCGAGGAGCGTGACGGCAAGAAGGTCCGCGTGGCCGTCAAGTCCGGGGAGGTCATCTGATGACTGACAAGTATATCCCGCGTTCAAAGACGCTCTATGACGAGACGATCGTCAAGGCGCTGACCGAGAAGTTCGGCTACACCAATGCGATGCAGGTTCCCCGGATCCTGAAGATCACGCTCAACATGGGCGTGGGCGAAGCGACCCAGGACAAGAAGAAGGTGACGTCGGCTGCCGAGGAAATGGCGCTGATCGCTGGCCAGAAGCCGGTCATCACGATCGCCAAGAAGTCCATCGCCCAGTTCAAACTGCGCGAAGGCATGCCGATCGGCGTCAAGGTGACCCTCCGCCGTGAGAATATGTACGAGTTCCTGGACCGGCTGGTCACGATCGCAATGCCCCGCATTCGCGATTTCCGTGGCCTGAACCCGAAGTCCTTTGACGGCCGTGGCAACTATGCCTTCGGCATCAAGGAACAGATCATCTTCCCGGAGATCAGCTATGACCGCGTCGACAAGGTGCGCGGCATGGACATCATCGTGACCACCACGGCTCAGACGGATGAAGAAGGGCGCGAGCTGCTCCGCCTCTTCGGTTTCCCGTTCCCGCAGGAAGAAGAGAAGCAGGCGGCCTGATGAAGGCCCCGCTTCTCTCCCAACGCTTTAGCTAAGGAAGAGAACTTAAGTCATGGCGAAACTGAGTTCGATCAACAAGAACGAGCGTCGCAAGAAGCTGGTAAAGAAATATGCCGGCAAATATGCACGTCTCAAGGCGATCGCAAACGACACGACGCTCGACGATTCCGATCGTCTGATCGCACGTCTCAAGCTTGCGGAAATTCCGCGCAACGGCAACCCGACCCGCGTCCGTAACCGGTGCGAGCTGACGGGCCGTCCCCGCGCTTATTACCGTAAGTTCCGGCTCTGCCGTATCCAGCTGCGTGATCTGGCCAATAAAGGCCTCATCCCCGGCGTCACCAAGTCGAGCTGGTAAGGAACCCGAGATATGGCATTGACCGATCCCCTGGGTGATATGCTCACCCGCATCCGCAACGGCCAGCAGGCGAAGAAGGACAGCGTTGTGTCCCCCGCCTCCAACCTGCGTGCACGCGTCCTCGACGTGTTGCAGCGCGAGGGCTACATCCGCGGCTATACCGAAGAAGCACTGGGCGCTCACAAGGGCCTGCGCATCGAACTGAAGTATTTCGAAGGCCAGCCCGCCATCAAGCATGTGGCGCGTGTCTCGAAGCCCGGTCGCCGGGTCTATTCGGGTTCGAAGGAACTTCCCGTGGTCCGTAACGGCCTCGGCATCACCATTGTCTCGACGCCCAAGGGTGTTCTGTCCGACGCGGAAGCGCGCGAGCAGAATGTCGGCGGCGAAGTGCTGGCGGAGGTATTCTGATGAGCCGCATCGGTAAAAAGCCGGTCGCGATCCCCGCTGGGGTGACGGCGACCATCGAGGGCGGCCAGCTCTCGGTCAAGGGGCCGAAGGGCACCCTGGCCCTGACGCTGCGCGACGAGATCACCTACGCCGTCGAAGACGGTAGCATCTCGGTCAAGCCTGCAAACGCCACCAAGGCCGCTCGCGCGTTCTGGGGCATGCAGCGCACGCTGGTTCAGAACCTCATCACCGGCGTCACCGAGGGCTTCTCCAAGAAGCTGCTCATCACCGGCGTCGGCTATCGCGCCAATTCTCAGGGCAAGACCCTGAAGCTGCAGCTTGGCTACAGCCATGACGTCGATTTCGCGGTGCCGGAAGGCATTGAGATCAAGACCCCGGATAACACCACGGTCGAGATCAGCGGTATCGACAAGCAGAAGGTTGGTCAGGTCGCGGCCGAGATCCGCCGCTGGCGTAAGCCCGAACCCTATAAGGGCAAGGGTATCAAGTACGACGGCGAGTTTATCTTCCGCAAAGAAGGGAAGAAGAAGTAAGCCATGGCGAAGCTTTCTGGATTCGAGCGGCGTCGTCGCCGCGTTCGCACCGCCCTCAAGGCACGCGCTGGTGGCAAGCCCCGCCTGTCCGTGCACCGTTCGGGCCGTCACATCTACGCTCAGGTCATCGACGACGCGGCTGGCCGCACCGTCGCTTCTGCGTCCACCCTGGACAAGGACGTGCGTGGCACGACCGGCGCGACTTCGGCAGCTGCGGCTGACGTTGGCAAGCGCGTGGCCGAGGCCGCTACCAAGGCGGGCGTCACCAAGGTTGTCTTCGACCGTGGAGGTTTCCTTTTCCATGGCCGCGTCAAGGCGCTGGCCGATGCCGCTCGTGAGAGCGGACTGGAGTTCTGAGCATGGCTGAAGAGAACAACATCGAGGGTGCGGCTCCGGCCGTCGAGGCGGAAGCCGCTACCCAGCAGCCCACTGACAACCGTGGTCCCGGCCGTGGCCGTGGCGACCGTGGTGGTCGCGGCAACGACCGTGGTGGCCGTGGCGGCCGCCGTGACGATCGTCGTGGCCGTGGCAATAATGATGAGGACGGTGGCGAGGAATTCGTCGAGAAGCTGGTCCACATCAACCGCGTGTCCAAGACGGTGAAGGGCGGCAAGCGCTTCGGTTTCGCCGCTCTGGTCGTCGTGGGCGACGGCAAGGGTCGTGCAGGCTTCGGCCATGGCAAGGCTCGCGAAGTTCCCGAGGCGATTTCGAAGGCGACCGCCGCTGCCAAGAAGGCAATGGTTCGCGTTCCGCTCAAGGAAGGCCGCACGCTGCATCATGACGGCACGGGCCATTTCGGCGCGGGCAAGGTTACTGTGCGTTCGGCTCCTGCCGGTACGGGCATCATCGCAGGCGGCCCGATGCGCGCTGTCTTCGAGAGCCTGGGCGTGGCGGACGTCGTGACCAAGTCTAACGGCACGTCGAACCCGTACAACATGATCCGGGCGACCTTCTCGGCGCTGGTCGATCAGTCCAGCCCCAAGTCGGTGGCGCAGCGTCGCGGCAAGAAGGTCGCTGACCTGCTGCGTCGTGGCGGTGCCTCGGCAGAGGTCGCTGCGGCCGACGCCGAAGCGATTGCGGAGTAACAGACATGGCCAAGATCAAGATCAAGCAGATCGGTTCCCCGATCCGCCGTCCGGCCGACCAGAAGAAGATTCTGATCGGTCTGGGTCTCGGCAAGATGAACCGTGTGGTTGAGCTGGAAGACACTGCGGAAGTCCGCGGCGCTATCCGCAAGCTGCCCCACATGGTGCAGGTCGTCGAGGGCTGAACGCCCCCGCCATGACGGTTTGAGCGAAAGAGGGGGAAACCCCTCTTTTGTTTTTTGGGAAACTGGGCTATCGGCCCGGCTTCCTTGATTCCGAAACCGCTGGCGTCATCCCAGCGAAGGCTGGGATCTTTCTCTGCCGGGCGCAGCCTTTCGAGGAATCGCCCGGTTTCACCCGGCCCCAGCCTACGCTGGGGCTTCGGCTGAAATGCTTCCAGCAATTCAGTCTCGCGCGACAAAAGCGAAAGCGAGTGCATCATGACTTTCAAACTGAACGAACTCTCCGACAATGATGGCGCCC
Organism: Sphingobium sp.; assembly: GCA_036383715.1. Lineage (GTDB taxonomy): Bacteria > Pseudomonadota > Alphaproteobacteria > Sphingomonadales > Sphingomonadaceae > Sphingobium. Next base: position 28,997 of record DASVNT010000027.1, on the reverse strand, counting down.
GCAAGGGCCGCATGCGCGTTGGCCGTGGTATCGGCTCCGGCAAGGGCAAGACCGCCGGTCGCGGCCAGAAGGGTGCCAAGGCACGGTCGGGCGTCAGCATCAACGGCTTCGAAGGCGGCCAGATGCCGCTCCACATGCGTATCCCGAAGCGCGGCTTCAACAACATCTTCCGCAAGGATTATGCCGAGGTGAACCTGGGCTTCATCCAGAAGTGGATCGATGATGGCAAGCTGGACGCTTCCGCGACTATCGACCAGGCCGCTCTGCGCGCTGTCGGTCTGTCGCGCGGCGGCAAGAACGGCGTTCGCCTCCTCGCCAAGGGTGAGCTGACCGCCAAGGTCAAGATCGCCGTCGCAGGCGCCTCCAAGGCTGCCATCGAAGCGGTCGAAAAGGCCGGCGGTTCGGTCGAGATCCTCGCCAAGGCAAAGCCCGCGGCCGAGTAATCACGGATTTGAGGGGACTCTGGCGTGCCGGAGTCCCCTTTTTTCTGATCCCTGTTCCCGCCCTTGGCGGCTGTGGGGCAGTTCATCATAAGAAGGCGGTGCGGATCGCCTCTCGCTTCTTTGCCGAAGCGATGCTTTTGGGGCTTGTGCGGCGCTGCGCCGCGATTAGATAACGCCTCATTCGACAGCCGCGCTTCATGCCGCTACACAGCCTCCCACGCGCGCGCACAAGCGCGGGGTTTTCGGGATAGAATCACATCATGGCATCCAGAGCCGATCAACTCGCCTCCAACCTCAGCCTGGCGAAATTCAGCCAGGCCACGGACCTGAAGAAGCGTTTGTGGTTCACCATCGGCGCCCTGATCGTATTCCGCTTCCTGAGCTTCGTGCCGCTGCCGGGCATCGACCCGACGGCACTGCAGGTCGCGGTACAGAACACGCGCGGCGGCGTCCTCGACATCTTCAACACCTTTGCGGGCGGCGCGCTGGAGCGTGCGAGCCTGATCGCGCTGGGCATCATGCCCTACATCACCGCGTCCATCGTGGTGCAGCTGGCGGCATCGCTGTCGCCGCAGCTCGCGTCGATCAAGAAGGAGGGGGAGAGCGGTCGCAAGAAGCTGAACCAGTTCACCCGCTATGGCACGGTCGGCCTCACGGCGATCCAGGGCTATTTCATCGCGGTCGGTTATGAGGCGCGCGGCGCCGTGATCGATCCGGGCCTGCTGTTCCGCGTCGCTGCGGTCATCTCGCTGATCGGCGGCACCATGTTCCTGATGTGGCTGGGCGAGCAGATCACCAGCCGGGGCATCGGCAACGGCACCTCGCTGATCATCATGGCCGGTATCGTCGCGCAGTTGCCGGTGACGCTGGCGAACCTGTTCGAATCGGGCCGCGAAGGGTCGATCTCCGGGCTGCTGATCTTTGCCGTGATCGTCCTGTGCCTGGGCCTCATCGCCTTTATCTGCTTCATGGAGCGGGCGCAGCGCCGGGTGCTGATCCAATATCCCAAGCGCCAGACCAAACAGGGCCTGATGCAGGCGGATCGCAGCCATCTGCCGCTCAAGGTCAACACCGCGGGCGTCATTCCGCCGATCTTCGCCTCGTCGCTGCTGCTGATGCCGCTGACCATCTCGCAGTTCGCGGGCAACCATGTCGCGGGCGAGAGCAAGTGGGGTGATTTCCTGCTGAGCCTGAACCAGTATCTGACGCACGGCAGTCCCGTGTACATGACGCTCTATGGCTTCGGCATCCTGTTCTTCTGCTTCTTCTACACCGCCGTGGTGTTCAACCCGGAAGAGACGGCGGACAATCTGAAGCGCAACGGCGGGTTCATTCCGGGCATTCGTCCGGGCAAGAATACCGAAAATTACCTCGACTATGTGCTGACGCGCATCACGGTGATCGGTGCGGCCTATCTGGCCATCATCTGCCTGTTGCCGGAATATCTGATCGCGAAGGCGGGCATCCCCTTCTATCTGGGCGGCACCAGCCTGCTGATCGTCGTGAACGTGACCGTCGATACGGTGACGCAGATCCAGAGCCACCTGATCGCGCATCAATATGGCGACCTCATCAAGAAAGCGCGCCTGAAGGGACGCATGCGTTAAGCATCGTGGTGGCGGATAGCGACAGGTCGCCTTGACCGTCGCCGTTCGCACACGCAGGGACAAACGAGAAAGACAGGGGAAACAAGGCGATGAACATCATTCTGCTGGGGCCTCCCGGCGCGGGCAAGGGTACGCAGGCGCAGCGTTTGGTGACGGAGCGGGGAATGGTGCAACTGTCCACCGGGGACATGCTGCGCGCTGCCGTGAAGGCGGAAACGCCCGTCGGCCTGAAAGCCAAGGCGGTCATGGAAGCGGGTCAGCTCGTTTCCGACGAGATCGTGTCCGGCATCATCGGTGAGGCGCTCGACGCGCTGCCCGCCGAGACCGGCGTCATCTTCGACGGCTATCCGCGCACGGCCCCGCAGGCCGAATCGCTCGATGGACTGCTGTCCGACCGCAACCGCACCCTCGACCATGTGATCGAGCTGGAAGTGGACGAGGACAAGCTGGTCGAGCGCATCACCGGCCGCTTCACCTGCGCCAGCTGCGGCAAGGGCTATCACGACACGTTTGAAAAGCCGGTCAAGGACGGCGAGTGCGACAAGTGCCACGGGCATGAGTTCAAGCGCCGCACCGACGACAATGAGGAAACGGTGCGGACCCGCATGGCCGAATATCGCGCCAAGACCGCGCCGATCCTGCCCATCTACGAAGCGCGTGGCATTGTATCGCGCGTCGATGGCATGGCCGATATCGGCGAGGTGACGAAGCAGATCGAGGCGATCCTCGACCGCTGAGCCTTTGCTCCACGCAATACCGGAACCGCAACGCGGGGGATGCCGATGGGCTTCTCCCGCGTTTTTCTTTGTGCGCGCCGGGAGTGATCCCCATCACGCAATCCTCGCGACATTTACGGCAGGGATGATAGAGTTTCCGTCGCAAAACGTCTCCGACTCGCAACGAGAGACGCATAATCGGGTCGAGCTTCATATCAGCCCAAGGAGGGGGGATCACGATGGCCGTTTCCGATCATGTCGACTTGCCGACGTTCATGGAGGGCGTGAAGAAGCGCAATCCGCACCAGCCCGAATTCGTGCAGGCGGTGCAGGAGGTCGCGGAAGACATCTACGACTTCATCGAGGACAAGGAAGAGTATCACGCGCAGCAAATCCTGCGCCGCATCGCGGAGCCGGACCGTATCGTGTCCTTCCGCGTATGCTGGGAGGATGACAACGGCAATGTCCGGGTCCAGCGCGGCTGGCGTGTCCAGAACAACAATGCCATCGGTCCCTATAAGGGCGGCATCCGCTTCCACCCGTCCGTAAACGAGAGCGTGCTGAAGTTCCTGGCATTCGAGCAGACGTTCAAGAACGCGCTGACCGGCCTGCCCATGGGCGGCGGCAAGGGCGGCTCCAACTTCAATCCCAAGGGCAAGAGCGTGCGGGAGATCATGCGCTTTTGCCAGAGCTTCATGACCGAACTTTATCGTCACATCGGCGCGGACGTTGACGTGCCCGCCGGGGACATCGGCGTGGGCGCGCGCGAGATCGGCTATATGTTCGGCCAGTACAAGCGCATCACCGGGCATTTCACGGGCGTACTAACCGGCAAGGGGCTGGAATATGGCGGGTCGCTGATCCGGCCTGAGGCGACCGGCTATGGCGCGGTCTATTTCCTTGCCAATATGCTCAAGGCGCGCGGGCAGGATCTGCATGGCAAGACGGCGGTCATCTCCGGCTCCGGCAATGTGGCGACCCATGCGGCGGAGAAGATCGTGCAACTGGGCGGCAAGGTTGTGACGCTGTCCGACAGCGGCGGCTTCGTCCACGACCCCGACGGCTTCACGCTGGAAAAGATCCAGTGGGTGAAGGAGCACAAGACGCACCGACGCGGCCGCATGCAGGATTATGTGGAGACGTACACCAACGCGACTTTCCATGAGGGCAAGACGCCCTGGGGCGTACCGTGCGACGTCGCGCTGCCCTGCGCCACGCAGAACGAACTGCTGGGCGAGGATGCGCGGGAGCTGGTCAAGAACGGCTGCATCGCGGTGTCGGAAGGCGCGAACATGCCGACCGACCTCGAAGGCGTGCATGTCTTCAAGGCCGCGAAAATCCTCTACGCGCCGGGCAAGGCGGCCAATGCGGGTGGCGTCGCCGTCTCGGGCCTCGAAATGAGCCAGAACAGCGAGCGGCGGGCGTGGAAGGAAAGCGAGCTGCAGCAGATGCTGCTCGACATCATGGAGGGCATCCATACGAGCTGCCTGACCTATGGCCGCGTCTCTGACGATTATATCGACTATGTGAAGGGCGCGAATATCGCGGGTTTCAAGAAGGTGGCGGATGCCATGCTGGCGTTCGGCGTAGTCTGATCAATTTGTGGATTCTGGCGGGGCGCGAGGGGAAATCACTCCTTTGCGCCCCGTAACGGTCCCGGTTGTCCGTCAAAGGCGGACCTTATGTGTCCCAGCCGGAGACTCTGGCGTGTTAACCACCTATTAACCTTTGCGACTCATTGCCGAGCCGGTAGTTCTCTTGTCCATGAGAAGAACGCTTGTCCTCACGAGTGAAGGCGCACGCCATCCCTTTCGCCGCTCGCTGCCACAGCATGTGACAGCCGTGGCGATGGAGGAGCCGAAGCCCGCCCAATCGTCCGACAATGACTGGAAGCTGTTCGTACTGAGCTTCGCGGCGTTCTTCTTCGCCGCCTACAGCTTTATATTCTGAAGGAGCCCAGTGCGGGCTTAGTGCCGCACCTGCTCCCGCGCATGGCTCTCGCAGGCCCGGTGCAGGCGCCATGCGAGCGTCGCCGAGACGAGGCACAGCGCCGCCACGATCAGCAATGCCTGACGGTTGGACAGGCCCACGCCCATGCAGCCGATGATGACCAGCGCGCCGATCACCATCGCGCCGGAGTTCACCACATTGTTCGCGGCAACGGTGCGGGCCGTCTCGTCCTTGCCCACCGTGGTCGTCAGGAAGGCGTAGAGGGGCACCACGAACATGCCGCCGAACACCGCGATGCCGAACAGGGCCAGCAGCACGCGCCAGCTGTACGGCTGCGCCAGGAAGCCTGCCACGTCATAATGCGTGCCCGCGGGAGCCTGAGTCCAGGATACGGTGACATATTGGAAGAACCAGACGAAGCCGGCCATGATGATGACCGACACCGGGGAATAGCGCGCCGACACATGTCCCTGCAGCAGGCGGTTGATCGCGATGGACCCGACCGCAATGCCGATGGAGAAGATGGCGAGGAAGAGGCTGGCGACTTCCTTGGTCGCGGTGAAATCATTCTTCACCAGCGGCGGGAAGATGATGACGAGGACGGTCGCCACCATCCAGAAAAAGCTGATCGCCATGATCGCGAGGAACAGGCGCGGGATGTGCATCGTCCCGTTGATCAGGCGCCAGGACGACCGAAAGACGTTGAAGTCGATGGTCAGCGGCGGGCCGACGCGCGGCGCGGGCGGTACGAAGCGGCCCGCGAAAAACCCAAGGACGGCGACGAACAGGACCACGCCTGCCGCCATGGTGGGGCTGATCCAGCCCGCCGCGATGGTGCCGCCGAGAATGGCGATATAGGTGCCTGCCTCGACCAGGCCGGTGCCGCCCAGCACTTCATCGGCATGCAGGTGCTGCGGCAGGATCGCATATTTGATCGGGCCGAAGAAGGTGGAGTGGATGCCCATGGTGAACACCGCGCCGAGCATCAGGCCGACGCCCAGCATCGGCTGGCTCTCGCACAGTATAAGGCCGCTCGCGCCGACGGCCATGATCGCGATCTCCGCCAGTTTGACGAGGCGGATGATCTTCGACTTGTCCATGGTGTCGGCCAGCTGGCCCGACAGGGCGGACAGCAGGAAGAAGGGCAGGACGAACAGGCCGGTGGCCAGCGCGTTGAAATTCGCCTCCTGCTGCGGGTCGCGATAGATGGCGTAGGTCGCGAACAGGACCATGGAGGTCTTGAACAAATTGTCGTTGAAGGCCCCGAGGAACTGGGTGACGAACAACGGCAGAAAGCGCCGGTTGCCCAAAAGTCGCAGGGAAGCCTGCATAAGGGACGTAACTCTTCTTGCCCGGACGGAACGGCTGCCGTCCGCGCGCCTTCTAGCGCGTCACAGGAAGGGGGGGAAGCCCGTACTGTCGTCGTGCGGCGGGACGCGCCTCACTCTTCGCCGCGGCGGATAAGCGCCTTGGCGGTGTTAGTTGTCTGAATGACGAACAGGGCGATCATCAGCGATGCCACGCCCAGAACGAACAGGTCATAGGCCGACACATTCGGGATGTACGTCGGCACATTGCCGACGAAGATCATCAGCAGCGTCATGGTAATCAGGATCAGGCGCAGCTCGGTCGGCCCGCCAGCGAGATAGGACAGGCGCATCTCACCCACGACGCGCGCTGCAAGGAAGGCATGGATCGACAGCATGAAATAGCCGATCAAGCCGAGCAGCGCGACATCCAGCCGGATGAAGGGGGTTGCGCCCAATGCGGACAGATAGATCAGATTGGCCAGCGCATCGGTGCTGTGGTCGATGAAATAGCCGAATTTCGGCCGCTCGATCTGCCGATAGCGCGCCACGCTGCCGTCCAGCGAATCGCCGACCCAATGGATGACATAGCCGAGGATCGACAGCCACAGCCACGTCACGTTCCAGGCGCTCAGGATATAACCCGCAGCGATCACCAATGCCCCGAAAAAGCCCAGCGCAGTCAGGTCATCGGGGGTAATCGAACGCGGAAGACGCGCGCACATCCAGTTGAGAAGCCGTCGTTCCGCCGATGCCAAAAGGTTGGTCTGGATCCGGTCGACCGGCTTCGTAACTCGGGACATGCGCTACCTTCTGTTCTATGTCGGTTTAGCGACAATGATATGACGAGATAGAGAATGTGGGCCCTGTCCCGCAAGCCAGAGTTTTCGGCGCAATCGCTTTCTTGCTTTCCTGTGTCCAGGGGAGCGGCGGCGGGGCGTTCCAATCGGCGCAATTGGTCGTAGCGGTCCCTTGTGCGACGGAAGGCTCTGTGGCAGGCACGCTGCCGTGCAATGGCTGCCCAATCTCCTGACTTTGTCCCGCATACTCGCGGTTCCCCTGCTCGTCGCCCTGCTGTGGCCTGCGGAGCAGGGGCATGAGTGGCGCATCGGCTATCTGATGGCGTTCGGGCTATATTGCCTGATGGGCATCACCGATTATTTCGACGGCTATCTGGCGCGCGCGCAGGGCACTGTCTCGAAACTGGGCGTTTTCCTCGATCCGATCGCGGACAAGATCATGATTGCGGCGGTCATCCTGATGCTGTGCGCGACGCGGGACATCTACGAATGGCATATCATCGCCGCGCTGGTGATTCTGCTGCGCGAGATTGCGGTGTCGGGCCTGCGGGAATTTCTGGCGGGGCTGCGCGTCTCCATCCCCGTCTCGCAACTCGCCAAGTGGAAGACGACGTTCCAGTTGATCGCACTGGGCGCGCTGATCCTGGGCGGAGGGACGCCGGAATGGCCGTTCGTCCATGTCGTCGGCGTGATCACCCTCTGGCTCGCGGCGATACTGACGCTGATCACCGGATGGGATTATCTGCGCGTCGGCCTCAAGCATATGGATAGCTGAGGGACCGCCGCGTGGCCGCACAGCTTGCCCTCGTCTATTTCGCCTGGGTCCGCGACCGCATCGGCGTGGGGGATGAGCGCATAGATCATCCTGGCGCGGACTGCACCATTGCCCAGTTGCTCGACAGGCTCGCGGCAGGCAGCGCAGGCCATGCCGCGGCGTTCGAAGACAGGGCGCGGCTGCGCGCGGCGCTCGATCAGGAGTATGTGCCGCTCGATTCGGTGATCGGCGATGCACGCGAGCTGGCGATCTTTCCGCCCGTGACCGGCGGATGATTCGCGTCGCGGTGCAGGCGGAGGGGTTCGATCCCGCCGTCGAACTCGCTGCGCTGGAGGCTCTGGGCGGTGGCGGCATCGCCAGCTTTACCGGCATCGTGCGCGCCGACGGCGGCCTGAGCGCCCTCCACCTCGATCATTATCCCGCGATGACACTGGCGCAGATGGAGAAGGTCGCGGCGCAGGCGGCGGCGCGCTGGCCGCTTCTTGGCCTCACCGTCATTCACAGATTCGGGACGCTGGCCGTGGGCGAGCGGATCGTCTTTGTCGGCACGGCGTCGGAAAGCCGCATCCCCGCGCTCGAAGCCTGCGCCTTCCTGATCGACTGGCTCAAGGTCGCCGCCCCGTTCTGGAAGCGCGAAGTGCGTCCTGACGGCAGCGGCGACTGGGTGGAGGCCAAGGCGGTGGACGACGGCCGGGCGGCGCGCTGGTCGTAACCGGCGTTAAAAGTCCAGTTCGGCGCGCATGGCAAAGACGTCCACGTCATAATCGCTGCGCGTGCTGGATGCCGTGGCCGGGATCGTCAGGGCATCCGTATAGGCCATATGGGCATAGTTCATGTTCAGGCGCACAAATTGGATCGGCGTCCAGATCAGGCCCGCGATCACGCCATTCTGCGTGCCGCCGCTGATGCCGGCACTGCGGTCGTTGAGCGACAGATAATCATAGCGCAGGTTCAACTGGATCGCGCCCGGTCCACCCTTGCCGAACGGACGGGCGGGTTTGGGCGTGCCGAGTATCCCGTTGCTATAGGGCCGCGAATCGCCGGGCGTCAGGAAGAAGCCGACTTCGCCATAGCCGCCGAAGAAGGTGGGGTCTGCTGCGCCGGGCCGGGCAGCGGTCAGCCAGTGCAGTTCGCCCGCATAATGGAAACGGCCAAAGACGCCCGCGGCTTCTGCGCCATATTGCGTGTCGGACAGAACCTTGAAGCCATCGCTGGCGGCTCCGTCGACGCGGGCGGCCAGATAGCGGTCGTTGACGCTGTGCAGATAGGGGCGGACGCGATATCGCTGCGTGCCTTCGCCCAGCCGGTTCAGGTCGCGATAATGGGCGTTGATCGCGAAATGAAGCTGGTTCTTGCCGATCCTGGGCGCAAAGACCGCACGGCCATCGACGCCATAGCTGTCATTCTTGTCGCCGCCATTGGTTTCGGTGCTCGCGCCCGCGCCGCCGGTATCGGCGATCGAGTCGATGCTGTCCGTGAACAGGCCGCCCTGCAACAGCCACGGGCCGCTCTGATACTGGGTGGACAGGCCGAGGCGGCGTTCGTTGTTGAACGCGGTGGTGAAGGCTGCACGCTCCATCACCGATCCCGCCGTATCGCTGATAAGTTCGTCCAGTCCCTGGAAATTATTGTGGTTGCCAAGCGTGACCAGCCACTTGCCCTTTTGATAGGTGATGAAGGTATCGACCATCCGCACCGCATTGTCGGACAGCTCCGCCTCCAGCTTGTAGCCGAAGCCGCTGCCCAGCGCGCCTTCACCGCCGAGGCGCAGGCGACGGAATTCGTTGGAGAACCCCTTGGCGCGGGTATTGGCGGGGGAGAAGAGATAGCCCGCATCATATTGGATGCGCCCCTTGACCTTGAACTTCGCGTCGCCCTGCGTGAATTGCGGCGATCCCTTCCAGCCGATCTCGGTCGGCTTGTCCTTCGCGGCGGGGGCAGGGGGCGTCGTCTGGGCGAGTTGCCCGGTTTGACCCTGCGGCGGCACAGCAGCAGTAGCGGTGGAGGGCGCAATGCCATCCGCGCGATCCAGCCGGGCCTCCAGCGTCGCCACGGCGGCCTTCAGCTGGGCGATCTCGGCGCGCAGCTCCGCGCGCTCATCCGTCGCGGGCGCGGGCGCGGCCGTCTGGGCGTAAAGCGGCGTGGCTGCAAAAAGCAGGGCTGTAGTGCCGGTCAGCAGAGTCGCTTTGGTCATAGGCCGAAAGTCCCATTGAGGATGGGCGCGCGTATGACACTGGTATGACAGTTATGTGACAAACTATGACAGAAAAGTGACAGTGGTTCCGGCAAGTCGGTTTATTCGATCAGCTTCACCAGCTTTCGTTCCACCGGGGCCAGTATCGGACCCAGGTCATGGCCGCGCCGCAGCACCGCGCCGGTTTCGGCGATGAGCGCCCACATGCCTTGCCGGTTGCGGAGCGCGGGCCGCTTCTCGATGCGAAATTCGGGGCGCTCCGCGGCCCGGCGAAAGGCGGAGAAAATCGCCACGTCGCGGTGCAGGTCGATCGCATAATCGCGCCAGTGCCCCGCCGTGACCATCCGCCCATAGAGGTTCATGATGCGCCCCAGTTCCACGCGGTCGAACGCGGTCTGGGACGGGGGATGTCCCGGCGGCGTCGGAAATTGCGCGACATTGCCCATCAGGCGATGGTGCGCCTGTCAGTGGTGCCGCGCCGATCCGCGCGCAGGGCCTCGATCTCCCTGCGCAGCCGCTCCACCTCGCCCTGCAAAGCGTCGAGCCGTTGCGTTTGCGGGTCGCAATTTTCCTGGCAGGGCGTGCCATAGGGCACGAAGTCCTTTTGATAGGTGGTGACGTCGACCAGAGTCGGCCGGGCGGGGATGCCCACCATGATCGCCCCCTCCACCACGTCGCGCGTGACCACGGCATTGGCCCCGACCCGCGCCCGTGCACCGACCGTGATCGGGCCAAGCACCTGCGCGCCCGATCCGATGATCGCGCCGTCGCACACGGTGGGATGGCGCTTGCCCGCGATACCGTTCGCCGGGTCCGTACCGCCCAGAGTCACGCACTGATAGATGGTGACGTCGTCGCCGATCTCCGCCGTCTCGCCAATCACGGTAAAGCCGTGGTCGATGAAGAAATTCCGGCCGATGCGCGCGCCCGGATGAATGTCGATGGCGGTCAGCATGCGCGACAGATGATTGATCAGGCGCGCCGCGAAGAACAGGCGGCGGCGGTAGAGCGCATGGGCGAGACGGTGAAAGCCCAGCGCCCAGACGCCGGGATACAGCAGAATCTCGGCGCGGGATCGCGGAGCGGGGTCGCGCGCCTTCACGGAATCGAGATAGTTGATCAGCCGGCCCATTATGGCCCTTTCCCAGCCTGTGTCAGGCCAAAATAAGGTTTTTCGAGGGACATTTCCAGTGGCTCGCCGGTTGTGCCTAGGTTGTCCCGCGAAGGCACGGCTATCGCGGTCGATAGCAGAAATTGCTGGAATTGTCTACCGATCGTATAGATAGAGGTGAAATGATCGATTCTGTAACGACCCAATTGGACAATATCTGGCCATTCATCGCGGTCGGTTTCGGCGCGCAGATTATCGATGGCGCGCTCGGCATGGCCTATGGCGTGATTTCCAGCACGTTCCTGCTGGCGCTCGGCGTACCGCCCAGTGCGGCGTCGGCGGGCGTCCACGCGGCGGAGACGTTCACCACCGGCGTGTCGGCGATCAGCCATATCCTCCATCGCAACGTCGACTGGAAAATCTTTGCACGGCTGGCCGTGCCGGGCGTCATTGGTGGGATCGCGGGCGCCTATCTGTTGTCGAACATCGACGGTTCGGCGATCAAGCCTTTCATCCTCGCCTATCTGAGCGGTATCGGCCTCTGGCTGCTGTGGCGCAGCTTCCACTACCCCCCTGAACATAAGGCGCCGAAGCATATCGCCCCGCTCGGCCTGATCGGCGGCTTCATGGATGCGACCGGCGGCGGGGGCTGGGGACCGATCGTCACGTCCAATCTGCTGATCCAGGGCGCCAGCCCGCGCCACACCATCGGGACGGTCAACAGCGTCGAGTTCATCCTGACCACCGCGATCAGCATCACCTTCCTGATCCACCTGGGCTGGGCCGTGCTGACGACTGCGACGATCGGCCTGCTGGTCGGCGGCGTGATCGCCGCGCCGGTCGGAGCGATGCTGACCAAGCGGATCAATGCCAAGCTGCTGCTCCGCGCAGTGGGTATTGTCCTGATCCTTACCTCCGCCTTCGGCATCGGCAAGGCGCTTGGATTTATCGGTTAAAGCGATTATATCCGCGAAGTTCGATTGCGGAGCCGATTAATGTCCAGTTACATGCCAACCCTCAAGCAGCTCCAGTATCTGGTGGCGCTGAAGGAGCAGGGGCATTTTGGGCGGGCCGCGGATGCGTGCTTTGTGACGCAATCGACGCTGTCGGCGGGCATTCGCGAGCTGGAATCCCTGATCGGTGTGACACTGGTCGAGCGCACCCGCCGCGTGGTGCGCTTCACGGCGCTGGGCGACCGGATCGTGGAAAAGGCGCACCGCGTCCTGCGCGAGGCGGAGGAACTGGCGGCCATCGCGCAGGCCTCCGGCAAGCCGCTGTCGGGCGAATTGCGCATGAGCGTGATCCCGACCATCGCGCCCTTCCTGCTGCCGCGCCTCCTGCCCCGCCTACGGAGCGAGCGGCCTCAGCTAAAACTGTTCCTGCGTGAGGAGATGAGCCATGCGGCCATCGAATCCCTGCGCCACGGGCATGTCGATTGCGTGCTGCTGGCGCTGCCCTTCCCGACGGGTGACACGGATAGCGAGATACTCTTCTCCGACCCGCTGCACATCGCCTTTCCGCAAAACGATCCGCGCGACCCGCCCGCCGAGATTTCGCCCGACATGATCGATTCCGCGCGCCTGTTGCTGCTGGAAGACGGCCATTGTCTCAAGGAACATGCGCTGGCGGCCTGCAACCGCCCGGAGCTGCGGTCGGAGGCGACGATCACCGGCACGTCGCTGCATACGCTGGTGCAGATGGTGGAAAACGGGCTGGGCCTGACCCTGTTGCCGGAAATGGCGATCCGGGGCGGCATATTGGCGGGCACGCATATCAGCGTGCGGCCGATCGTCTCGCCCCATGCTTTTCGCGAGATTGCCCTGATCTGGCGCCGCAACAGCCCGCGCGAGAAGGAATTCCGCATGATGGCCGACATCCTGCGGTCGGGCGCGGAAAGCCAGGATATCGTGGACACCGCGCAGGCCGCCTGAGGCCGCCTGCGCGGATTGAGGCTCAGCCCGTCGCGTCGGCGTCGAGCGAATAGCCGGCGGACCGCACCGTGCGGATGATGTCCGGGCGGTCGTTGATGTTGATCGCCTTGCGCAACCGGCGGATATGGACGTCCACGGTGCGCAGTTCGATGTCGCTGTCCTGACCCCAGACGCTGTCCAGCAGCCGCTCGCGCGAAAAGACCCAGCCGGGATGTTCGAGCAGGTGGCGCAGCAGACGGAACTCTGTCGGTCCAAGCTGCACCGGGTCGCCGCCGCGGCGAACCTTGTGCCCCACCGTGTCCATCTCCACGTCGGAGAAGGTCAGCACCTCGCCCGCCAGTGCCGGGCGCACGCGGCGCAGCACCGCACCCACGCGCGCGATCAGCTCACGGGGGGAGAAGGGCTTGGTCACATAGTCGTCGGCGCCGGTTTCGAGGCCGCGTACCCGGTCCTCCTCCTCGCCGCGCGCGGTGAGCATGATGATCGGCACATTGGCCGTCTCGGTCATGCGGCGCAGGCGGCGGCAGACTTCGATGCCGGACAGATTCTCGACCATCCAGTCGAGGAGGACGATGTCGGGCGTCTTTTCCTGCGCCAGGATCAGGGCTTCTTCCCCGTCCGGCGTATGGGTGACGGAGAAATCCTCCCGGCGGAAATGCCAGACGAGCAGTTCCGCGAGCGCGGCGTCATCCTCGACCAGCAGCATTTCGGCGCGTGCCATGATCAGGCTTCCTTTTCTGCGAGGAGATCGGGGCCGCGTTCGCGTTCCGGGGCATGCGTGCCGGTCGCGGCATAATAGACCATTTCCGCGACATTGGTCGCATGGTCGCCGACCCGTTCCAGATTCTTGGCGATGAACAGGATATGGGCGCTTTCGGAGATGGTCTTGGGATTTTCCATCATGAACGTGACCATGGTGCGGAAGATGCTGTTGTAGAAATCATCGACCGCCCGGTCGCGCTCCATCACGGCCAGCGCCTTGTTGGCGTCGCGCGCGGCAAAGGCGTCGAGCGCGTCCTTCACCATTTCCCGCGCGATCTGGCCCATGGCGGGCAGCAGCGACAGCGGTTCGTGGCTGGTGCGATGGCTGATCAGGGGGACGCGCTTGGCGATATTCTTGGCATAGTCGCCGATGCGTTCCACCACGCCCACGATCTTGAGCGCGGCGATGATCTCCCGCAGGTCGTTGGCGAGCGGGGCGCGCAGGGCGATGATCTCCACCACCTTCTTTTCCAGCACCGATTCCAACTCGTCGATGGCCTTGTCGGCGCCGACCACCTGTGCGGCGAGGCTGTTGTCGCGGCGGCTGAGCGCGGCCAGCGCGCCGTCGATGGCGGCTTCGGCAAGCCCGCCCATCTCGGCGATCAGCGCGCGCAGTTCGCCAATATCTTCGTCAAAGGCCTTTAGCGTATGATCGGTCATCGCATTCTACTCCTGCCCGGCGCGGGGCGTCAGCCGTAACGGCCGGTGATGTAATCCTTGGTCCGCTCTTCGCGCGGATTGGTGAATATGTCCGAGGTGACGCCATATTCGACCATGGTGCCGAGGTGGAAAAAGGCCGTGCGCTGCGACACGCGGGCCGCCTGCTGCATATTATGGGTCACGATCACGATGGCATATTTGCCGCGCAGTTCGTGGATCAGCTCCTCGATCTTGGCCGTCGCAATGGGGTCGAGCGCCGAACAGGGCTCGTCCATCAGGATGACTTCGGGCTGCACCGCGATGGCGCGGCCGATGCACAGGCGCTGCTGCTGACCGCCGGACAGGGCAGTGCCGCTGTCGTTCAGCCGATCCTTCACCTCTTCCCACAGGCCCGCGCGGCGCAGCGACTGCTCCACCACGACGTCCATGTCCGCCTTGCTGGAGGCGAGGCCATGGATGCGGGGACCATAGGCGACATTTTCATAGATCGACTTGGGGAAGGGATTGGGCTTCTGGAACACCATGCCGACGCGCGCGCGCAGCTGCACCACGTCCATGGCGGAGGAATAGATATCCTCGCCATCCAGCGTAATCGTGCCTTCGACGCGGGCGCTGGCGACGGTGTCGTTCATGCGGTTCAACGTGCGCAGGAAGGTCGACTTGCCGCAGCCCGACGGGCCGATGAAGGCCGTGACCTCGTCCATGCCCACGTCGATGGACACGTTCCTGATCGCCTGTTTCTCGCCATAGAATACGTTGACGTTGTGCGCCGCCATTTTGATGGCGCTCTTGCCGGTATCGGTCATGAAAGGGTCTACCACCGTTTTTCGAACTTGTTGCGGAGATAAATGGCGATGCCATTCATCGCGAGGAGGAAGATGAGGAGGACGATGATCGCAGCCGACGTCTTCTCCACGAAGCCGCGGCTGACCTCATCCGACCACAGGAAAATCTGCACCGGCAGCACCGTCGCCGGGTCCGTCACGCCGCCGGGAGGGGAGGCGATGAACGCGCGCATGCCGATCATCAGGAGCGGGGCCGTCTCGCCCAGTGCGCGGGCCATGCCGATGATCGTGCCGGTCAGGATGCCGGGCATGGCGAGGGGCAGGACGTGGTGGAACACCACCTGCACCGGCGATGCACCGACGCCCAGCGCCGCGTCGCGGATCGACGGAGGCACGGCCTTCACGGCGTTGCGCCCGGCGATGACGATGACCGGCATGGTCATCAGCGCCAGCGTCAGGCCGCCGACGATGGCGGCGGAGCGTGGCAGGTTCCACATATTGAGGAACACCGCGAGGCCGAGCAGGCCGAAGATGATGGAGGGCACCGCCGCGAGGTTGTTGATCGATACCTCGATCAGGTCGGTCCAGCGGTTGCGGGGCGCATATTCCTCCAGATAGATCGCGGCCAGCACGCCGATGGGGAAGCTGAGCAGCAGCGTCACCGCCATGGTCAGCAACGACCCCTTGAGCGCGCCCCAGATGCCGACCTGCGTCGGGTCGGTGCCGTCGCTCATGCTCAGGAAGTCGAGGTTGAAGGTGGAGGAGATCGCCCCCTGCTGCTTCAGCCTGGCGACGGCCAGTTCCGCCTCCCTGCTCCCTTCGCGCTTGTAGGCGAGGTCGATGGGGCTGGCGGCGGGCACGGTGATGATCGCGCGCCGTTCCAACAGGGTCGGGTCTTGCAGCAGCGCATCGCGCACGGCGGTCCATGCGGATGCGGAGAGCAGGTCGTCACCCCCCGCGCCAAAGGCGGCCTTGGCCGCTGCGCTCGTGACGGCGGGCAGGTTGGCGTTGGCCAGCGCCTGCTGCGCATTGGGCGACTTGAGGATCGCCGGATCGAGCATGATGGGCGAGTGCGGGAAGTCGATGGGCACCGCGATTTTCGTCCGCACAAAGCCGGACAGTCCGCTCGACAGCATGGTGATCAGCAGGAAGGCGAGGAAGCCCGCCGACAGCACCACCGCGCCGAGGCCGAGCAGGCGGAAACGGCGTTCGGCCGAATAGCGCCGCTTGATACGCTGGCGCATCACGGGGCTGGTCCAGTCGGTGGGAGCGCGATCTTGCGTCATGCTGGTCCTGGCGGTTGCGGGGATGGCGGCGCTACTCATTCGTAAGCCTCCCGATATTTCTTCACGACGCGCAGGGCGACGATGTTGAGGAGCAGGGTCACGATGAACAGCACGAGGCCCAGCGCGAAGGCGGCGAGCGTCTTGGCGCTGTCGAACTCCTGATCGCCGGTAAGGAGCTGCACGATCTGGGTCGTCACCGTGGTGACGCTGGCAAAGGGATTGGCGGTGAGGTTGGCGGCGAGGCCGGCGGCCATCACCACGATCATCGTCTCGCCAATGGCGCGGCTGACGGCCAGCAGGACGCCGCCCACGACGCCGGGCAGGGCGGCGGGGATCAGCACTTTCTTGATCGTCTCGCTGGTCGTCGCGCCCATGGCGAGGCTGCCGTCGCGCATCGCCTGCGGCACGCTATTGATGCTGTCGTCGGCCATGGAGGAGACGAAGGGGATGATCATCACGCCCATCACGAGGCCAGCGGCCAGCGCGCTTTCCGACGATGCGCCGCCAATGCCCACGGCGACCGCGAAGTCGCGCAGCGCAGGCGCGACGGTCAGCGCGGCGAAATAGCCATAGACGACGGTCGGCACGCCCGCGAGCACTTCGAGGATCGGCTTCATCCACGTCCGCACGCGCGGCTTTGCATATTGGGTCAGATAGATGGCGCACATCAGGCCCAGCGGGATCGCGACGATCATGGCGATGATCGCGCCGATGAAGATCGTGCCCCAGAACAGCGGCACCGCGCCAAAGGCATTTTCATTGCCATAGCCGAGAGCGGCCGACTGCGGCGACCATTTGGTGCCGAACAGGAAGTCGATCGGGTTGACCATGGAAAAGAAGCGCGCGCTTTCGAACAGCAGCGAGGCCACGATGCCGACGGTCGTGACGATGGCGATGAGCGAGGCGGTGAGCAGCGCGCCCATGACCAGCCGCTCGACCCGCGTCCGCGCGGTGAAATCGGGCCGGATGCGCGTGAACGCATAGGCGCCGCCCGCAAAGGCCAGGATGATGGTCAGGACAGCGCCGATGATCTCATAGCGGAAGATGGCGGCGCGATAGGGTTCGACCAGCGCCTGCGACTGCGTGTTGAAACCGCTCGCCTGATGGCCGCTGGCGATGTTGCGTGCTTCCGACAGGACGGTGCTGCGCGAAAAGGCATCGGCGGGCAGGGATTGGGCTTCCGGCGCGCTCAGCACGGTGTTCGTGACCAGCGCGGGCGAGACATTCTGCCAGACGATCAGGAACAGGGCAGCGGGCAGGATCGTCCACAGGGCCACATACCAGCCATGATAATGGGGACGGCTGTGCGTACCGAGGCGACCGCTCGATTTTTCGAGAAGCGTGGCGCGCGCGCGGGCGCTGAGCCATGCGATCGCGGCAAGGCCGATGATGAGAAGCCAGACGGACGCGGCGTTCAAATACGTTACCCCAATGGAGAGACTGGTGCGCAGGCGGCCGGGACCGCCTGCGCACCCAAAGGATTACTTGAGGCCGTCGGCGCTCAGCGTCGGCAGTTCGGCGGCGGCGCTGGTGTTCTTCGCGCGAACCTCGTCGGTCGCCGCGACCATGCCGCGCTTGGAGAGCGCACCGTCGGGGTTCCAGTTCTTGGCGAAGGTGTCGACATAGGCCTTGAGGCCCGGCACCGCGTTCAGATGCGCCTTCTTCACATAGATGAAGAGGGGGCGTGCGCCGGGATATTTGCCGGTGGCGACGGTGTCATAGGTCGCCTCGATGCCGTTCAGCGATACGTCCTTCAGCTTGTCGCGGTTTTCCTCGAAATAGCTGAAGCCGAAGATGCCGACTGCGTCCGGGTTGGCGACCAGCTTCTGGACGATCAGATTGTCGTTCTCGCCCGCGTCGACATAGGCGCCGTCTTCGCGGATCTGCTGGCAGACCTGCTTGTGCTTCTTCTCGTCGCTTTTCTTGAGGGCTTCCATTGCCTCGTCGGTGTCGCAACCCTTGTCGAGGATCAGCTCGGCCAGCGAATCGCGCGTGCCGGACGTGGACGGCGGGCCGAAGACCGAAATGGCGACGGCGGGGAGCGTCGGATCGACATCCTTCCACGTCTTGGCCTTGTTCGGGCCCTTGCCATAGGGATTGGCGGCCAGTGCCTCATAGATGATCTTGGGCGTCAGCTTGTAGCCGGGGCCGTCCTTGGACTCGGCAAAGGCCAGGCCGTCGACGCCGATCTGGATTTCCGCGATTTCCTTGACGCCGTTCGCCGCGCACTGTTCGAACTCCGCCTTCTTGATGCGGCGGCTGGCGTTGGCGATGTCGGGGTGCTGCGCGCCGACGCCGGCGCAGAACAGCTTCATGCCCGCGCCCGTGCCGGTCGATTCGATGATCGGCGACTTCATGCCGGGGTTGCCCTTGACGTAGAGCTCCGCGACGGCGGTGGCGAAGGGGAATACGGTGGACGAGCCGACCGCGCGAATCTGGTCGCGCGCGCCCGATGCGCCGCCGCCGGCCTGATCCTGACAGGCGGACAGGGCAAGCGTGGATACAGCGGCTAGTGCCAGGGTTCTGAACATGAAGGCTCCCGAATGCTGCGCGATCGTCATGATCGCTGCTCGGCGCGATAGGCGTCGATCATCGCGCCAATGTGACATTTATATTGCGGTTATGTGACAATGGCCACGGAAGTCGCTTCATTGTCCCGCGACGATGCGTTTTCCGGGATCGGCAGGATGACGGCGACGGTGGTCCCGCGTCCGACCACGCTGTCGATCTGGAGGCGCCCGCGATGCCGCTCCACGATATGTTTCACGATGGCGAGGCCGAGGCCAGTGCCACCTACGGCCCGGCTGCGACTGGCATCCACGCGGTAAAAGCGTTCGGTCAGGCGGGGCAGATGTTCCGGCGCAATGCCTTCGCCCTCGTCCGACACGGCGATCCGGATATGGTCGGAGCCGTCGCGTTGCAGCGTCACGGTGACAGGCGTTCCGGGCCTGCCATATTTGAGCGCGTTGCTGACCAGATTGTGGATGAGCTGGTGAATCTGCGCGCTGTCGCCGCGAATCGGGGGCACGCCGATGTCGAGGTCGAGCGCAATGTCCCGCGCGCGCGGATTGCCCGCCGCGTTGAACACCGACACCATCTCCTGCGTCATCGTGCCGAGGTCGACCATCTGTTCCGGCGTGCGGAATTTCTCCGCCTCGATCCGGGACAGGGACATGAGGTCGTCGACCAGCCGCTGCATGCGGCGCGCTTCCCCCTCCATGATCGACAGGAAGCGTTCGCGCGTCGCGACGTCGCCGCCCGCCTCCCGGTCGTTCAGCGTCTCGATGAAGCCCAATATGCCCGCCAGCGGCGTGCGCAGTTCGTGGCTGGCATTGGCGACGAAATCGACGCGCATCTTTTCCGCCGCCTGCCGCGCGCTCTGGTCGGTCAGCAGGACGAGCTGGCGGTTGGGTGACAGCGGCGTGATCCGCAATTCCCAGCTTTGCTTGGCCGCACCGATGCCGACCAGCTCCATCTGGACGCTCTCGCTGCCTGCCCGCTCGCCCACCAGATGCTGCGTCACGGCGGGGTGGCGAATGGCGAGGCGCACGTCCTGCCCGCGCACATGATGGCCCAGCAGCGCCAGCGCAGCGGTGTTCGCACGCGCGATGCGGCCGGAGGCGACGATCAGCGCAGGCTGGGGCAGCGCCTCGATCAGTGCGTCGATTTCCGGCTGGTCGAGCAGGTCGAACGGCTCGGCGGGAATGCTGAGCGGCGGCGGTTCCGGCGGCATGTCGTCGCGGATCACGCCATGCACGGCGCTGTCATACATGAACGCGGTGGTGAACAGCCCGACCAGCCCGCAGGCGACCCCGGCATAGGTCGATCCCGTCGAGAGCAACACGAAAAGCGCGCCAATCAGGGTCGCGATGATGCACAGGGTGATGGGGCCGATAATGCGGACCGACATGGTTAGCTCGCCTAGATTATTTTGCGATCCTCTGCGATGGGAATATTACAGCTTGCCGACGGTGCGGGTCTGGCGACGATTTTCGAAGGGCAGGGCATGGACGACAGCGACGATCAGCAGCCCGGCACCCCCCCTGCTTATGCCCCCGCTCCCGCCTCGCCGCAGGCGTCCCGCCGCCGCGTGCTGATGCTCGGCGCGGCCACCGCGACGACCGTGCTGACCGTGCGCCCGGCGCTGGCCCAATCCGCCGCATCCGTCCTGAACTGCGAAATTCCCGTGCCCGACGCCCCCAATGCCGGCAAGGCGGTCGCAGCGGACGGCACGCTGGTCCCGGCGGGCACGGCGGGCAGCTTCCCCGGCGGCAAGGTGTTCAAGGGCGAGGCGGTGAAGAACGCGCTGCGCGGACGCAGCCTGCCCGGCACCAGCTATTCGCAGAGCCAGGCCTACATCAATTATATCCGCCGCCTGCAATATGGGCGCAGCGGCTTCACCTGCTACGCTTCGCTCCAGATGCCGCGCTGAGGACGGCGCGGGTTTCCGGCGTCGTGGAGACAGGGGGCATCCGCTACCGGGCCGAGCCGGAGCAGCTCCGGCTGGTCCATGACCTTGGGCCGATGACGCTGATCTATCATCGCCGGTCGGGCATCACCCATATGATGAGCGAACCCGTGCCGCAGATTCTGGAGGCGCTGGATGTGCTCGGACCGGCGGATGCGGCGGCGGTGACGCGCTATCTGGGGGCGAGTTTCGATCTGGAAACGGAGGAGGCCGACGCAGCGGCCATGGTGATCGCTGCGCGCCTCGACGAACTGGCGCTTCTCGGCCTCGTGGTGCGGGAGCGGGCGTGAGGCATTCGATCCAGTTGCGCATCGGCCCGGCGATATTCCGCGTGGGATCGGCATGGGCCGCGCCCATCGAGGCGTTGCGGCGGCTTTATCGCGACTATCCTGACGCCAGCGGAGAGGTGGCCGATTTCACCGTGCGGCTGCAACCTGTGCAGCCATGGCGGCGGCATTTTCGGCCGTCCATCTTCATCGCGGGGGATCACTGGCTGGCAGACGCCGCACCGCTGTCGCTCGCCCACGGCCTGCTGGCGGCGGAGATGGGGATGAACCTCCAGATGGCGCTGGGCTGGCGGCGGCACCTGTTGCTTCATGCCGCGACGGTGGAGAAGGACGGGCGGGCCATCATCCTGAGCGGCGAGTCGGGCAGCGGAAAATCGACGCTGGCGGCGCTGCTGGGGGAACGCGGTTGGCGGCTGATGGGCGACGAGTTCGCGCTGGTCGATCTGGCGGACGGGATGCTCGCGCCGTTTCTGCGCCTCGTCAGCCTGAAGAACGCCTCCATCGATGCGGTGCGGCAGATCGCGGGGGAGGATCGGCTCGGTCCGCTGATGGCCGCGACGCCCAAGGGGGACATCCGCCACCTCATCCCCCGCACCGATGCGGTGCAGGCGATGGACCGGCCCGCGAAACCGGCGCTGATCGTCTTTCCCAGCTTTGGGGGCGAGGGGGCGGCGCGGCCGGTGGAGGAGGCGGAGTGCTTCATCCGGCTGACGCAGGCCTCCACCAATTATGTCGCGTTGGGCGAGCCGGGATTCCGCGCGCTGACCCGGCTGGTGTCGAGCGTGCCCGCCGTGGGCATCGACTATGCCAGCGGCGAGGAAGGCATGGCGATGGTCGAGGCGTTGTGGGCGGAAACGCGAGAAATGGCGCTATGAGCGCCGCCCTGCTCGTCGCGGCGCTGCGCGATCCCGCGTCGGCTCTGTCGCTGTCGCCGGAGGACTGGACGCGCCTGTTCGCGACCGCCCGGTCGGAGCGGCTGATGGGGACGCTGGCGCATCGGCTGGGCGGCCTCGCCGTGCCGCCGCGTGTCGCACGCATCCTCGACGACGCGCGTTTCGATGCGGAGGCGGAGCGGCGGCAGGCGCTGTGGGAGGCGGATCGCGCGCGCGCGGCGATGGCGGACCTCGATGTCCCCGTGCTGCTGCTCAAGGGCACGGCCTATGCGGCGGCGGGCCTGCCGGCGGGGGTCGGGCGGTCGATCGGCGATCTCGACATATTGGTGCCGCGTGACCGAATCGACGCGGTGGAGGCGGCGCTGCTGGCTGCCGGTTGGGAATGGGTGAAGCCGGACCCTTATGACGATGTTTATTATCGCCGCTGGATGCACGAACTGCCGCCGCTAATCCACCGGACGCGGGACCGGATGATAGACGTTCACCATACGATATTGCCGCTGACCGCGCGGCCCACGCCCGATGCCGATGCGATGATCGGGGATGCGCTGCCCCTGACCAACGGCCTCGCCATCCTTTCGCCGGAGGACATGATCTGCCATGCTGCGGCGCATATGCTGGCCGATGGCGGGCTGGAGGGCGGCCTGCGCAACCTGTGGGACATGCACTGTCTGTTTGGCGAGTTCGGGGAGATGGACGGCTATTGGGAACGGCTGGAGGCGCGCGCGGGGCTGCACCAGCTTCGCGGGCCGGTGAGGCAGGCGGCGCGGCTGGCGGCGGCGGTCTATGGGACTGACGTGCCTCCGGGCTGGAGGGGGCAGACGCTGGTGGATCGCCTGTTCATCGCCCGGTTGATGTCCCGCGACGGCTGGGGGCGGGAAGGGCGCTGGCTGCTCGGACAGGGCTTCTACGTTCGCTCTCACCTGCTGCGGATGCCGCCCGCCATGCTGGCCCGGCATCTGTGGACGAAATGGCGCAAGGGCTATCGGCCGGTCGGGTAATGCCATGGACCCATAAGCCCGTTCGTCCTGAGCTAGTCGAAGGACTGCACTTGTTCTTGCGGGGCGGTGGAAAAAGAAGAACGGTCCTTCGACAGGCTCAGGACGAACGGGGTGGAAATCTCAATTCCCCTTCACCGCGCTCAACCCCTCTGTAGGCCAGCGCACGTCCACATCCGGCGACTTAGGCCTGCCCAAAGTCCAGTTGGACTGCATCCGAACCTTGGGATTGGGCGCACACCAGATTTCGCCCGTGGCGTCGATGGCCGTCACCCAGATCAGATTATGCTCCGGCCCATAGTCGATCATGCCGATGGCCATCCCCTTGCCCTTGTCGAGCACTTCAATGGGCATGGGCGGGTTGAGCTGGGTGAAGGACATGGGGTGCGTCTCCTGCGGGAACGGGAAACGTCTTTGCAGCCGTCGAAGTTTCCGGTGGCGCATGCGAAAACGGCGGCCTTTAACCCATGTTGGGCAAAAAGGCCGCCGTTGTCGTAAACACGGGGGAAATGCCGCCCGATCAGGCGAGCAGCTTCTCCCGCGCGATCTTTTCCTTCCACTCGGCGGGGGCGAGCGTGTGGACGTTCAGCCCCTCGCTGTCGACCGCGACGGTGACGGGCATGTCCTGCACCTCGAACTCATAGATCGCTTCCATGCCGAGGTCCGCGAAGCCGACGACCTTGGCCTGCTTGATCGCGCGGGCGACCAGATAGGCCGCGCCGCCGACCGCCATGAGGTAGGCGCTCTTGGCTTTGGCGATGCTCTGCGTCGCGGCGGGGCCGCGTTCGGACTTGCCCACGCTGGCGGCGAGGCCGAGGCCGAGCATCATGTCCATGAAGCTGTCCATGCGGGTCGCGGTGGTTGGACCGGCGGGGCCGACCACCTCGTCACCGACCGGATCGACCGGGCCGACATAATAGATGACGCGGCCGTTGAAATCGACGGGCAGTTCCTCGCCCTTGGCCAGCATGTCCTTGATCCGCTTGTGCGCGGCATCGCGGCCCGTCAGCATCTTGCCGTTCAGGAGCAGGCGGTCGCCATGCTTCCAGCTCTGCACCACTTCGGGGGTCAGCGTGTCGAGGTCGACGCGGATCGCCTCCTTGCTGGGCTTCCAGTCGACGGCGGGCCAGTCGGACAGCTTGGGCGCTTCCAGATAGGCCGGGCCAGAGCCGTTGAGCGTGAAATGCGCGTGGCGGGTCGCGGCGCAATTGGGGATCATCGCGACCGGCTTGCCCGCCGCATGGCAGGGATAGTCGAGGATTTTCACGTCGAGGATGGTGGCGAGGCCGCCCAGACCCTGTGCGCCGACGCCGAGCGCGTTGACCTTGTCGAAAATCTCGATGCGCAGCGCCTCGATATCATTCTGCGGGCCGCGCTGCTTGAGCTGCGCCATGTCGATCTGGCCCATCAGCGATTCCTTGGCGAGGCTGACGGCCTTTTCCGCCGTGCCGCCGATGCCGATGCCCAGCATGCCGGGCGGGCACCAGCCGGCGCCCATTTGCGGGATCATGTCGATCACCCAGTCGACGATGTTGTCGGACGGGTTCATCATCTTGAACTTGGACTTGTTCTCCGACCCGCCGCCCTTGGCCGCGACATCGACGTGAATCTTGGAGCCGGGCACCATGTCCACGGTCAGCACGCAGGGCGTGTTGTCCTTGGTGTTGCGGCGCGTGAAGGCGGGGTCGGCCAGCACGGAGGCGCGCAGGCGGTTCTCGGGGTGGAGGTAGGCGCGGCGCACGCCTTCGTCCACCACGTCCTGCAACGACTTGGACGTGTCGTCGAGGCGGCAGTCCATGCCCCATTTGATGAAGACGTTGACGATGCCCGTATCCTGGCAGATCGGGCGATGACCCTCGGCGCACATGCGGCTGTTGGTCAGGATCTGCGCGATCGCGTCCTTGGCCGCGGGGCCCTGTTCCGCCTCATAGGCGTCGCCCAGCGCGCGGATATAGTCCATCGGATGATAATAGCTGATGTACTGGAGGGCGTCGGCCACGCTCTCGATAAGGTCGGCTGTCTTGATGATGGTCGTCATTGCGGTGCTTCCCAGAATGAAGGTGCGCGGCAGGTTTGGGGCGGCTATAGTGGATGGCGGTCACAAGTCCAATACGGCGTGAAACCCGCGCTGGGACAGGGAGGTCACATGCCGGGTTCGCGTATCGCATGGTTCGCCATGGGCATTGCTGCGGGTGGCGTAGCGGTCCGGCTGGCAGACTATGTCGGCGGCAGACGCGAGTGGCTGGCAAATGCCAGCTTCTCCCTGGGTTCCATGCGGGCGACCGCGTCCTTCAACTCCTCGCCCGTGCGCGGCGATGCGCCGCGCCTCCCGCTATCCTGACAGTATCGAGAAGGAAAACCGACGCGATGTTCTTCATCCTGCGGCTCATCATCGTGGGCCTCGTCATCGGCTGGCTCGCCCGCTTTTTCTATCCGGGCACGGTGGCGCTGGGATGGGTCGCGACGATCCTGCTGGGCCTTGCCGGGTCGATGGCGGGCGGGTTCATCGCGCGCTTCTTTCGCGGCGGCAGCCGACCGGCGGAACCGGCGGGATGCCTGGGGTCGGTGCTCGGCGCGATGCTGCTGATCTTCCTCGGCCGGTCATTCGGCCTGATGGGATAGCGCCTTTTCCGACGTCGCGCTGACCACCTGCGCGGCGACCAGATCGCCGATCACGTTGACCGTCGTTCGGCACATGTCGAGGAAGCGGTCGACGCCCAGCACCAGCCCGATCCCCTCCGGCGGCACGCCCAGCGAGCCGAGGATCAGCGCGATCACCGGCAGGGTTGCCGCCGGAATCCCTGCCGTGCCGATGCCGCCCAGCACGCAGATCACCATCACCCCCAATTGCTGCCCCAGCGTCAGGTCCACGCCAAAGAATTGCGCGAGGAACAGCACGGTCACGCCCTCGAACATGGCCGACCCGTTCTGGTTGGCGGTGGCGCCAATGGTCAGCACGAAGCGCGCCACGCTGTCGGGCAGCTTCAGTTGCTCCCGCGCGACCTTGAGCGATGTGGGGAGGGTCGCGTTGGAGGAGGCGGTGGCAAAGGCCATCACCATCGCCTCTCGCGTTTCGCGGAAGAAGGCGACGGGGCTTTTCCGGCCCAGAGTCTTGAGCAGGATGGAGAAGGTCACGAACATCTGGATCGCCAGCGCCAGCACGACCACGCCGACATAGGAAAACAGGCGGATGATCAGATCCCAGCCGAATTGCGCGGCGAGGTTGAACATGAAGCAGAAGATGGCGAGCGGCGCGATCCTGATGACCAGCGTGATCAGCCGCATCGCAATCTCGAAAATACCCTCGATGGTGGCGCGCAGGGCGGCGGTCTTCTCGACCGGCACCAGCAGGAAACCGATGCCGAACATCAGGGCAAAGAACATGACGGCCAGAATGTCGTTCTGGCTCATCGCGGCGACGACATTGGTGGGGACGATGGAGATAAGCTGCTCGATCGCGCTTTTCTGCTCACCGACGTTGGAGATGATCGACTTCGCGCCCGCCGACGACTGGGCCAGCATACCGCGCGCCACCTCCGGGTCGACGCCCGCGCCCGGCTGGATCATGTTGACGATCAGCAGGCTGAGTGCGACCGCGATGATCGACACGCCGACGGTGTAGATCAGCGTGCGGATGCCCACGGCCTTGAGCGTCGCGATCTCGCCCATGTCCGCCACGCCGATGATGAGGGCTGACACCAGCAGCGGGATGACCAGCATGAACAGCAGTCGCAGGAAAATCTGGCCGATGGGGCCGGTGACGGTCTGCACCGTCCACCCGACCCACGGCGCATCGCGTGCCACCGTATAGACGATCAGGCCCAGGATCAGGCCGCCCAGAAAGCCGCCCAGCATCCAATATTGCAGCGTCGTGCCCTTTTCCCCCTCGGCGCCCGAAGCCGTCATGCGCGCGATCCCCTTTGTTCAATTCGATTGTTCAATGCGTCCAGCAATCAGCATGGCATGTAACGGGCGGACAGGACATACGCAAAGAGGGCCGAACCATATGGTCCGGCCCTCTTCGGTTCTGTCGTCAGGCAGATTGCCCGATCAGCGGCTGCCGCCCGGTGTCGATCCACTGCCAGCGGCACCACCCGTCGCGCCGACGCTTGCGCCATTGGGCGAGACGGTCGCCTGACCACCGGCATTGCCGCCCGATCCGACCTGCGAACCGAGGCCCGCGCCGGAGGCGCTGCCCGCACCCGATGCGCCTGCGGAGGTGCCGCTGGGCGAGGTCGTCGCGCCCATAGCGCCGGTCGCCGACCCAGCGCCGCTTGTCCCGGCCACGGTATCACTCGCCGTCGAGCGGGCGGTGTTGGTCGTGTTGCGCGCACGATCCTTTGTCTTGCGCGTGGTGTCGCGCGCCGTGTCGGCGGTGCGCGATGTGGTGGACCGGGCAGTGTCAGTCGTGCCCCGCGCGGTGGAGCCGACGCTGTCGACCGTGGAGCCGACCGGCGCACCGACGGAACCGCCGACCGAGCCGTTGGTTGCTCCACCCAGCGATCCCTGCGCGGCGCCCATGGTGCCGTTGACAGTGCCGCCAACCGCGCCGCCAAGCTGGGCATGGGCGGCGAGAGGCAAGGTCAGTACCGACAGCGCGGCAAGTATGGGAAGCTTGTGCATATCCACTCCTTATGTTTTTTCTGCATGTTCCTGAAAGGCTCCCAAGAAGCCATCAAGTGACGCAAAAGTTCCATTGAGTCGTGGATTAGGCGGTTTTCAAATATCGATCGGAATCAATTTTCGTGTTGTCCGATGAATATTTGACGCTGTTTCAGGATCTTGTGACGCCGGATTGTGCGCGGTCCAGCAGGAACTGGTCAGCGAGTACAAGCGCCATCATCGCCTCCACCACCGGCACGCCGCGAATGCCCACGCAGGGGTCATGACGACCCTTGGTCACGATCTCGGCGGCTTCGCCCTCCCGCGTGACCGTTTCGACGGGGATCAGGATGGAGCTTGTCGGTTTGAACGCCACCCGCACGCGGATCGGCTGGCCGTTGGAGATGCCGCCCAAAATGCCGCCCGCATGATTGGCGAGTATGCGCGGACCATCGTTGCCGGGCCGGATCGGGTCGGCATTATCCTCGCCGCGCGCTGCCGCCGCCTCGAACCCGTCGCCGATCTCCACGCCCTTGACCGCGTTGATGCTCATCATCGCGGAGGCCAGTTCGCTGTCGAGCTTGGCATAGAGCGGCGCGCCCCAGCCTGCGGGCACGCCTGTCGCCTCGCATTCCACCACCGCGCCGATGGAGGAGCCTGCCTTGCGCACTTCGTCCACCAGCTTTTCCCAGCGGGCGGCCGCCTGTGCGTCCGGGCAGAAGAAGGGGTTGTTGTTGATCTCGCCCAAGTCGAAATTGGCGGGGTCGATGGTGTCGCCGCCGATGGCGCTGACCCATGCCCTTATCTGCACGCCGGGGATCACCGCCCGTGCCACCGCGCCTGCCGCCACGCGGCTCGCCGTCTCGCGCGCCGACGAGCGCCCGCCGCCGCGATAGTCGCGAAAGCCGTATTTCACGTCATAAACCTGATCGGCGTGGCCGGGGCGGTAGGCGAGGGCGACGTCGGAATAATCCTTGGACCGCTGGTCCACATTCTCGATCATCAGGCTGATCGGCGTGCCGGTGGTCTTGCCCTCGAACACGCCGGACAGGATGCGGACCTCATCCGGCTCGCGTCGCTGCGTCGTGAAGCGGGAGGTGCCGGGTTTGCGCCGGTCGAGCCACGGCTGGATGTCCGCCTCGCTGATCGCGATGCCCGCAGGACAGCCGTCCACGACCGCGCCGATGGCGGGGCCATGGCTTTCGCCCCAGGTGGTGAAGCGGAATTCGCGGCCGAATGTGTTGAAGCTCATGTCTGTGCGCGTCCCGGCAGGTCGGTCTTTCTGGTCAGCCGCGCAATTTCAGAACGCGGACGAAAGCGCAAGGCCGACCAGTCGCCGTCGATGGCGATTTGGGTCACGGGCAGCCAGTCGCGCGCCGTCAGGGCGTCCCAGCCATGGTCGCGGGAAATGGTGCCCGGTAT